>JBIIJQ010000051.1:0-21503 GCA_044233655.1 Chitinophagaceae bacterium | reverse complement strand
CGTAAGGAAACTTTTTCTCATAATTATTAAAATTTTCTCAAAAATAATGTCTTTTTATCGAAGTATGGATATATTAACAAACTCCGATAAACGTATTTTAAAAGAAATTTTCATTTTTTTAATAATCAGATACTAAAACACTTTAAACATTTTCGCCCCAATTCTTTAGTTCTTCTTCACTCCATAATTCAGGAAAGAAAATACGACGTTGGTACTTTGGTAACATATATTTACGCCAATCGCTTCCACCGGTTGCTTCACCACCACCGATGTATTTAGCAGCTGCATGATAATGATGCATTACCCAACTAATATTAACCGTATAATCATAGTGTCTCATTGCTTTGATTAATTCAGCATCATTTCGAACCTCTTCGGGTAATTGTTTAAATCGAGTCCAGAGATTAGAAGTATTGTATCCCTCCATTTTATCTAAGAACATATTTTTATATTTCTTTTCAAAATTGACAAGTAAGGTATTTTTCTTTCCTGTTGTAAAATCTTTTCCAGCTGCTTGCCAATATAGGTGTTCAAAAGCATGTGAGTAAGGTGTATTTCTGTCAATGGTGGCTCTGTATCGAAAATCAATTAGGTTTATTAATTCAGTAGAAGCAAATTCTATCATACGATACTGAGCACTTTGGAAACCAGATGCTGGTGTCAAGGTATTTCTGAATTTCATATATTGTTCTAATTCCATACCATCGCCCATAATGTCGAATGATGTTGAAAGCATATCAAAATAACGACTAATACGACGCAATTTTTCAGTAAAGAAAGCTGCTTCAATTGTGGTATATTGAGCTACTTGGTCTATTTCCCATAATATCATTTTAAATAATAATTCATTGATTTGATGATACATGATGAATACCATTTCATCTGGGCAGGTCGTTCGTTGTATTTGAAGGCCCAAAAGTGCTTCAGGCAAAATATAATCCCAATAAGTAATTGGGTTTGCATGTACCAGTCCTTCAAGATGCACATCAGGATTTTGGTCGATGGCTGTATATTTTTCGCTTATGCGTTCTATTAATTTTTCTTGTTCTTGAGTCATTTTAAAAGATTTAAGATTTGAGAATACTGATTTAAAATGTATGGATCTTAAATCAAATAGGTATAAATTTATTATAGTTTTAAAAGGGATTTAATTTCGCTTATAGCAAAATACTAAGATGGACGACGGATAATATTTTTCCAAATATTCATATTACAAATATGATGAAATTAATTGATATAAAAAAGCCCTCAACTAGAGGACTTTGATATTATTATAATTTTGACTTCATAAATTCATGAATCAACTTATCAATATCTTCATCTGATGTTGTTTGAGTAATTCCTTTTTCTTTAATGATTTGTTGAATCATTGCTTCTTGTTCTTGACCTTTTGTCAATGCCGTATGATATTCAATATTTGTGAAAGCAACCATACTATACAAAGGGAAATATTTATCTGGATACAAATAATTAATTCTCCTTTCTATTTTTTGTAATAATAGAAAATCAGCATCAGCTACTTTATCTCGCATTACTATATAATTCAACAATGATAAATCTTGTACAGCATCACCATTCGGCTTACGCAAATTTTCAAATTCTTTAAAAATGACTGGCCAATTGTCCATATGTTTATTCATAAGTTCCCACATCACACTACAATCTTCGAATCCAGCATTCATACCCTGACCAAAAAATGGTACAGTAGCATGTGCTGCATCACCCATTAATGCTAGTTTGCGATGTGTCCATGGGAAACAACGAATAATTGCCAACGATGATAATGGATGATCTTCCCAAGAGTCTGCCACGGTTGGCATCATTTCATAAAAATCTGGAAATACTTCTTTGAAAAATTCTGTTACTTTTTCTTTAGAAGTGAGATTATTGAAACAATATTGATCATTTTCAAACGGCATGAATAATGTACATGTATATGATCCATCAAAATTAGGAAGAGCTATCAACATGAATCGTCCACGAGGCCAAATGTGTAAGGTATTCAATGATAGCTTATGAGTTCCATCTTCATTTGCAGGCAATAATATTTCACGATAACCATCAGGAATATATTGTTGAGAATAATTAAATTGATCCAACTTTTGCATGCCATGATAGCGAGCAGCCGAAAAAGCTCCATCTGTAGCGAAAATCACATCAGCACTTGCTTCTGTTATATCCCCAGTGACTGTGTCTTTAAATATTGCTTTATCTTGATTGAAATCAATATTGATACATTCGGCATTGAATTGTATATGAACAAAAGGATTTTCTTCTGCAATACTCATTAGCTTGGCATTTATTTCACCTCTGGATACAGAATAAATGGACTGATCGTTGTTTCCATAGGGCTGATAATTGGTATCTCCATGTTGATGATGCAATGTCCTACCATACATTGGAATAGCTATTTTACGTATTTCATCACCAATACCAACTTCATCGAGTGCTTTCCAACCACGATATGAAGTAGCAAGATTGATGGATTTACCTGCTGACATTTTTTGTAACCGCATGTCAGGTCTTCGTTCATATACATCTACTTTATAACCTGCTTTACTTAAAAAGACTGCCCATAAGGAACCAACTAATCCAGCACCAATTATAATGGCCGATTTTGAACATTTACAATTAGGGCAATTATTTAGGCAACCTGCGCTCATAAGATAAAGTTAGTTTTAATTAAATAGTAAAAATGAAATTAATAAAAGAAGTTAATTGTTAAAGTGTTCCTCTGCGTTCTTGTTCAGCTTCGATACTTTCAAATAGTGCTTGGAAATTTCCTTTACCAAATGATTTTGCACCTTTGCGTTGAATGATTTCGAAGAAAAGGGTGGGGCGGTCTTCTACTGGTTTTGTGAAGATTTGTAATAGATAGCCTTCTTCATCTCTGTCCACCATAATGCCTAACGATTTTAGTGTAGCCATATCTTCAGCAATTGTGCCTACACGGTCTGAAACTGTGTCGTAGTATGTGCCAGGCACATGCAAAAATTCTACACCTGCTTTTCTCATTTCTGTTATTGTGAAAACGATATCGTCAGTAGCTACTGCAATGTGTTGACAACCTGCACCACCATAGAAATCTAAATATTCTTCTACTTGAGATTTTTTTAATCCTAAAGCTGGTTCGTTAATTGGAAATTTAATTCGACCATTTCCGTTTGTCATTACCTTACTCATTAAGGCAGTGTATTGTGTTGAAATATCTTTATCGTCAAACGTTACTAAGTTTGCAAAACCCATTACGTTGGCATAGAATTCAGCCCATTTATTCATAGCACCTAGCTCTACATTTCCAACCATGTGGTCGATATATTTTAATCCTTTTGTTTCTGGATTATATTCGCTTTCCCATTTTTCAAAACCTGGTAAGAAAACACCCTTGTAATTTTTACGTTCTACAAATGTGTGTATCGTGTCGCCATAGGTTTTGATGGATGCTTTTATAACTTCACCATTTGCATCTGTAAATACAGTTGGTTCCATGACCACTTCTGCTCCACGACTGGTCGTTTCTTCAAATGCTTTTCGTGCATCATCCACCCACAATGCAATTACTTTTACACCATCGCCATGACGACGAATATGGTGAGAAATTTCACTTTCTGGATTAAAAGGTGTTGTTAAAACTAATTTGATTTTGTCTTGACTAACCACATACGAACAATATTCTTTGTTGCCTGTTTCTAATCCACAGTAAGCAAATGATTCGAAACCAAATGCTGTTTTATAATAGTGTGCTGCTTGTTTTGCATTGCCTACATAAAGCTCAACATAATCAGTTCCATTAATTGGTAAGAAGTCTTTTGCTTCTTCAAAAATTTTTTCAATTCCGTAATTGAAATTATCAACTTCTGTTAAATTTACACTTGACATATTTATATTTTTTATTTATTTTCTTCTAACCAAGATTTATAATAGTCTTTCACATCAATTTTCATGGCTTCTTCTGTAATCATAACTGGTGCAAAAGGATCTATCATTACGGCTAATTCCTGTGTTTCTTTTTTGCCAATACTTCTTTCGATAGCGCCTGGATGTGGTCCATGAGGAAGTCCACCTGGGTGTAACGTAATTTGTCCTTTTTGAATATTATTTCTACTCATAAAATCACCATCTACATAGTATAATAATTCGTCACTATCAATATTGCTATGATGGTATGGCGCAGGAATTGCATCTGGATGATAATCATACATACGAGGAACGAATGAACAAATTACAAAATTTGCATTCTCAAATGTTTGATGAATAGGTGGTGGCATGTGTATGCGTCCAGTAATTGGCTCAAAATTAAAAATAGAGAATATATATGGATAATGATAGCCATCCCAACCTGCAACATCAAACGGATGATTTGCATATTGATATGGAAACATCATTCCTTTTTTCTTAATGAAAATATCAAATTCGCCTTGCTCGTCATACGTTTTTAAATTGCTTGGACGAACAATATCTCTTTCGCAAAATGGTGAATGTTCTAATAATTGACCAAATTGATTTCTATATCTGCTTGGTGTAAAAATAGGCGTAAAGCTTTCAACATATAACAAGCGATTTTTGTCGGTATCAAATTTTATTTGATAAACTGTTCCTCTTGGAATGATGATGTAATCGCCATATTTGAAATTCAATTCGCCATACATCGTATAAACAGTTCCTGTTCCTTCATGCACAAAAATCATTTCATCTGCATCTGCATTTTTGAAAAAGTAAGGTGTACTTTCCATAGGTGCAGCCAAGCCAATATGCATACCAGCATTAACAAATAATGTTTTTCTACTTTTTAAATAATCTTTTTCGGGCTGAATGTCAAAGCCTTGAAAACTCATACAGTCAAGTCCATTATCAATTGCCACTTTAGGTGCAACAGAATATGCTTTATCTTTTTGCTTTACTCTTGTTGGTGGATATAAATGATAAACCAATGAAGACATTCCTGCAAAACCTTGCGTTCCTATAAGTTCTTCTTGATATAAATTGCCATTTGACTGACGACTGACTACATGTCGTTTGTCGGGGATAGTACCGAGTTTATGATAGATGGGCATTGTGTATTGATCGTGTTATGTTGATTTAAAATGAAAGGTTACCAAGTTGCATCTGGATAGGCGCGTTGTAAATATTGCATTTCTGCTAATAAATGACCTAAATGTTCAGTATGAATTCCTCTTCGACTTCCTGTCTGCATATAGTCAACAGTCGGTATATCTATTGTTGCTTCTTTTAATATAGTTGCGATCATTTCCTTCCACTTCATTTTCACAATATTTAAATCAATTGCAATTCCATCTGTGACCAAAATCGCATCAGATTCATACATTTCGAATAATTCGCCAGTATACATCCAAAGTGCATTAAATGCTTCTTGTAATCGTTGATGGCTTTCATCAGTACCTTTTCCAAGTCTCATGCACCAATCAGTTGCATGCAATTTGTGATATTTAATTTCTTTCAAACTTTTTGACGCAATTCCAGTAATTGTAGAATCTTTAGATTGTGCCAATTCAGTATATTGAAAATATTCGAACACTGAAATTATAAGTTGCTTTGCAATTGTGTATGCAAAATCACCGATTGGCAATTCATAAATTAAATGATTGTAAAATTGTCTTTCGCCACGTTTATAAGCTAAATCATCATCTGTTCTTCCAATGCCTTCTATGTCTCCAGCATATTTTAAAAAGGATTGTGCACGACCAATGTTATCTAAGGCCATATTGGTAAGAGCTAAATCCTCCTCAAGAAATGGCGCTTTGCTACACCACTCAGATAATCGATGTCCTTGAATCAAGGCATTATCTCCCAATTGAAGAAGATAATTAAATAAGGCTTCTTTCTTTGTCATGTTATTTTATTTAAATTTGTTTTGCACCCTCAGGCATTACATAAAAAGTAGGGTGTCTGTATATTTTATCATTAGCAGGGTCAAAAAACATCTCTGCATCTTCAGGATTTGAAGCAACAACATATTTTGCAGGAATGACCCAAATGCTTGTTCCTTCTTGTCTTCGTGTATAAGTATCACGTGCATTCTGTAATGCCATTTGACTATCTGATGCATGTACACTGCCTGCGTGAACATAGCTTCCTGCTTTGTTTTGTATAAAAACTTCCCAAAGGTCTAATTGTGTATCCATTTTATTAAGGTTTTGAATTTTTAAGGTTTTGAATGATTGAGTATTTCAGGATTTATCTCTTTTAATCTGTAATTGTATTTCTTTGGAATTTTCCTATTTGAAATTAAATTTTTTCGGTTTTTTTTATTTGGAATTTTCTTTAGCATACGCTGCTGCTGCTTCTCTTACCCATGCACCTTCAGCATGGTATTTTTTATGATGATCCATTCGTTGTTTATTACAAGGACCATTTCCATTAATGACACGTTTGAACTCCTCCCAATTAATTTCACCATGATCATATCCTTGCTTTACTTCATTCCATCTTAATTCATCATCTGGAATAGTAAGCCCTATGACTTCAGCTTGTTGTACAGTTTTATCAATAAACTTTTGACGTAATTCGTCATTACTCTTACGTTTAATTTTCCATGTAAATGCATCACCCGAGTGAGGAGAATCGCTATCATGTGGTCCAAACATCATTAAGGAAGGCCACCACCAACGATTCATAGCATCTTGTGCCATTTCACGTTGTGCTTCAGTACCTTTCATCATGTTGGCCATAATTTCATAACCTTGACGTTGATGAAAACTTTCTTCTTTGCAAATACGTACCATACCTCGTGCATATGGACCGTAGGACGTGCGTTGCAATGAAACTTGATTTACGATAGCAGCACCATCTACCAGCCATCCAATTGCTCCAATATCAGCCCATGTTAATGCTGGATAATTGAATATATTGGAATATTTGGCTTTACCTGTATGAAGTTGATCAATTAATTCTTCTCGCGAAATACCCAATGTTTCACAAGCACTGTATAAATACAAACCATGTCCACCTTCATCCTGAATTTTAGCTAATAATATTTGCTTAGCACGTAAACTAGGAGCACGTGTAATCCAATTACCTTCTGGTTGCATTCCAATCACTTCAGAATGTGCATGTTGAGATATTTGACGTATAAGATGTAAACGATATTTTTCAGGCATCTGGTCTTTTGGTTCAATATTCAAATCCAGATCTATTTTTTGCTTAAATAAATTGTCGATTGCTGTAGCATTCATAAAATATTTTTTTTCTGAAACGAAAGTAATTTTACCCAAAACGAAAAAATGTGATGCAAATCACATTTTGAAATTGGATAGAATAATCAACTTGTATAAGTCACATAATTTTGATTCATTTAATATATAGTCATTTCGATGAAATGCTTATGAATACTACATAAAGTACGCACTAAATAAATAGGATCAGTTGATTTTTGATTTTTACTAAAAAATCAATACATGATATTAATCATATTATCAAACACATGATTTAACAAAAATAATAATCAAAATTAGCCCTCTTAAAATGTGTGAGCCAATGATTTAAGTTCTTTAAACTTAATGATCTTAATTTTCTTTTCGATTAATTCGATTATTTTATCTTCTTGAAGCTCATATAAATAACGGGTGGCAGTTTCACGAGTTGTTCCTGATAAATTGGCCAAATCTTCACGCTTCACAATTATATTTATAGTAGCATGATCAGATTCAAAACCATAGTTTTCGATTAATATCAACAAACTTTTTGCAAGACGTTCTTTAACAGGACGTAAGGCCGATTGTGTAATACGTTGTTCTGCTTCTTTTAATTCAGTAGCTAGTAAATGTGCAAATTTTAATGCTAAATGCGAGCTTTCTTCTACCATTTGATAAAAGGGTGCTTTCGAAATAAAACATACATGAGAATCTTCCATAGCAATAGCAGAACAGGAAAAGGTGTCATCTCCAAAAATAGCTCTATGACCCATTACATCTCCACTATGAATCAAATGTACAATTTGTTCTTTGCCGTTCATTCCAAATTGAGTTACCTTTATTTTTCCTGATTGTACACAAAAAAGTCCACGAGGATAAGCCCCTTCAGTAAAGATAGATTCTCCCTTTTTATAAAATTGACATTTTTTAATACTATCTAATGTGGATACTTCATTTTTTTTCAAATCATTGAATATAGAATCTAATCTGGATTTGCACTGATCACATCCAATATGTTCTTGATTCATTCTATTTGCTATTGAGAATACAAAAATATACATTAAAGTTAGAATTTTATTGATATTCATGTTTGAAATTAAATGAATTAAATGAAAATATAAGTATTAGTTCATTCTCATGTCATTTAATTAGAAATGTATCATCTTTGCAACAATTATCAAACATTTATAGACATTGATACGTCTTATTAAAAAACAATACTATTATGAACAAACTTACATTTAGCCTAATCTTTCTATTAGGGTGTATTTTATCTAAAAACTCTTTACATGCTCAAGAAATGAATCATGCAACTAAGCTAGATTTATTAAAGCATGTAAAAAAAGAAAAGCTAAGAACGCCCATAAAAATTTCAGATGCATTGAAAGCACAAGAATTAATTAACCAACAAGGCGTAAGAAAGAGTAGATCTACAGAAACAAAAATTTCGAATATTTCCTCAATAGGAACTGAGGAAGGTGAGGCACATATTGCAATGGATCCTTCTAATAATAACAAACTTGTATTGAGTTATATGGATAATAATTCTGCTACCGGAATTACTTATCCCATATATACTTCAAGTAATGCAGGTCAGTCATGGACAAAATCTTCATTTAATGCCTTGACCTATTTAGCTGAAATGTATCCAAATGGATTTGTAGCGGGTGGTGGTGATCCAATTTTTGCTTATGACAAAACTGGCAAGTTGTTTTTTTCCTGGATTTATCTCGTTTTTGATCAAAATACGCCAGATACAGCTTATGCTTGTATGTTTATGGCATCAAGTACCAATAATGGCACTAGCTGGACAGTACAACCAGGTAAAGATCGCTATATAGGAATCACAGCATTGGATGTAAACACATTTGAATCCTTTTCAAATTATGAAGGTATGTATGATAGACAATGGTTCGCAATGGATTTAACAAATGGCCCTAATGCAAATACACTCTATTGTTCATTTGTATATTTCCCTAATATGGCTGAAAATCCTTCTGTAACAGGAGAATATGTAAAAAAGAAATTGCCAGCTGGTCTGAAATTTAATGCAAATAAAGTTCAAGTGAATTCAAGTCAATCACAATTTGGAAATGTAGCAGTTACTTCAGACGGGAATTTGCATGTTACTTATGCAGATGTTGGAAGTAATTTAGTAATGCACTCGGTTTCGACTGATGGCGGTAATACGTTTTCAGTGCCCAATATGATTGCTACTGGAACAAATTTATTTGGTAATCAAGGTGGAGGATTTATACATGATAGAGAAAATAGCGCTGTGAATATGGTAGCAGGTGGA
This sequence comes from Chitinophagaceae bacterium, assembly GCA_044233655.1. Lineage (GTDB taxonomy): Bacteria > Bacteroidota > Bacteroidia > Chitinophagales > Chitinophagaceae > OLB11. Next base: position 12,053 of record JBIIJQ010000051.1, on the reverse strand, counting down.
GGTACTAATTTACATGTAGTATGGTCAGATTTTCCTGCATCTCCAGGAGCTAATTACAATTCATTCTATTCACATTCTACTGATGGTGGTGCTACATGGTCTGCGCCGATTAATATCAATACACTTTTTGGTGCAGCAAATAAAGGTTTTATGCCAACAGTTTGTGCTTTCAACAATCGTGTTTCTATTGGTTCATATGTTATTAATAGTTCAAAAGTGTCCGATTATTATTTAGTTTCATCGTCTAACAATGGTGTGAATTGGGGTACTCCAATAAAAGTATCTACCCAATCAACCAATTTCGGATTAGCAACCAATCAAGGTTTATGGTTTGGCGATTATTACAACGCAGTTCGTAATGATAGCAAAGTCTATAATATTTGGAGCGATGGGAGAGGGGCTACTGGATCTAAAATGTATGTATCAGTTACATCAGAATGGCCAACTGGATTTACAGAAATTACACCTGTAAATTCAACTTTTAGTCTTGAACAATATTACCCAAATCCTGTGCAAGATTTATTGAAATTAGATTTTAAAGCTAGTACTAATTCTGAATTGACTATTCAACTATGTTCAATCGAAGGTAAAATCATTAGTGAACAAAAGGAACAATTGAATATTGGAACCCAAACTATTTCAGTTCAAATGAATGGGTTGGCAAAAGGAAATTATGTATTAAAAATAGTGAGTGATGATAATACACAATTAAGTCGTTTGATTATCAAACAATAAATTCTAATTGATACTGAAAGGTGCAATGGGCTACTTGCTTATTGCACCTTTTTTTATTTTTAATAAAAAATAAAAATTGCATTACAAACTCACAAATTGAAAATTCATTTCCAAACTATCATCTTGACGACTATTGCGTTTACTGGAATTTGGCTTTGATTGCATTTGATGAATACTTACGACATGTATATCGGAATTTGATTCAACCATTTTTTCATTTGAGATTTTTTCAATTGCTTTTAAATTGCGTGACATAGAATTATTTTTCTTTTTTAAAGAATTCGTTGAATGAGGGACTGATTCTATATTCTTATCATTTGCTTGTTGGATTGCAAATTGAGTTTCTTTTTCGATATAGACTGTATCATGATTTACGATAGTATGAGTATGTTCAATGATTTTTTTGTTGAAATGGGAATAAGAAAGCAATAGGGTAGAAGTCAATAGCAATATACTTGCTGCTTTCCAAACAAATGATTTATCAAATGATAGAATGCGTTTTGGTATAAGATGTGTTTCATCGAACCGATTCAATAAGTCATTTTTAATTGTTTGTTTTCTGGATACATACTTTGTTGATTCTATCAATTGATTTGCTTGATACAATTCAGTGTACTCGTCTTCAGTAAAATATCGAAGCACCTCATTTTTATTGTCAATACTCAATGTATCAAATGAATTGGACATTATCAATTCAAATAGATAACTTGGTATTTGTTCGGATTTATTTTTCATATGTATAGTGATTTATAAGTTGAGCATATTTTTTTAATAAATAATAAATACCAGATTTAATTGAGCCTTCGGGCAAATTCATGGTAGCTGCTATTTCTTTAATTTGCATTTTTTCATTGAATCGCAAATGATAAATGTCTTTTTCTTTCTCAGATAATGAATCAAATATTTCATTCATCCTTTTTTCTGTGATTTTCAAGTCAAGCGTATGTTGCGATTGGGTAGTGGGTTCTTGTTGTGAAGTTTGATTTATTTTTAAATACGATTTCCTTGTGTTATGTTCTCTTAATTTATTCTTTGCAAGATTTGCTGTAAGTGTATAAACCCAAGTAGAAAATCGTTTTTCTATATTGAAACGTTCAGGTGATTCTATGATTTTAATAAAAACTTCTTGTACTATATCTTCAGATAAGTGGATGTCTGATAAATAACCATTTGCATACCAAACCAATTTATCAAAGTATCGTTCATACAACAACTCAAAGGCCAACTTATGACCTTTGAGTATCAACGACATTAATTCTTCATCGTTGGTTTCTTTATTGATATTTTTATTGAATAAAAACAAGTAAAAGCTAATCTAAGTATTTTAATATTTTTTTTTCATCATCTGCTCCTTTGCTTATAAAGATTAACTTTTCTTTGATCCACTTAAGCTTTTGTATATCACCTGCCATTTTATAATGTTCATACAATTTTAGCATAGGAACTATGTAATTCTGATTTATTTGTTTAGTACGATCGATTGATATTTCTGTATAAAAAGCTTTGTCTAAATAATCTAAAGCATATAATTGTTCTACATTTTTTTTCAAAATTGCTATATTATCTATAGAGTTTGTTTGATATATATATGCTAAACCTATGAGGTATAACTTGTCTTCAATTTCATCCAATAGATTATTGCAACCTGCACTTGTCAATGCTAAATAAACAGGATAATTATTTTTATTTTGCGCAAGATGTAGAACTAGTTTCTTATTAAAAAATTCAAATTCATCTTCTTTCGAAATATCTATTTGTTTAATACCTAATTCTGTAAATACTTTTTCACGATATTCTTTTATATGTAATAGATATGCATTCAATACTGTTACATCCGTACGAATGCCTTGGGCTTGCAATGCCCACGCTGGATAAGTATCATTATCACCTGCAGTAATTAAAATGGCATTCTTTTCAAGTCCAATCAAGGTATTGTAATTGTAATACATCATACCAGTTGACATTTCGCCAATATTTATTCTTTTTAATGAATATTCATTTCGTTGTTTACTATTTCGTTGTAATTCACTAATATTAATCATGTAATCGATGTGGTCTTTTCGATTTGGAGCTATAGCAATTGCTTTTTCTAAATAAGGGTAGTATTTCATATCATTGCCACCTAATTGCCATTTACAAAAATTAAATGTATAGGTATTTGAAATTACTTTTTCCATTTCATCAAGTACTTTCATTAAGTCAGCATCTCGTTCTTCCGTTTTTCTATGGTCGGTGCTGTCATGATAGGATAAAATTCGTTGAGCTCTGAATACATTATACCAGGCATTCTCATCAAGTTTATTTTTATCAACTTCTTTTTTCCAAAGAGATAATTGCTGTTTATACCATTGCATAGGCATAGCTTCTTTGGCAAAGGATTGTATTGGTTCGGCTTTTTGTGCTTGAGCACTCTCAGTCAGTAAAATTCCGACTATTAAAAGAATGATTTTGTTCATGATATTTAATTTATTTACTACTTATACACTTGAACGTGAAAAAGGTTCAAAATATCAAGGTTTTTTATAAAATAATAATTCCTTTTGAGTTCAATATTCGCTTTTCAATTAATTGATGTACCTTTACATCATTGGTTGAAGCAATTTTCTATTAAATTCTCTTATCAATAATTCATTTTTTAAAATAGTATAATTTAATGGCGAAATCGCAAGAAACCTTTAGTAAAAAAGAAAAAGAAAAGAATCGTTTAAAAAAACGTCAGGATAAACAGGAAAAACTGGAAGAAAGACGTAAGAATTCTCAAGGCGGTGGCTTGGAGTTTATGATGGCTTATGTGGATGAAAATGGCCACATTATTGATACACCACCTAATCCTACAAAGAAAAAAGAAATTGATGCTGATTCAATTGAATTGGGAGTGCCTAAACGTGAAGATATTGTAGAGACAGTTCGCACAGGGAAAATTGATTTTTTCAACGATGCCAAAGGTTTTGGATTTATCAAAGAATTAAATACACAAGAAAAGTATTTTGTACACATTAATGGTTTACTCGAAGAAGTAAGAGAAGGGGATACCGTCGTATTTGAATTGGAGCGTGGTCTAAAGGGTATGAACGCTGTAAGAGTGAAGAAGCTGAAAGCTTAAAATACATTTAGTTTATTATAAACTTACCAGTTTGAATTATTTTATCATCAGTTATCAATTGATAGATATAAATTCCATTCGGGCAAGATCCTCTCATTAATTTTAGTTGGTTGCTATTTATTTCGTAAGGTAAATTGATTTTTGCACCAATCATTGTTACAATTTTAAGTTTGTACTTTTTAGTAGGTTCATTATTGAAATGAAGTATAGCAAAGTTTGTAAATGGATTAGGGTTTAACTGAACCATTTTATTTTCTAGGATATTTTCAATAGCACTTGGTTGTGTTGCTTCTTTGCAGTAATCGTCATATTCCATCAAGTTATTTAAACCCCAGCCACTATGGCTTACACCCAACGAAATTGCGCTATCGACATAGTTACAACTTAATCCCGCACTGTCTGGGTAATTAATGATACCTAAATAATTTTTAGTTGGATTTTGTGCTACATAAATTCGTTCATCAGGTGCTAATTTTAAGCTATATAAATTTTTATTTTGAGTTGAAAAAATGGTCTTTCTTGAATTGCTGATTTGAATTGAGTCATTTGATGTAACATTATACTGTAATATTTTACAAGCCGAATCACTGCTTATCCATTGTGTAGCATATAACATCTTGCTGTTTTTAGAAAATGAAAGTCCATATAGATTACTAATAGGATTGTTCAATCCATCATAACCTGCAATTGCTGGAATGGTAATTAAATTACTCAATTGGCCTGTTGACTTATTAAAATTAAATAATTCAATATTGGGAACAGCAAGTGTGACAGCAGCTATTTTCAATCCATTGGGTGATGCTTTCAATTCGCCAACTGCACTTGCTGTAGATTGGTCACCATGTATTTTCCCTATACTTGAAACAACTGGCGTTGTGTTAATACCTTGTGGAGTGACATGAAATGCTAGATAATTGTTTGTATTGTATGAATGTCCTACAATCCATAGATCGATGCCATTGGAATGTTTGATAGCTGTTAACTTTTCTGTTGTTGGTGAATTGTACAACATACTATCTTTAAATAAGATACCGCCTAATCCACCATTCATGGTCATATCAACTGCATGATAACGGTAAAACTGCCCTGAAAATCCTTGAACTTCAGATGTGATGATATAATAAATTGAATTAGAACCTGGTTTTTCTATAATTTGTACTTGAGTAATTGTAGCCCCATTTGTAATTAAATTAGAATTTGGAATCGTATCATGGTTTTTATTCATTACAAACTCAGAATTTGTATAAAACAATAATTCTCCAGTCGTTTTATTTGAAATAGCAGAAACACCTTCATAACCTTGAAAATTCCCGTCATTTAGAACGGAGACTTTACATTCGGAATTGAAATTTAACCCAGCACCATCTTCCCCAAAATACCATTTGTACGCTTGTTTTTGTGCTAAACTTATTTGAGATAAACTGATTAATAGCAAGAATAAAATGCTGAGTTTTTTTAAAATGGGTGCGTTCATGATAATTTTATTAAAATTAAACAAATTTAACCGGAAAAAACTATAAACAGGAAGGTGATGCTTTTTATTTAATAAATGCATTCAATTGCTTCACAATTGCATTCTTTATGGGAATTGTATACCAAAATAGCAATAAATGACATATTGAAAAGGTGATATATTTCATTTTTTAACATTCATTTGTTACTTTTGCGCCCTTTAAAAAACAAAACTAAAAAAACAATGAATTATTTATTTTACCTCGTTCCCGTTTTTGGTATAGTGGCTTTGCTGTATACGTTTATACAAAGCGCTTGGGTATCAAAACAACCGGCCGGAAACGACCGCATGAAAGAGATAGCAGGTTATATTGCTGATGGTGCAATGGCATTTTTAAAAGCTGAGTATAAAGTAATGAGTTACTTTGTAGTCATAGCTGGTTTGTTATTAGGATTTATGGGCTTTACGGACAAAAACAGTCACTGGACAATTGCCTTAGCATTTGTTGTAGGCGCTTTCTTTAGTGCCTTAGCAGGTTTCTTAGGAATGCGTATTGCAACAAAATCAAATGTAAGAACAGCTGAAGCGGCTCGTACTTCATTAGCAAAAGCATTGAAAGTTTCATTTACTGGAGGTTCTGTAATGGGAATGGGCGTTGCAGGGTTGGCCGTTTTAGGTTTAGGTTCCATGTTCATTTTATTATACATGAGTTTTGTAGGTGATTATACAATGGGATCTCCAGAATATACGCATGCTTTATCTAAAGCTATTGAAGTATTAACTGGTTTTTCTTTAGGAGCTGAGTCTATCGCATTGTTTGCTCGTGTGGGTGGTGGTATTTATACCAAAGCTGCCGACGTTGGTGCTGACCTTGTAGGTAAAGTAGAAGCAGGTATTCCGGAAGATGATCCACGTAATCCAGCAACCATTGCTGATAACGTAGGTGATAACGTAGGTGACGTGGCTGGTATGGGCGCCGATTTATTTGGATCTTATGTTGCAACAGTTTTGGCTACCATGGTATTAGGTAAAGAAACAATGAGTATGGGTGATAATTTTGGTGGATTAGCGCCGATTTTATTACCAATGTTAATTGCAGGCGTTGGTATTATATTATCTATTATAGGTACATTCTTTGTTCGTATATCTGAAAGTGCTGGTTTAAGTACTACTAAAGTACAAAATGCCTTGAACATGGGTAACTATGGTTCAATTGTATTAACAGCTATCGTTTGCTTCTTCTTGACTTCTTACATTCTTCCTGAAAATATGGAATTACGTGGTTTTAAATTTACAAATACTGGTGTATTCTTTTCTATTCTAGTTGGTCTAGCAGTTGGTACATTGATGAGTATTATCACTGAATATTACACTGCAATGGGCAAACGTCCAGTATTAAGTATTGTTCGTCAATCAGCTACTGGTCATGCTACAAACATCATTGGCGGTTTGGCTATGGGTATGGAATCTACATTCTTACCTATGATCGTTTTGGCTGCTGGTATTTATGGTTCTTATCATTTTGCTGGTTTATATGGTGTGGCTATTGCAGCTGCAGGTATGATGGCTACTACAGCTATGCAATTAGCAATTGATGCATTCGGACCTATTGCTGATAATGCAGGTGGTATTGCTGAAATGAGTGAATTGCCAGCTGATGTTCGTGAAAAAACAGATATTTTGGATGCTGTAGGTAATACAACAGCTGCTACTGGTAAAGGTTTTGCTATTGCTTCTGCTGCTTTGACAGCATTGGCGTTGTTTGCAGCTTTCGTAGGTATTTCTGGTATTGATGGTATAGATATTTACAACGCACCAGTTTTGGCTGGTTTGTTTGTAGGAGCTATGATTCCTTTCATCTTTTCTTCGTTAGCAATTCGTGCTGTAGGTGAAGCGGCTATGGCCATGGTGGAAGAAGTACGTCGTCAGTTCCGTGAAATTCCTGGAATTATGGAAGGTACTGGAAAGCCACAGTATGATAAATGTGTGGCTATTTCTACTGAAGCTTCTATCAAAAAAATGATGTTACCAGGTGCAATTGCTATTGTATCTCCATTGATTATTGGTTTCCTTTTAGGACCAGAAGTATTAGGTGGTTTCTTAGCAGGTGCTACTGTAAGTGGTGTATTGATGGGTATGTTTCAAAACAATGCTGGTGGTGCTTGGGATAATGCCAAGAAATCATTTGAGAAAGGTGTTGAAATTAATGGTAAAATGGAGTATAAAAAATCTGAACCACATAAGGCTTCAGTAACGGGTGATACAGTGGGTGATCCATTTAAAGATACTTCTGGACCTTCAATGAATATCTTAATCAAACTGATGTCTATCGTTTCGTTGGTTATCGCTCCTACATTAAGTGGTATGTTTCATGATCAAATACAAGAAAGTCGTATTCAAAAATTAGGTACAATGATGTCTGCTTGCAAAACTGCTGGTTGTACTGAAGAGCAATGCAATGCTGTAATGAACGGGACAGGAGGAACATCAATGGCTGAAGGAAAATCTTGTTGTGCAGGTGGTGAAAAATCAGCATCTTGTACAGAATCAGAAGAGTGTAAAGCGACATGTGGCGGTACTTGCGATAAAGCAACTTGTGACAAACCATGTTGCAAAACAGACGGTTCTGTTGCTCCTCCTACAAATGATTCTTTGAGTATTTCAAAACCAAGTGGAGAAGCACAAAATCCTCCCTCTGGTCATTAATTATATTACATAAACAGTACAATAATAAATCCCGATTCGTCGGGATTTTTTTATTGAATGAAATCGTAAAAGTGTATTTAATTATTTAACTAAAATAGGTTGATTGAAACTATATTTAAAAATTAGCATATTTAATATATACCTTTTAAAAAAAAATATGGCAAAGAGTCAAGATGCAAAAAAGACAACTAAGAAAGAACCTTTAAAAACGAATCTAGTGTTAGGAGTTGAAGGATTTGCAAAAGTGGCTGCTGAAGTAAGCAACGAAGAGCGTGCTGATGATAGAAAATTGAGTGTTCGTTTTACGAAGTAAGTTAATGAACATTATAAAATAAAATCCCAAATTCAATTGAATTTGGGATTTTATTTTAATTGAGAATATATGAATGTAATTTATTCTACATTACTATTTCTTCACTCGTTTCATTGTCATCATCTCAAACTTATTACTATAAAAGTGAGCAAATGAATCTCTAACTTCAAATCTATTTGTGTTTTCCAGTATGCCTAAAAATGCATTGTCGCTCATAGTTGCACAAGCAGTTTTAGTAAGAAGTAGGGGTTGTATGAATTTTATGTTATCCTTATCTACTGTCATGCGGGCGCTGAATCGATTGCAACCTGCATATCCACTTATTTTACCTTGTGATACATCTATCATTGCTTCAGGCATTTTATTTGGAAATAATTCAGTCAATTTTACATCTTTGCCGGGCATAGTTACAAAAACCCAATTCCCATCCAATATATGTTTAGTCTTATTACTTTCCTTATTGGATTTTGTTTCAGCATTTGAAGTATGTTTGGCTGTTTTGCAAGATGTAATGAAAATGGATATAACTATTATGAAATGTAAATACTTTTTAAACATATATTTTTTTGTAAAAGTAAGAATGTATTGAACAATGACCATAATTAAATGAAAAAAAGCTGTCCATAAATGAACAGCTTTTAATAAAATGATGAAAAATATTATTTTAATGTTACACCAGTTTGTACAGAAGGATTCAATTTGATTGAGTTGTCTGTAGACGTTTCTGAAATTACATTTCCTTTAATGTAGATTTCATAACGCTCTTTATCACCACGTGCATTAGAAGCAATGTACACTGTTTTATTAAATGTTCCTACACGACCTTGTGTATTGTATTTTACAGTAATCTTGCCTTTCTGACCTGGCATAATTGGGTCTTTGGTCCAATCAGGTGTAGTACAACCGCATGATGCAGAGCAGTTTTGAATAATCAATGGTTCTTTACCGCCATTAATGAATACAAAATCAACTTGTCCTTGAGGGCCTTCTTTTATATTTCCAAAATCATGGGTTTCCTCTCCAAATTTAAAAATAGGACCATTTGGGTTTTTGTTTTGAGCATTCACAGCAAAACTGATTGTAGCCAAAAACAAGATCGTTAGTAGTTGTTTCATTGTCGTTTAAATTTCTATTTTTTAGTGTTTCATGATTGAACCGTTATCAGCAGGTACAGAAGCATCAGGAGCTTTTTCTACTACACCAGTAATTTTTACTACTTTAGTTCCAACATTTGAATTAACAGTAATCGTTTTTACAAAATTACCAGGACGTCCTTGTGTATTGTAAGTAGCTGTGATTTTACCAGTTTTACCAGGTAAGATTGGATCTTTTGTCCATGTTGGAGTTGTACATCCACATGATGCTTGCACCGTTGTCAAAACGATTGGTTCTTTACCTATGTTTTTAAATTCGAAATCAGTACTCACTGCAGGTCCTTCTGGAATATTTCCAAAATTATGATCTTCTGTAGAAAATTTCATTGATAAATCAGCATTCTGATTTGGGGTAGTTGCAGCAGGTTGTTGTCTTGAAGCAGCAGGAATTGGAGCTGGTGGTGGAGTAGGTGCAACTTTAGCATCTTGTTTTACTTCTTGCTTTGTAGCATTGTTCTTTTTATCCTTAGTTTGAGCAAATGAAGCTGTAGCAACGAAGGCAAGAGCTCCAAATAATAAAATTGATTTTTTCATAATTCTATGTTTTTAAATGTTTACTCAAAATTATGTGTAATTTTAATATAACGAATACTTTCAAAGTTAAGTCGTAGTTAACCGAAGCATCTTTAACATTGAATTTTAATATATAAATAATTCGTGAATAGGGATTTAGAATATTATTTTTGTATTCTTGTATTTGATTTAAAGTATAAAACATGAAGGGAGAGACAACTACATTAAAAGAAGAGAAAATTGCATTTGAAGACTTCAAACAAGAAGTACTCAATGATTATACATTAGCCTTACAAAGCCGTGAGGCAAGTCTTCTTGGAAGAAAAGAAGTGCTAACAGGTAAGGCAAAATTTGGCATCTTTGGAGATGGAAAGGAAATCGCTCAAATAGCGATGGCTAAAGTGTTTCAAGAAGGTGATTTCAGATCAGGGTATTATCGCGATCAGACATTTATGTTTGCAAGTGGCATGACTACGGTGAATCAATTTTTTGCTCAGTTATATGCCAATCCTGATGTAAATGAAGAACCTAGTAGTGCAGGTCGCCAAATGAATGGGCACTATGGTACACGTTTTTTAGATGAGGATGGTCTTCAAAAAAAAATGACCGATACCAAAAATAGTAGCTCTGATATTTCACCTACTGCAGGTCAAATGGTACGAGGTTTAGGACTTGCATTTGCGTCCAAATTGTATCGCAAACAAAAACAGTTACATCAGTTTACTGAAATGTCAGACAATGGAAATGAAGTATGCTTTACTACCATAGGTGATGCTTCAACAAGTGAAGGATTATTCTGGGAAACCATTAATGCTGCTGGTGTATTGAAAGTTCCTTTAGCTGTATTTTGTTGGGATGATGGATATGGTATTTCAGTACCTCGTAAATTTCAAACATCTAAAAATTCAATTTCAGAAGCCCTGAGTGGTTTTAAATACAATGAAGAACAAGGTGGGGTAGATATCTATACTGTGAAAGGATGGGACTATGCCTCGCTTTGCGAAACATTCAGAGAGGGTATCAAACGAGTAAGAGAAAAACATATCCCTGCAATCTTTCATGTACAAGAAATAACCCAACCCCAAGGGCATTCTACATCAGGATCGCACGAACGATACAAAAGCAAAGAGCGATTGGATTGGGAAAAAGAAATGGATTGCATCAAAAAAATGCGTGAATTTATTTTAGAAAATAATATCGCTGAAGAGAATGAATTGGTTGAAATAGAAACATCCGCAAAAACGTTTGTAAGCGATGCGAAAAAATCGGCTTGGGAAAATTTCTTGAATCCGATTAAACAAGAAATCGAAGAAGCAACTAAATTTTGCAACGAAGTAATCTATGAGGGTAATGCCCAATCTGAGTTTATAGCTTCTTGTGTAAGAGAATTAGCTGCTATACGTGAACCATTGCGTAGAGATATTATGAAAACAATTGCACGTATACTTCATATAGCAGGGACAGGCCATGCTGTGGATCGTCTACGCAATTATTATTTATCATTGAAATCGGATGCTTTTGAAAAATACAATTCTAATCTTTATTCAAGATCTGATTTGCAAATCAGTAAAGTAGAAGAAGTAAAACCTGAATTCAATGGTGAAGACGTTTTCTTAAATGGATTTGAAATATTAAATAAATTCTTTGATCATACCTTATCGACCAATCCAAAAGTATTTGCATTTGGAGAAGATGTAGGGAATATAGGCGACGTAAATCAAGGCTTCGCTGGCTTACAAGAAAAACATGGCAAATGGCGTGTATTTGATGCAGGTATACGTGAGGCCACCATTATGGGACAGGGGATAGGTATGGCAATGCGAGGTCTTCGTCCGATTGCAGAAATTCAATATCTAGATTATCTGTTATATGGATTACAACCATTGAGTGACGATGTAGCTACTATGCAATATCGTACAAAAGGTGGCCAGAAATGTCCATTGATCGTTCGTACTCGTGGCCATAGACTCGAAGGTGTATGGCATAGTGGTTCGCCAATGGGTATGATTATCAATGCACTCAGAGGAATTCATGTATGTGTTCCTCGTAATATGGTACAGGCTGCTGGTATGTATA
>JBIIJQ010000122.1:0-4016 GCA_044233655.1 Chitinophagaceae bacterium | reverse complement strand
ATCTGATGAGCCGGCAGTAGTGGTAGAATGTTTGAATGGATACCGATTGAAAGAAAAAGTGCCTTCCAATTTATTTGAATTGACGATTCCATTGGGTATACCAGAAATTATTCAAGAAGGGGAAGACATAACCATTGTTTCGTATGGTTCTACCTTACGTATCATTCAAGATGCTATGAAGGAGTATCTCGAACCAGCTGGAATAAGTTGCGAATTAGTTGATGTACAAACATTACTTCCATTTGATATCAATCATTCTATTGTAGAATCGCTTAAGAAAACCAATCGTATCATCTTCATTGATGAAGATGTACCGGGTGGAGCTTCTGCATATATGTTTCAGCAAGTAATGGAATTGCAAGGTGGGTATAAATGGCTCGATGTAGCACCAAGAACAATTGCAGCTCAGCCACATCGACCCGCTTATGGGAGTGATGGTGATTATTTTTCAAAACCAAATGCCGAAGATATCGCTCAAGTGATCATCGATATGATGAATGAGTAATAGTTAATCTAGATTATGAAATATATTATATTGTGCTGCTTGATACCCATGTTGTATTCCTGTGGTAAAAAGGATGAGGAAATAATTATAGGTAAGTGGCAAAGTGATCAGGATTGGTTTGAGTATCATCAAGATCAAACTTATTCTGCAGGAAAAATGATGATGACCATGGTTAAGAATTTTAAATACAACATCGATACGAAGGCCAAGGAACTAACGATGTATACAGATGAAGAAAATCAAACATATTATTTGATTTATCGATTTATAGGAAATGATACCATGGCCATACGTAATAGACTTAGTACTGATACTACCATGGTGAAATTTTACAGAGTCAAAAAGAACTAAAAAAAGATAAGAGGAAGAAAGAGAATGCTTAGAAAACAAGACGATACATATAGACATAAAGGTCTTAGAAGAATTTTGATAGAAGAAATACGTGAAAAGGGTATTAAAGATGAAAAGGTATTGACCGCCATGATGAATATCCCACGACATTTCTTTTTGGATCCTGCCTTTGATAAAATAGCCTATGAAGACCGAGCATTTCCGATAGGGGAAGGGCAAACCATCTCGCAACCATATACTGTTGCATATCAAACTGATTTGTTGAAAGTGAAGCCTTTTGAAAAAATACTTGAAATCGGTACAGGAAGTGTGTATCAAGCATCTGTATTGGCCGAAATGGGAGCCATGGTGTATACCATTGAGCGTCAATTAGAATTGTACAAACGAAATGAATTGAGTTATCCTTTGAAAGCAACCTATTCTAAGAAAATTAAATTTTTCTATGGAGATGGATTTGAAGGATTACCTGGTTTTGCTCCTTTTGATAAAATACTCATTACGGCCGCTGCTCCTTTTGTACCCGAAAAATTGGTAGCTCAACTCAAAGTAGGCGGGTTGATGGTGTTACCATTAGGTGAAGATGAAAGTCGACAAACGATGACTCGCATTAAAAAACTAGAAGATGGTTCGCTCGAAACTGAACAATTCTCCGATTTTGTATTTGTACCTATGCTAAGTGGTAAGGCAAAATAATGCCATTACAACCCATTGATTTCATTCAATCGAGGTCGTAATCGCTGACGCGATTTATTGAAAATCATGTTGCCTTTGTCGATTCCTTTTCGCAACTCAATTTTCTCTTCTTCAGGAAGCTCGTTTACTTGCATACATTCTTCACTGCAACAGCCTTTTAATGCTTCTTTACATTCATCGCATTGAATAAATAGGAGATGACAGCCATCGTTTAAACAATTGGTATGCATATCACACGGTTTACCACATTGATGACAATTCGAAATGACATCGTCGGATATTCGTTCGCCCAATCGTTCATCAAATACAAAATTTTTGCCGATGAATTTGATAGGTAAACCTTCTTTTTTAGCTGTTTGGGTATAATGGATAATCCCACCTTCCACATGATATACATTTTTGAATCCATTGTGAAGCATATAAGCACTGGCTTTTTCGCAGCGAATTCCTCCTGTACAATACATGATAATGGGTTGATCTTTTTTATCTTTGAGCATATCGACCGCCATTGGTAGCTGTTCACGAAAGGTATCTGAAGGTACTTCAATGGCATTTTCAAAATGGCCAACTTCATATTCGTAATGGTTGCGCATATCTACAATGACCACATCAGGATTCGATGAAAGCTCATTGAACTCATTGGCTTTCAAGTACTTACCAGTTTTTGCCGGATCAAAACTTAAATCGGTTAATCCATCTGCAACTATCTTTTCGCGTACTTTTACTTTGAGTACAAAAAAGGATTTTCCATCATCATCCACAGCGATATTGAGCCGAATTCCATTCAATGGTTCAATAGAATAGAGGTAACTCTTCAAAGATTCGAAATTAGATTCAGGCACACTTAACTGCGCATTGATACCTTCATGCGCTAAATAAATACGTCCAAAAACCTTCAATTGATTCAACGCAAGATATAATTCATCTCTAAACTCTAGGGGATGTTCGATGGAAAAATACTTATAAAATGAAATGGTAATCCGATGTTCGGTTTCTTCCATCAGTTTTACTCGCAACTCTTCGTGCGAAATACGATTGACTAAATGTGCCATAAATTAAATTTTAAGGACGCTTGTAAGGCGAACAAAATTGAGAATGGGGCAAAGATAACTTTAAATAGGAGGTTTGAAAAGATGATTTTTGTCAGGAAATTGATTTAAAACTTATTATTTAGTTAAAAAATGAATTACTGTCAACCATTTTGAGGTGTCCTTTTCGGTCATTGGATCGGTAATATATTCTTCTATTACTAGTGAAGGATTTGGAATTCCTTTTGAATGTATCATAGAATCAAGCGATTGATAAGCCAAGGCCATTTTATCGTAAGCTCCATGATATTCAATAATATATTGACGCGAAGCGGGTACAGGTATCAATTTGTATTGATCATTCAGGATTTCTGACATATTCACAGGCATTGCTGCAGCCATATCTCCTTTTTGGGTTTTCATATCCCATTTCCAATAAATACCTACAGGAGGGCCAACACATTTATTACCTGCCAGTTTAGCAATTTCAGGAAAATGAGTACCATAATAGGTGCTCAAATCTTTCATTTCTAATAAGGATCGTTTGCCCAAGTAAGTTGTAGCTGGAAAATCGGATTCTAAAATTGAAAATCCATTGAGATAAGTTCCTGCTTTACCAGATTTGATATACGAATCTAAATTAGAAAGACCTTGATCAAAGTCTTTTTTTACTGAGCCATTCATATTCATGACCAACATCATACCACGCAAAAAGAAAGGAAAAGGTTTTTCGTCTACCATTTTCCAAGTCACATCGGTATTTTTACCATTGGGCTTGAGTTCCATAGTTACTTTATTGGTTGAATTCCAATCATCAAAAATTAAATCACTTTTTACCAATTGGCCAGGAATAGCCTCCGTAATTTTCATATTACCGGAACCGCTTTTTTCTGATTTCCAAGAATATGAGCCGCCCAAGCCTGAGGAAGGATTTCCGAAGGTCAACGACATGGCCGTATCATCTTTCATCCATTTGCTCCAATTGGGCCAATTACGAAACTCAATGATTTGACCATAAACTTGATTAGGAGAACCATTGATTGTTTTAGTGGAGGTTACATCCATGTTTTTGGGTCCAGCAAAACAAAGAATAACATAAACTGCCAATAGGGCTAATAGGGTGTAAAGAATTTTTTTAAGCATACGTTGTAGTTTTATAAAACGAATTTACATTATGGGTATGTAAGTTTCAAATAATCAGTATTAATTAACAATGGTTAATTCACGCTATTTCTATTTAACATAATATTAATTATGGGAATATTTGCGATACAAAGATAAGATTTTTTATTAATTCTTTTATTTTATTTTGAATTTAATATAAAAAATCTTATCTTTGTATCGCAACAACAAAATATTCCCATAATTAGACGTTATATTAAATAGAAATATTAAAAATAAAGCTGATAAAAAAAAGGGTTGCAAGCTTAATTTTTTAT
>JBIIJQ010000042.1:0-25608 GCA_044233655.1 Chitinophagaceae bacterium | reverse complement strand
ACTCATCGCCGAACCAGGACAATATTTCTTGAGATCCTTCAACAGCATACGGTACGACTGCCTGATTTTGCAGTTGTGCATGTTCGATAAAAGCTGTTTGAAGATTTTTTTCGTGGGTTTTGTTTTCGAGTTTATAATAATGCAATACATTATCCAATCCAATTCCATGGCTTGATGCGACTAAACTATCAACTGGAATATCAGCTTGCAAGCTTCCCGATGTACCCATTCGCACAATATTCAAGGAAGTCAAGGATTCTTTTACTTTTCGCTCTGCCAAATCGATATTAACCAATGCATCTAATTCATTCATCACAATATCAATATTATCGGGACCTATGCCACTGGACAAGACGGTCAGGCGTTTTTTACCAATTCGTCCTGTATGGGTCACAAACTCACGATGTTGAGTTTTAAATTCTATTTCATCAAAATATTTAGACACTTCTTTGACTCTATCAGGATCGCCCACGGTAATGACCGTAGATGCTAAATCTTCAGGGCGCAGGTTGATGTGGTAAACTCTTCCTTCTGAAGTGAGAATTAATTCTGACTCTCCTATTTTGCTCATATTTAGTTAGTTATTTGGTACAAACTTAAAAGATAAAATTGACAATTTGGTAATTCTCAAATTAGTATTACATTTGCACTCCGATGGTCTTGTGGCCGAGTGGCTAGGCAGAGCTCTGCAAAAGCTTCCACAGCGGTTCGAATCCGCTCGAGACCTCCTAAAAATCCCGATTTATTCGGGATTTTTTATTTTAGTGTTTTTGGGTAATCTTATATTCTATGTAGTAATAATGATAAGTGATAAAGTATGCCTTACGAATTTCAGATTCAAGTTTAATCGTTTATGTATGAAATAAAGTAATCCCCATTTCATAGTAAATATCCCAATAAAATGACAATTCCATGATATAATTCATGTATATTTATAAGGCAGATTTCAGTTTATTGAACGAAATTTGCAACTAGTCAAATGAGAATTAATTTTTATCTAGCTTGTTTATCAATATTGTTTCTTTTTTCATCATGTGAAAAAAAAGACAAACCTATTACATTGCCTGCCAAGGGTGATGGAAAAGTAATGCAACTTGACATGGGAGAAAATTATGAGTATCAATACTATGTGAGCCTTCAAGAGCAAAAAATAGTTCATATTAGTCGTACAGACAATTGGGACCTAGCCTTTCAAAGTGACGACAATCAGCATGGTGTATTTCTGAATGGTGGAAAAGGAATGGCTGCTTATGCCACAAGCAAAACTGATTTCGCTCAAGTAAACGATAGTGATACTTCAGAAATGGAAAAACGATGGAAAATTGATCAAGCTTGCGGATTGCAGGATTCTTCAGCCATTGGAAATTGGAAAAACAAGAATGAAGTGTTTATTATTCGACTAGATAAAAGTGGCAAAAAATTGCGTAAAATTAAAATTACGTATGAAGATGCCTATCAATATATCATTTCAGTAGGTGATATCAATACCACAATACCTGCTTCTATTACAGTTTTAAAAAATAAAAATCAAAATTTCACTTATTTTTCATTTTCATTTTTAACGACGGTAGATGATGTAGAACCTCAAAAAGATTTATGGGATTTGAAAGCTACCCTGTATAGCTATACTTTTTATGATCAAAATCCTCCATTACCCTATGTCGTGAATGGTATTTTATTAAATCCTAATAAAACACAAGCATACAAGGATTCACTCACAGGCTATATCAATGTAAAAAAAGATTTTGCTACTTCGGTACCTTTATCTTCCTTGCAAGATGTGATAGGTTTCGATTGGAAACGTTATAATATTGACAATAACATTTATACAGTAGTCCCTAATTATACGTATATCATCAAAACTAGAAGTAACGCCTATTTCAAACTTCGTTTTCTTGATTTTTACAGCGCATCTGGTGTAAAGGGAAGTCCAAAATATGAGTTTCAACCCCTGTAAAAATTGATTACTTTTGTAGTCTATTAAACAGAAAAATTAAATGTCAAGAATATATCTGGACAATGCAGCCACTACTCCATTGGACAAAATTGTGTTAGATGCCATGATGCCCTATCTTACAGAACATTTTGGAAATGCATCTTCTATCCATTCCTTTGGTAGAGCATCACGAATCGCCATTGAAAAATCACGAAAAGAAATTGCACAAATCATGAACGCAAGACCTGGTGAAATCTTTTTTACCAGTTGTGGCACCGAGAGTACAAACACGGTATTACATGCTGCCATAAGAGACCTTGGTTGTAAGCATATCATCACATCACCGATCGAACATCATGCGACTCTCCAAACGGCTGAATTCCTTGCATCTTTGAGTCTTTGTAAGGTAAGCAAAGTCAATCTTACACAGGAAGGCCATATAGACTATGTAGATTTGGAACGTCTTTTAGCAGAAAGCAACGAACAAACTATTGTTACCTTGATGCATGCCAACAATGAAATTGGCAATATCACCGATATACAATATGTGGGAGACTTATGCAAAAAGTATAACGCCTTGTTTCATTCAGATACAGTGCAAACTATTGCACATTATAAATTTGATTTAGAAAAACTACCTGTTGACTTTCTTAGTGGCTCTGCTCACAAATTCAATGGACCGAAAGGTTCGGGCATTCTATTCATTCGGTCAGGCATTCAAATCAAACCATTCATACATGGAGGTTCACAAGAACGTAACATGCGTTCAGGAACAGAAAACATAGCCAATATCGTTGGTTTTGCAAAAGCATTGGAAATAGCCACATTACACTACGAGGAAGATAAAGTGTATATTCAATCACTAAAAAAAGCAATGATTGAACAATTAACTGCTCAAATTCCATCCATTCAATTTCATGGGGACATCAGTGATAAAAGCCTTTATACAGTATTGAATGCTTGCTTCCCGCTCAATAATAAAACCGAAATGCTTAGTATCAATTTAGATGTGGCAGGTATAGCCGTTTCGGGAGGTAGTGCTTGTAGTAGTGGGGCCCAAGGCGGTAGTCATGTAATAAAATCGGTCTATCCGCATCAGAATTCTGTACCTATTCGTTTTTCGTTTAGTAAGCACAATACATTTGAAGAAATAGACCTAGTTGTAAAGAAAATTGTGGATTTATTAAATTAGGATTTGTTAGTTTTCAAAATCTATCTATATTTGCACTCCAATCGAAGCAATTCGACGTGGTATTGCCTGATGGTGTAAAGGTAGCACAGCAGTTTTTGGTACTGTTAGTCTTGGTTCGAATCCAGGTCGGGTAACAAAAAAGGCCATTTAGAGTAAATTCTAAATGGCCTTTTTTTAGTTTAGCAAGCTAATTACTATACAATTACATAGTTTATTTTATTAATATTTAAATTGTAATAATTATACAATTCAAAAATACTTATATGTAATCATATATCAACACTACTAAGTTCCTTTGTATTAGAATTAAAATAAACTAATTCTAAGAAAAAATATGAACAAGATATATAAAATTGTTACAGTTGTATTATTATCAACTTTAGGAGTGAATGCACTTTACGCTCAAGCCCCAAATTTAGGTTCAGCCGCAAACTTTGTATTATTTACAAATGTAGGTGCTATTACCAATACAGGCATTACTTACATATGTAACTGGCAATGTAGGAAGCAATATCGGAGCAGCCACAGGCTTTGGCAATGTAAATGGCGTGATGCATAGTGGTAATTCTACAACTGCACAATGCGCAACAGATATAAATATAGCTTACAATCAACTTAATGCTACAATCCCCAACTTTTTTGTTGCTCCACTTATTGGGAATGGTGACACGTTAACCCCTGGAGTTTATCAAATAAACGGGGTAACAACACTAAGTGGAAATCTCATTTTAAATGGGCAAGGTGATCCAAATGCAGTTTTTATTTTTAAAATACAAGCCGCATTTTCTACAACCTCAGCTACTAAAGTAATATTGATAAATGGAGCATTGGCTTGCAATGTATTTTGGAAAATAGAAGGCTTAGTTGATATATCTACTGGGACGTATATGCGGGGAACAATAATCGCAAATAATGCAGGAATCAATATGAATTCACTTGACACATTAGAAGGAAGGGCTTTTTCAACCACAGGTGCAATAGCTCTTAATGGCACAATGGTTAGTAAACCAGTGGGCTGTGGTAGTCCTGTACTTTCTGGACCTATAATGCCTCCTCTTGGGTCTACTTCTACCTATGCGTTATTTACAAGTAATGGTGAAATGACTAATGCAGGTATTTCTAATGTGGTGGGAGATGTTGGAACCAATGTTGGACTTACAACAGGCTTTAATCCATTACTTGTTATTGGTATGATTCATCCAATGCCTGATGGATCTACTGCTGCTGCTGCTGCCGATTTATTAAATGCATCCAGTTTGATGAATATAATGCCATATGATATCGAATTACTTTACCCAGCACAATTTGGTAATGACCTCGTACTTACTCCTAATACATACATATTAATTGGTGCTACTGCGCTTACAGGCAATATTGTATTAAATGCACAAGGAAATCCAAATGCGATCTTCTTTATTAAAATATATGGAGCACTAGCTACAAGTGTTGGTTCAAATGTGATATTGACAAATGGCGCACAATCAGACAATGTATTTTGGCTAGTATCAGGCGCAGTAAGTATAGGAAGTAATAGCCAATTCAATGGCAACCTCATTAGTATTAACGGAGCTATCAGTACATTTTCCAATGTAACCCTCAATGGCAGACTATTAACTACAAATGGAGCCTTTAGCACTGTCTCTATCTCAGCAACATCTAATCAACCTTTTGTACTCACATCCTATTGGAACTACTTTGAAGGCAAAACAAAACAACAAAATATAGAATTGAATTGGGATATTCAACAAGGCCTAATTAATCAAACCTTTTTAATAGAGAAGAGTCAAGATGGAATATCATTTGAAACATTGAATACTATGATAGTCGAGAGTGGTAAAAATGATTATACCTATATTGATTATGAACCCCATACTATTAATTATTATAGAATTTCACAAACTGACATAGAAGGCCATTCGGATCGGTATAAAACAATTCAAGTAAATATGGAAAAGGATGGAATAATAGTAAATCATTCTGCATTTGGTAATAATATTGAAATAAGAATGTCAAATACAACATCTGGTTTTGGAACTATTGAACTATTTACAATTGATGGGAAATTAGTTTCGACAAATAAGATCATAATTGACAGCAGATCAAAACACTACACTATCAATAAACCATTCCAAAATGGCTTATACTTTTTAAGAATATTAGCCGATTCTGAAGTTGTGCATTTAGGAAAAATATTGATAAATTAAATGTTACTTTTTCATCAATATAAAAAATCAAAGTATATTGATAAAAAATAAATAATAGGCGTAAAAGTTAATCAGCGTTCAATAGTTCATTTTATTGAATGCTGATTTTTTTATACTTCTCAAAGGATTAGCTATATAATAATTTGTAAATACTTACAATTTATAAAATTTAAAATTTACTCATCTTTTCACTAACATAAAGGAATTGAAAAACGTATTAGATATAAACATCTTGTATGAAAAAAACATTCTGGATTCTATTGAGAATTATGTTTGCACAACAAGTTCTTTCCCAAAATTTAATGGTAGGTGATGGATTTGGTGGACGTTTGTGGTATAAACCTTATAACTATACAACTGGTTCTTACTCTGCTTATACTATTTGTGGTGAAGAAAAGCAGTTATACGCTTGGGGGAACAATTCGATAGGCCAATTAGGTAATGGAAATTATATCCATTCTACCAATGCTGTGCAAGTACTCGGTATGTCTAACGTTAAATATTATTCTACAGGTTATATAATGGGAGCAATAAAGGAAGACAATTCAGGTTGGACTTGGGGAAATCCAATGGGTCCAATTAATAACGCTTACAACCCAACAAAGGTAATTGACGATGTGTATTTTGTAGATGGTGGCATGACAAGTTTAGCATTTGTAAAATTAGATGGCACAGTATGGTCAGTTGGATTGAATCAATATGGTGAATTCGGCGATGGAATTCAATATGAGCCATTTTCTCATATCCCTAAGCAAATGAACAATATTCAGAACGCCGTAAGAACAGCGCAAGGAGAATACACGACAGCTGTTTTACTTAAAAACGGAGAGGTATGGGTTTCTGGGCGAAATACATTCGGTGGGCTTGGCGCTACTTGTCCGGATGTAACTATTGCTTAAAAAGTAGATGGGCTACCATTTATTGTTGATATTAAATCAAACTCAAGTAGCACAATAGCACTTGATCAAGAGGGCAATGTATGGCAATGGGGTAACGGGTATTTTTCGCCTTCAAAACTCATAAAATCAAAAAATATAGTAGCAATCGCAGGATGTAATGACGGGTCTCATTTTTTAGCTTTGGATGAAAATCACAATTGTTTTGGCTGGGGATTGAATTCATTTGGTCAACTTGGCATATCGAATACGATGTATTCAACACAAATACCACAATATATATGCTCTGATGTGAATGATATTATGTGTGGAGAATATTATAGCTATATTATTAAAACAGATGGCAGTTTGTGGGCGAGCGGTAGTAGTGCTGCAGGTGCAGGAACATCTTCCATTTGGCTGAATCTTAGTAATATAACGAGATGTGAATTTACCAAACTAGATTTAACGATACCCGAACTAAATCTGTGCAACACAAAGAATGAAGAAGTTGATACTGTTGCAATTATTGATACTGTTACAACTGTACTACCAGATAGCTCCAATTTAGTTTTCCCTAATGCATTTACGCCAAATGGTGATGGTTTAAATGATTATTTTGGGCCAATAATAAAGGACATAAGCAAAATTGAATTTTATGAATTAACAATATATAATCGACTTGGAAATAGAGTATTTCATAGTACCAATCCAACAAACAGATGGAAAGATTCCAATGCAGATATAGGCACTTACTATTATTATTGTTCTTACAAGGTGAATAAACTTCCTTTGTATGCCAAAGGAGATGTATCTCTCATCAGATAGTTGTGTTAGCATTTCAATTAGTTAGTTCTTAGTTTTAAAATTTCAAGTAATCCTTGGCAATACAACACACTAATCCTATTCAATAATTAATTCTATGGCACAACTGCAGCATTTAAGTATATAATTCACCTTTGATTGTTCTTTAAATTATTCTTTGAAATAAATTACAGGCTATAAAAAGTATTTGAACAAAATCTAGTTTATCCTTTAATTTAACTTAACAAAGTTTATTCAGCTTCTGAAACTCATCCCTCATTATTTAGACATTAAAAAATCAATTAAGATTTGAGTAAAATATTAACTTGCCTAATAAAAAAATCAAAATGAAAAAAAATTGATCTTATAGTTTGAAAACTAATTTTCAATTTAAATTGAAGTACTAGAATGAATATCACTATTTATTCAATTCAAAATTCTTATCTTTTTTTTGATTGGAAATAATTTAAGGCGTGATAAATTAATACGATGACTAATCCTATTACAAAAAATGAAGATGCCTCATAACGCCAAGTATCATTGAAGAAGAACTCTCCTATCATCCAAATTGAATTACCTGTAATCCAACAACAAATGGCCAAGTTATGAAATAAATCAACCTGCTCATTTCTTGATTTGTAAGTCAAATAAATGGCCACACTCAACGTAGGAATAATCATTAATACACCTGCATATTTAAATCCTAGTACCCAACAAGCATCCTTCAACAACCATAATAGAATATGGAAGTTTTCAACTTTGATAATATGTTTTTCTGAGTCAGGCATTTTTAATTAATTTCTAATGCATTTTATTGAGAATTACTCATGTCATTATCATTTATTGAAACAATAATCAAATGAGTAAATTAGTTACTTTTTACAACTCTTTCAACTTTGTTTTATACCCTTCTGTTTTAAATAAAGGTTCAAGTAGTATTATATTCTCTGGATCTGCCATCAAAGGCCTGAAAAATTTCACAACAGCATAGCGGCCATATTGTGTATTAAACTGATCGGTAATTGAGTATATCTGGTTTGCCGTCAAACACCCTGTAAAGTTTTTTTTCTTTACTAAAATTAATTTTGACTCATCATCATTTTTTTGAGCCAATCGCTCTACAATATTTTTCACTTCCATTTCAGAAGTAATCAAGCTACAATTGGCAGTTTTGGATTCAGATTGTTTTGTATTTTCAGTTTTCGATTGATCTTTAGATGTAATGATTTCTACAATACCATATTCTTGTTTTTCTTCTTTTACAACATTGGTAGTATTTGCCGACTGTTGAACTACTTTATTAATTTTCTCTAGTTCTTTATTTTTTTGTTTTTTTTCTTTCTTAGAAAGTTCAGCCTCAGGAGTAATTAATGTTTGCTGTGTAGAAGTTGCATTGAAATAATTAATCACATTATCATTGGTTGTCAATCCAATATTGACGGCTGTATTCGTTTCAATTATCTTTCCATTGTTAACCAAATCAAGCAAATAAAATTTATCTTCTGCTGTTTTGGATAACTTATATCCATAGGATGAACCTTCAACAACATCTACTACAAAGGTTTGCTTAGGATATACATTATTTCCAAACAAGATATCGAATGTTTGCTCACCTGCGTTTTCAATGGTAATTAAAAAATAGTTTTTAGTTATTACCGGCACTTCCTTCTGATTTATTAGAATTTTACATGGTATCCCTTTAATAGGCTCAAAATAGATATACGAACCTTGCCCAAAAGACCATTGACTAACTAAAAGAACAATAAAAAAGAATATAATTTTTCTCATCAACGGGTTGATTTATTCAAATGAAATTAATTCAGCACCTTTCTCTACTGCCTGTTTTTCATTTATTTTGATACTTTTAATTTTAACATCACCAGCTGCTTTGAACACATTTTCCATTTTCATTGCTTCCAATACTAATAAAGGTTCTCCTTGTTTAACCTCATCACCTTCTTTTACCAATATTTTAGTAATAAGTCCAGGCATCGGTGCTTTAAGATTATTCAGCTTTTTGGCACCAACGTTTTTCATTCCCAATTTCTCAAGTAATAAATCAATGGGTTCTTTAATCTGTACTTGATATTTAGTACCACCTATTCGCAACACCACTATTTTATTTTCTTTGTCAATGCGAACTAAATCGGCAATTGTTTTCTTCCCATTGTAAGTTAGAAGATAGGCGCCACCTGCTGTTCTCTGAATAGATGATATAAGTTCATTTCCATTGATGCTTGAACCTAGTT
The DNA here is from genome assembly GCA_044233655.1 of Chitinophagaceae bacterium. GTDB lineage: Bacteria > Bacteroidota > Bacteroidia > Chitinophagales > Chitinophagaceae > OLB11. Next base: position 16,348 of record JBIIJQ010000042.1, on the reverse strand, counting down.
CTATTTCAAATTTACTCTCTTTTATAGTTGCTGTATACATGGCAGATTATCTTGTTGGCATTGGTATTGTTTTCGCTAATGCATTTACTTTATCTGACAATGCTTTTCCAATTTCAGGCATATTATTAGAAGTAGCTTCAGTAGCTAAGAAATTCATAGCAGTAAGTTCAAATTGACAATCATCTAATTTGTATCCTTTTTTACTTTCAGGCAATGAATTCATGTAATTAATATCATCTTCCGTAAACTTCATAAGTTTATCAGTGATCATTTTAGCCTGCTCTTTACCTCCTGCTTTCATACATGCATCAGCCAATAAAATCATTGTTTTATCTTCTTGCGTTATCACATAAGGATATGATTTTTCGTGAATCATTTTCAACACATGATTGATTACTTTCATTGCATCCTCTTTACGATTCATTCTGATTAAATTCTCAGCCAATTGGAAAGCCAACACACGCGGTGTGTTTAACATACGTCGATTCGTTTGATCGTAATGTACAGTACCTAATTGTGCATTACCAAATTGAAATTTATTCAATAATAAATCCATGCACTTGTCTACATTCACACGCAATGGATTATTTGCAGATGAACCTGGGGTTCTTACAGGGATTAATTTATAAGCCAATCCTTCCAATTGTAAATATTCTTGCAATCCTTCGTAATGATCTGGATCGATTGAATTAGCAAAATAAATAGGTCGTTTGAATGCATTGGCAGCAAGTATATTCAATATAGCTAAATCATTTTTATAAGCTACATTCTTGGCCAATGGTGTAAATTGTATTTGATCTACTACAAGCGATGTATCGCCCGGTGCTAATACATTGTTCTTTTTTATCAATTCTTTATCCACTGGGATAAAGAAGTTTTTAGTAGGGAATTGATTACCTGAACCTGGACGACCTGGTACATCACCTTGACCTACATAATTTAAAACTTCGGTAAGATTTACATATTGACCTTGCGGTATGGAAGGGTTTTCTGCATATTGTATGTAATTGCGTTTTTCACCACGATATTGCTCACTTTTCCAAAGTATAGGTACAGGCGCAGCTTTGTTAACCGCATGACTCAACTGGTCGATATACCAATCAATACCCAACAAACTTATATTAATGATACGGACATCGGTACGTATGCCTTCTACTTCCTGTGCATACCATAAAGGATATGTATCATTGTCACCTTCGGTAAATAAAATCGCATTGGGCTCGCATGAATTTAAGTAATTGTTAGCAGTAGCCAATGGCAATGTTTTTTGCGAACGATCATGATCATCCCACTCTTTGCTAGCCATTAAAACTGGAACCGCTAACAAACATATCGCAGAAGCAGCCATAGGCGACATTGCGCCTAGATTTAATTTTTTAAACCAATCGGATACCATCATCACACCTAAGCCTATCCAGATTGCAAACGCATAAGTAGCACCAGCATATGCATAGTCACGTTCACGTGGTTGCAAAGGTGTATTGTTTAGATAAATTACAATGGCTAATCCTGTAAAGAAAAACAAGAGAGTGACAATAAATGCATTGTGCTTGTCATGTTTAAATTGATAAACAAGTCCAAGTAATCCAAGTATAAATGGCAAGAAATACAATTCATTGCGCGCTTTGCTATGCTTAAATGCTTCAGGCATTTTGTTTACATCTCCTCTACCAAAAAATTCGTCGATCGGTTTGATTCCACTTAACCAGTTTCCGTTTTGAGATTCTCCTTGAATATTTTGAATATCATTTTGACGACCAATGTAATTCCAACAGAAATAACGCCACCACATTTGATTAACCTGATAGCCAAAAAAGAATTTCAAATTATCGCCACTCGATGCACGATCACCATCGGATAATCCTAGATAGGATTTATAAAAATTGGCATGATTTGGATCGTTGCCATCCCAAATACGCGGAAACAAACGAGTCTCATCTGAGTTGTAAGTATATTCATCTTTTTTCTCTCCTAATTCTTCATAGCTTTTTTCTCCCTTCCAATACATCATTTTGCCATCCTTCATACCTGTAGGTTGTGAATTGTAATCGGGACCAGTTACCAATGGCACTTTACCATATTGCTCACGTTGCAAATAACTGATCAATGAAATAGCATTATCAGGATTTGTCATATCGATTGGCACATCTGCATTTGAACGAATAATCGTTTGAAAAAAGGTAGAATACCCTACCAATATAAACATGAAACAAAGTGTTCCTAAATGAACAAAATAATATCCCTTGGATTTTGCCCAACGAAGTACCACAAAAATCAACAATGCTAATACGATAATCGTAAAAAATACACCACTGCTGAATGGCAAACCAAAATCATTGACAAAAATAATATCCATTTTAGAAGCAATAATTGGTACTGCTTGAATAACGCCATACTGAACAACACCTGTAATAATACAACCTAGCAAAAAAGCCCACACTGTTCCAGCCATTGTTACTTTATAACGTTTGTAATAGTAAACCATTACGATAGCAGGTATTGTCAATAAATTCAATAGATGGACACCGATAGACAACCCCATTAAAAAGGCAATCAATAAAATCCAACGATCTGCATACGTACCCGGTTCATTAGACATTTTATCTTCCCATTTCAATATTGCCCAGAATACCAACGCCGTTAAGAATGAAGACATCGCATATACCTCTGCTTCTACAGCCGAAAACCAGAATGTATCTGAGAATGTATAAGCTAGTGCACCAACGACACCTGAACCCATTATTTTGATTAAATTGCTTTGCGAAATTTCTTCGTTGTTATTCACTAAAATTCGTTTTGCAAAGTGAGTGATAGTCCAAAATAAAAACAAAATGGTAAACCCGCTCGATATAGCCGACAAGGTATTCAATGCAAATCCTGCATTTTTCATACCAAAGAGAATTACAAACAAACGACCAATCATCAAAAACAATGGAGCCCCTGGTGAGTGAACTACTTCTAATTTGGCTGCTCCGGATGTAAATTCACCACAATCCCAGAAACTGACGGTGGCCTCTTTGGTCATCATATAGACTACGCAAGCAATAAGGCAAACTGCCCAACCTACGATGTTGTTAATTCTGTTGTAACTCATAGTTTATGTTTAAGATAAGTAGCAAATATAAAAAAAGCTATCTAAGTATAGTGAATAGTTTTACGTTAAATAAAATGAAAATGAAATTAAGGCTATTAATCAATTGTAGCAATACATTTTAGTTCGATCGCAATAGGTGTAGGAAGGCTATTGATTTCCACTGTTGTACGACATGGTTGAGCATCTTTGAAATACTCAGCATACAGTTTATTATATGTATGAAAATCGCGTTTCATATGAACCAAGAATACTTGTACATCTACCAAATTCTCCCATTTGCTTCCGCTTTCCTCCAATACGATACGTACATTTTCAAAAACACTTTTGCATTGTTCTGCAAAGTCAAATTCAAGAAAATTGCCATTTTTGTCCAATTTCAAACCAGGGATTTCATCAGTACCAGGCTTACGTGGACCAATTCCTGATAAAAATAATAAATTCCCGACCCTTCGTGCGTGAGGATAAGCACCTACTGGTTTAGGTGCTTTGCTGGTAGATATAATTTCGCTCATTGCTTTATTTTGAGCGTAAAAGTAAAAAATCCCACACGATAAGTGTAGGATTTTCTAATAGAATTCAATTTTTTATTAAATTTTAGTATTACTCATATTAACCGTTTAACCTCTATACGCCTAAAATTCATGAACACTGATTGGATAGATTAGAATAATTCACACAGAGATTTTAAGACTGATTTCTGCCTTTGGCAGTGGATATTGAACTCAATATCCCTTCTACGAAGTAGAAAATCTGTTAAAATCTTTCCAACCTGCTAAATCTGTGTTCTATTGTTCTAAAAGAGGAGATTTTTATAGATAATCCTATTTATTTTATTGTATGACTTGCAGTTTACCTGTAAGCGTGTTTCTGCCATTGCTTAAGGCATACATATAAACGCCACTACTCCATTGAGAAGCATCTAAACGAATATAATTCATACCCGATAAACCTTTTACACTGGTTTGATATACTTCTTCACCTAATAAGTTAACCACTTTTAATCGGTATTGGTCAGCTTGATTTGCATTAAATGATAGCATGGTAACACCCGAAAAAGGATTTGGTGCATTGCCATTTAACTCAAACCCATAAGCATCCAGGTTATTGACAGCTGCAGGCCAACATGGCAGACCTTTGACATCTATTTTATAATAACCAATATTGGAAGCAGTATCCAACGGCACAATACCAGAAATTTTCAAATAAGCTCTCACCTCAATTGTAAGATTATAAATAGATGGTGTAGTCCCAACTGGCACAGTCCCACTTATTCTGATACATGCAAGCGAGTCGCCTTTGATAATCAATCGTTCAAAATTGGTATTTGGATTAGGAGGATTTGGTAATTTGAATCCAGGAACTGCTTCTACTACCAAACCTGGCGGCAATCCAATTACGTTTTTATTTACAACAAACGAATCGACTATTGCAGGCACTGGCCCTAAAGTAGTATCCTTTGGTGCTTTTATATAAATGAATTGTTCGTAATATAAACCTACACAAGCATGGTTAAAATTAGTAGCACTATCGGGCAATATATAACCAGACTGAGGCTTTGATAAGGTACCAGGAACACAAGGCGTTTGTGCTTTGATTGCGGTGGCAAATAAGCAACATAAAAGAGGTAAAATTATTTTTTTCATATAAAAATTTTTGATAAAGATAATCTTTTCATACTTTTCTCAAAATTAAAAGTATCATGAAGTTTATTTTTTCAATTTTGTGTTTGTGTTTATCGCTGATAACTCATGCCCAACTATGTATCCTACAAGGTACTGTCAAAGATAGTATTACACTAGAACCTTTGGCTGGCGTGAATGTACGTGCAGGCAACCTTGGTATACGAACCGACGCCAACGGCGCATACACATTGCGAATACCTAGTGGATTATACGAAGTCACCTGTTCGTATACAGGCTATTATATTCTAAAAAAGTCTGTAACGCTCTCAGAAAGTGCCAATACAACGCTCAATATTAACCTATTGGCTAAAACGAAAGAACTTAGTACCATTACTGTGAGTGGAAGTCGATTTGAAAAACGAGCAGCCGAAGAAATTGTATCCATTGAAGTACTAAAACCCGCTCAGATACTGAATACCGCCAATAATTCGATGGACGATGCCCTACAACGTGTACCTGGTGTAGATATTATTGAAAACCAAGTAAATATACGCGGTGGATCTGGGTGGAGTTATGGTGCGGGCAGTCGTGTTATGGTATTGGTAGATGATATGCCTATATTAACTGCAGATGCGGGCGATGCAAAATTGGACTTTTTACCCTTGGAAAATTGCGAACAAGTAGAAATATTAAAAGGTGCCGCTTCATCATTGTATGGCTCATCGGCGCTCAATGGAGTGATTAATTTTCGTACAGGATTTGCCCGCAACAAACCTAAAACAAAAGCTATGCTTTACAATGGTATGTATGGCAACCCAAAAGATAAATCTTGGAAATGGTGGGGCAAGCAACAACCTGGCTTTCAAGGTGGTTATTTTATGCATTCGCAAAAATTTGGACAACTCGACATGGTATTAGGTTCTGCTTGGTATAGTGAAGACTCCTATTTACAAGGCGATCTAAACAGACGAGGTCGTGTGAACCTCAATTTACGCTACCGTTTCAAAAAAATCGAAGGACTATCCATTGGATTGAATACCAATGTTCAAAAAAATAAAAGCCAAACATTTTTCTTTTGGCAACCCGACAGCAATGGCACCAAGTATTATCAACCTTATGGCGGTTTAGATGATGCTACTACCACCATTAATAAAAATGATGGTCTTCGTATGAATATCGATCCTTCTATTTCCTATGTAGGAAAACGAGGCGCCAAACATGTACTGCGTACTCGCTATTTTAAAAACCAAAACGAGATTCCAGAAAAAATGCAATCCTCCAAGGCGAATACCTTGTTTGGAGAATATCAATTTCAAAAATCTTTTCAAAGCGATCAACGATGGCTGAATGATATCAATATCGTTGCTGGTATAGTAACAAGTCATAGCGATGTAGTGGGCGAACTCTATGGCAATCATACCATTTCCAATACAGCACCTTACATGCAACTTGAAAAAAAGTTTGGTGATTTATGGACTTCCATTGGGGCTCGTTATGAATTTAATAAAGTAGATGCAAGAGCAACTGAACGAAAACCAGTGATACGTGCCGGTGTCAATTACGAGTTAGCCAAAGCAACATTTCTTCGTGCTTCCTTCGGACAAGGATACCGCTACCCTTCTATCGCCGAACGATTTGTACGCACTAGCTTTGGCGCATCGCAGGTTTTTCCGAATCCTAATTTAAAATCAGAAACTGGTTGGAGTTCAGAATTAGGATTGAAGCAAGGCTTTAAAATCGGTTCTTGGGGTGGCTTTATTGACATTGCAGCCTTTTGGACCGAGTATCAAAATATGATGGAATTTAACTTTGGATTACATCTACCTCCCGATTCTACTTTGACTCAAGTGATAGATCCATCTAAATACCTCGGGTTTAAATCAATCAACGTGGGTTCTACGCGTATCAACGGAATTGACATTTCAATGATGGGGCAAGGCAATATAGGAAAAATAAAATCGCGCGTTACACTTGGATATACTTATATGAATCCGACTCAATTGAATCCTGATTCAATTATACTGGCTAATATTAGTGGTGATACTAAAACATTGAAATACAGGTATCGAAATAGCTTCAAATTTGACATCGAAAATACCTACCGAAGAACTACCCTAGGTGCTACTATATTGTACAATTCCTTTATGCAAAATATCGATGCGGTGTTTGCCAATTCGAAACCAAATGAAAATGTCTTCGGGCAACTTTTCGAACTGGGAACAGGCTTACCTAGCACTGTCACCGCATTTAGAAATAAATACAATAAAGGTGCTTTCATATTGGATATACGTATTTCATATCAACTTTCAACACAAGCTAAAATTGCATTTGTAGTAAAAAATTCCTTGAATACTGTTTATTCCGAACGACCTGCTTTGGTAGCACCACCTCGCAATTTCACATTGCAATTGGCTGTGGACTTATAAGAAATCTCTAAAGTCTTTACGACGTATCAATTTCAAATCTTGCAATACAGCCGACTTGACATTGAGAGAAAAATTATAACTTCTACGTTGACCAAACGGAATTAAATTCATACGCATTTCCCAACAATGCAAATCGCGATAAATATCAAACGAAGTAAATGAAATTTGCTTGGTATTGAAATCATAGCCACTTCGTAATCCTATTTTCCATTTGCTTGTCAAGTTTACATCTCCCGAAAAATTTAAATCTTGAAACAAGGTCAAGGTGTCTTTTTGCGAAGCCACTACAAAGTTTTTACGAAAGGTGACATTGTATCGTACATTCAATGACCATGGAATATTAAAATCGGCATAGCCACTGTAATTATTCCCAATGGCTTCTCGTTGCCCTTCGGTAGCATTATTCATTGCAGAATTTTTCTTTACAGGAAGACTTGCATCCATCGCCAAATTGGCTGATTCGAATTTTAATATTTTGCCATTGGCTTTATAATTCGTTTCATTTTTACGTAGACCCGTTACTTTATCAATCGCATACGGGTCGTAACTTAATCCGCCAGAAATATTAATGGTTTGGAACAATGAATTACGATATGAAATAGATATGTTACTCCAATTGAATGAGTCAACAGCAAGGTTGTAAAAGCCACTTATATTTAACCCATCTATTAAATTAATCTTTTTAAATCCATCTGTTGTATCTTTTTTGCTTCGCACTTTCATTGACAATGTATTACCAAGATTAAATCCTACACCTCCGATTTTTCCATTTTGTGGACCGCCTATGAGTGAACCTTCGAAATAGGAAATTTTACGACTTGTATAATTTTTATCAACAAACGAACTATAGTAATAATTGTAATTACTTCCTCCAAAATCAGGACGATAATTTAAACTTATCCCGGGAGTTAAAACATGACGAATCCCTTTGAGGGCACCTTTTCTAAATAATTTCATACCATATATACGTGTAGAAATATTGGCACTCACATTGAAATCGCGTGCTGTGAAAAAACCTGTAGAAGTAGCAGTATCCAATTTACCCTCATTGAAATTAAATTGCTTAAAGGCCTTTTGTGTATACCAATATTCGTTGTATCCAGCCGAAATATTTGCATTGAAGTATTTCAACACATTGTAATTGGCCGTAATAGGAATGCTATGTTTCATACCATTTTGAAAATCACCTAAATTGAGATTATTCAAACTTAAGGTAGAGTCATAAAAATCTAAGCGATTGATAGCAGACAGTTGATAACTCGCACTTATTTTTTCATACCAACGTGGCTTTATAATTTCTTTTCGAAACTGAAACGGGAATATTTGATTGATCGAAAAATTAATTTCAGGCAAGGTAACTTGTACTAGATGAGTTTGTGTATTTTGATTATGACGTAAGGCTGCTGAGAAATTAAATGGCTTGCCTTCCCATGTTTTGGAATAAGAAATATTGGATTGATATGTATTACTTAAATACAAATTGGCATCGAAGGTATTGTTGGCTTGGTATTTACTACTACCAATATTCACATTGGCATTGAAGTTGCTCCCAGGCATTACATTGGGATTAATGGAATGGTTCCATGTAAGAAAGAAATTTCGATTGTTTTGGTTACCCGGTTCGTAGGACTCGCCTATTTTATTGTAAGCATAGTTGAACGAAAAATTTCCATTGAATCGATAGCGCCATGCATACGTACTTACAAAGCCCGCACGCCATGTTCCCAATGTGTATATATCGGCAAGTGCTAATAAATCGATGTGATCATTGATGGCAAAATAATATCCACCCTCACGCAATCCAAAACCAAGATTTTCGGTCATGGTATAGGTGGGCAATTTGAAGCCACTTCGTTGACCTTGCTTGAGTGGAAATAAGCCAAATGGCAAATACAAAGGCGTCGGAATTTCTTCAATCACCAAATTGGCCGAGCCCGAAACGGCTACCTTGTTGGGGATAATTTTGATACGACGAGCGGCTATACCAAAGTGGGGTACTTCGGCATTGCAAGTGGTATAGACATTATGATATCCATTGATTGAATTATCGTTGTTACGTTTTACTTGTTCACTTAGTATAAATCCTTCACCATATTGTGAATAAGCATTTTCTACCAAGGCACGTTTTGATTTGAAATTGTAATGCAATTCTGTAAATGTAGATGATTCTGTCCCTTGCGCTATACGCGACTTGCTACTATCCTTTTCATTGTCTGCATTTTTAATTTCTAGGGCAGTCAATGTACTCGAATCCTGATTGTAATAGATCAAATCGGCATTCACTTTTATTTCTTCGTAGCTTATTTCGGCACCGGCATGTAAATACAAAATTTTGGCTTTTGCATCATACACTATCGAATCATGGGAATGATAACTTACTTGAGATTCTAATTTATCTTTTGAAATAGGAAAGTTTACCTTGGTCGAATCAGTAAGTAAAACCTTGGATGTATCCTTTAAACTATTCGCTGAAGAATCGGCGTATGTAATTTTTTTGAGTTGGGCGCTTGTTAAGAAATTCAAAAATAGCAGGCAAATAACCAAAATTGGAACAAACTTTATTCCAAATAAACTGATTTTATGGCTATTTTTACGCTGTGCAAGCATGATATACTTGCGACAAAAGTAAAGAAACAATTTTGCCCTTATGTATATGAAGGGTTAAAAGAATTCTAAATCAAAAAAATGAAACAACGACAACTATCCATATATACTCTTTTAGCTTTCCTCTTAAGCTGTATCATTCTATTACAGCCTACTCAAGTGCTTGCTAAAAAGAAACTACGTAAAATTGTACTCGATGCAGGCCATGGTGGTCGCGATCCTGGATGCCATGGAACATATTCATACGAAAAAGATATAACCCTGGCTGTAAGTAAGAAAGTAGGCAAAATGATTCAAGATCAATACAAGGATATCAAAGTTGCTTATACACGTGAGTATGATTGGTATCCCGAATTGAAAGAGCGCACCAATTTTGCCAATCAAGAAAAAGGCGATTTGTTTATTTCAATACATGTGAATTCTACACCTAAGCGTAATTCGCCTGTAAAAGGTACGTTGGTACTTGTATGTGGACCTACGCGAGTAGATGAAAAGGAAGTAGCTATTGGTGAAAATGCCAATAATTTTGAAGGAGGTGAAGATGTATTGGATCCGAATGATCCTATGACTCCTATTATCATTGCGCAGTATTCGCAGGCTTTTCTTACACAAAGTATCGTAGTAGGTGCCAAAATCAATGATGTATTTGCCAGTCAAGGGCGTGTTACGGAAGGCTTACGTCAGCAAAGTTTGCAAGTATTGGCTAGTAGTGCTATGCCGGGTGTATTAGTAGAAATAGGTTATCTCAATAATACAGAAGAAGAAGCCTACCTCAATACAGAAGAAGGTCAAATGGAATGTGCTAAGGCTATCTTTGAAGGAATAAAATTTTACAAAGAAGAATCGGAAAAGGAACCCGTACAAGTGATTGAGGATCGCTAGTATTTCAAATAAGTATACATGAATTTAAAAATATCAAAAGAAATTAAAATTGCATTATTAGCTATAGTATCCATCCTATTGTTCATTTTTGGTTTCAATTATTTAAAAGGGAGTGGTGTATTTTCATCATCCAAAATAGTAAAAGCTGAATACGACAACGTACAAGGCATTACTGCTTCAAGTTTTGTGCAACTACAAGGTTTCAATGTAGGCTCGGTAAGCAAGGTTTCGCTCTCCAAAGAGCACCCTGGCAAGATATTGGTAGAAATGAATTTGGACAAAAACTTAGTAATACCTGAAGATACAAAAGCACAAATTGTATCACTCGATCTATTGGGTACCAAAGCCGTTTCGTTAATCAAAGGCACTTCGCCTAACCTACTCAAAGAAGGACAAATGCTTGCTGGCAGCATCGAACTAGGAACTATTGAAAGCTTGGGTGCTAGTGCTGGCCCTGCGATTGACAATGCAAAAATGACCATCGCATCGCTTGATACAACTATACGCAGTATCAACAATATATTGGATGTAACTACTCAACAAAACCTTAAACACACCATTGCGAATTTAAATTCTACAATGGGTGACTTCCAACAATTTGCCAACGCATTGAATGCACAAAGTGCCAAAATAAATTCCTTGCTGAATAACTTAAGCGCTTTCAGTGCCAACCTTGAAAAAAACAATACAAAAATCAGCAATGTATTGACCAATGCAGAAACTACAACAAGCAATCTGAGTAAAGTAAACTTTGATGCTACTGTTTCTGAATTAAAAAACACTTTGCAAGATTTGCAAAAAACACTGGAGAAAGTAAACAATGGAACAGGTAGCATTGCCATGCTGATGAATGATGATAAACTATATAAAAATCTAAAAAACACATTAGCGACTGCCAATAATCTCTTGTACGATATCAATGCTCGCCCATCGCGCTATATACATGTAAGTGTATTTGGCAAAAAAAATAAAGACGAAGCACCTTCTCAACCGGCACCTAATAGCAAAGACTAATTGCATTTCATTCTCGAATTAGAATCCATATTATTTTAATGAAAAAAATCATACCGCTATGCTTACTTATCCTTTGTGGACAGCTGTATAGTAAAGCGCAAATAGTGGGTATCGATTCCAATGGATTAAAACTAATACGTATAACCCATACCGATCAAATCGTAAAAAATGAATCAGATAAATTTCAACGATTTATAGGGGCCGTCATCATCGAACATGATGGTATTACAATGACATGCGATAGTGCATTTCTTTACCTCGAACAAAATTATGTAGAAGCATTTAGCAATGTAAATATACTCAAAGCCAATGGCACCAATGCCCATAGCAATTATATCAAATACACTGGCAATAACAATACGGCCTTTATGCAAGGTGGCGTAAGCATTATCGATGGTGGCAATACACTCAATACAGAAGAACTGACCTATAATATAAAAACTAAAATAGGCAAATACTACAAAGGAGGCACCCTGCAAACCGATGGCACAACCGTAAGCAGTGTGAATGGCAATTACAATGGCTATTCGCAACAAACCTATTTTAAAGATAGCGTAGTAGTGACCAACGAAAAGTATACCATCCTATCGAAAGAGTTAACGTACAATATCAAAAGCAAGGTGGTAAAAATACTCGACGAATCGACTATCATTTCTGAGAATAGTACAATCTATACCAAAACAGGCACCTATGATTCCAAAACATCGCAAGCCAATTTCACTAGTCGTACTACGGTAGAAAGCGACGACCAAATCATCATAGGTAATACCATGACCTACAATGACAAAACAGGGATGGGTAAGGCCAAAGGCGATGTATACATCATAGACACCAAAAATGAAACCAAACTTACAAGCAACGAAGCCGAATACAATAAGCTTACAGGTTATGGCAAAGCAATAGGCAATGTACGGATAGAAAATGAAGGCGGTAAAAGCATCCTCACATCTCGAAGTACTGAATACAACAAAAAAACAGGTTATGCCATTGCCAAAGGCGATGTGGTATTTATAGATACTGTACAACGTACTCAATTACGATCGGGTGTGGTAGAGTTCAATGAGTTTTCGAAATTTATGATGGCCACTGTAAAACCAAAATTGATAACATTGACCGATGATGATAGCTTGTATATGCGAGCCGATACCATGCTTTCGATGCGAATCAAAGACCAAGACAATGTGAAAAAAATAGTTTTACCGCAAAGCAAAAAAAACACCCCTCCACTCTATAGCTACAACCTACTGTATGCCGACTCAACAGCCAAAGGCCTAGAAGGCGAAGAAGAACCCAAACTGGTAATAGCCAACCATACCGTAAAGCTCTATGCCGACTCAATGCAAGCTGTTTGTGATAGCCTTAGTTACTCGCAACAAGATTCTATATTCCGACTATACAAAAGCCCTGTGATGTGGAGTAAAAAACAACAATCCAATGCCGATACGATCATTATACATACCCAAAACAATAAGCTTTCTGAACTGAATCTTATCAACAATGGATTATTGGTATCTGAAACAGGCTACGATACCTATTACGATCAAGTAGCCGGTACTTATATCAATGCCTATTTTGTACAAAATGAAATCAACTATGTACATGTAGACCAAAATGCCGAAAGCATCTACTATGCCAAAGACGATGCCGAAGCCTATATAGGTACCAACCGAGCCGAAAGTGCCGAAATGAATGTGTACTTCAAAAATAAAGAGGTGGATCATATTGTATTTGTAACCGAACCCAAAGGCGACTTCTACCCTATCGACAAACTCAATGATGGAATCAAATTTCTGGACTCGTTTAAATTATATACCGAACGCAAACCCAAATCGAAAGAAGAAATACTGAACGATTAGACCTTATTGCTTGCAATCATGCACCAATACAATTGGATTGTACATTAATAATCAATGCTTATAAGTAAACGTACATAATGTAAATAAACCTTTGTGTTTACTTTTTGCCTTGACGCAAAAAGTAACAAAAAAGTCAAGACTGTTTTAAAAAAGCTAAAATGAACTGCATTCGGCTTAAAATTTCTTAACTCGTGCCTTCGCACAAAACCTTTCCATACTCAGACAGAAGAAATTTTAACAGCCTCTCTTGTTCATTTCTTAACGCCTTTTTAAAAAGGTCGACCTGTAAATTCCAAAGTGATTTGTGTCATAACCAAATCTTATCCCGAAAGCATTTTGGAGAAGAACCCGACAGGAAGGATGTTTACTACAATTAAATTAGGCTATTAAATCATTCATTCCGATATAAATTTGGTGCACCTTTACGGATAATTATTTATAATTCAATACATTCGTATTGAAAAAGACACCCTACTATGCAATGGACATCCAAACTCGTAAAACATCGTGGCGAAACTCGTATTGCCGTATATTTCGACAAGAATAAGGAGTTTATTGCTCGTATCAAACAATTGGAAGGAGCCAGATTTAGCTACACACTCATGGCTTGGCATTTACCCGATACTGACCATTATCGAGAACGATTCAAACTACAGCCACGCTTTGTTCAAAACCCAGTACATACTCAAAAAATTCAGGAATTTGAACAATGGATGCGATCGAAACGATTGAGTGAAAGCACTGTGAACACCTACTCCGAGGCATTGAAAACTTTTTTGGCCTATTACAATGAAAAAGCAATTGAAGAAATAGACAATAGTGATTTGATACGATTCAACAATGATTATATATTAAAAAAAGGATTATCCTCTTCGTACCAAAATCAACTGGTAAATGGTGTGAAAAAATTCTATACTACCATCGAACATCGAAAGATGGATGTATCGCTGATACACCGACCCAAGAAAGAAAAAACACTCCCCAATGTGCTGAGCAAGGAAGAGGTGAAAATGATATTGGAAGCGCATACGAATATCAAACACAAAACCATGTTGAGTATGATTTATAGTTGTGGAATGCGATGCGGTGAATTACTAGCATTGAAACCCCTACATATTGACAGTAAACGAGGAATTGTGATCATAAAGCAGGCTAAAGGCAAAAAAGATAGAATAGTCCCATTGAGCGAAAAGATATTGGACATGCTGAGAATATACTATCAAGCATATAAGCCCAACACTTATTTATTTGAAGGGCAAACAGCAGGCACTCTTTACGACGAGCGAAGTTTGCAACAAGTATTAAAACAAGCCTTGATCAAAGCCAAAATAACAAAACCTGTTACATTGCATTGGCTAAGACATAGCTATGCCACACACTTATTGGAGGCAGGTACCGATTTGCGCTATATACAAGAACTTTTGGGACACAATAGCAGTAAAACCACCGAAATATATACCCATGTAAGCACAAGAGAAATTCAGAAAATAAAAAGCCCTTTCGATGATTTGTAACCAAATTAAAAATTATATTTGTAGAGCATTAACAATTATTTATAGCGGGTATGCTACTAACTACGGGTATGAAACCCGCTATAAGTAGCGGTTATAAGTAAGTTAGCGTTCATTGGTAGAAAGACCGACAAAAAGAGTCAATTTGAACTTTAAAATAGGAAAATATGAGAATTAGAAAATACGGATTATGGATTTTGGCGTTGAGTAGCTTAATGCTTCTTTCATTTACTAGCAATAACAGAAATTATCAAACCGAGTGCGTAACAATCGAAACAGATGGTTATGTTACCATAAAAATATGGGACACGAAAAAAGGTGCCAAATACAAACCCGAACAAGCACGAAAAGATGCCATTCATGCTATTCTATTTTCAGGAATTGATGGAAGTAATGGATGTTCAACTCAACCTCCAATTTTAAACAAATCAGAAGAACAAGAAAATTTCAAAACAATTGAAAAAAGTTTCTTTTCTAAAAAAGGCAAATGGTCTATGTTGACGAGAAGCTCTGCTACTGAAACAACATTGCCAGCTAACTTTGGAGTTAAGAATTGGAAAGTATACCAAGTATCAATATCTAAAAATGAACTACGCAAATACCTAGAAGAACAAAAAATAATCAAATCACTAACTAATGGTTTTTAATATGAAAAAATTACATCTCTTAATAATTGCTCTTAACATGCTAGCTTCAACAAATGTTGTATTTGCACAGGCCAAAAAGCCTACCCTCATGATTTTGCCAAGTGACAATTGGTGTGAACAACGGTTTTTTAATACTGAGTTCGACAATCAAGGTACTAAACAAAAAGTACCTAATTACAAACAGGCCTTTCAAGAAGACACCGAAATCGGACAGGTGATTTCCAAAATAGGGTCATTAATGATTGACAGGGGCTTTCCGCTAAAAGATGCAGAGCAGGAACTGAAAGCAATTGAAGCTCGTAATGCTGAAGATAATATGACTACAAGCACTGCGAGTGGTTCTTCCATTTCCGAAAGTCCATTGGATAAATTAAAAAATAGAGCCAAAGCAGATATTATTATTCAAATATGGTGGAAAGTAACTAAAACCGATAATGGCAAAGTGATATCTTTTGTATTAGAAGCGTTTGATGCATACACTAGCAAGCGTATTGCCTCTTCAACAGGAAACGGAACTCCAAATAATACAGATATTGTTCCAGTCTTACTTCAAAATGCAATTTTAGCAAACATTGATCCTTTTGCTGCACAACTGCAATCTCATTTTGATGATATGTTTACTAACGGTAGAGAAATAATACTCACTGTAAAAAAATGGAACAGCTGGGACAAAAACATGGAAACCGAAATTG
>JBIIJQ010000102.1:0-7013 GCA_044233655.1 Chitinophagaceae bacterium | reverse complement strand
TTCAATAGTCGAAAACTCATTCATGAAATTTAAAATATTCATTGTACTTATAATTTGAGTACAAAGTTCAACTCCAACTACCCATCCAGTTTACGTAGTGGTAAAGAAGCGGAGATTCAATAAAATATTAGATTACATTTATAATCTAAACCAACAATCATGAAAACTAAATTTATTATTTTATTATGCCTATTTATTATTGGGAACACTAATTTGTTCGGAATAAACAATTATTTTAAAACTACCAAACGCGCCCAGTTGCCTGATGCAGTTGACGTTGTTCATAGTATTAAAAAATACAAGACTTTCGAATTAGACGAACAAGGCCTGAGAAGATATTTGCAAAACGCACCTTTAGAGTTTGTAAGTAATGGCAAAACAATTCCTCTAGAAATTCCACTTCCAAATGGAGAATTTGAAATATTTAATATTGTGGAATCGCCAATTTTATCTTTAGAGGTGGCTGCTCAACATCCTGAAATTAAGACTTATTCAGGTAATAGTCAACTCCATAAAGAGGCTGTTATTAGAATTACACTTACATCGGATGGGTTTTCAGCAATAATATTAAATGTTGAGGGGGATGTAGTTTATTTCGAACCTTATACTAAAGTAAAATCTAATTTTTATTTTAATTATTTTACTAAAGATGTAATTGTTCCTAAACAATTAAAACCAAGAAATCCTAGTTGCAATATTGGTGAATTGCCATTGGACAGACAAAAGAAAATAGAACTGAAATTAGACGAGAGTAGCAATAATAAAAAAACTAGAAATAATACTGGGGCAAACTTAAAAACTTATCGATTGGCTATTGCGGTTACTGGAGAATTTACAGCTGTTCATGGGGGAACAGCAATAGGAGGGTTGAATCGAGTTGTTAATTATGTAAACACTATCAATGCAATTTATAGAAATGAACTTGCTGTTGCATTTACACTTGTTAGCGGTACAAATTTAATATATACAAACGCTACTACCGATCCATATACAAACAATGATCAGTCGGCAATGCTGACTGAGAATCAAACAAATATTGATAATGTGATTGGTGATTTAAACTATGATATTGGACATGCATTAAGCTTTGATGGTATCGGTACTTCTGGAGGAGGTATTGCTATTTCACCAGCCTTATGTATTACTGGGGATAAAGCGCAAGGAGTTTCTGGCGAAGGCGGTACTCCATTTTCACAAGTATTTTTTGATCAAACATTGGCCCATGAAATAGGACATCAATTTAATATGTCTCATTCTTATAATAGTTCTAGTCCTGTTTGTACTACGAGAGAGCCTGCTACCTCTGTAGAGGTAGGAGCTGGTGCTACTATTATGAGTTATGGGTTCACTTGTAGTGACAATGGGGATGATAATTATTTTACTTCAACAACAAATGGTCCTATATTACAATTTCATTCTATAAATTATTCACAAGCAGTAACTTATATGGGAACAACTAGTTGCGGCACATCGACTGTAACTGGGAATACACCTCCAGTTGTCACTATGCCTTCTGCCTTTACAATTCCAAAATCAACGCCCTTTGCTTTGACCTGCACTGCTACAGATGTAAATGGAGATAATTTAACTTATTGCTGGGAAGGTACAAACATTGGTTTAATAACACCCGTCCCTTCAACTTTTTTAAACACAACTCAGCCTCCGTTTTTTAGAACATATGAAGCAACAGCTACTGGAACCAGGAATTATCCATTGCTATCAGCAATTTTAAATGGAACGAATACAGCACGTGGAGATAAATTACCCTCTATCGGTATAGCTACAACTCATCGATGTACTGTAAGAGATAATAATGTTGCTGGTGGTGGTGTTTCATTTGGAAGTGTAACTATTACAATCAATGGAGGAATAGGGCCATTTTTAGAAACTACTAATTTAAGTGGAACTTTTAGCCCACTTACAACACAAACAATTACGTGGTCGGTGAATGGCACTAATGTTGGGACTCCCAATGTAAAAATATCATTGTCTACTGATGGTGGAATTACCATTTCCACAAGTGTTGTTGGCGAGTACGCCCAATGACGGTAGTCAGCTTATAACATTGCCCAATACGCCTACAGGCGCTGCAAGAATAAAAGTAGAGGCTCTAGGTAATATCTTTTACGATATTTCAAACAATAATTTTGTAATTGCTGCACCATTGCCAATTTCATTACTCAGTTTTGAAGGCGAAGCTCTCAGATCTTATAATAGAATTATGTGGGAAACAGAAAACGAAATCAACTTGGGGTCATATCAACTTGAACGCAGTAATGATGGATTTAACTTTGAATCTATTGCTACAATTTCTCCAGCAACTCCCACTGGAGCCACTGGAAAAAACAACTACAGTTACAATGATAAAACACCAATAAATGGTGCAAATTATTATAGATTAAAAAGTATTGATATTGACAAAAGTGAGTCATTCTCGAATGTGATTAAATTGAGTCAAGAGGTAAATAATAATATAGAAATGTATCCAAATCCTGCAAATGATGTGTTGAATATTGACATCAAAAGCAATATTACTTCTACACTAACTATTAAAATAGTGGATATAAGCGGTAGAGTACTAATACAACAATCAATAGATGGCAAGCAAGGTCTTAATTCGATTCAATTAGATATTCATGAGCTTGCAACTGGAATGTATTCAGTACAAATCATCGAAAATAAAAGTTTGATAATAGTCGAAAAATTGACTAAAAAATAAAATCTTATATTTTATTACTAAGACCGTCTTAACGATATTTCAATGAGACGGCCTTATTATATAATTGTATTTAATACTTTATATTGAATCTTCAAATAAGTGCTTTGATATCAATAAATCTGAAATTAGTAGAACGGATATCGATATACATATTCAGTTTATACTATTAATCAAGCGTGTCAATATTTTTAAATAATGGATTTTTTCAGTTATAACGTAAAATGAGATTTGAATTTTTAAAGAATAAATTCAACAAATAGTGTTTCAATTTATATTGAAATGGTACATGGAGAAATCGAATGTACTCTACTTTTTATTTTATTAAAATACCCTAATCATGGTATTGTATCGAATGCAAATACAAAGCAACTTTGCATTATAAATGAATAAATAAAAACAAACCATATGAAAAAATTATTTTTAGTAATGTCTTTAGGAGTAATCTTATTTGCTTCATGCGATAAAAAAGCAACAACACCGAATACAACTCCATCCAATAACAATACTAGTGCTACTACGCCACTCCCAGCAGGAGGTGACGGGGCCTTGGTAGCTGTGCAAACAGTTTCAAAAATGACAGTTGGAGGTTTCCCAATTACTACTACGTTAGGTACAGGAGTAGCTGTTTTTGGAAATTTATCAACAGGGTCATACAATGATGCTGGTGCAGTAACATTGAATACTAAAGCGTTGACAAAACAATCAAACAATAGTTATGTATTTACACCAAGTGCAACTGATATTACAGGGATAGATTTGTCAGGAAATATTGATTGGTCAGTAGTAGGTGGTGGATCATTGTCGGGATTTACGTATGATGCATCTGCTCAAGGAATGCCAGTTGCAGATGATATCAGTGGAAGTGCTACCACAATTAATTCGGCCAATAGCTTTACGTTAAGTACTGTAAGCTCTATTTCAAATTCTGATTCTGTGTATTTTCAATTAAGTGGCTCATCCACTACTATTATAAAACGAATGGCAGGAAATACGAGTTCAGTTACATTCAGTGCATCTGAAATTCAAAGCGCGGGTAAAGGAACAGGTGTAATCATTATTGCACCATGGAATATGACATCACATACATTGGGTGGAAAGCAAATTTATACTATCAATGAAGTTGCACTTACACGTACGATTACAATCGAATAAGATTTTTCACTAACCAAATCAATCAAAAGGCCATCTATACAAGGATGGTCTTTTTTTAATTTTCGATGCTTTGGCGTATTATCTTTGATTTATGATAGGACAATATCGTTCAATACTTTTTTGGATTATACAAGTCTCGTATTTGTTTGTTATAGCAATGACTATACTGTTTTTTCAAGAGCGATTGTTAAGTGATACGAGTTACTATTTCTTTAAAACTCTTAATCAGCAACAGTTTCATGTTGAACACCAACGGTATGTATTGGCTATTGCAGAGTTGCCTGTGTATCTATTAAGCAATATGGGCGCACCACTGAAGGTAATGGCAATTATTTTTTCTGTATGGCATGTTGTATACTTTTATTTGATAGGGTTCGTAATATTAAAAAAATATAAATCAATCTATCCATGGTTATTGTTATTGCTTTTGCAATTAATAGGTGTTGTATATGGTTTTGTATGTCCTATTTTTGAACAATATTATGGAACAGCCCTAGCCGTTTTATTTTATTTTATATTAAAAGAACATAGTAGGTTATCCATTAAATCCAATATACTGTCGTTATTCTTGTTTGCAATGATAATAATGAGCCACCCGTTCAATGCTATACTTGCAATTTTTATATTGGCCTTAGATTATATCGAATATAGAAATGTCAAAAAGTATATTCCATTTCTTCTTCTAATCCCATTGTTTATTTTATTTAAAAAACTGACTGCTAGCGAGTACGAAAGTGGTAAAATGAATTGGATATTTGATTTGGAACATAATAAGACCTATGAAATGTTATTTCAGAAAGAGCATATTATTCGTCGCATCCAATTTCTATTCTCACATTATTATGAAGTTTTGATTGGGCTTGTACTTATCCTAAGTTATTATTTTTATTCTAAATCGTTGTTGAAATTTTTTGTTGTTGCCTCCTTTTTTGCTGGAGCGATGTTGTTGATTAATTTTAGTTATAATATCGAAGAACTTACTCGTTATCACGAACAAGTTTATTATTTAATAGTTCCCATCATTTTCATACCGTTTGTATTGGACTTTTATGCAAATCTATCGAATAAGATTGTGAAAGGAGGCTTCACGTTTTTATTACTTGTTGTTATTTTCAATCGAATGTGGAAGCAGAAAGAGATAGCCGAATTTTATACTGCTAAACAAGCTATGGTGGAAGCATGGATACAAAAAGGACAGTTTCAACAAGGCAGTAAATTTTATATTTTCAAATCAAGTTATCCTGAACTGCGACAGATGATGGATTGGGATATACCTTATTATAGTTTGATGATGTCTTCAATGAAACACTATACTAAGCAAGTGACCATTTTCCCGATAGAAGAAAAGATGTCCGAAGTGAATCCAATAGCAACAGATGAATACTGGTTCCGGGCTGGCGAAAAAGAAAAGATTTCTACATTGAATAAACAGTATTTTCAATTAGGAGATACGACTCGTTTATATGAAGAATTGAAATAGAACTAGTTTATTTCTGTTCTTTTTCTTCTAGCCGTTTAAGTAATTCAGTTGCAGGAATTTGTGTAGAAACACCATTGACACTCATCACCAATGATTCATTGTGAAGAGCCGACTCTCGTACTAATTTTTCATACGAAATTTTAAATCCCAGAGTAACTTTTTCTATAAAGTCCATGTGTTCTTTACTGACTGTTGTACCCATTATAATTTGAATTTATTTGATTCCAAAGATATTGATTTTCTATATTCTCAGCAAAATTTTTTTCACCATAGGCTATTCGTTCTAGTCGATCATTTGAATTGTTAACCAATAACCATGAATCGACAATTGGAATATATAAATTGAAAAAATTATTAAGACCACGTTGGTACCTCCTTTCTATAACGACTAAAGGAATATTATGCCCACCTTTTTTTACTCTTAATGCGACTCTGTCATATGCAATTTGTATATTTTCGAGCCAAACGAATAACAGCGTTACATTATATCCGAGCATTTTAGCTTGTTTCACCAACGAAACATAGGTTCGTGATGAAAGGGTTGTTTCAAAAGCAAAATCTGTTTTTGAGTGTAATAATTCATTAATTCGAGTAAGCATGATTCTGCCTGATTCGAATGCAACAGACTCCACGTTAAATGGAGATAAACCACGTGCTATATTGTCCGCATTTACAAATTCCTTGCATTGCAAAATCTCTGGTAATATAGTTTCACTCGCAGTTGTTTTTCCCGCACCATTACATCCTGCTATGATATAAAGATGAGGATGTTTAGAAAGATGCATTGAATCGTATATTTATTTTATTACAAACTTCAACCCTTTGCATAATCGCATTTTCTGATCAGGTGATTTGGCTATAACCTTGTCGAAATAAATGGTATCGCCCTTGTAACTTCTGTCATGAAAAATTTGTTTCCATGCAGTAGGTATTGTATCGCCTTTACATGTAACGGATGAGTAGTCAGTTACAACAATAGGTAGTCCTGTCGAATCTTGATAAAGCCCACGTTCGGCATAGGTAATTTCGAAGCTCTGTACTTTGCAATAGTTATTGTTACTATCCTTGGCACAAATGGGTAATGCAACTAAGCTATCAAACAAGTTTTTGTCTACAAATACCGAATCTGTGATTGCACAACCTAAATAGGTAATGAATTTAGATTTCGACGCATTTTGTCGTTCATCTCCTTCGCCAGAGGTGAATGAAATTACAACGAATGACAAACAAAGCCCTGCAAATAGTTTAAAAAGTTTCTTTTTCATATCGAATACTAAAGCAAGTTAAGACTTTCTTCAATGATTTTCAATTTTTCAATGGCATCATTCTTCTTTTTAACTTCTATTTCAATAATTTCTGGTTTCGCATTTTGTATAAAACGTTCATTGCTGAGTTTCTTTTCTACACTTAGTAGAAATCCATTCAAGTAGTCTCGTTCTTTTTCCAATTGTTCCTTTTGTTGCGAAGTGTCGATTTCTTTTTCAGTCGTAAAACTACATTGCATTTTGTCTACCATAAATGTAATCGACTTTTCAACAAGCTCGCTTACAAATGAAACTGAAGTTGCGAAACTTTGTTTTTGCAACGTCTTAATTATTGGATTCAATTCGTCTTGGTAAGCAATTGGTAATTGTAATTCTATTTCGTCTTTGGGTTTTAAAT
>JBIIJQ010000101.1:0-7082 GCA_044233655.1 Chitinophagaceae bacterium | reverse complement strand
GGTGTCATTGTCTGTATTATTGTTTTATCTCTGCGACATGAGCTAAATAACAGACTGCTTGTAAGTGCGATCGTTACCAATCCAAGCTTAAAATTTGTGTATTTCATTTTTTATATTATTTGTTAACTAAGACTTAGCAAAGGTATCGAAGTTTAAATTGGCGTTAAAAAAAATGTATAAACTTATTATTCTTGATATTGTAGTAACTTTAACCCCTTAAGAAATCGTTTTCAACCCTTCATGAGTAAAAGAATCGCCGTATATGGCAGCACGGGTTCTATTGGAACCCAAACATTAGAAGTCATCCGAGAAAATCCCACCTTATTTTCAGCAGAGGTTATCACAGCGCATAACAATGTTGATTTATTGATTGAGCAAGCGATAGAATTCAAACCCAACATAGTCGTCATTAGCAACGAAACCTTGTATAGCAAAGTCAACAATGCCTTATCACCTCTTGGAATCAAAGTATACGCAGGCGAAAAAGCCTTGATTGAAGTTGCGGCGAGTGATGTATACGACCTCATGCTGGCCGCCATTGTGGGCTATGCTGGCTTATCATCAACCTTGGCCGCCATTGAATCAGGTAAGCAAATTGCATTGGCCAATAAAGAAACCCTCGTGGTAGCGGGCGATTTAGTGACACAAATGGTGATTAAACACAAATCCCTATTGATACCCGTTGACAGTGAACATTCTGCTATTTTTCAATGTTTGGTAGGTGAACATCAAAACGTTGTTGAAAAAATTATATTAACAGCCTCTGGTGGTCCATTTTTAGGTAAAAAACCAAATTACCTGATCAATGTAAAAAAAGATCATGCCTTGCAACATCCTAACTGGGCGATGGGTGCCAAAATCACCATTGATTCGGCCAGTTTGATGAATAAAGGACTAGAAATGATTGAAGCTAAATGGCTTTTTGGACTTCAGAATGATCAAATCGACGTATTGGTACATCCACAATCCATTATACACTCCATGGTACAGTTTGAAGATGGCAGTGTGAAAGCTCAAATGGGTTTACCCGATATGAAATTGCCTATTCAATATGCGATGGGTTTCCCAAATCGCATTAAGAATAACCACAAGCGATTAGAATTTAAAAATTATCCTTCTCTAACCTTTGAAGCGCCAGATACAAAAACTTTCCGTAATCTTGCACTTGCAAAAGATGCTATGTATCAAGGTGGCAATGCGCCCTGTATACTCAATGCAGCCAACGAAGTGGTGGTAGATGCTTTTCTAAGAAATAAAATTAGTTTTCTCGAAATGAGTGACATCATCGAGAAATGTCTTGAAAAAATAAGCCATATCGAACTACCTGGCCTCAACGATTATATAGAAAGCAATACCGAGACACGTAAATACGCATCTTCACTTATTTAAACTTTAGAAAAAAAACATGCATTTATTAGCAATAGACTGGGCTGTAGTTGGTGTAAAAGCCGGACAATTAATTTTAGCATTGAGTATCCTTGTGATACTCCATGAGTTTGGACATTATATCACTGCCAAATGGTTTGGATGTCGAGTCGAAAAATTTTATCTCTTTTTTGACCCTTGGTTTTCATTGTTCAAAAAGAAAATAGGTGATACCGAATATGGTGTAGGTTGGCTTCCATTAGGAGGTTATGTTAAAATATCAGGGATGATTGATGAAAGCCTCGATAAAGAAGCGATGGCACAACCTGCCAAAGACTGGGAATTCAGAAGCAAACCAGCTTGGCAACGATTGATTATCATGCTGGGTGGTATTATCATGAATGTGATTGTTGCTATTATTATTTATGCCATGGTTTTATTTGTATGGGGCGAACAAAAAGTGCCTATTTCATCGATGAAATATGGCATTACTTTTCAAGATAGTATCTTTTACAAAATTGGATTTCAACAAGGTGATAAAATAGTGGCTGTAGATGGTAAACCCATTGAATATTTAGACAATCTTACCTATGCAGTTATCACAGGTAAATCAGCCAAAATACTTCGCAACGAACAAGAAGTGAATCTTACATTTCCTGAAAGTTTGATTGGCGATATGATTAGTCGCAAAAAGAAAGGTACTATGATGATGGATCCTCGTGTGCCTGCCTTGATAGGTTCTTTTGATGGAATAGACAATACACCTGCTATGAAAGCTGGATTAAAAGAATGGGATGTGGTATTGGCAGTCAATGGAACACCGGTCAATTATTTTGATGAAATCAGAACTGTATTGCAAAATACGACAGGCGATTCTGCCCGATTAACTGTATTGAGAAAAACAGATACATTACAACTTACATCCTCTTTCATGGATGATCGTAAGCTAGGCATTGTTCCCATTTTTTACGACCTGAAAAAAATGGATAGTCTTGGTTTATTAAAAATCGAAACCAAAAAGTATGGCTTTATAGAATCTATCCCAGCTGGCTGGAACAAAACCATCGAAAAATTAAGCATGTATATCGCTCAATTTAAAATGATTTTGAATCCTAAAACGGGTGCTTACAAAGGACTCGGCGGATTCAAATCCATTGCCAACGCCTTCCCTGGCGTTTGGGATTGGCAGTCGTTTTGGAGTATGACGGCTTTTTTATCCATTGTTTTAGCCTTTATGAATTTGTTGCCGATACCTGCCCTCGATGGTGGACATGTAATGTTTACATTGTACGAAATGATTACCCGTCGCAAACCCAACGAAAAAATATTGGAATATGCGCAAATAGCAGGTATGATATTTTTACTTATTTTGATGGTATATGCCAATGCAAACGATTGGCTAGGTTGGGGTAAATAAGTTCCTACAGAACTTTTGAGTTGATTGAATTATCTAAGTTTTTTTCTTAATGAATTAAATTCAGACTGCTTCGTTCCTCGCAGTGACGAAATCATCATAAATATCGTTTTTGCGAGGAACGAAGCAATCTCTATAATTTAAGTAACTAAACGGAGAAGAACAAGATGATTTATATCATTATTATACTGAAATAAGTCGAAATATCTTTGTGATATATAATAATAAAACATCTCAATCAAATTAATTCAAACCATGAAACTAATCTTAAAATCAAATTCTACTATACAAAAAATACAACAAGCTTTCCAACAACATTTTAGTCATTTGAAAATTGAGTTTTACAAAAAACCACATCATACCGAAGAAGGAAACGCTAAGAAAGAACAATATCTTCACAACGTAACATTGGCTGAAATAAGACAAGATTCAGAAGACTTGGAACTTACTATAAATCCTTCGATGCCAACGGGAGAATTTGAGGCATCAATAGAAAAAAATCATCATTTGCATATTCAAGTTTTACGACTTCAACGTGGTACTTGGCTTCAAACAACTCATACGGATATGTTGAGCCTGCAAGAACAAAACGAAAAAGGGATTCAAGCTGATATTGACATCGAACCTGAATCCCCTGCTGATATAGATTATCAGTAATCTATTTAATCAATTTATACGATTTAGTATTGGAATTATAATCTGTCAATTTCAATAGATAGATTCCATTGCTCAACGAAGATGTATTGAGTTGAGTTTTATTCACTATATTTTTCTCTGATAAAATAATTTTACCATTGATATCAACCACCATTGCTGATGCAAGTTGTCCTTGATGTTCTATATAAACTGATTCATTGATTTGGATTGGATATACTTTTATACTTGCAAAGAGTGCTTCAATTTCATTCACAGAAGCTCCAATTGATTTTGGTGCAAATCGAAATACTTGACCATTGTTGGGCAAACCTACAAATGCGAAATCGGATGGAGGTAAAAGTAAATTGACAGCTGTAGTAGGATTAACCGCAGCCGCCGTAGATGCATTGCCGGCTATATATGTACACGTGTCCAATGCAATCGTCTGATTTGCAATATTAGTAGTCGCTTGATATGTTAAATTAATCCAAGGTCCATTTTCTCCATCGAAACTTGTTGCAATGTCTGCGACTGATTGAGGACCATATCGATATTCAATCACATTCGACCCTTCGTATAACCAAATTTGAAAATTGGTTGAATCCATTCCTGTAGAATCACTGTAAAAGCCTGCATTTCTAAATTCTATTTTACATATTTTACTCCCAGGATTTCCTGTAGTTTGATAAGAAATAGGAGAAACTGCGATTTGATTTGTATTGAATGATCGATCAGCTAAATCTACCTGGTAAGGCATCATAATCCGAGTAGGAAAATCATTGACAACATCAAAATCTGAAGGCTTATAAAGCATACCGTATGAGTCTATTGTGATAGAATCAACAATACGATTTTCCAACGCCCATTTAAAATTAAATCCAACAGGAACAACAATCGTAGTATCATCCCAAGAAACTCCAGAGGTGAGGTTAGTAGCACCTACTAAATTGGCATAGGGTGCGTTTAACTTAGTAAAGCTATAAGGATACTTCACCTGTGCTTTAGTAGCTATAAATGCTAATAACAAAAAAGATAGTGTAATAAGTTTTTTCATGTTTTATGTTTTTTTATTTCTAATGTTATTAGACGTTAAAAAGTCCACTTTGTGAGTGACCTTTTAAAAATATTTTTTTTACTTATTTAATGCCAAATGCTTTTTTCACTTGTGGCACAAAGTCCTCTTTTTCCCACGTAAATAATTCAACTTGTACTTTCTTTTCATTTGCTTTTCCTTTGTTGAATACTTTCGTTACTACTTCTGATTTACGACCCATATGACCGTAAGATGCCGTCTCAGAATAGATTGGATTACGCAATTTCAATCGTTGTTCGATTGCATAAGGACGCATATCAAATATTTTCTCTACAATACGAGCTATTTCACCATCTGTTTTATTCACTTTGGCAGTTCCATAAGTATTTAAAAACAAACCACAAGGTTTAGCCACACCGATTGCATACGATACTTGCACAAGTACTTCATCGCAAAGTCCAGCTGCTACTAAGTTTTTGGCAATATGTCGAGTGGCATAAGCTGCACTACGATCCACTTTACTTGGATCTTTACCAGAGAAAGCACCACCACCATGAGCACCTTTACCACCATACGTATCTACAATAATTTTACGACCTGTCAATCCAGTATCACCATGAGGTCCACCAATTACAAACTTTCCAGTTGGATTAATATGATAGGTGATTTTATCGTCAAACAATTTTTGGATAGCTGGTTTCAATTGTTTTTTTACGCGTGGAATAATCACACTGATAATATCACTTTTGATTTTAGCCAACATCTTAGCTTCTTTATCAAAATCATCATGTTGAGTAGATACTACAATTGTATCAATTCGAATTGGATTATTATTATCATCGTACTCAATCGTCACTTGACTTTTTGCATCAGGGCGAAGGTATTTCAACTCTTTACCAGCACGACGAGTTTTAGATAATTCTTGTAATATTTTATGTGCCAAATCAAGTGCCAATGGCATATAATTGTCTGTCTCACGGGTAGCATAGCCAAACATCATACCTTGATCGCCGGCACCTTGTGCATTGGCTTTGCTTTCAAAACTTTGAGCTTTTACTTTTCGATCAACTCCTTGATTGATATCAGCGCTTTGCTCATGTATAGCTGATAGGATTCCACACGAGTTGGCTTCAAACATATACTCAGATTTGGTATATCCTATTTTCTTAATTACTTCTCGAGCAATTTCTTGTACATCTAAATAGGCTTCAGATTTCACTTCTCCAGCCAATATTACTTGACCAGTTGTTACTAAGGTTTCGCATGCTACTTTCGAATTAGCATCATATGCAAGAAAATTATCAATCAATGCATCAGAAATTTGATCGGCTACTTTATCTGGATGTCCTTCTGAAACAGATTCAGATGTAAATAAATATGGCATTTATAATTTGTTTTTAAAAATGAATAAGAGTTGCAAATGTAATGTACAAATTGATTATTCAGAATAGCAATCGAATTTATTTCATAAAAGCTACATTCAGTAAGAAATGATACCCATCTTATTAATTTCTGTGTTAAATCTAAAATTCAGAATGTTTTTGGAACGTTTTTTGTCACAAGTCTGTAATATTTTACATAAAAATCATATCGAAACAACCTAGATTGAATGTTTTCAAGTAATTTTAGGCAGTAAACACTATGTATAAGTCTATCCTATTTTTCTTTTTTTTATTTGGTATTTCATTCAATACCTATTCACAAGCCCCTGTTCAAAATTGTATGGGAGCTATTCCAGTATGTCAAAATGTATATGCTCAAAATAATGCTTATTCAGGAGTAGGTACTATCAATGAGTTGAATGCATCCAACCAAGGCTGTCTTACAACTGGTGAAAACAATTCTGTTTGGTATATTATCAATGTGTCTTCTCCAGGAAATTTAATATTTTCAATTACACCCAACACATCAAGCGATTATGATTTTGCAGTTTGGGACTTAACAGATAAATCATGTGCCGCTATTACTGCAGGTCTTGCTCCCATTCGATGTAATTATGCCTCATTGGCCAATTCAAGCCCAGGCGGACTTACTGGATTATCTACTGCATCTGCTATCCCTTCTATAGGTGCTCCAGGACCTTCCTACAGTAGCGCTATCAATGCAGTTTCTGGGCAAACGTTTGTCATACTAATTAATAATGCATCAGGCAGTGCAAGTGGCTATACGCTTGATTTTACAGGTTCTACATGTCAAGTCATTGACAACCAAGCGCCTACAATTAAAAGTGATACACTTCCAAGTGGCTGTAATGCACCTACAAGTATGAAAGTCCTTTTATCTGAAAATATTAAATGCAATTCTTTTTTAACCAATGGTAGTGATTTTCAATTAGCACCTGCTGCAGCCACTATCACTTCTGCCAGTAGCGTGGCTTGTGCTGCAGGGAGTAATTTTTCAAACTTATTTACATTGAATTTTTCAACTGGACTAGCTGCGGGTACTTACATCTTATCCGTAAAAAATGGTACTGATGGGAATACCCTGATTGATAATTGCAACAATGCCATGCCAGTTGGATCAAATATTACATTTACAGTATTACCTGCTTTAACATCTACTGTATCTGTACAATTTGGTTGTGCAGGAAGTCCAACAGGTGTTATAACAGCTGGTGTACTAGGAGGAACTCCG
>JBIIJQ010000041.1:0-26273 GCA_044233655.1 Chitinophagaceae bacterium | reverse complement strand
CACGAACTTCAGTGGCCGTAAAATGAACAACAGCGACATGCTAGAGTGGACCACAGCAAGCGAGCAAAACAATGCTTACTTCAATCTACAACATGGTACCGATGGTGTGAACTTTACAACTATTGCAAAGGTGAACAGTCAAGCAGCGAATGGCAATAGCTCAAGTATCTTGAACTATAACTTCGAGAACACAAAACCACAATTGGGTCACAACTACTATAGACTACAACAAGTAGACATCGACAACCATAGCACAATGAATGCAAAAGTTGTAGACATCATTTGGGGTACCAATGGTAGCACGGTGAGTATCTATCCAAATCCAACACAAGATGTATTGAACATCGATTTGTATACAAGCAAAGTTCAAAATACAACAGTGAAAGTATTGGATATGAGCGGTCGTATCGTGAAACAAGTACAAGCACGTAGCGAAGCAGGCATGAACAAACTAAGCTTAAGCTTAGGTGATATTGCAAGCGGCGTATACACAGTACAAGTGTTCGAAAACGATCAGTTGACTCATGTGAGCAAAGTGAAAAAGAATGACTAATATGCTAAAAGTCCGCCGTGGCGGATAGAAAGAACTTAGAATAAAGTATAAAGACAGAAACCGCCCTTCAGCAATGGAGGGCGGTTTTTTAATGAAACGATTAAATAAATAATCATCTCGTTAACAATACAGATGGCTTTCGACACATCGGATAAGCTTGATTCGCCATGACGGAGATTAACACACTTGACTTCCCGATGGCGTTCACATAAGAATCATATTGTTTGTAATACAGATGGCGTCGTGCCTCGCCATGACGGTGATATAATAATCTTCTCGTTTGTATTACAATTGGCTTCTCGACGGGTGGGATAGGTATTGCTTTACTATAACAGTTTAAAAGTGCCGTCTCGTCCTGTAAGCACCTCATTAAACGTCTCTGCGAGGCCTTGCGTGGCAGCCTCAATGCTTACGTTCATTAATAATCAAAGGAAAAAACAGCTAACTTCCTACCACGGCGGACAGGCATGTTTCACAGTGAAGTTGATACAATAATTGACTCGATAAGAATGAAGTACTCATAAACAAAAGAGCAAAAGGAATAAACTCATTTGTAAAATCAAAGAAAGGATTATCGCATAATTGTAATTTTTGTAAACCCTGGTTTTACTATTTTGGATAATTCTTCTACATCTTTGTTTTTGATTGATACACAACCATCGGTCCAGTTGTGTTTAAGGTCAATCACATTATCTCCATTAGGCCAAATGCCATGAACTCCCACTGCACCACCTATACGAGCACTTTCGGGAACCAATCCATTGACTTTGGCGTTTTCAAATATTCGCCTTGATTCTTCATTGGGATAATCAAGCAACATGAATTTTTCCCATTTATCATGACCTTTTACATCCAAGATGGTAAAGGTACCTTCGGGTGTACGACGATCACCTTCTTGTAATTTCTGCATAGTACAATTAGGTCCAAATACACATTTATAAGCTGTAAGTACTTTCCCTTTATAATAGACATTCATTCGATATTTTGACTTAAATACTTTAATAGAAACTGAATCTTTATCAATGGTATCAGCATTAAAAGGTCTATTCAATGCAGAAGGTATCGTAATGGTTGTTGTTGTTACTTTTTCACCATTTTTTTGAGTGGCCGTTTCTATTTTATTACCACGGCTGTCATAGCTTACAATTTCGGTCTTATTTGAAAAAGGCTTATTGCCTTGTTGCTTTTGTCGTGCTAATTCAGCTTGTTTTTTATTATATTCCATCTGCTTATATCGCAATGAATCTGCCTGACGTTTTTGGGAATAAAGAACGCCATTGCATAAAAAGCAAAATATAAATATCCAATAAAAAACAAGAAACTGTTTCATCTGACGAATGCGAATATAATAATACTTAGACTTAAAATTTTTGTAAAAATTAAATAAGTTGACGAATCATTTCCCATAAAATAATACCAGTACTGACAGAAATATTCAAAGAGTGTTTTGATCCTAGTTGTGGAATCTCAATCACCCCATCACTCAATTTAATAATTTCTTCATCAACGCCATTTACTTCATTGCCAAATACAAATGCGTACCGTAACAATTTGTCTAATTTGAATTCATGTAATGGGATACTGTCATGTACTTGTTCTATCGAATAAATAAGATACCCTTGGTTTTTAAGTTCCAGGATAGCATCTTTAGTGCAACTATAATGTTTCCATGAAACGGTTTCGGTTGCGCCTAAAGCAGTTTTTTGAATATCACGATGGGGAGGTTGTGGTGTAAATCCGCATAAACAAATTGATTCAATCAAAAAAGCATCGCACGTACGAAATACAGAACCAACGTTGTGCATACTGCGTACATCATCAAGTACTACTACAATAGGAATTTTTTCGCTCGATTTGAATTCATCAGAAGAAAGACGCTCCAGTTCCGACATGGACTTTTTTTGTGACATGGATGAATGTTTTTATTATCATTTATAATTTTATCTATCAAATTGTTATTGTTTGGTATCTGCAATATCTGCGTCATCTGTGGAAATATGCATTAACTGAACTTTCTGGTTTTATATTGTATTATCTGTGTTATCTGCGTCATCTGTGGTAAAATACATTAACTAAACGATCCAATTTCATATTGTATTATCTGTGTTATCTGCGTCATCTGTGGCTAACATTCAGGTAAGCTAAGTGGTACATGCACTGCCAATCCACCATCACTTGTTTCTTTGTATTTGTGATTCATGTCCAATGCTGTTTGCCACATAGTACTCACTACTTTATCTAAGCTTACCTTAGCATCATACGGATTACTTTGTAAGGCGAGTTGTGCAGCTGTAATTGCTTTAATGGCGCCCATTGTATTGCGTTCAATGCATGGGATTTGAACTAAGCCACCTATAGGGTCGCAGGTTAATCCAAGATGATGTTCCATCGCTATTTCAGCAGCTTGTAACGCTTGATTTGGTGTGCCACCTAGGCATTCGCATAAAGCTGCCGCAGCCATTGCGCTGCTAACACCTATTTCGGCTTGGCATCCGCCCATAGCTGCAGAGATAGTTGCGCCTTTTTTAAACAGGCAACCAATCTCAGATGCACAAAGTAAGAATTGAATTATTTTTTCATCGTCATGTCCTTCGCAAAATGTGATATAATACATCAATACAGCAGGGATTACACCAGCGGCACCATTGGTAGGTGCAGTTACGACTCTACTAAAAGAAGCGTTCTCTTCGTTTACAGCCAATGCAAAACAACTAACCCAATCCAAAATATATTTAAATTGATGTCCACCTTTTTTTATTTCTGTAATCCATTCTTCATAAGTCGTATAAACAGAATCTTTCAATAATTTTTTATTGAGTTGTGCAGCTCGCCTGCTTACATTTAAGCCTCCAGGTAATATACCATCAATATGACAGCCTCGGTAAATGCATTCGCGCATTACATTCCATATGGTCAGAACACCTTGTTTAGTCTCAGCCTCACTTCTCCAAGAATGTTCATTTTCCAATACTACATCTGCAATACTCAATCCAGTCTTCATACACCAATGTAAAATGTCGGATGATTTGTCTATAGGGAATGGGAGTTGTACTGTTGATAGATGCAGTTCATTGCTTTCTTCTTTTACTACAAATCCACCACCAATAGAATAATAGGTATCCGCAATCGTATTACCATCTGAATAGGTTACAAGAAAGGTCATCGCATTGGGATGAAATGGCAAACTTTCTTCTTTCAAAAATTCAATTTGAATTTTTGGATCAAAGTCGATTAAATGAGAATGATCAAGTTTTATTTTTTTTGAAGTATGTAAATCTTCAATACTTGATTGAATAATATTTACATCGAAGGTTACAGGATCTTCGCCACATAAGCCCAGTAATACGGCTACATCGGTTCCATGTCCTACACCGGTTTTGGCCAATGAGCCATAGAGTAAAACAGTGAGATGAGTTATATGTTGTAATTTTTGTTGCTCTTTTTGCGAAGCTAAAAATTGTAATGCAGCACGCCAAGGCCCTAAGGTATGCGAGCTACTTGGACCAACACCGATTTTAAAAATATCAAAGACAGAAATAGATTCGTATGACACGTCAAGTTAATTTGAATGCAAATGTAGGTAGAAAAAATTTGTAGACTTACTGAACTTCATTGTACAGGTTTAAATCAAAAAGAAAAATTAAATAAAGTATATTTACAATCAAAATCATTCAGCGTTATGAAGAAATTTATGTTATTACTTTTACTATGTACAATAGCCTCCACACCACTTTTTGCATCATTTTCAGTAGAAGCCGCTGCGTCGAATCCTGCTGTGAGAGGAGGCATTGGTGTAGGAACCATTATAGCAATCATGGCCTCTTGGTCAAGAAATAAATCTGTATTGTGGGCAATTTTACATGCCTTTTTTGGATGGTTTTATGTAATCTATTATGTGATTACACGATAATAAGGGTAAGGTTATTTTACAAATAACATTCTATAATCAATGCGAACTTTGCCTTTGAGGATATCATCTAGCTTGGCTTTCAACATTCGACGTTTGAATGGCGTGATATGATCAATGAAAAGTTTCCCTTCAATATGATCGTATTCATGTAAAATAATACGAGCTGTTATTCCATCAAACGATTGCGTATGATGTTCAAAATTTTCATCTTGGTATGTAAGCGTTACTTTTTTAGGACGCATCACATCTTCTCTTACTTTAGGTATACTCAAGCAACCTTCGTTGTATTTCCATTCATCCCCTTCAAGTTTTACAATCGTAGGATTTATAAAAACTTGTTTGATAGGCTTCTCATCCTTGTAAGTATCCTTATCTTCCTCATCGGCATTTTCTACTATTTGTAAGCTATCCACCAAAAACAATCGAATTCCATGATTGATTTGAGGTGCTGCTAGTCCCACTCCATTGGAATGATAAAGCGTTTCCCACATATTGGAAAGGAGTTCTTTTAATTCAGGATATTCGGGTGTAATCGCTGCACTTACTTTGCGTAAGATAGGCTGACCATAAGCGACAATTGGTAAAATCATACATGCAAAGGTAAATTAAATTGAGAAATACTGAATCGTACTATTTGGTAATAAAGCGTGAATTATAAGCCACTCATATAACCTTGTAAAAGAATAGTTGCACTTATTTCATCTACCAATGCTTTGTTCTGTCGGTCTTTCTTTTTGAGTCCACTGTCGATCATAGTTTGAAAAGCCATTTTTGACGTAAAGCGTTCATCCAATGTAAGTATTGGTATAGTTGGAAACGTTGATTTAAACAATACAATAAATTTTTCAACCAACGGGGTCGCATGTGTATCGTCGTTACGAAGAGATTTTGGCATGCCTATCAACACTAATTCAACAGGTTCGGTTGCAAAATATTTTTTCAAAAATGAAATTAATTCACGTGTATCAACAGTGGTTAATCCATTCGCTATGATTTTAAGAGGATCACTTACAGCAATGCCAGTTCGTTTTTTTCCATAGTCAATTGCTAAAAGTCGTGGCATAATAATAGTTTTATCAAATGTACTTTCGTAATTTGCATTATACTAAATTTTTTTATGATGAAATGGGGTTTGTTCGTAATGCTAAGCTTACTTATAGTAGCTTGTGGTAAATATTACATACCTAAAAGTGAAGTGCCTGTTGCTATAAAAAATAAAATTAAAACGTTTAAATCAAATGCGTGTATAGGAGCGGAGGTAAGTAGTTTTTCATTACACAATAGAACTGTATATAGTTTTTATAATGGATGTGATCAACATGCTGACAATGCTACTTTTATATATGATTCAGAAGGAAATGAAGTTTGTACAATAGGCGGAATCGCAGGGTTCGTTTTATGTGAAGGAGTAAGGTTAGATACTGTAGCAACCAATCCAATAGTTATTTGGAAGAAATAAATTATTGTAAAAATAAAGATGCTATAACAAACAAAGCATATAATACACTAGCGATGCCATTGGTTGTACCAAAGGCAAGATTTATTTTACTGATATCATTGGGTTTAACCAATGTATGTTGAAATATGAGCAAGGAAATAAATAGGATAGCACCTATCCAATACAAGTAACCAAAATGACCGTAATAACCAGTATATACAACAAACCCAGCTGTAATTACATGAAGAAGACGAGCTGCAAGTAAGGCGTTTTTTCGGCCCAATAATACTGGAATTGAATTGAGTTGATGAGCCTTATCAAATTCTTCATCTTGAAGTGCATATAAAATATCAAATGCACTCACCCACGTAAATACGGTAAAAGAAAACAGAATGGGTAATACATCAAATCGACTTGTAATAGCAAGATAAGCGCCTATAGGTGCTAATGATAATCCAACGCCCAATACAAGATGACAAAGCGGTGTAAAACGTTTCGTATAACTATAAAATAAGATAATAAACAAGGCCACTGGCGATAAATAAAAACATAATTTATTAATAAAAAAAGTGGTGATGATAAACAATAGACAATTGAAAAACACAAACAATAAAGCATGTTTTTTGGGAATAATACCTGCTGGAATTTCTCTTACTGCCGTACGTGGATTTAATTTATCAAAATGCTCATCTATATATCGGTTGAAAGCCATAGCAGCACTGCGTGCAAAAACCATACACAAAACAACTAAAAAAAATTTAGCCCCCAATCCCAAATCTAAATAAAACGGTGCATAATATGAATACGATGAGGGCAAATAATCGTGATGGAGCCACGGTTGCACAAAACCTAAAAAAAATCCAATCAAAGCGAAGGGAAGTGCAAAAATGGTATGGCTGAATTTAATAAGCGAAAGGTAATTCTTGATGGATTGGATTGACAACGGTGTGCGTAATTTTCAGCAAAGGTAGAAGATTAAGTATAATCTGCAATATGTAAAACTGATTCGATATTTTAATTGCACTTCGAATGGAATCAACATTATGATAGATTATTTTCAAAACCATCGATTGAACTAAAGCTCAAATTATATATATTTGCCAACCCATATGGCAGACAATTACGTAGTATCGGCGATTAAATATAGACCACAACACTTCAATACGGTGGTAGGTCAGTCGCATATTACCACTACATTGAAAAATGCTATTAAAACAGGACAATTAGCTCACTCTTTTCTTTTTTGTGGACCGCGTGGTGTAGGTAAAACGACTTGTGCTCGTATACTTGCAAAAACAATCAATTGTACCAATCGCACCGAAGATGCTGAGGCGTGCGACCAATGCCCGTCTTGTGTTTCTTTTAAGGAAAATACATCCTTTAATGTACATGAGTTGGATGCAGCATCTAACAACTCAGTTGATGATATACGTGAGTTGATAGACCAAGTTCGATTTGCACCGCAAGGTGGTAGTAAATACAAGGTGTATATTATTGATGAGGTACATATGTTATCTAGTTCGGCCTTCAATGCTTTTTTGAAAACATTGGAAGAACCACCCGCTCATGCAATATTTATATTGGCCACTACAGAAAAGCATAAAATATTGCCTACTATTTTATCACGTTGTCAGATATTTGATTTCAATCGTATTACGTCAAAAGATACTATTGAGCATTTGACTGAAATATGTGAAAAAGAACATATTGAATGCGAAAAAGAAGCCTTGCATTTGATTGCACAGAAAAGTGAAGGATGTATGCGTGATGCATTGTCTATCATGGATAAAATTGCAAGTTTTAGCAATGATAAAATAACCTATGCCTCTACAGTTGAGCATTTGAATATTTTAGATTACGATTACTATTTTAAACTTGTAGAATCCTTGATGATGCAAGACATGCCTTCCGTAATGCTGTTGTTTGATGAAATAACCAACAAAGGATTTGAAGGGGATATGTTTATGAATGGCTTGACTGAGCACTTCCGAAATCTTTTGATGTGTAAAGACAATAGAGTAGCCCGTCTGCTTGATTTACCTGAAAATATCAAGAATAAATATTATCAACAAGCCAATCAGATAAATCAAAGCTATATCATTAATGCATTGTCCATTTTGAATCAAGCTGAATTGAATTACAAGCAAGCTCGTAATCGAAGATTGCATGTGGAGTTAGCGTTGATAAAGCTCAATTATTTACAGCAAGCTGTGCAACTCCTGAGCGATGAAAACGGCGCGGTATTAAAAAAAAAATCCTAACGGGTAAATTATCTGTAATAAGAGCTGCACGACTTGGTATTACAACATCTGCTTCTAAATCAATAACACCATTTGCTAAAGAGAATTCAATAGAAACGAAACAAGCAATAGTCTCAACACCTACACAAGAACCGGTAAAGCAATCGCCACCCCCACCTACAAATAGTACGGAAAGTGATACCACATCGTATGGGGTTACATTGTCAAGTATGAAATCGCTGCGAGAGACAGCAAAGCAAAAATTTATGGCCTTATCCAATAAGGCAATTAAAAAAGAAATTACGCAAGATAATCTGAATGAATCGTGGCTTGAAGTAGTAGAAAAAGTAGCAGGCGCAAAAGCAGTGTATAAAAGTGCCATTTTGGAAAGTGATCTGAGTTTTAATAATGCAGATATTACGATTCATGCTACCATCGTTGGATTTGACTATCTTAAAGGCGAGCGCATAACCTTACTAGATTTTTTCAAAACATATTACAACAATGATGAAGTCAATGTGTTATTTGCATTGAAAGAAATACAAGAATCAACATCAGAAGGAGGTGCCGTATTGAGCACCCGTGAAGTATTTGAAAAGATGGCTTTGAAAAATCCATTACTTCGATATTTGAAAGATAATATGGGTATGGACTTCGAATATTAATTTTACTAATCAACTATTTAATCTTACAATAATTTTAGGTATTGAATAAGTGTAGAATCATGTATTTTTGCATTCATACTTTTTAAAACAACAAAAATACAATTATGGCATTTACACTTCCTTCATTACCCTATGCACACGATGCATTAGAACCTCACTTTGATACCATGACGATGCAGATACATCATAGCAAGCATCATCAAGCCTATGTAGACAACTTAAACAAGGCAATCGCTGGTACAGAACATGAAAATAAAACAATAGAAGAATTAATGGCTTCTATTTCTACTTTACCGATGGCTGTTCGTAACAATGGTGGCGGACATTACAATCAT
The DNA here is from genome assembly GCA_044233655.1 of Chitinophagaceae bacterium. Classification (GTDB taxonomy): domain Bacteria; phylum Bacteroidota; class Bacteroidia; order Chitinophagales; family Chitinophagaceae; genus OLB11. The sequence goes on along the minus strand of JBIIJQ010000041.1, from coordinate 17,132 downwards.
TCTCTTTTTTGGGAGATATTATCACCCAATGGTGGCGGAACACCTACGGGCAAATTGGCCGAAGCGATTGAATCCCAATTAGGTGGATTCGAAAAATTCAAAGCCGATTTTGCCAATGCAGGCATGACGCGTTTTGGTAGCGGTTGGGCTTGGCTTTGCGTGAAGGCAGACAAAACATTGTGTGTATGTTCTACACCTAATCAAGATAATCCTACGATGGATATAGCCGAATGTCCTGGTACGCCAATAGTTGGTATGGACGTATGGGAGCATGCTTATTATTTACATTATCAAAATCGCAGAGCCGATTATATTGGTGCATTTTGGAATGTGATCAATTGGGATGAAGTAAGCAAGCGATACGAAGCAGCGTTGTAAAAGATTATTAATAAAAACTGAAAGGTGTTGAAGCAATTCAACACCTTTTTTTATTCTTCTTCAAAATAAGCAATGATATGTTGTTTAAGCATTAATTCTTGTTTTTGCAACGACTCAGCAGGTGGATTTTCAATTAAGTTATAATGTGGCCATCCATCTTTGTCATGTCCATCGTATTCGTAATAGCCGCTTTGTGCCAATAATGCACAAGTTGCAATATGCATTAAATCTTGCTTTTGTTCTTTGGTAAATTCTTTCTCAGGTACTGTGCCTAATTCGTTGATGCCAATGAGATAAAGAATGGCTTCCATATCGGGTTTTTTACCAAATCGATCCAGGAACATTTGTTCTACTTTAGTCCATCTTTCTCTAAACTCAATTTCTTCAATCAGATTCATAGTAGCAAAAATAGACTGATAAATGGTTCTAAATGTAAAAAATGATGTAATTTTCAAATCGTGAAAGGGATGAATTATATAAAGGGAATAGCCTTCGTGCTTTTGGTCTGCTTGGCAAGTACCCAAAAGATAGTGGCACAATATGCATTTGAGTTGAAAATTGAATATGCAATGCGTGTTCAGAACAGCGATTTATTTTCAATCAGCGGTACAGTGATTTCGGGCAGAATAGAAAGTGGGAAAAGCTATTATATGGACGATGGGCAAAAAGTAGAAGTCAAAAATGTGATTTCTTCAAAATCGGCCACATCGGTGCCTGTGGCCTTAGCACAAGAAAATGTATCCATTAGTTTACAATGCAAAGATTATCAACCCGACCGAGGGGAAGTGTTGCGATGCATTAGTTCAAAGCCAATCTATGGTGGTAATGTGGTGAATTCACATGCCGATAAAATGCAGGAAGGCATGCTCAAATGCAAATTGAATAGCAGGGTTTATACCTCAACTCAAATTAGTAAACCTGTGTATATCAAACAAGCCGATGTGTTGGATTTATTTTTCGAAGCTGAAGACAAATCGGTGATATGGTTGCAACTCAATGATTTTTCTCAAATAAAAGATACACCACATCAAGCTAAATCTGATACAAGTAACCATGATAGAATGTATGTATGTAAGGTAGCGTATATGCCATTGGGTTATCGTCCTACAGATATGCCTAATAATTATGTAGCGTATGAAGATGTAAAAGGAAATGCAGGTATAATCATTACCTATTTAGATAAATACAAAAAGAAAATCGGACTTGAATTTTCGGGCATATTAAGACCCAATCAACGACTCTTGGTAGATAAACCCAATGCGGGATTATTTTACATCAACGAAGGAAGAGTGGATGAGATAGGATGGGATGAGTTTTAATCCTTATTCAATAAAATTGCAAATAGCTTTTACTATTTTATCTGCATGTTTTCCGAAAAGCATGGTTTGATGATTTCCCCCTACTTCCAAATAAGAAGCATGTTTCATTTTAGCAAAAATTGCTTTTGCTTTTGTATTGGGCAATAAAGGTTGATCCAATGTATAATTATCGAGCGCTACGATTAAAAGGGATCGTTGGTTCATATTTACAAAATGATCTTCCCAACTTTCCTTGGATACTGCAGTCGCTACTTGAATGATGTCTGATAAATTACTGATAGGCTCTACGCTTCCATCTTCGGCTGTTGCTACATCGGATTTGTAATAGGTGACCATTGCATCATCCCATTCTATATTATATGGAGCATTTTTTACGGCTTTTAAATACAGGTCAAAATTTGTATAGCGGGTATCAATTCGACCAAGAGCGGGCGCAAGCATTTCAGCCGCATTGGGATTCATTTGCGGAGCTGCATCCAATATAATTACATCACTGATTCTATTGGGATAATGCGTAGCTAAGTAGGTTGCCATTAATCCACCAAAGGAGTGACCGCATAAAATAATTTTGGCAATCTTAAGGTGGTCGAGCATTTCAATTACATCCTCAGCATGTTCTTTTATGCTATAATGAAAGGCAACCTTGGTGCTCAATCCACGCCCTCTGAAGTCGATGCTATAAACATGAAAATGTTCGGCAAGACCTGCCCGAATAAATCCTTCAAAAGCGTGTGCATTGGCTGTGAGGCCATGCATTAATAAAAGCATAGGTTTGTCATTTTTGTATTCAATATAATGCATTTTTATGCCATTGACTTCGGCAAAATGATTGGTAAATGATTGTTGCATGGGTTACAATTTTAAATTAATTATTGAGCTGTCCATCCACCTTCTACAGGTAAAGATATGCCGGTGATTGCACGAGCATCATCGGCTGCTAAGAATAAGACTGATTGTACGATTAAATCAACAGGTATAAACTCTTTGATAGCCTGTTTGGCCAACATTACTTTTTGTACTACTTCATCTGCTGTCATGTTATTTGCCTTCATTTGATCAGCTATTTGCTTGTCGATGATTGGTGTATGTACATAGCCTGGACAAACCGAATTGCAGGTAATATTGTAAGGTGCGCCCTCTAGTGCTATCGTTTTGGTAAGGCCATTGATGCCGTGTTTGGATGCTACATAAGCACTTTTAAATTCGGAAGCGACTAAACCATGCGCTGAAGAAATATTGATAATGCGCCCAAATTTATTTTCTTTCATCATGGGCCAAACTGCTTTAATCAATAGAAATGGTGCAGTAAGGTTGATACCAATAATAGCATCCCATTTTTCAATAGGAAATTCATCAATTGGAGCTACATATTGAATGCCAGCATTGTTGATTAATAGATCGATAGAGCCAAACTTTAAAAGAGATTCAGCCACCATTTTCTGAATGCCTTCTTTCTCTAATATATTGACAGGAAAGAAAAGATAGTCAATATGATATTCTTCGGCAATGCTTTTGGCTATTTCAGCTCCATCAGGTTCCAACCCATTAAACACAATGTTGTAACCTAATTTGGCAAATCCTATTGCAATGCCTTTGCCAATACCACTTGTGCTACCAGTAATAAGTACTGTCTTTTTCATAAAAGCAAAGCTATGTTATTAAAAGGGATTTCAATTTTGATTCGATTAGAATTTTAGTATCTATTTGTTCAGCAATTCTTTTTTGCATTCACCAATTCCGTTGGTATCACTTGGTTGACATTCGGTTGGTGTAATAAGTTGTTTGTCTTTATAGTCAGGAATACCATCTCCATCCGTATCGCGAGGACAACCTTTCGAATCCACTCTGACTCCTTTAGGAGTATTGGCACATTGGTCAAAACAATCATTGATGCCATCATCGTCAGCATCTTTGCGACAATCTTTTTTAGGTGTTTGATTTGGTTGTTGAGCGATGGAATGTTCAATCCAAAATCCAACAATCAATAGAATTATAAAGAAGTATTTTTTCATGTAGCAATGTAATGTTAATTAGTGTGCAATTTCAATTTTTTTTACACTCGTTGGTTGTTTTCATATACAGTTTCTATATATCAACAAACAATCTAATTTCTAAAAATCTTACAATCAAATTATGATTTAGAAAATGTGCAACACCATTGTATGTTTCGTCATCATCATTAAAAAAATACAGCTATTTGCTACAGCATGAACTATTAATAATAAGATTAAAAAAATCAGGTAAATGCCATTACTATCATTTTATCAATTGAAGATGTGAAGTATTCCTTCCAAATCATAGTAAAAGATTGAATTTTTCGAGGGACAACGATACATTGCGAAGCGATCAAAATCAAGAAAGAAAATAGCGTATTGTGTTTACCTTATAATTGGACTAATTTTCATTTTAAAGTTTGGTAAAATGGTATAGTGCTCTATAAAACACAGGATAAAGTAAGCTAAATGGGTATAGAATATTTGATACAAATAAAATTTAACGTATGTAGTTTTCTTATGAATTAAGACTTTTGTTTAAAAACATAAACCTAAAGATTTTCATCATTAATAAATTTTTCAATCTTTTCTTCTAAAATGATATTCTATAGTTTGGTCAACTATTTGGTTTTCAAATTTACCAGGTTTGTTATGTTTTATTCTAGAAATCAAATTAATAATTTCTTCATTTAAGTTAGGTTGATCGTTTTCAAGTACTTTAATATCCAATATATTACCAAATTTTGTAACTGTAAGTTGAATTAGCATATTCGAATATTTTTTACTCTCATTAAATACTTTCACATTTCGCATCAAATAATCAAAAATATCCTCACCTAATTCAGCTTTAACAAAAGATGGGTAGTATTTTTGTTTTTCGCCATTACGATCAAATAATTCACCTTTAATTAATTTATCATTTTTATAAAATTCAATTCGTTTTATTTCACCAGTAGAATAATACTCTTTTGCTTCTCCTTCACGTTTCCCGTTACTAAAATTAAAAGTACTTCTCAGCTTATTTTCTTTGGAATAATATGACTTAAATATGCCGCTCCTTTGACCTTCCTTATTAAACTTTCCTTCTAGATATAGATTTTGATAAGTTGAATCATACTCTTTGAATATATATCCACTTTTATCTTCAGACATATCTCTAATCACACGTATTTTGTTTGTACCAAAATAATAGTATTTCCACAACCCCGCCTTATAACCTTTTTTATATTCACCCTCAGATGATATAAAGCCTAAGCTATCATAATAAATATATTTACCATTAGAAATAACAATTTGTGGTGTGCTATTAAAGGCTAACATTTGTCTTTGACCCATCAAATAGAAGTCTTCAATTTTATATTTAGCGCTATCCATTTTGGTTATAACTCTAAAAAAACGGGCACTATCTTTTGATACTATAGTTCCAGTTCTATTTATAAAGACAGTATCACCTTGAGTGGCCTTCACAACAATATTTGAAAACAAAAAGTATACTATTATGTATAATTTATTCATAAGATTACTTTAGTGATTATTAAATTTTCTTTTTTGAATTGGCAATTAAGATAAATCCTTCACGAACCAAAAATCTGTTTGAGGTGTAGTTCCTAAAGGAAAATCATTTTCTTTTCCAGTATTTATAAAGCCTAATTTTTCATAAAAACCTCTTGCTCTGAAATTATATTCCCACACACTGAGATACATTTTTTCATAATTTCTTTCTTTAGCAAAATTGAAAGCAAACTGCATTAAGTCGTTGGCAACATGAGTTCCATGATATTCTTTCAACACATACAAACGAACTAATTCTATACACTTAAATTGTTTTAATTCTTCAAAAGGATATTCATGAATTTCATTGATTCGAATATAGCCTTTCGTGATTCCATCTTCTTCCAGAAAAAAGAAATTATCATTTTCATCTTGCAAATCAATTTTGCATTGCTCTACATTAAAAAATTTATGTAACACTCCTTTCATATCTTCTTTGGTACAAGTACCGCCAAATGTATCGTCAAATGTTTTAACTCCAATAGTATGTAAAAGTTGTGTGTCGTCTATGTTTCCTTTTCTTATTGCCATGAAGTAAAAATAAATTATTTTTTGCCACAAAGGCACTAAAGCTCTAAGAAATACAAAAAAGGATTTTTCTGTGGAAATCTGCGTAATCTGTGGCAAAAAAAATGGAACACATTGCTGTATTCCATTCTCAAATCTCATATCTGAAATCTCTAATCTATTTACAATCCACACATTTCTTCAGGCTTCACCCAAGTGTCAAATTCTTTGTCAGTTACGTAACCTAATTTCACTGCCATTTCTTTCAAAGTAGTTCCTTCTTTATGTGCTTTTTGAGCAATTTCTGCTGATTTATAATAACCAATTTTTGTGTTCAAGGCTGTTACCAACATCAATGAATTGTCTAAATGTTTTTTGATGTTTGATTTAATTGGTTCTAAACCAACAGCACATTTATCATTAAATGAAATACAACCTTCGCCAATTAAACGAGCACTGTGTAAGAAGTTATAAATCATCATTGGTTTGAATACATTTAATTCAAAATGACCCATGCTTCCTCCAACAGTTATCGCAACATCATTACCCATGACTTGTGCAGCTATCATAGTCAACGCTTCACATTGTGTAGGATTTACTTTTCCTGGCATGATAGAACTTCCTGGTTCATTGTCAGGTATGAAGATTTCACCAATACCAGAACGTGGTCCTGATGACAACATACGAATATCGTTTGCAATTTTCATTAATGAAACAGCCACTGTTTTTAATGCCCCATGTGCTTCTACAATGGCATCATGTGCAGCTAATGATTCAAATTTATTTTCAGCAGTTATGAAAGGTAGCTTTGTTAATTTCGCAATATGTTTGGCTACATTTTTTGCATAATTTTTTGGTGTATTTATTCCAGTACCAACGGCAGTTCCACCCAATGCTAATTCGCTTAAATGAGCCAATGAATTTTTGATGGCTTTTAAACCATGATCGAGTTGAGATACATAACCACTAAATTCTTGACCTACAGTTAATGGTGTTGCATCCATGAAATGGGTACGTCCAATTTTGACCACATTCATAAATTTCTTCGATTTTTTATCTAGCGTATTACGCAATTTTGTGATTCCAGGAATTGTTGTTTCCATCAACATTTTGTAAGCAGCAATGTGCATCGCTGTTGGAAATGTATCATTACTACTTTGACTTTTATTGACATCATCATTTGGATGTAAAAACTTTTCTTTGTCTTTTAATTTACCACCCATCAACACATGACCACGATACGCAACTACTTCATTGACATTCATGTTGCTTTGTGTGCCACTACCTGTTTGCCAAACTACCAACGGAAAAGCATCAGCATGTTTTCCTTCTAAAATTTCATCACATACTTTGCCAATTAATTCACATTTTTCTTTGCTTAAAACGTTGGCTTCCATGTTGGTGATTGCAGCCGCTTTTTTCAAATACGCAAATGCCTCAATAATTTCTTTTGGCATTTTGTTAATGTCTTGTGCAATTTTAAAATTGTCGATAGAGCGTTGTGTTTGTGCTCCATAGATGGCGTTCATTGGTACTAAAACCTCACCCATCGTGTCTTTTTCGATACGAAATGTCATATATTGTTAGTTTAGTTGCTGTAAAAAGCGAGCAAAAGTAATGATTAATTTGAAAAGTTGAATTGAGTAACTCAGATGATATTTATCATAAAAGCCTTATCGGTTTTCATGCATCACAACATCTTGTTTGGGTTGATGTTCATTATAACCTGTCATGCCACCACTTACAGCCATCTTCATGGCATCAGCAGGGTTAATATGTAGCTCAGTTACATTTTCTTTATCTACGATTACAAGTACACCACTCACTGCATAGGAATGAGGAAGGTAAACTCCCACTTTATTGACAAACCCTAGATTGTTCAAATCTTGTTGCGTGATAAATCCTATTTGATATACTTCGGGATTAATTCTTATTTTGACCAATACGGGCTTCGTAAATTTCTTTTTATCGCCCATAAAACTTTCTACAACATCTTTCACAGAGCCATATATGAATTTTAAGAATGGTGTACGCTCGAGTACACTGTCAAAAAATTCAATTAAAAACTTCCATACAAAAAAAGTACTTCCCAGCCATCCTATCACAATTAATGAAGCGATCACAATCAAAAAGCCAACACCTCTTGGCATAGATGGAATTTGCGTATCGATGATATCAAAGATGGAATAGGCAGCCCAAGCAGTAACAGCAATAGGCGATATGATGATGATTCCTTGAAAAAAATATCGAAGTATAAGGGCGGCGAGTTTTCGCATAGCGCAAAATTATATGTTTTATTGGTTTAACAAGTTAATTTATATTTCTTTTCAATAGAAAGGCTCGATAAGAAAATTAAGGTTTCGCTATTCAGTTCTAAGTTCTAGTCTTTACCTTTGCTACATGCAAGAGCTATTAGATAAAATAGAATTACTCAAACAAGAAATTGAAACCGCTCAATTAAAAACCAATGACGAATTTGAACATTATCGAATTCGATTTTTAGGATCCAAAGGTTTGGTAAAGCAATTGATGAGTGAAATGAAGAATGTTTCCTCCGACCTTAAAAAAGATTTTGGAGCTAGACTCAATGAATTTAAACAATTTGCTGAGTCGAAATATGAGGAATATAAGCATGAATCAAAAGTGGATAGTTCCAAGTCGAAAGAGAAATCAGTTGATTATACATTGCCATCATATCCTTCTGAAACAGGTGCTCGGCATCCTATTCAATTGACTATGAATAAAATGATCTCAATTTTTGAGAAAATTGGATTCTCAGTAGCCGAAGGTCCTGAAATTGAAGATGATTGGCATAACTTCAATGCATTGAATTTACCCGAAAATCATCCTGCTCGAGATATGCAGGATACATTCTATATCTGTCATGCCGACGAAAAAGGAGGCACCGATTGGCTACTTCGTACTCATACGAGTAGTGTACAGGTACGTATCATGAAAGAAGGCAAATTGCCAATTCGACAAATATTTCCGGGGAGAGTCTATCGAAACGAAACGATTTCAGCAAGAGCTCATTGTTTCTTTCATCAAATAGAGGGCTTGTATATTGATGAAAATGTATCCTTCGCAGATTTAAAACAAACGCTTTATTATTTTGTAAAAGAAATGTTTGGTGGTGATGTGAAAGTGCGTTTTCGCCCATCTTATTTTCCGTTTACCGAGCCGAGTGCTGAGATGGATGTAAGTTGTTTTATTTGCGATAGTAAAGGTTGTAATGTATGTAAACACACGGGTTGGGTCGAAATATTAGGATGTGGGATGGTTCATCCCAATGTACTCACGAACTGTGGAATCGATGCAGAAAAATACTCGGGTTTTGCGTGGGGCATGGGTGTAGAACGTACCACCATGATGCAATATGGTATCAAAGATATTCGAGTTTTGTCCGAAAATGATGTTCGATTTTTAGATCAATTTAAAGAAGTGCCGAGTGTATAAATTTTTTATTACTCCTATTTATAATTTAGTTTGTTTAAAACAATCTAGTACTCATTCATGATATTGGTTACGGGCGCAACAGGACTTGTAGGACAACATTTGTTAGAAAATCTTACAAATGAAGGAAAGCGAGTTCGTGCTTTATATCGTACTACCATACCTACCTTATATACTCAGGTGAATCTCTCGTTAGTAGAATGGGTGCAAGGGGATATACTTGATTTTACTTCGTTAGATGTTGCTTTTGAGCATATAACGCATGTGTATCATTGCGCAGCCATGGTGAGTTATGACTCGCGAAAAAAAGATGAAATGATGCTTGTAAATGTAGAAGGCACAGCGAATGTGGTAAATCTTTGTTTGAGTTATGATATTGAAAAGTTGGTCTATGTAAGTTCTATATCTACTATGGGCGATGCTGCAGAAGGAGAGCTAATCACTGAAAAAACGGAGATAGACGAAAATGCGGTTCACTCGAATTATGCCATTAGCAAGCAAAAAGCCGAAATGGAAGTATGGCGAGGAATAGCCGAAGGTTTAACTGCAGTGATTGTAAACCCAGCTATCATATTAGGAGAAGGAGATTGGGATAAAAGCAGTACAAATCTTTTCAAAATAGTCTACAATGAATTTAAATACTTTACCAAAGGGGCTACAGGCTGGGTAGATGTAAAGGATGTTGTAAAGGTGATGACATTACTCATGGATAGTTCAATATCGGCCGAGCGATTTATACTTTGTGCGCAAAATTTAAGCTATAAGGAGGTCTTTACGATGATGGCAAATGCTATGAATAAAAAGCCACCGTCAATTTTAGCGAGTCCGTGGATCACAGAAGTGGTGTGGAGATTATCGTATATCAAAAGTTGGATCACAGGAACCCAAGCTACTCTAACCAAGGAAACTGCCCGTAGCGCACATAATATAAAAAAATATGATCATTCAAAATTATTAGCGTTGTTAAATCATTTTAGTTACATGTCTATAGAAAGTACGATTCAACGGGTAGCTAAAACAAGAATTATTTTCAATTAATTAAATTATAGCCTTCATTTTTTTGTTGTTTTTTTTTTTGTTAACCTTAAAATTTCATATCTTTATCCTATTAATTTCAAAACAGGATAGCTGAAAACTGTACAATAGAGTAAGCAACTAAAAAAAATCTGTATGAAAAGAATAAATCTACTACTACTTTTTATTTTTATTGGATTAGGGGCATTAGCACAAGTGGGAACACCTGCATATTTCAATGCTGTACCCACTACAGCAACCAATGCTTTTCCATGGAATAGCACCACAAGCAATAAAGTGCAATGGATGTATGCGCCGGGAGCATTTACTACTGCTGGTGGTGGTGCAGGTGCTGCAGCTCCGTCAGGTATGGCAATTTCTAAAATTTATATTCGAATACAAACTGCAAATGCTACAAATATTTATACACCTGATTTCGCAATTTCATTGACTCAAAGCGGTACATCTTCAACATTTGCAAATGGCACTTATTTAACTGGTTTAACAAATGTATTTCAAAGTAGTTCATTTCAGTTTACTGGGATAGTGACGGGTAGTTGGTATGGCTTTACATGTAGTACCCCATTCCCCTATGACCCATCATTATCACTAATAGTGGAATGTAAAAGTAATATAGCTATTGCAGGAGGTAATGCCGTTAATAGTATAGTAGGTGTTGGAAATCAACGTATTTTTGGTGCTTATGCAAATGCAGCAGGAACTGCAGGCGCAGGATTGACGCCATGTGGATTTGATTTAATTAGCACATCGCCTTGTGTAGCACCGCCAACAGCAGGTACATCCACAGCCACTCCTTCTACATTATGTACTGGACAAAATATTTCGTTAAACTTAGCAGGAAATTCGATTGGTAGTGGTCAAACATACCAATGGGAAAGTAGTACAAGTATCGGTGGACCATATAGCCCCGTAGGAGTATCAGGCAATTCTCCTTCTTTAAGCACACCTGCAACAGCTACTTTATACTATCAATGTGCTGTGACTTGTAGCGGAAACACACAATATTCAACACCTGTATTGGTTACAGTTCCTAGCTTGTTTCCAGGTGGTAATTATACAATCAATTCAGCCTTGCCTACAGCAGGCAGTAATTATCAAACCTTTGCGGCAGCTGTTTCTGCTTTGGCATGTGGGATAGCAGGGCCAATAGTTTTTGATGTTGCTCCAGGTTCAGGACCTTATAATGAACAAATTACCATACCACAAATATTTGGAACTTCTGCTACCAATACGATTACATTCAATGGAAATGGAACAACACTTACATCTGCATTAGGCCCAAGTACATTGGAACTTAATGGCGCTGATTTTATAAAAATAAACGGGCTTACCATTAATAATACGAATGCATCAACAGCCTTCGCTTGTCATTTATGGAATGGTGCTGATTTTAATTCGTTTGATAACTGTACATTTACGGTTCCTATTTCCAATATAGCAACAACCAATGCACCTTTTTCTATTTCTGGATCTGCAACTTCGGCAACTGCCGCTGGTGTTTCAGGGATTAATGATACATTGAAAAATTGTATTTTGACTGGAGGGTATTATGGTGCCACTTTTGTTGGTAGCACTGCTTTGTCGAGTACAGGCAATTTCGCTTTCAATAATTCATGTACTGAATTCTATCTTTATGGAATCTATTGTCTCTATCAAAGCGGAATTGAAATCAAACGAAACATTATAGAACGACCAACTAGAACTACATCCTCTACTACCTATGGAATAGCAGTTGCTACAGCAAATGCTGGAGCGTTTGGTGCAAAGATTGAGTCGAATGTTATTCGAAATCTATTTACAGCATTTCCTACTTCTACTAGTGCATGCTATCCAATTTATGTATCGAGTGATGCCGTTGTCAACAATGAAACTAAAATCATCAATAATCTAATACATGATAATAATCATGCTGGGATTTTATATCCAATCTATGCATTAGGCGCCGACTTTATAAAAATTTATCACAATACAATTGATATTCAACACCCAACAAGTACTGCAACAGCTGCTACGTATGGTATTTATAGTACAGGTACACTTGGTGGTATTGATATCAAAAATAATATAGTAACTCTCAATCGAGGTGGTACTGGTGCTCGTTATTGTTTATATTTTACAAATGCTACTACTTTATCCAACAACAATGTGTTGTTAAATACATCGCCCGTTTCTTTAACAAGTGGTATTGGGTATTATTTAGCAGCTCAAATCACGATGGCCAACTGGCAAGCTGCGAATGCAGCTGCATGGGATCAGCAAGGTGTCAATGTTGACCCATTATATGCTGCACCTTCATTTCCAAGTTATGATTTTACACCAACTGCATCAGCGGTCAATAATGCAGGAACACCAGTAGGTGTTACAACAGATTATTTCAACAACCCACGTTCTGTTACAACGCCAGATCCAGGAATCATTGAATTTGCACTTTCGGCTTTGGATATTGCTATCGTTAATTTAGCTGGTCCAACTACTTCAGGTTGCTATACAGCAACTGAACCAATCGTAGTAACTATCCAAAACGCTGGTAGTTTGCCATTGAATCTTGCTACGAATCCAGTTACATTCACAGGATCTGTAGCTGGTGCTGCAACAGTTACTTTGAGTGGTACTATGAATACAGGTACTATCCCAGTAGCTGGAACCACTACATTCACATTAACGCCTACAGTGGATATGACAGCAATTGGTTCTTATACCATTAATGTGACCGCATCACTTGTTGGTGATGGTAATACAGCCAATGATGCATTAATACCTGCAGCAGTTCGAATAGTTGGTAATTCAGCAGGGACTATTACTTCCCCTATTGATACATATTGTGTAAGTGGAACACCTGTATTAACGTTGACTGGTGCATCTGGTGGTACAAAACAATGGCAAGAATCCACAATAAGTGCAACTGGTCCTTGGACAAATATTGGTGCAGGTGGAAATTCTTATACGCCACCATCAGCGCTAACACAAACAACCTATTTCCAAGTTACAACTACATGTAATTTAAGTGTACTTACTTCGAATGTAAAGACAATTGTTGTTAATAATCCTGTGTTAACTTCGACTACACCAGATACCATTTGTGGCAATAATGTGGCTTCATTAGAAGCGACAGCATCACCTGGAAATTCTGTTAAATGGTATGCAGCCCCTACGGGTGGTTCACCATTGTTTACGGGTAGTCCTTTTACCACTCCAATACTTAATACCACAACTACTTACTATGCTGAAGCTGCTTCTGGTGGGGGTGGGGCGCCAACTCAGATTCCAATGCCAGGACATGGTAGTATATTTACATCTGCACTAGCAAGAGGAATGTGGTTTGTTGCACCTACTGATTTTACCATAACAGGTTTAAAAGTGCCAGATATTGTAGGTACGACGAATCAAAATTTTGTTGTGGTTAAATTTACTTCAACCCCAGCAATATTTTCAGCTACTTCAAGTATAACAATTCTATATAGTAGCTTCAGTAATCCTACTGTAGGGATAGTACCAGTAAATATTCCAATATTATCAGGCGATATCATTGGAGTATTTGGTACAAGGGATGCAGCAACGAATAGTATGTCATATGCTTCTCCAACTGGTCCTTATAGTTCAACAATTGCAGGTTTTCCAGTCACACTAACTAGATTAATATATCAAGGTGGAAGTTTAAATACAATGAATGCGAGCTCTTTAGTTTCTCAAGAGGTTAGTGCTGCAATTGGAAGAACTGAAATTTATTACACAACGGGTTGTGCTGGTACACGTGTACCAGTAATAGCTAATGTAAATCCGGCTCCAATAGTTACAGCTACGCCAACTACTTCTACAGTATGTGCAGGAGCAAATGTAACATTAACAGGAGGTGGTACAATAGGTGTCGGATATGCTTGGAGTGGTGGTATAAGTGATGCGACCCCTTTCCCAGCATCTACCTCTACTGTTTATACTGTTACTGGTACTGATGCAAACCTTTGCACCTCAACTGCAACATCTTCTATAACTGTAAATCCAGTATTGTCAGGTGTAGTCTCAGCTACACCAAGTACCTTCTGTTTGGGTGGTAGTTCTGTACTTAATTCAACCGTAACACCATTATGCCTAGGCAATGTGACTAGTTTTGCTGGGATATATGCACCTGCAACTTGGACACCTTCATTAGACAATTCTTCTGGTAATGTAAATACAGCAGGAGCTCCTGCCAATATTGTAATTTCAACTGGTTCCAATTTTACAGGAACACCTGGCTATACTAAATATAGCCATCCAATTACGTGTGCAGGCAATGTAACGTTCAATTGGAGTACGTCTTCGAGTCCTAATAATTTAGGAGTATTAGTTGCGCCTCAATACAGAATTAACGGAGGCTCTTGGACAAATCTACCTGGTTGGATTGGAGCAACAGTTGCACAGGCATCAACACCAGCTTCTATCGCCGTCCCTGCTAACTCTACTTTTGAACTAGCAACGTATACTTTAACCAATGATGTTTTTGATGCATATTCATTGACAATAACTAACTTCAGCGCACCGGCAGCAGAGATTAACGGAACCGTGACTATCTGGGATGCCCCTACAGGAGGAAATAATTTAGGTGCACCAGCAGTAACAGTCACACCTACTATATCTGGTACTGTAAATTATTATGCTGAATATACTACAAATGGAACAGGATGTGTAAATGTAGTTCGTACACCAATACCATTAACAGTAAATGCATTACCTACTGTAACCGCAACTGCTACACCTGCTGCAATATGCATTGGTGGTAGTTCGTCATTATCAGGTGGTGGAGCAAGTACTTATACTTGGAATCCAGGTGCTATGGCAAACCCTGCCACTGTATCTCCAACTTCAACATCTACATATACTGTAACAGGTACAGATGGTAATGGTTGTAGCAATACAGCAAGTACTTCTGTAACGGTCAATCCATTGCCTGTGATGACTTCCTTGACTGCAAGCCCAGCAGCTGTTTGTTTCAATGGAACATCAACATTAACTGTTGCTCCTGGCATTACTTCGCCAGGTACCTATTGCTCAAGTAACTTTTCGAGTGTGACATGGGAATTTTTAACGAATGTAACGTTTGCTGGGATTAATAATAGCAGTACAGGTAATACAGGAGGACCTGTTAACTACACTGGACAAACCGCTAACGTAACCGCAGGTGTTCCATCAACATTATCCGTAACGATGGATCCAGATGCAAATGATTATATCTATGCATGGTTTGATTGGAATCACAATGGTATTTTAAATGACGCGGGTGAACAATATGTGGTTGTATCTAATTCCTCTGTAGCTGGACCTCATACCATTAGTGTAACTGCTCCATTAACTGCTTTAAATGGTCCTACTCGTATGCGTGTAATGGTAGATTATCTTAATGCAACACCTAACCCTTGTAGAAATGCTACGTTTGGAGAAGCTGAAGACTATACTGTAAATGTAACAGGGGGAGTAACTCCAACACCAGGTTTTGCAACTATTGGCTGGAGTCCAGCAACTTACTTGAATGCAACAAACACAGCGAGTGTCACTGCCTCTTTAGTGGCATCTACAACTACATATACAGTTACTGGTACAGATGTAAACGGATGTAGCACTTCGTCAACAGTCACTTTAACAATGAATCCATTGCCAGTGATTACCGCTAATCCATCTACATTAGATACTTGTATAGGTTCTACAATCACCCTAGCGGGCGGTGGTGCAGGAGTAGGCGGTTCATATACATGGTCAGGCCTAATTACTGATAATACACCATTTACAATCAATGCAAATACTGGTTATACTGTAACTGGTACCGATGCGAATGGATGTAGCAATACTGCTACTTCAACAGTAACTGTAACTGCATTACCAACTGTATTTGCATTAGCAGGTGGTTTGACTACTATTTGTGAAGGAGCAACTACCTCATTGGTAGGCTTTTCACCAACTCCAGCTGTCACATTTGCATGGAGCCCAGCTACAACACCAGCTACTGGTTCACCAGTAAATGCATCTCCATTAGCAACGACAGCTTATACAGTATCTGCTACCGATGCAAACGGATGTGTAGGTACATCTACCTTGAATATCACAGTGAATCCTAAACCTACAGTAACTGCAACCCCTTCTACACAGGATGTTTGTCAAAACGGCTCTGCAACAATTACTGGAGGTGGAGCAAATACATACTCATGGACAGGAGGAATAACAAACGCAACAGCATTTACTGTTACTTCATCTAACACTTATACAGTAACAGGTACAGATGGCAATAACTGTAGCAATACCGCAACAGCCGTTGTAAACATGAATACATTACCAACAGTGACCGCTTCTCCTGCAACGCAAGCTGTATGTGAAAACGGAACAGCGACCGTAACTGGTGGTGGTGCAGGCGTAGGAGGTATATATACATGGTCAGGATTAATTACAGATGCAACACCATTTACAGTAACAAGCGGCCCTACTACATACACTGTAACAGGAACTGATGGTAACAACTGTAGCAACACCGCAACAGCCGTTGTAAACATGAATGCCGCACCACTAGTTATAGCAAGTGCCACACCTTCTATTACTTGTAATAATACATCTATAACAGCAACTGGAGGCGGAGCAAGTACCTATGTATGGAGTGGTGGCCTAACCGATAATACACCATTTATTGGTACTACTGGTATTAGTACTTATACAGTAACAGGAACAGATGGTATAGGTTGTAGTGCAACCAGCAGTGTAACTGTAACTGTTACGGCTTCATCTGGTACACTTGCACCAGCTACTTCGAATCAAAGTCAAAACCAAGCAGATGATTTCAATTTAAACTATACAGATCTAAGTTGTAATTTAATCGCAACTGTTGATGATGGAGCAGGTGGAAATATACTTGGTATTACAATTGCAACTGTGAATG
>JBIIJQ010000144.1:0-26299 GCA_044233655.1 Chitinophagaceae bacterium | reverse complement strand
ACTTTTTTATGACTATGGTCCTACCTCTGACGCAAAAGCATCGAAGTTTGCCTGCCATATTGTAAAGTCTGACAATCCTACTGAACCATCCCCATCTAAATCTGTTGGGTAGTAGCCACTTGAAAAGTTATCATAGTCTGTTTGCCATGAAGTAAAATCATTCAAATCAGCTCCATTTAATTGATCGATATCTCCACTAAAGACTGCCCAACGGCCTGTTGATACTTCAATCATATTACCTCCAAATGCTTGTGTTGCAGCTGTACTGAAATTGTAAGCATATGGTAGTGCTAATGGATCAAATAAATAAGGATTCGCACTCCAGGTCTTAATTGTGTTTGGACTTGAAATTACAATGTAGTAACTATTGTTTACAACAGTACCCGGGAAGGTACATGTTAATGTACCATCTTTTTGCAATACGCCTGTAAATGTATGTGCTACGATTGGTGTTCCTACGGTTGACGCTTGATCATGCAATTCTACCGTTAAGTTTTCACAGTCATTGGCATTAATTGTAGTTCCCGTTGTAAACAATGGTGTACGCATCTCTGCTAATGCAACATCATAGTAACCTTCAATGAATGCAGTCAAATTCAAGGTAACTGAACAGTTGGTTACAGTAATACCTACTGTACTTGTTGCTGTACAGCTATTGCCATCCGTACCTGTTACAGTATATGTTGATGTTCCTGCTGTTACCGCAAATGGTATTGCATCCGTTAGGGTGTTTATTCCATCACTCCATGCATACGATGTTGCTCCACCGCCTGTCAAGGTTAAATTATCACCTGAACATAACGTAGTTTGAGAAGCAGATGCTGTTACCGTTGGTAAAGCATTCACTGTTAAGTTAAGTGTTGCAACACTATCACACCCACAACTATTCACAGTTGTAAATGTATATGTACCTGAAGTAGTTAATGACTGAGAATTCCAAGAATATGGAGCTGCACTAGCACATATACTTACAGTAGTTGAACTTGATGTAGTTGTACAAGAAGGATTCAACGGTGCATCAGTTGAAGTAATTGCTATAGCAGTAGTTCCACCTGTAGGGCTTACAGTATTTGCACCACTAGGCCAAACGCCATTCGAATCGATAGCAGGACAACCCACGATAGCACCTGTAGCAAAATCGCGTTGTTCAATTCTACGAACACCTTTTGTATTTGTATTTGGAATAATCATACCATATCTTCCTGAGGTACCATTTACATTCGCAGTATAGAATGTTGCAAAACTTGCAACTTGAGCTGCACCGTCATTTTCTACAAACGTACCAGACAACGGACGATTAGAACCAGATACTGTATCATATACAAATATAAAGTTTTTGTCTGTTGCTGAAGATGTACCCCATAAACCAGTACCATTATTCGCACCAGCACTTGCTACTGTGTTTATTACAGTGATTGTTTGGTTTGATTTTAAAATAGTAGCAACAGCAGTTCCATTATTTCCATCATTCAATACAATACGAGTATTGAGTATTGTACCTGGTACAAAACGTGTTGCATTTCCAGAAGGAGCTATAATAAACCATCCAGTATAAGCACCATTTGCATCAGTTGTAAAAGTTCCATAACCGCCAGCAGTTGTTAAACTAGGACTGGTAGAATACGTGAAATTTGCTCCTTGCGTTGCGCCAGTAAAGATATTATTACCAGCTCCTTGAGCTGTTGGCAAAGCAGATGTTAATTCTACTGAATTATAAAATCTATAGGTGGCATTTGGCGTCAAATTACTCACTGTCGCTCTATATGCAAAAGGTATACGATTGTTGTTCGTACCATTCAAGCCTTGAATATATTGAGGGAAAATAACCTCGGAAAACGTAGGAACTGCTGTTATCGTCCCTGTCAAACCTGATGGTTGCGGGTTAATTTCATAGTTATCACCAGCACCAACACTTGTAGTACAATTGGCTGTAACAGGAATTCCTGTTCCAACTGCTGATGTTGCAAATGTACCTGTACCTACTAATGTAACTACATCTGGTGCTATAATACCATTTAATGTACCTGTAATAGTTGCATTGGTATTACCATCAAAAAGTTTGGTCGTAACTGCAGCTCCTGTAATCGTCAATGGGGCTTTTGTAATATCAGTTGTTGTCGTTGGTTGAGTTACTGTATAGTTTGTAGACGGAACAGCAACACCGGAAATTGTAACCACTTTATTAGTTCCAACATTTTTGTTAGCAAATGTTCCTGTAATTGTTCCAGTAACAGAAAATGATTCTGCATTGACTAATCCTACATAAGCTGCAGAACCAGTATTTAATACAGCAGGTAATAATCCATCATACGTTTTAGGGTTTGCAGTGATTCCTGAAACAGTTAACGCCACTGTAGTGATATTGCCAGTTAATGATGGTTGAGTAACTGAATAATTTCCTGATTCAGCACCAATTAATGAAAATGCAGTAGTAGTAACAGTAATTCCATTTGCTGCACCTGCACTTGCATAGTTACCTGTACCCGCATTTACAATTGTAACTGCATCGGGTGCTATTACACCGTTTAATGTTCCACCTGTTACTGTCGCTGTAGTATTCCCATCATACGATTTAGGAGTAACACTTGCACCAGTAACCGTCAATGGTTTAGGTGTAATATTACCAGTCAAACCAGTTGGTACTGTTAAAGAATATTTTGATGCAGCCGAACCACCCAATGTTTGCGTAGAAGTAATAACAATACCATTGGCTACATTCGCAGAAGCAAATGTACCCGTATTGCTAATGGTTACATTTCCATTATCAGCAGCTATTACACCTACTAAGGTTGAATTAGAAATCGTTGCAGCCGTTGTTTGATTGTATTCTTTATTATCTCCTGTAGCATCCGTTACAGTTAATGGTTTTTGACCTATGGTATAAACCAATATATCACTTCCAGTTCCAGATCCATTGGTTGCAGAAATTATTACATTGTAGTTGCCAGGAACTGCAGTGGGAGTGCCCGAAATTTCACCTGTAGAGGTATTGACATTTAAGCCAGTAGGCAAGCCAGTTGCACTGTATGAAGTAGGTGAATTGGTAGCTGTAATCGTATAAGTAGTTGCTATCAATGTACCATAGATAGCAGACGCTGTTAAAGTACTATTGATAACAGGGGTACCCAATGCAGGATTTACTGTAATTACAGCAGTACCCGTATTTCCAGTTCCCAAACACCCATTGGCACTTGTTACCGAAACCAATGAATAGGTAGTAGGATTTACTGTAGGTGATACAGAGATATTATCATTGCTGTTGTATCCTGTCACTGTAAATGGTGTAGTACCATCTGTTAATTCGACTGTATACGGAGAAGTACCACCTGTGATAGCCACTTGCAAATTGGTACTATTATCCGATGTAATGGTAGCAGTGCCCGATAGTGTTGCAACTGTTGATTGTCCATTGACGATTACATCGATAGTTGTAGTTGTACTACCACATGCATTCGTAACAGTAACAGTATAAATTGTAGAAGCAGAGGCAGTAGTTGGTGTACCAGATATAATACCTGTAGTCGTATTGAACGTTAAGCCTGTATTGCCATTTAAACTAGGCGAAATGGCATAGGATGTAGCCGTTGAGCCTGTAAAGCTTGGTGTATTGTTCGCAATTGCAGTACCTTGACAGTAATTTGCTGTGCTAGTTGAATACCCCAAAGCACTAGGAGGTGCTAATACAGCAACACTAATCGTAGTTGTTGTATTGCTACAAGCATTGGTTACTGTAACTGTATAAGTAGTCGCTGCAGAGATGGTAGTTGGTGTACCAGAGATGACACCTGTTGATGTATTGAAGGTAAGGCCTGTATTTGTAGTAATATTAGGGCTGATAGCATACGATGTAGCTGCTGAGCCTGTAAAACTAGGTGTATTGTCACTGATAAGTGTACCATTACAATAGCTTGCAGTTGGTGTACCATAACTCAAAGCAGTTGGTGGCGCATTGACTGCAACTGTAACGGTAGCTGTAGTGGTAGACGGACAACTATTGGTTGCTGTAATAGTATACACAGTAGAAGAAGAAACCGAAGTAGGTGTACCTGTTATTGCACCTGTAGATGTATTGAATGCTAAGCCAGTATTCGCAGTTATATCAGGATTGATTGAATACGAAGAAGGTGCAGTACCTGTAACTGTAGCATTGTTAGCAGTAATAGGTGTACTAGTACAATATGGTGTCGGAGAAGCATTAGTATAGGATAATCCAGAAAGGTTGGTACAAGTTAGCGCTGTTATAGATACATTATCTAATCCAATACTTGTATTAGTAGTACCTGTAGCATTCCTCCAAGAAATCCATCTAAATTGATAATCGGTATTTGCAGATAAACCTGTAACTGTTAACGATCTATTAGTAATAGAATTAATTGTTGGACTTGCAGCATAGTTAACTGTACTTCCGGAAACAGTTGTCCAAGATCCTGAGGAACCTGTTCTATATTGCAATGCATTTCCTATTGGTCTATCACCAGAAAAAAGAACTTCTAAATCATATGCAACTGTCAAACTCGTTACACCAGCTCCTGTATTGATAGCACAAACAGGTTGATTTAAACCTGTAGTAGCACTATTGGATGTAGATATACTTAATCTCCCATTTGAACTAGTTACAAATCCAAAAATACCTCCAGAGGGTTCTGCACTAAATGCATTCCCAGTATAACCAACTGGAGTATTGACCACTGCACAATTGACAGGTGATGTAGCTTCAGCAAGAGCTTGAGTACTTATTGCGGCCCCACTAAATCCTGAATAACCTTGAAACCCAGTTGGGAAAGCAGAAAATGCAGTAGTTCCGAAATTCTGAGTATAAGGTATGTTTTGTACTATTGGGCTAAATACACCACCAACAGACATTGCATTTATACTCATTGTACCAGCACCTGCACTTGCTCCCCATCCATAAATTCTAAATGTAATAGCACTGGTAATATTTTGATATTGAGAATCTGTTCCAAAAGTATAAGTAATAGGTAAAGTAGCATTATTAATTCCAGAGGTTGTAGATTGAAGAACATTAGCTGCAGAAAAGCCATCTATACTACTAAATAATCCTGCACTTGTAATACCAGTGCCTGAAGCTTGAATTGTATAATTAACAACAGCACCCCTCAAATCGAGTGGATATCCACTTACTGGAGTTATAGTGAATTCAACATATTTATTCCCAGAAATAGCCAGGGCAAGAGTAGCCACATTAAAATTAGTACAACTGAATCTATTGTTAGTAGTAGTCCCTGTTGCACCAGCACCTCGACTAAATCCTGTTGTAAGTGTCACTCCTTGATTTAAAACTGTTCCAGTTGTCCATGGAGTATTATTTGATGGAGCAGTACCTGTAAAGTTGAAGTTGACAACCCGTGAATAAGCAGATTGTCCAAATCCAAGTATTGCAATTAGCAACATAGTTAAAAATAGTTTAAAGCCCCTTGTGTTATCAGAGCTTTGAACTGGTAAACCTCTCGTTCGGTTTGCCTTTTGCAGAGGCGGATGGCAGGTAAGGTTTCGTTTCATTTTTTTGGGGGTTTTTGTTTTTTGAGTTGAGTATTTTGTAATAGAAATTGAATCATTAGATTATAAGTGCAAATGTAGATAGGATGTATTAATTCAATATTACCGATAGATTAATATGCTGCATTTAATGTTATTATTACATTATATCAATGTTAAGAATCAAATTAATGATTTCAATAACAATAACATGAGTTAACTATAGGGGGTACAAATAAATTACGAAATGAAATTCCATAGAATGCATCTACTTAATATTTCCTTCTTGAAGGCAGTAAAAGTTTCACTTTTCGATTCTTTTTCTTACTCTTTTTTTTAGACAGATTCAGCAATCGAATTAAAAAATTTATGATCGTTTTTTTTTGCATAACACATTTATAATTGTAGATTATTTATATGCCTTATACAACTTATACTAAGCATGCAAAATTATGAAGAAATAAATTGTTCGGATATTACCAGATTATGAATGAATTGTAACGTTTTTTTTAATTGAATAAACGAAAATTTACATACTGAATTCTTAGTCCTTTATTCTAATTACTAAAAAAAGCGTCAAAAGACGCTCCTTTCATTCATTGAGTTTTTATTAATAATTAATCTTGTTTTTGAATTTTACCCGTATACATTAATTGTTGATTATTCAATATTTGATATGTATATAAGCCATTCGCTAACTCTTTTACAGACAATTGATATTGATTATTTCCTTCATGTGATACTGTTTGTATTTGCTTTACTATACGACCACTCATATCCATTAGTTTTATAATTGTATTTTGAGTTGTTGGAGTATTTAATTCAATATTTACAACATCACTTGATGGATTTGGATAAACAATTAAGGTGCTTTGATCGTTGCATCTTATGATATCTATTACATTCAAATGCATAGAGCTATGCTGATCGATATCGACCTGTTGCAATCGATAATAGTTGTGTCCATATCGGGGTGTAAGATGTTCATATAGATATTGTAAATCAATGTTGCTATTCCCTAATTGTGCTTTTGATTTTACAGTTGTTATAGTTTCAAAATCTATACCATTGGTACTGTACTGTAAATTGAAATGATCATTGTTTTGCTCTTGACTTGTAATCCATGAAAGTAAATTACTTGTAGTTGATTTATGTCCATCAAAATGTGTAACGTTAGCAGGTAAGGCAGCATTACCAGGGTTCACACTATGAAAATAAAATTGACTGAAACCAGTCACAGGAAAGCTAAGTTCCCAATACGTACCATTCCAAAATACAGAAGGTGTAATTACAGTAGGAACACCAGACCCCAAGGCTCCTGATACTTTCGTAATTCGTATGTTTGGAATATTTGGATCAGTATTGCTACCTGTCGTTGGCAAGTCAGGATAAGAACCATTGTTTAAATTATACGTATCAAAATCATTTTGTGTCAAAAACAATTTGATTGTAGCAGGGCCATTATTTGTTGGGATTATTTCATAATGCCTACGTACATAAGGCTGTCCATTGTATTGTTGCGTTATACCATCTACAAATACATTGGCAGTGGTAATGCCTAAAACATTAGAACCAATCGCATCAGTCACTGTAGCTATGATATCACAACTCGCGTTGTAATACGATAACGATGCTCCATCCAATTGTGTCAATGTTTGCGAAGTAAGACCAGCAAATGAAACATTGCTAGTGCTTTGTGCAAGACTTCCACTTACAGGTGTAAGATTGATAGAAACTACACTTGTAGCAGAACAAAGTCCAGCCGAAGTAGCTGTAACAGTATATGTTTGATTTCCAGTAACCAATACACTTTGATTGGCCCCATTAAGATTTCCTGGTTGCCAATTATAATTAGTACCCGTACCATTAGCAGATAAATCTACGATGGTATTACCACCACAATTCGTAGTGGAAGAAGCTGTAGCAGAAACGATGGTGGTATTTGGAGCCACTGTTGTACCAGACGTAAATGCACCACAACCATTGTTATCGGTCACTGTAAAGCCATAGAATCCGACTAATGCAGGTAACACGCCCGTGCCACCATATGGAGGTGTACCACCTGTTGCAGATACAGTAATATTTACGATAGTTTGACCACATGATATTGAAGCAGGCGAAGATGAAGCAATAAGCTGAGTAGGTTCGCTAACATTATAGGATGTTAATGTTCCTGTACATCCATTGTTGTCTGTGATGGTATAATTGTATTGTCCGGCACCTTGTAAAAATGTACCTGTACCTGTATAAGGTGCTGTTCCACCTACTGCAGAAACAATAACATTTGTATAATTTCCATAGCATTGAATTGGTGCATGCGAAGCAGATACCAAAATAGTAGAAGGCTGTGGTATACTTCCACTTGTGCTAGCCATACAACCATTGTTGTCAGAAATTGTATAGGAATATGAACCAGCACCAACATTATTGATGACACCTGTACCAGTATAAGGTGAAACTCCACCTGAGGCCGAAATGGTTACAGTCGTAGTTCCTCCATTACACAAGATAGTACTATGAGTAGAAGAAGCAATCAATGGTGAAGGTTGCGTAATTGATCCGGAAGTAATTGCAGAACAACCATTGGCATCCGTTACTGTAAACGAATATGGACCAGCTGGAGTTACAAACGATCCAGTACCTGTATAGGGCGATGTCCCACCACTCGCTCCCACATTGACTGTAGAACTTCCTCCATTGCAGACTATTGGGGTTGCAAGCGAATTAGCCGTGAGTAATGTAGGTTGCATAATATTGACAGTAGATGTAACAGAACAATTGTTTGCATCTTTAACTGAAACAGTATAGGTAGATGCCACATTGTTTAAAAAAGAACCACTACCTTGATATGAGCCGCCATTTAAATTATACGATAAAGATCCGGCACCACCACTACCAATTGCATTGATCGTAGAGGTCCCTCCATTACAATTGATTGCAGTAGACGTAACAGAGAGATTAAGCACGTTAGGCTGAGTTATTGTTACTGATGTAGATTTTGTGCAATTATTAGCATCGGTCGCAATTATTGTATATGTTCCTGAAGCACCTGTATAAGGTGATGTGGCAGCAGTTCCGTTGACCGTGTATGAGATAGATCCTGAACCACCAGTTGCACTAAAGGTTATATTACCATTTGCACCAAAACATCCTGCAGGTGAAGGACTTGCTGAAAGTATAATCAAGCTTGGCTCAGTAATCGTCAAACTTGATGTAGATGTACATCCATTTACATCTGTTGCAACAATGATATAAGTACCAGCAACTGCTAATGTTGGTGACAATGCTGCTGATGCATTTACTGTAAACGTTTTAACACCTGTGCCACCCGTTGCCGAGAACGTTAAACTTCCGTTTCCACCATTGCAGGTTGCATTTGTAGCACTTGCTGTTAATACAACTGCAGTTGGTTGTGTAATTGTAAGAACAGTTGAAGTACTACATAAATTAGCATCTGTTGCTACAATTGTATAGGTTCCTGCAATTGTTGCAAAAGGCGATGATTGTGAAGTGCCATTTACAGAATATGTAATAGTACCAATACCACCAATTGCACTAAAATTCAAGGTGCCATTTGCACCATTGCAAGTTGCATTGATTGATGAAGCCGTTAAATTTATGGCCGAAGGTTGAGATATAATTACAATAGTAGATTCAGTACAATTGTTGCCGTCTTTCACCGTGACAGTGTATGTGCCTGCATTCAGGCCATTGTATACTGTTGTTGTTGAATAGGTTCCAGCATTTAATCTATATTGCAACGTGCCTGTGCCTCCACTTGCCGATGCAGTGAGAGTTGATTGACCTCCATTGCAGTTAATAGAAGTTGCAGTAGCACTTAATGTAATTGCCGTTGGCTCTGTGATAGAGAATGATGAAGAAACAGTGCAATTGTTAGCGTCTTGTGCAGTAACTGTATAATTGCCAGCAGTTATATTGGTAAAAAGACCATTGGACTGATAAGTACCTCCATTTAAACTATATTGAATCGTACCAGTACCCCCATTTGCATTGGCTGTTATATTGGTTAAATTTCCATTGCAAGAGATGGGCGTAAACGTTGTATTCAAGTTAATGGCAGTTGGTTGACTTAATACAATTGTTGAAGTCTTTGTACATGAATTTGCATCAGCCACCGTTACTGTATAACTTCCATTTGTAATTGAGTTGAATGTTGATGTAGATTGAAAAGGCAAGGTATTATTCAATATATATAAATATGGTGTTGCGCCCAATGTTGCATTTGCATTAATAGAAGTAGTACCTCCATTGCATAAAATAGGAGCAGCACTTAAAGATAATGATGGCAATGTATTGACATTTACCAGAACAGTAGCGGTCGTAGAACATCCTGCAGAGGTACCTGTCACAGTATAAGTTGTATTGACTAATGGAGATACAGATGCTGTATTATTGGTAATATTACCTGGCATCCAATTGTAACTGACTGCAGTACCACTTACACTTAAATTGGTAGATGAACCCAAACAAATAGCAGTCGTTGAAGGCGATACGATGGCCGTTGGAATTGGATTGACTGTCATTAAAATATTAGAAGATGTTGAGGTAAGAGGTAATGCACAATTTGCAGAACTTGTCATTGAACATCTTATTGTATCTTGATCTACTAAACCAGCTGTAGTATAAGTATTGCTAGAACCCGACTGAACGATTGTCCCATTTTTAATAAAATTATATGTAGGAGAAACACCCGTTCCTGTTGCAGTTGCAGTAAATGTAACCGAAGTGCCCGTGCATATCGGACTAACTGGATTCGCATTCAATGTACATGATGTAATCAATGTTGGGTTCACAGTAATCGTAACAGCGCCACTATTCCCACTCCCCTGACATCCATTTGCACTTGTAACAGATACAAGCGAATAGGTAGTGGTAACAGTAGGTGATACTTGAATGCTATTTCCACTGAGATAACCATTTAAGGTAATACAATTGGTACCATCCGAATAAACTAAGGTATATGGTGGCGTACCTCCAGTAATATCAACTTTCAATGTGGTAGTATTGCCAGCACATATCGTTGAAAATGCTGCAGGAGCTAATGATAAAGTAGCTAATGTAGAAGGTGAACATGCAGGTACAGGAGCAAACGCAACTCCCTTAATAATTGTTCCACTAGCTGTATACAGCGTGACATTATTGACTGCGTTTATATTAATCGTTGTATTGTACCCAGATGCATCAAGCAATTTTATTAAGCTATTGGAAACGGTCGCACCAGTACCTGAACTTATATAAAGTTCAATTCCATTACAAACTCGTTTAGCAGCCATACCAAATCCACCAAATGTAGTAGGCGAAGTTCCATTGGCAACCCATACACCACCTACCAACGAATATTTGGCAATAGAGCCTGCTGAGGCAGAAGTAGTTGTTAATACATACAATATATCAAATGATGCCCCATTCATTCCAGACGATACTAAATAAAAATCTTGTGTAGTAGTAGTCCCTAACGGCAAACCAGGCAAATCGGTAATCGTTGCTGCTGATGGTGCAGACACTGTCGAAACAGATGCGAATGAAGCAGAAGATCTCATGGTATAGACAACACCACCAAACGATTTCATAGCTCTAAAATTACCTGAAGGGCTAGCAGCTGATGTTCCATTTGTGTACAAACCACCTTGATCGGCAATAAACCAATTTAAATTATCTAAGGTTGTTGAACCTCTTGTTTGCTGTCCACTCGTTCCATTATAGGTTGTTTGTATTGCATAGGTTCCATTATTGTTATATGTACCTACAGCCCTTGGATTCAAGGTATTTACATTTGAAGTTGTATTGATATTGTTGGCCCCATTGAAACAAAGCAATGTGCCGTTATTGCTATTGGCAAGATAACCCGTTGAAGTTGCTGAACCTGAAAACCGCATTGCATTTGCAGTTATCCCATCAATATTAAATGTATTGACAGGTGTCTGATTGGCTGTCGTTGTATTTAACTCAATGATACTAGCAGTCGTGTTAGAAGTCAATGCAGATGGTGCTGTTGCAAGTACAGCTATGTTACCAGCAGTAAATGTTTGAGAAAATATTAATTTAGAAAGGAATAACAACAACAATGTAAAACAGAATTTATTATATTTCATATGAAGATAAAATTTTGAAAAAAATATTAAAAAAAGCAGGTAAAAGAATTAAAAACTAACGAATCAATATTTTGTAAGTTTGACTGTATTTATTGTCATTTATGGCTACAATATAAACCCCGGGATATAGATAATTGAGATCAACATATTGTTTCGATTCATTCACCTTGGCTTGTTTCACCTTTCTACCTTGTATATCGAAAATGGCAAGCATTAAATCATCTTTGGATGAAGATTGATTTTTATCTATAAAAAGCATATTAGACGCATTCATTGAAATAGGCACTTTATTGAATTGATTCAGGTCATTCAACCCATTGGCAATGGCTGTACCTTTTACAATAAAATCATCGATACGATAGGTTCCATTTGGATCAGTCACAATATTCACTACCCAACGAAATTGAACACCTGCATTATTATCAACTGTTGCTGGCAATTGAATATCAGTTGCATTGTTATCCAAGGTCCAAAGACTCGTATTAGAATTTTCAGTGTAAGGAATATTCACCCAAGAGGTACCTCCATCCGTACTAAAATCAAAGGATTGCACAGCGCTCCCAGGTGTAGGAAAATTAACTGTCAGTCTTGCTCCCCAATTGACTTTGATTGAACTATAACCTACAGTACTAATTGGTTCAGAAATCAAGGTGTACACACCCGTTGCTTCAGTGTTTCTAACCACAAGATTCGTCAATCCTGAAGCTGCTGTATAGCCATTGCTTGGATTGGTCGTATCAGCCACCCATCCACCATTTGGTGCTATCCATCCAGCAGGCATTGCAGTGAATGAAGAATTGAAATTTTGATTGTAAATGTTTACTTGGCTAAATACTGTTGAGCTAGAAAAACCAAGACAAAGCAATGTCAAAAAAAGAAAATTGTAAAATTTTGTTTTCATAATCGTATAATTTAGTTGTTTAAAACATTAATTGATAAGCAAGCCTTAGTTGATCCTCAGACCAAACAGCGTTTGCATCTTTATCCTTGAGTCGTTTCCAATATTGTAACTTGAGACATGATCGATGACCATCCATCAAATAATTCAATGCAAAAGACATTGAAGCTTCTTTATCTCCTTTCACCAAATCATTCGGATTGAAATCATCGTATCTGACTGCTACAATGGTTTTTATTTTTTTGATATAATAATTTGCACTTGCAATCACACCACCGGTCATAAAATAGTTGGTAGGTTTTGAAAATAACAATGTAGTGTCGTTGGGTTTAAGCTTCATTTGAATTGCTTCAGCATGAAGAGAAAAACCTTGATAGGCAAAATCAGCATTTGCACTATAACTTGTTTTTCTTCCATCCAATATTTCATAGGGATAATCTACACCAAAGGTTGTTTTTTTGTTTGCATATCGTCCATCAACTCCAATCGAAAACATAGGAACTTTAACATGTACTAAATCGGTTTCGATATGTCTGTAACGAGCTGGATATGACAATTCTAATCGACCTGTATACTCCAAGGTGCCACTTTGATCATTGTCTCCTAAAAGTGATTGAGTCCCAAGGCCATTGAAAGCACCTGCATAGATATTGATTTTTTTATTGAAGATGGAGTATCGAATCGTTGCACCTAAATCTCTTCGAGAAAATGTACCACCCCGTGCAACATTAGGTCGTTGTAAAAAAGGCGACTCAGTATTTGGCACCAAACTACTTCTACAAAATGGGATTTTCATCCAACCTAATTTTATTTCCATTCTATCATCCAATGGATTAAAAGACGCATTCGCATCCATTAAAAATCCTTCATTGGACTCTGGACTAAATAAGGCCGCATTGTTCAATTGGATTTGATAATTCCATACTTTATTGACAACCCCATCTAGTTTTACGACTGCGAAATCAAGGTTAAATCTATTTTTCTTTTTATCTGTTTCACCCGCTTTGTAAAATCGTTGATTGTAAAAAGTAGTTACATAACCAGATACTTCCAACGAGCCATTGGGTTTTACCAAGGTAAACTGAGCATAGGATGTTAGAAATCCAAAAGCAATCAATAGAAGTAGTATAATTTGTCTCATAATTAGTTTGCATTTGGATTTGAAAAAACGAATATTTTACCCATATCATCACTGATAACGACCATTTCATTTTTCTTATTGAAACAAATACCTTCGGGATTTATAATGGGAAATTGCCATCCTGCGAGTATAGAATAATTAGCAGGATTTACTTTAAATACTATGGCATCTTCATCACTTAATATGTACAATTTATTATCGTGATAGGTCATTGAACTTATCTCCCGTATTCCTTTTAGTTTAAATTGATTCAATAATTGGAAATCTTCAGAGTACTCGAATATATTACAAGGTGCTTTTTCGGAAGCTACAAGAAAATGTTTTGTATCAGGTAAATAAACTATGGATTCAAACCCTAAATTGCGTGCTCCACCATAATGTAGTTGAATTGTTTTTTCAAGTTGATTCTTCTTGATATTAAAGAGTTGTATCTGCCGTAGGCTTTCTTCTGATATATACAATCGATCTTCAATCAAGCAAGCTCCTTCTACATCATATCCACTGAAAGATAATTTTTTAATGAGTTTCCCGTTTAAATCAAATTCATATAAAAAAGCTTTATCTGCAAGTACATAATATGAGTTACCATCTTGAGACAATACTATTTCTGATGGCTCGTTGATTCCATTGATACCTATTTTATGAATGGGTTTAAGAAGTGGGTATTTTTGAGCTAAACAATTGAGTGAAGCAAAAAATATCAGTATAAATAGAATAGATTTTGTATACATATATTATTGCTTATTGGGTTGTCCTGGTGTAGGATTCGTTGAGAAATCCCAATAGGTGCTACCATCGGGTAAACGAGCAAACGACTTAGCGCTTTGTTGAGCACCAAAGGTTTGTTGATCAACAACATACTCATTCGAACTTGATTTTTTATAATATAATACTGATTCCTCTCCATTTTTGGATAAACTAAAATTGGTATGAATCTGTGAAATGACAGTATCCATTCCATCAGCCCAGATTACTAAAAATCCTCTTGGCAAAATGGTAGATTGTGGTAATTTATATTTTGTAGGATTCGACAATGAATCTGAGACAAACCATTTTCCAGCTTCTAAAAGAATTGTATCGTTGGTCGTATTGAATACTTCAATCCAATCGCTCCCTCCATTGGGATTTCCAGGTAATATCAATTCATTGTAGTTGGTAGATCCTGTTGCAAGGATTTCATTCACCAACAACGTACCTGGCAAAATATTATTTTTACCACCTGGTCCTATTGGACTTGGCACTTGACTAATGGTAAATGTTCGATCTTTTATACATGATGAAAATGCTATAGAATGAAGCAATATAAACACCATACAGTATGTCTTCCTAAACTGGATCATTTTATTACTTATTCGAGCAAAGGAATGGCTTCCATATTACATGAATGTTTACAAATGATTACTTAAATATGATTGTAATAATTCTAAATTAAGAACAAAAAAAACACCTCCAATTGGAGGCGTTTTACTAAAATCGATTATTATGACTAATCTTGTTTTTGAACCTTTCCTACATGCGTAAGCGAGTTGTTTTCAAACAATTGAATGGTATACATACCAGCTGAAAATTCTGATAAGCTTACTTCAATTGTGTTGTTGCCTGCCTCTACACTTGCACGGATTACTTTCACTACTCGACCTGTCATATCCATTACTTTTACCATAGCATCTTCCGATACCGCTGCTGTAAACTCAATGTTCAACTTGTCTTTCGTTGGATTTGGATATACTGATACTTGATTATTTTCTGATAAAATCTCACCAGTAATAGCTTTCAATGAAGCCCCTGTTACAAAGCTAGCTATATTACTCCAAGTACTAAATATTCCACCTCCACAATTACTAATCACTTGGTACTCGTAAGTTGTATTTGCAGTCAAACCGCTTAGCACTTTCGTGTTGGTAGTAACACCGTTGCTACCTGCCCATGGATTACCCGCAATACGCACTCTGTAACTGTATCCAGCAGCACCTGTACTTGTCCAGTTTAATGTTGCACCAGTTGTAGAAATAGCACTTGTTGATAACCCTGTTGGTTGAACACACGCTGTTCCTATTGTACTAAATGTTCCTATTCCACTCCATGCGCTGAATACACCTGAACAATTACCAATTACTTGAAATTCATAGTTAGTACCAGGTGTTAGACCTGTTATAGTTTTACTATTTGTTGTAGAAACACTACTGCTACCCCAGGTTGGATTTCCAGCAACTCTAAATCTGTAACTATAACTAGTAGCACCTGTATTACTCCATGAAAGGAGTACGCTAGAAGCAGTTGCGCCTGTTGATGTTAAAGCAGTTGGCACAGTACATGGGTTAGCAATCGTACTGAATGTACCTGTAGTACTCCAAGGGCTAAAATTACCAGAACAATTTCCTATTACTTGATATTCATAATTTGTTGAAGGCAACAATCCTGTAACTGTTAAGCTATTGGTAGCAGCTATTGTATTGCCAGCCCAAGCATTACCTACGACTCTTACACGCACACTATATGAAGTAGCACCAGTGTTACTCCATCCTATTAAAGCTGTAGAAGAGGTGATGCTGTTAGCAGTCAAAGATACTGGCTGAGTACATGGTGGTGCTGCAGTAGTAAAGGTTTTAGATGCGCTATACGCTCCTTGTGAACTACCAGAACATGCAACACGTATTTGATATTCATACAAGGTATTTGGCAATAAACCTGCAAATGAATATGTATTTGAAGTGACAGTTTGACCATTCCACACTGAACCTGATACAGGTTTAATTCTAATTTTATATGTATTAGCAAATACGCCTGGTACTGAACTCCAATTTACAATTGCACTCGTAGATGTAATACTAGAAGTAGCCATGGATGCGTAGTTTACCATCAGATTACAGCCTGTTTTAGTAAATACATAATAATCTCCATTGAAGTTAGAACCTGCAGTATTGAAGGTAAGATTCCAATTATTATTGGTACCATCCCATACCAATGAAGTAGGTGTAATTTCAGTCATTGTTCCATTGATACCACCTACTAATTGTGCTACAAAAATATTTGAAATATTAGCATCTGCATTATTTCCAGATGTAGGTGCTGGTAAATAAAATCCGCCTTTCAAGGTATTGTATGTTGTAAAGTCGGCTTGATTTAATTTCAATGTAATAGTTGCACAACAAGTAGCACTAGATGCAGTGATGTTATAGTATCTTGGTATATATTGTTGCAATGAATTATCTGTAGGCAAGGTAGCAGATACTGTTGTAGCTACTGTCGTTGAACCTAATACATTGCCACCTGCGATATCTTGAATTGTCAAGATTGTATTACAAGTTGTATTTTTATAATCTTCTGTCGTACCATCAGCTTGTGACAATGTAGAAGAAGAAGTCCCTACTGTAGAAGCTGTATTTCCTGCAGAAGATAATGCAATATCTGGATTAGGATTTACAGTTACAACAACTGTATTAGAACTTGAACAACCATTTGCAGAAGCAGTTACAGTATAGGTTGTTGTTGCACTTGGTGATGCAGTTACATTTAGACCGACAGCTGTATTCAAAGAAGCACTTGGTGACCACGCAACACTTGTAGGTAGTGTATAACCTAATGTGATATTATTTCTTGAACTATATGCAGCAAAGCTTGCTGTTGCCTGAGCATCTACTGCCGAAGCAGTTACATTGTCACCTCTATAAAATAAACTTGAGGCAAAACCAGTTGTGCTTAATAGTGCTGTATTTGTTCCAGAACCACCACCATCATTGTTTGAGAAGTTTACTTCGATTACTAAATTATTAGTCCCATCCCATGTAAAGTTAGAAGTTAATGGAATTGTATTCCAACCTGATACAGGAGTATAGCTAGCTGCTGTTTTAACTGTAGTTAAACCTGTAACAAATGTAGTTGATGCAAATGAAGTTTGACTTACCAATTTCATTTTTACTTGATAATCAAGTAAAGTTCTAGCCTCCACTGCACTCAAATTAAATGCGATCGAACTAATGGAAGATCCATTTACTAAGCCCATGCTCGTTAATTCAGAAGCTAAAATCAACATTTGTTGCTTTGTACCTCCATAATAACTTTGTAATGGATTTGGTCCTAAGGTAGCATTTGTGCTAGCAGCTGTAGACGAACCTGTACCAGTGCCTAATATAGAACTTGATACTATTTCACCGCCTGCTGCAACCAACGATTGATTAGTGCCACATGTAATTGTTGCAGAAGCTGGGGTAATTGTAATAGCACTTGGAATAGGATTTACTACGACTGTAACTGTTGAAGGTAAAGAAGTACAACCATTTTCAGTAGCAGTTAAAGTATAAATTCCAGCTTGTAAAGCGGTTACACTTGATAAAGAAGGATTTTGCGAAGAAGATGTAAAACTATTTGGGCCTGTCCAACTAAACGTAGTTCCAATATCTGTTGTACCGAATAAATCCAAGTTCGCCCCAACACAAACAGGTCCATTGCTTGAAGCAGAAGCTGTTGGTGTTGGATTTACGTCTATTGTAATGGTTGTCGAACATGTAGTTCCACATGCATCTGTCACTGTACATGTATAAGTTGTAGTTGCAGTTGGGGTAGCCACTGGGTTTGCTATATTAGTAGCACTTAATGAAGGATCTGCATCCCAAACATACGTAAAAGGGGTACCACCTACTGTTGCACTTGCTGTTAAAGTTGTATTTTGACCTGCGCACAATGTGCTACCATTTGAAGAAGTTATAGGACTACACACAATGGAACCTGCTAAAGAAACTGTAACCGATGAAATTGTACTACATCCATTTGAACTAGCAGTAACTGTATAAGTAGTAGTTGCATTAATTGAGGTAGCCTGCGGATTTGCTATCGTTGTAGAATTTAAGAAAGTAGCTGGTGACCAAGAATATGATGGTGCCGCTGGTAAGGAATAGGTATATTTTTGACCACTCGAAGGCCATGCAGAAGCTGTGGTGGTTAATGAAGTTGAACCATTGACACCATTGATAAATGTATTGGCTGCATCTCTAATACCTATGGTCCCAGCAGTAGCAGGTGTTGATGCGTTCGCGCCATAAATCACTTCAATTTTTCCTGGGTCGGCACTAGAAGTTCCCCATAACACAATTTGATAAGTGGCATAAATTGTGGCACTTTCTGCACCGCCAGAACCACCTGAATACTTGTTCATTTCAAACACATACTTACCGCCAGCAGCAGGACCATGTGTTAGATTACCAGCATTTGTAGTATTTAAATTGCCATCACGACCAAATGCATAGATGACATTTATTCCTGTTAAGGTAGTAATTGACGAAGGGATTGATGATGAATTTCCACCCAATACAACATAACCATTGGTACCTACCCCAAAAGAGGTGATATTAGTACCTAAATAAGGAAATGTAAATCCTGGAGATACGGTAATATAACCGTCATCAATTGTTCCACTAGTAGGGGTTGTCACTACAGTAGATGAAGTCATAGTCTCTAAAGAAGCCCCCGTAGAGGCATTATATACCATACCTGCAGCAGTTGTAGCTGTTTGAGGTACCACTAACAAATCAGACGTTCCATTTGAACAAACCGTTGTAGGTGTAGCAGTTAAAGCTGTTAAAACTGGATATAAATTGATAGCTACCGAAGCGATTGATGTAGCAGAACAGCCATTTGCATCAGTACCTGTTACAGTATATGTTGTAGTTGACGTTGGCAATGCATCTACATTTGCACCAGTCGTTGCATTTAATCCTGCAGCAGGTAACCATGTATAATCTGTCGCTGTTCCAGAAGCTGTTAACGTCACCGCAGTACCACCTGGGTTACATATATTACTTGATGAAGGCGACACTCCAACTGTTGGCAATGCATTGACATTGATAGTGATTGTTGTAGAACAAGTAGTTCCACATGCATCTGTCACTGTACATGTATAAGTTGTAGTTGCAGTTGGTGTTGCCACTGGGTTTGCTATATTGGTAGCACTTAATGAAGCATCAGCAGTCCAAGCATATGCATAAGGTGTACCACCAATCGTTGCACTTGCAGTTAAGGTAGTATTTTGACCAGCACATAATGTGGCGCCATTTGAAGAAGTAATTGGACTACAAACCACTGAGCTTGCTACATTTACAGTAAGTGTAGATGTTGCAGTACATCCACCCGCACCCGTTACGGTTACCGTATAATTATTGGTAGCTGTAATACCATTCGACATTGGGTTAGCAATCGTTGTAGAAGACAAGGTAGTTGCAGGGCTTTCTGTCCAAGCATAGGTTGGTGACAATAAAATATCTTCTGTAAAAATAAATTTAGGTCTATTGGTTCCTGTTGCATCAGCAGTTGCAGAAGCTTTCATAACTGCCGGAGTCACCAAATCTTGTTGATCATACGCAGAGCATGTAAATCCAGGGGCATCTACTTTCATTGTACTTGCAGTGGCAGTACTTGCGCCAGGTACACGACTCCATGAAATTGAAACAACAATATTTGAAGTTCCATCCCAATAAAAAGAAGAAGCAGTTCCACCAGTTCCAAAAGTCAATGTGTTGACAGTATTTGCCACAGGTAAAAAGCCATTGTCAGTCAACGTTCCTGCATATACTTCAGTTAGCCCTGTGGTAATAAAGGAAGTTGTCATCGCAGTTGATGCAGTACTTCCTATATTTACAAAAAATCCTTGATAAGTTTGCCCAGCAGTTGTTGGTTCAAAAGCAATTGATTTTAAGTTTCCAGCAACCATGCCTTGAGCGGTTAACTCTGAAGCTAGAATAATATATTGTGTTTTTGCTCCACCCCATGATCCAGGGAAAAATGATGCCGCAGTGGATGAAGAATTCGTTCCCCCAGCACCTATCGTATTGGTTGAAATTTGAGTAGAAGTTACATTCAATTGCGAATTAGCTCCATTACATACATTTAAAGGACTTGCAGATGCAGTAGCAGATACACCTGCCGTTATTGTAAATACAGATGTAGAAGTTGCAGTACAACCATTGCCATCAGTACCAGTAACTGTATAAGTTGTAGTTGATGTAGGCAATGCATTTACATTTGTACCTATAGTTGCGCTCAATCCTGCTGCAGGGCCCCAAGCATATGTAGTCGCACCTGATGCGGTTAAAGCAACAGCTGTTGCGCCAGGCACACACAATGAATTTGAAGTAGGTGTAACAGCTACAGTAGGATTTGAAACAACTGTATATGCAGAACTATTAGCAGTTCCAGCAGGGTTTGTAACCGAAATAATTCCAGCACCTAATGCTACCGGAGTTACTGCAGTGATAGTTGTACTATTCACTACAGAAAATGAAACTGCATTGACACCATTAAAGGTTACTGCTGTTGTACCAGTAAAGTTAGTACCCGTTATAGTAACCGTTTGACCACCATTTGCACATAAATTAGGCGTTGGTGAAAAACCACTAATGGTTGGCAAAGCCGGAGGAGGTGTAATAATAACTCTATCCAATCCGATATCAGTAAATCCAAAATCCGATCTTGCTTTAAAACGTATAATAGTTGTAGCTGAGTTTGTTGCACCTAAAGAACGAGAAATAGCAGTCCATGTGGCTGAAACGCCAATATTGGCTCCTAATTGCGTGAAGGTTGTACCACCATTCGTAGATAAAAATATTTGTAATATATCAGTTCCTGAAGTATTGATATGGAAAAAATCTAAGGTTGCTGTTCCAGTAATCGTACTCATATCTACATAATAGTCTAAGTAACCTACTTGGGGGGAATTAGCTCCTTGCGAATGAAATCTTGCAGATCGTCCACCCACTGCACTTATGTAATCAGCAGGGGTATAAGCACCACTTGTACCAGTCCAACCGCTACCTGTTGTCGAAGCTGTTGTATTGTCTATTTGCCATGAAGCATTACCATAACCATTGGTAGCCCAATTGGCAGAAGGGATATTTACGGGGCCTGCGCCATTTACCCAAGTAGTAAAATTTTGAACTAATCCACCTGGATTAGTCAAATAAGTAGGCGTATAAGATGTTGGTGACCATTGAAATGTTCTGCCAGATGCTGGCAACGTAGATGTTGCTGTCAAAGTCATAGCACTTGTATTCGCTGTACCTGCTGCACCACCTGCCGTATTCCAGTTTCCTCCTGATGCAAGTGTTCTGTTATTCCAATCTTCATCATTCGTGCCTCTTAATCCAACTTGACATTGACCAGAAGACGCAACACCAACATTATTTGGACCATATACAATTTGTACTGTTTTTCCATCTGCTTTTAATATAATTTGATATGTCATTCTTATTGCAGCAAATGAGGACTGACCAATATCTTGATACTGGATAACAAAGTCTCCTCCAACATTTGAACCGTATCTGATTTCTGGATTAGCACCGGCCGCTGTCGATGCCACGCAGTTCATACCCGTTCCAGCAATAGCACCATCATAACCACTGGTTATAAGTGTAGAAAGAGGTGTATAATTTGTGGTCGCAGGTGCTGTTCCAAAAGTGATAAATCCATTATTGGAAATAAAAATGTTATTTTCCTTTATCCCGTTAAAGGTAAAGGTAAATGGCAAAGCGATGGAAGTCGAAACTGCATCGGTGTTAATGGCAGTACCCATTTGAACTACCGTTCCTCCTGCACCTAACGAAGTATAAGTGGACGTAGTGTTCAAAAAGGTGTAGCCATAGGTAGGGTTAAGTAATACAGAAACCTGCGCTTTTAGCTGCCCAAAACTGAGAAAAAAGATTGTCATCAAAACAAGTAGTTTTGGCATCAAGGTAGAAAAGTTTAATTTTTTCATTTTATTTTTTTTTTATAAAGGGATCAGTCTTTAATAACAGAAAAAATTCAATATAATCAAAACTTTAAGTAGGGAAAAAGTATGGTTGATATCAGAATTTATTCAATGTTTTTGAGTACTATGATTTTTCAATCTGCTAATATAACGCATTTATTTATTCTAGAAAAAAAAAAAAAATGGATTACCCATAAAAAATTTCTTTAGAAACGAAAAATAGAACACGGATTTTACGGGTTGGAAAGATTATAACAGATTCTATACTTCTTACAAAGAATATTAAGTTCATTATCCACTATCAAAGGCAGAATTCAGTCTTAAAATCTCTGTGTGAATCGCACGAATCTATCCATTCAGTGTTCATGTATTATAGGCATAAAAGGTTTAGGGATAATCAAAAAAAATAACCCTTTAAAAAAATAAACGCCTCCATTCTTGGAGGCGTTTATCATTTAGCTAAGATTTGTATATAGTATTAATCTTGTTTTTGAATCTTCCCTACATGTGTAAGCGAGTTGTTCTCAAACAATTGAATCGTGTACATACCAGCTGAAAATTCTGATAAGCTTACTTCAATTGTGTTGTTACCTGCCTCTACACTTGCACGGATTACTTTCACTACTCGACCTGTCATATCCATTACTTTTACCATTGCATCTTCCGATACTGCTGCTGTAAACTCAATGTTCAACTTGTCTTTCGTTGGATTTGGATATACTGTTACTTCACTCGATGTTGACTCTACTGTTCCTACGATTGGTTTCATCAACGAACCTGTATTAAATGTGCCTACTACTGGACTCCATGGGCTAAATACACCATTGCAATTGCTAGTGACGCGGAATTCATAGTTCGTATTCGCTACTAAGCCTGTGATTGCTTTACTATTCGTCAATGATACACTACTGCTACCCCATGTAGGACTTCCTACTATGCGGAAACCAAAACTATAACTTGTTGCGCCTGTATTAGACCAGTTCAATGTTGCACCTGTCATAGTTACTGCGGTTGCATTTAAGCCACTTGGTGCCACACATGGTGTTCCTGTTGTTGTAAATGTACCGACTTGAGTACTCCATGCACTAAATATACCAGCACAATTACCGATAACTTGGAACTCATAGTTTGTTCCTGGCATCAAGCCTGTTGCGGTGAAGCTATTCGTTGGTGTTCCTGTTGCTGTTGCGCCTGCCCATGGTGAACCTACTACACGTACACGTACGCTATAGCTTGTTGCGCCTGTATTAGACCAACTTAACAATGCTGTTGTTGCCGTCATACCTGTTGCTGTCAATGTTGTTGGCATTCCACATGGATTCGCCAATGTACTAAACAATTTAGATGGTGAATACGTTCCTGATCCTGTTACACAATTTGCACGTATTTGAACCTCATAAGCTGTGCCCATTGCTAAACCTATTATGTTTGTTGAATTCGCTACCACCGTTTGACCATTCCAAACTGATGATCCTACTGGACGATATTGTATTTTGTAAGATACCGCTGTTGGTACTGCTGTCCATGATACAGTTGCTGTAGTATAGCTGATAGGTGATACTACTAAACTGTTGTAATCTACTACCAATTGACAACTTGCACAGTTGATTG
The DNA here is from genome assembly GCA_044233655.1 of Chitinophagaceae bacterium. Lineage (GTDB taxonomy): Bacteria > Bacteroidota > Bacteroidia > Chitinophagales > Chitinophagaceae > OLB11. The sequence goes on along the minus strand of JBIIJQ010000144.1, from coordinate 2,303 downwards.
CTGTGATCGCTGCTGATGCTGATGTATTTGTACAACCGTTCCCATCGGTGTATGTATAGGTATACGTTGTAGATGGACCTGTGTAAGGATTTGCTAAACTGTATGTTCCGCCTGCTGGCAAACCTGCTAAAGCAATTGCTGAACCAGCACATCCTGATACGCTACCTGCTGTTACGGTTGGTAACGCATTTGTTGTAATTGATGCTGATGCTGATGTAGCTGTACAGCCATTACCATCTGTATATGTATACGTATACGTTGTTGATGGTCCTGTGTAAGGATTTGCTGCACTGAATGTACCGCCTGCTGGTGCGCCTACTAATGAGATAGATGAACCGGCACAACCTGATACATTACCTGCTGTTACGGTTGGTAAGGCATTCACTGTGATTGCTGTAGGTGCTGTTGTAGCTGTACAACCGTTCCCATCGGTATAAGAGTAAGTATACGTTGTGGATGGTCCTGTGTAAGGATTTGCTACGCTGAACGTACCACCTGTTGGTGAACCTACTAATGCAACTGGAGTACCCGCACAAACTGCAGGAGGAGCCGTAGTTGATACGGTTGGCAATGCATTCACTGTAATGTTAGCTGCAGTTGATGTAGCTGAACATCCGTTACCATCTGTGTAAGAATAAGTATACGTAGTGGTTGGTCCTGTGTAAGGATCTGCAACGCTGAAGGTACCGCCTGCTGGTGAACCTACTAATGATATAGATGAACCGGCACAACCTGTTACATTACCTGCTGTTACGGTTGGTGCTGCATTCACTGTGATATTAGCTGCAGTTGATGTAGCTGAACATCCATTACCATCTGTATAAGAATACGTATATGTTGTAGTTGGTCCTGTATAAGGATTTGGTACGCTGAAGGTACCGCCTGCTGGTGAACCTACTAATGATATTGATGAACCTGCACAACCTGATACATTACCTGCCGTTACGGTTGGTGCTGCATTCACTGTGATGTTAGCTGCAGTTGATGTAGCTGAACATCCGTTACCATCTGTGTAAGAATAAGTATACGTAGTGGTTGGTCCTGTGTAAGGATTTGCAACACTGAAGGTACCGCCTGCTGGTGAACCTACTAATGATATTGATGAACCTGCACAACCTGATACATTACCTGCTGTTACGGTTGGTAACGCATTCACTGTAACTGTTGGATTACCTGTATTTCCTGTGCCTGCATTGCTACCAGCATCTGTAACAGATGTTAAGGTATATGTAGTCGTTGAAGCTGGTGATACAGCAATAGGACTACCTGAATTATAACCGTTCACAGTGATACTACCTGGGTTGATCACAACAGTATAAGGGCCCGTGCCTCCTGTAATAGCAACTGATAAATTAGTAGAACCACCTGCACAAATAGACGTTGTACCACTTAATACGGATGCTGATGGACCTGAAGCCTGTGGATTAGCCGTACCAGTTAGTGGCAAGCCAATAACCAAGCCAGCACCACCTCCTGAAGTAGCACTACTTAATGCAGTTGGAGTCGCATTTACTAAGTTCAAGTTTGTAGCATGGCAATACACTGTACCTTGAGAAGCTGTAGTTGTTGCTACCTGTGGCGCATTAGGCGACACGGTTACAGATGTGTTAGCAGCAAAGTTTGCTGCTTGTGTGTATCTGATTCGACAAAATTTCATTGGCGTAGCACCAATTGGTAAAATGTAAGGACTTCCCAAATTAGTCGAGGTAGACTGCGTAAGTCGAATATGACGTACTGTACCATTTGAAAGCCACGAAGCATTGATAGGTGCATTTAAATTGGGATAACCCGGAAAGTCACATGCCGTTGGTTGTTGTACAATCGAAAGACAGGCTATACCCGTACTAGTAGGTGCGGTAAATGCTGCTATGGGTGTTAAATTTACAGATGGCGAAAAACTCTGAAATTTATACACGGTAGTTCCTGTATTGGTCAGATAAACATCAAATTCTATCTGATTGGGGGCAGGTGATGTGATGTTTTGGATTGACATCCTAATTTGATTGCCCGGACATGCTTGCGAGTAACCAAGCGTCGACATTAAAGTCAGAAACAGGGACATCAACCCAATTCCCGCTAATTTTATCATTATTTTACTTTTCATATTTTATGTTTTTTTTATGCTTAATTGTGATTAATAAATCGATTTGTAAATATTAAATTAATTAGTTCTATGCAAGGATAATACACTTTCGTCTATCTCTACGTTTATCCCTAATTAATTTAATATTACTTTTTTATGACTATGGTCCTACCTCTGACGCAAAAGCATCGAAGTTTGCCTGCCATATTGTAAAGTCTGA
>JBIIJQ010000100.1:0-7259 GCA_044233655.1 Chitinophagaceae bacterium | reverse complement strand
ATAGTTGAAAAAATTGAAGAATTTGCTAACGAAGTTTGGAATTTACTTGATGAAGAATTCTATAACTATGAAGACGACCTAAATAGTATGAATTTAGAATTTGTGAAGAAAAACAAATCCGAATTTTAAACTTACGACAGCAATCAAAATCGTTTTATTATTTGCAATTTCAATATTTGTTATACTTTCAGTCTCCGCAATGGCCCCGATAGGTCTGGAAACCTTGCAGCTCGAATAATGCGCTTCTGCTCATGGTTGTTAATTAAGAAATAAATATCATTGTAAAATTAACAAAGCAAAACTAAAGGCTAGTTCAAGTATATTTTAACACCAAAGGCTGGCGCAGATTTGGAACCTGTGCCAGTATTCTTTAACCCTCCCTTCGAGGCTATTGTCTTCGTGAGGCTTATGTTCTCGGTTGGCTTTGCCAATTAAAGATTAAATCATCAATCATCATAATTGAGGTATACCTAGTTGATGTTTCATGGCAGGTATAAATTTAATACATTGCTCCTGCTTTTCGATTGGTTTTATCTATCTTCGATTGACGCAGTCGATTGAGTTTTTTCATACTTGTCACGCCATGTGTGAGACTGACGTTAACAGAAACCCTAAAAGGACAATCATTATAGTCAACAATCTTAACATATGGATAGACGACATTTTATAAAACAAACAACTTTACTCTCAATTGGTGGACTTTTAATTCCTTCAACATTTCTTTCTGCTTGCAGAAAAGAAACCTTATTTGAGGACATAAAGTATGATGGAAAAGTTTTTATTATTGGTGCGGGTGCAGCAGGGTTATATGCAGCATATATTTTAAAATCAAAAGGAATAGATTTTCAGATTTTAGAAGCTTCCGCAAATTATGGTGGACGACTTGGTAAGCTAACAGGATTTGCCAATTTCCCTATTGACACAGGTGCTCAATGGTTGCATGGTAAAAACAATATTTTGGGCGACTTGATAACTAAGTCAAACACTATAATTACTTTAGACAATAGTGAAACGAAATATTGGTTTAATGGTCAGTTAGTAAATTCCTTGCCACAAGAAACAGCTATTTTTGAAGGTGATGGCTTGCCTGATATTTCATTTAAAGATTATGCTATCCAAAAAGGACTAGGTAACGAATATAAATACATTGTTGAAAATATTGCAGGCGACCAAGGCGCTGCTGCTTCGCGACTATCTGTATTTGGAAATAATGTAGACGAACAAAATTGGAGTTCTGGAGACGATGATTTTAAATTTCAAGAGACTTACTTCGACTTAATTGATACCAAAATTGCAAGTCAAGTAAAAAATAAAATTTTACTTAACACTATTGTTACTAAAATTGATTATTCTCATTCAACAATTCAAATAACAGACAGTAATAACAATACATACAACGCAGATAAAGTAATTATTACAGTTCCAATTCCCATTCTAAAATCGGCCGACATTCAATTTATTCCAACATTACCTATTGAAAAAACAACTGCATTTTCAAAAATAGGCATGGATGCAGGAATGAAAGTGTTTTTAAAATTTAGCAATAAATTCTTTGACCAAAATATAATCGGTGGGTCAATTTGTGCAGCTTATGCAGATGATAGCATAGGCAAAGCACAAAATGACCATGTATTGCTTGCCTTTATTATGGGCGTTCAAGCCGAATACTTAACTTCATTAGGAAGTGACACAGCTATTACCACGGCGTTACTTCAAGAGTTAGACATAATGTATAACGGACAGGCAACAGCTTCGTTTATTGCATCGCATGTTCAAAACTGGACAATTAATCCATTCGTTAAAGGAGCATACTCTTATAGCACTATTGGAATGGGAGATGCAAGAAAAGTTGCAACAAAACCGATAAACAAAAAACTATATTTTGCCGGTGAAGCAATGAATACAAATGGACACCATCAAACTGTTCACGGTGCAGTAGAAACTGGCTATAGAGAAGTTGTAAATATTCTAAACGACATAAAAAAATGAGAGCAGTATTATTTGGCATTTTGTTTTTTACACTTAATAGCATAATGGCACAAGAGTTTAGAACCGATATTTCTTACAAATATATGTTTGCTAATAAGTGGGATAAAGCTATTCAAACCTACAATTTTAGCAGACCATTTCTTGAAGAAAAACAACCATTGCTAATGCATGGACTAAATGCTTCAGTATCTTACATTTTTAAATCTTCTAAAAAACTTAAACATGGAATTAATCTTTCGTATTCCTATTTTAAAAGTTCGGCTGAAAATCAAAACTTGAGCTGCATTTTAAATCTGCATTTTTTAAACTTAGGGTACATAATTCATTATGAAAATAAGGAGAAAACTAAAGGACTTTACACTGACCTAATTATATCGGCATTATCAAGTGGGCTTTTTAGAAATGTAAATAGTAAACCTTTTGAATATGAAGATACAAGAGCAAAAGCATTTGGTATTGGGGGCGACCTAAGTATCCGAGCAGGCTATTATTTAAACTTAAAAAACAAAATTTATCTATCACCTTTCGTTCTTATTGGTTTCACTCCTTATATTTATTCACCCAATAGTGAAGCGGTAATTAACCAAACCAAAGGACATGTAAATAATAATTGGACAGGAATATTTACATCGCAAGTTGGCTTCTCCTTTCACATTAGACAACTTTAAAATGACTGATTCAAAAACGTCTAACCTTAAAGGGGCATTCTACTAAAATTAGTTAATTCTCCGCTATGTCTCCACTACTTAAAGAGAATCTAACTTTGCATATGATTTTGTGGGGCTTTGCGGTTAAGATAATATGATTAATATTTATTTTTCGTTCTATAAAAAAATGGGTGCTGATGCTGTCACGATACGAACACAGAATATTTGAATCTTATAAGGATTAGCATTTGTTGTGTAAAGACAAAGGTTAACATTGGATCTAACTTTGTATTGTATTAAATCAAAAGCATTTAAAGATGAAAAAGTTATTTCCTATCTATCCCTTACTTATAGCAACAATTAGTTGTTTGGCAATGACTTCTTGTGAAAATAAAAATACAGAAATAAAATCAACAACCAAACAACATATGGAAGCAAGTACCAAAACAATCGAAAATATGCAAGTAGCGTATAAAGGAGAGAAAACAGCAACAGTAAAATACGAAGCCTTCTCTAAAAAAGCGGAAGAAGAAGGTTATCATACGATTGCCTTGTTATACAATGCAGTTTCTGCTGCAGAAAACATACATGCAATGAATCACAAACTGGTTATCGAAGATGCAGGAGCGAGTGTTCCAATAATCACTCCAGTATTTTCAGTAAAAAGTACAAAAGAAAATTTATCGGATGACATTAATGGCGAAGCATACGAAGCAAATACAATGTATCCAGACTTTCTAAAAACAGCCGAATTAGCGGATAATCAAATCGCATTGCTTAGTTTAACTTATGCTATGAAAACGGAAGCAAAACATAAGAAATTTTTCGAGCAAGCCTTGAGCAATATCAATGGCAATACACTAAATAATTTAAGTGCTGAATATTCTGTATGTCCTGTATGTGGCAATACTTATTCAAATGCACCCAAACATTGCGACTTTTCATTAACAGATAGAGACAAATTTATTGTATTTAAATAACCCATTCATTAATGTGATTTTCATCACACTCATCTCATAATAGTATAACTACCTTTAACTTAAATTACAATGGATCAAACACACATACATTTGCTCATTACCCACTTGCCGATTTTCGGTTCAATATTAGGTGGGTTGGTTTTATTACATGGTATTGGTGTCAGAAGCGATCAAACCAAAATAGCTGCCTATTATATTTTCATCTTATCTTCAATAGGTGCTGGTATTGCCTACTTGACTGGTGAAGGTGCAGAAGAAACAGTTGAAAATATACAAGGTGTTGTTGAAGCCACAATCAAAACACATGAAGAATTTGCATTGTTTGCATTGATATCATTAATCATATTGGGAGTAGCTTCTTTATTTGGTTTGTTCTTGACATTCAGAAAATCGCCATTGACTAGAACAGTAGCAATTGTTATTTTATTTATCTCATTCATTAGCTTTGGACTGGTCGCAAGAACAGGGTTTTTGGGTGGGCAAATAAGACATACAGAACTCAATTCTGCTAATGAGCCTAATGCGATACCGAACGAAAAAGAAGTTGACAATGACTAAATCAAATCTATGAAACTTCCTTTATTCATAAAACAAGTTTTACCAGTTCTTCTAAGCATATAAAAAATTATACGTTCTATGAATCATATTGGCTTCGTAGATGTATTCATTCTATACTTTCGCTATTACTTTATAAGTTTATCTTATTAGAATTAAATATTACATTTGGAATTCTAAAACAAACCAATTATGCTAGAAAACGAATTGTATCCTTATACCTTTAAATTTAACATTGCAACTTTTCACAATGATTTTGTGATGAAAGACATTACAGGCCAAACGAAAGCTTATGTGAAACAAAAACTGTTTAAATTGAAAGAACACGTACGTGTTTTTACAGATGAAACCGAAAGTCAAATTGCATATGAAATCAAAGCAGATAAATGGCTTGATTTTAATACATCCTATTCATTTCTTAAACAAGATGGCAGTAGTATTGGTCGATTAGCACGCAAGGGTTGGAAGTCGCTTTGGAAAGCTCAATATGAATTATATGATGAGAATGATCATCAGGATTTAATTATACAAGAAAAAAATGCTTGGGTTAAAGTGGCTGATGGTTTATTGAGCGAAATACCTGTATTGGGTTTGTTAACTGGCTATTTGTTCAATCCTTCCTATACAGTTAAAAGACCCGATGGGACCTTGGTATGTATGTTTAAAAAAATGCCTTCTTTAATGGGGCGCACATTCCAATTGACCAAAGAAGCCGAATTTGAATCGGGTGAAGAAGACCGTATCAAATTGGGATTGATGATGATGTCATTGCTAGAGCGTAGAAGAGGGTAGTTGTTCTAATCGGTTCTCAACCAACCTGTAATACTCATTCGTGTTTTGTGTGTTAGTAGCACTTCGTGTTCTATGTCACTACTTTTAAAGAAAATTCCTTTACCATTGTTGGGGGAAATTAATTGTAGGTGATCTGTATGATGAATGCATAATTCTCCACCATCACCATCTTGCCAATTTTCATTCAAATACATAATCATGGTGTATGCTCTTTTTTTGTTATGATGAAATTGGTCAACATGTTTCTTATAAAAGCTGCCTTTTTCATACATTGCATAATGAAATTCATATCCAGTAATGCCGGTATAACAAGTTGCATTCAAATGAGCAATGAATAAATCAATTACATCGAAAAAAGTGTTTTCACTTGAGTTGTTATGAATTCGATCGAGCCAATGGATTTTATCACTTCTGAACAATTGATCTAATACGGCCTCAGATTGATTCCCAGTGCCTGCTTGTGTCATTGTATTCGTTGCATAAAGATGCACAATGTTTGCGATTAGGAGGGTTGATAATTCTTTTGAAAGAAATTGCTCGCTTTCTCCTATGGAGGTTTCGATGTAACTATCTATAAGGGTGTCGAAATTAGTATGCATATGGTGGATGTTTATATTGGAACCACCAATAGTCATGCAAGGTATGCTTAATTCCGATTGGAGTTGATTTATATTATTCTATAATAATTTTGCTTTTGCTGTCAATCGATATACGTTTGTCAAAAACAAAGTCAACGTATTTCGCTTCACCTTGTTGCCCATTTACCAATTGAGTAATACGTCCATATTCTTCATCTGTATTTGAAAATAATTTCACAGTAAGTGGTTGTTCGAATGTTGCATCAAAAATCAAATAGATACTTAAAATATTGTTGCTTGTACTATCTGAACCAATAATTTCAACTTTGCCCTTTTTCAAGCCTTTGTCGATCAACTTTTCAGAAAGTGTAATGTCATTTTGAAACGTTTTATGCACGCCTTTCTTTACACCATCTACAAATTCCGAACCAGTTTCGGCTACTATTTCGCCTGTTTTGTTGACTGTGTTTTTAGCTTTTTCTTTAGCCCAATTGCATGATATTGTAAAAAAAAGAATGAAAAGAATTAAATATTTCATTAGAATTTGATTGATTAAAAATGATGATTATATATTGTTCAAAGTTATCATTTTATTTTAAAAATTGACATCACATATTACTAAATTATGTTATGAAAAGAGTCGTTGGTAATATTAGGTTAACCATTTGGTAATATATTTAATCCCTTGAAACGCTTGCTATCATTACATTTTTAAATTTTAGTAACATTATGGTAATATTAAAGTAACATATGCATAATATCAAATAGTCGCTGTACCCAAAGGGTCATTTTACCTTTGCTACCTATAAAAAGATAGAATGAAAAAGGTATTATTTACATTGTTGTTTTTGGTAGTTTCAATAACAATTTTTGCTGCAGGCGGTCAAATATCAGGGAAAGTATTGGATGAAAAAGGGGAAACATTGATAGGGGCTACTGTCGTGATTGAAGGCACTACCAATGGTGTTAAAACAGATTTAGATGGTAAATTTACAATTCGCAATGTGGAAGATGGTAAATACAATTTGCTAATTTCTTACATTTCATTTGATAAAAAAATAGTTTCTGATGTAGAAGTAAAAGGTGGTGTGGCTGAGTATCTCACCATTACCATGGTCAAATCTGGAAAAGGATTGAAGGAAGTTGTGATTAAAACACAGATGAAAAAAGAAAGTATCAATGCCTTGCAGATACAACAGAAGAATTTAACTACCATTTCGGATGGTATTTCTGCAGAATTGATCAAAAAAACACCTGATCGTAATACAGGTGATGTATTGAAGCGAGTAAGTGGCGTAAGTATTGCAGATAATAAATTTGCAGTAATACGTGGATTGGCTGATCGTTATAACTTGGCCATGTTAAATGGTGATATTCTCCCAAGTTCTGAAGCTGATCGCAAAGCATTTTCATTTGATATATTCCCATCCAATCTGTTGGAAAATATTGTTATTGTAAAAGCAGCTACACCTGATCGTCCAGGTGAATTTGCTGGTGGTATCATTGATTTGAGAACAAAAGATATACCAACAGAAAACTTTCTTAACATTCAAATTGGATCGGGGATGAATACAATCAGCACGTTTAAACCCTATCAAGATAGCAAAAACAGTAAAACAGACTGGTTAGGTTATGATAAGTCAATGCGTGTAATTCCATCTGATTTTCCTTCTAAAGAAGTAATGTCACAATCGCTTTCGCAATTTACATTGAATAAT
>JBIIJQ010000099.1:0-7577 GCA_044233655.1 Chitinophagaceae bacterium | reverse complement strand
ATTTGTATGGGAATCCGAATAATTTTGGAAATGGCTATGCGCGTGGTTTAGAACTTTTTTATCGTGACAAAAAACTTATCAAAGGAATTGATTTTTGGATATCATATTCATTTCTCGATACCAAGCGCGATTTCCTTAACTATCAACGATTGGTTCAACCCGATTTTGCAGCAACACATACAGGCTCATTCGTAGTAAAAAAATTCTGGACTAAATACATGTTTGGCATCAATGGAACCTATACCTATTCATCCGGTAGACCATATATCGATTACAATGAATCGAATCCAGTCAATTTCATGAAGAATAGAACGATTGATTATCACACCATCAATATTTCATTGAATTATCTTAAAACCATAAGGAAAGCATTTACTGTATTTGTATTGGGTATCAATAATCCCATTGGATTCAAACAAGAATATGGTTACAACTATGCCCTAGCCGATCTCAATGGCGATGGCACACGCTATCGCAAAGCCATTACACCAGCAGCTCGTCAGTTTGTATTCTTAGGCATGTTTATGAGTTGGGGTATCGATCGCACGCAAGAAGCCATAGAGGGTAATTTATAATTAACAATTCGCTCTATAATCGTAGCGTTTTTTTTACGACATTTGTCAAACAATTAAAAAAAAATAATATTATGAAATCACTTTTTATTTCGTTCAGTTTGATGTTAATCGGCTTTGCCTCGTTTGCACAATCTGAGCAATACACCAATGCCATGAAAGGCTTTATGTCTAAAATGGGCTCAGCTACTTCACCTGATGCATATCAAGTTGTTGGAAATGGATTTGAACGTATCGCCTCAGCCGAAAAAGGCGAATGGCTTCCACGCTATTATGCGGCATTTAGTTATATCATGCAAGGCATGATGACCGAAGACAAATCGAAAGTAGATGGCATCATTGACTTGGCTGAAAAAAACATTGCTGATGCACAAGCCTTGTCTCAAAGTGAAGAATTACTTTGCTTAGCAGCTTGGTGCAAAAGTGCTCGTATAGGTGTAGACCCTATGAGTCGTGGTATGAAATATGGTATGGAAGCAGCACAATTCTTAGAAGCTGCCAAAAAAATAAATCCAAACAATCCGCGTATCTATTTCCTACAAGGGCAATCAGCATTCTATACGCCAGAGGCATTTGGTGGTGGTAAAGCCAAAGCAAAAGATATATTTCAAAAGTCAGTGGAATTATTTGAAACCTTCAAACCAACATCTGAAATGATGCCAAATTGGGGCGTTGAACAAGCTAAGAAAATGCTAGAAGAGTGTAGCAAATAATCCTTTTATAATCGTTGAAAAAGCCCCATAATGGGGCTTTTTTTTATCCCAACTTACGCAATAGGCTTTGACGAAGGTAAAGAATAGTGCGTTAGTTGGGGTTACCCCGCCTGTCCCGCTATTCGGGGATTTAGTATTTGTTATCAGATTTTGCAAAAAGCTGATTTATAAATACTTAATCGTTTCAGCCCCGATTTTTTTCGGGGCTGATTCTGGGTTTATTCCAATACTCACCCCCATTCTTCAAATAATAAATCTTCAATTATATTTGCTTTCTATTGCATGATTCCTTCTTCCTCTTTAAATAATCTTGAACCAATCGACCATACATTGAATGGTGATTTTGATATTCAATTGCCACACATGATGCAGCATATCATTACAGGCGAATTAAAAAAGGGTAAATATTACGGTATCCATTTTTTCAAAAGCGAACATCATCAAATACGAGAAATCACAAAACCACCCAATCAAGATGGTATATGGGAAGCCAATATCAATGTAAAGCATCCTCGTACCAAGGTATGGGGTAAAAAAGAAAAAGCATCTACTTTTTTTCCACTTCACTGGCAAGAAGAAATATTGATAGTTAAGCTACAAGAAGCCTATTCAACTCGTAAAAAAATATTTTCGTACAAATCCATAGGACAAACATCCTGTGGGATTAAAATTGCCTTCTTTACCAGAAATCAACATGTTGTAAGTTGCTTTCCGATCTACAAAGATTCTTAGTAGTAATGAACAATGCTTTTTAAAATTGCTATTTTGAAGCGAATCAATTTTTCTTCCATCATCCACTTCGAGCCTTTGTTTCAATCTTTGCCTGCAAAGCCATGCAAAGGATTTCCACGACAGTCTCGGCTAGTTTTCATCGTGTTTTACTTTCTTTATCTTCGATTATTTCCTACTTCTCAATACTCTCTACCCATCCCTATCATCACCAAAGGCCTCTTTTGATTTGATTGATGTATAGTTTGCCATGCCACATCTAAGCGAACATAATAACTTAAAAGCGTAGTTCTTAATCCTGCGCCGTAGCCAATCGCCCATTGTGGTATAGATGTTTTATTTTAAGCTTTCCATGCATTGCCAATATCTATAAATGGTACTACTTGTAAATGATTCAAAGATTTCATTCGAGTCGTGCCAGTATTGAATGTATGTAATACAGGTATTCTTAATTCAGAGTTGAATAGTAAATATACATTGCCAATTCGTATGTTCTGCCTATAGCCTCTCAGATTATTAGCATTAGTAATAAAACTATAATTTTCTGCTGGTGAAAAATGTACAGAAGTATCAACCTGAGGTGCCAACCAATTGCTAGTGCCTCCCAATACATACATCATTCCATTGGTGCCACCACCTGACAATGCGCCAATCAATTTATTAGCCCTTACAATGTTTTTATACACTGGCAAATAGTGTCTACTATCAAATCCAACATGAACAAATCCTGTTTGTACATTCTTAAGTTGATATTGATACTCCATGAAAAATGTTGTTTTAAATCCCGTACGTATATACTCGATAGCTTGTTTTGTTCTATCGAGATGATATGCGAGTCTAGCCAATGACCACAGTTGTGAAGTATCAGGATAGTGCAAACTCATTGTATCGGTGGCTAAAAAAACTTGTTGGTCATATCGTAATCCAATAGTAAGTCCCACTGCACTTCTCCGAGTAAGTGGATAGTTCAATTGCAATTCACCATAATGTGTTTTTTGCTTTATATTAGATGGTATATAGTATCCAGTATTAGTAACCCAATTGGTATCTGGTCTTTAATTTAATTTTTCAACATGTCTAAAATAAGTTATTCCCCAGTCTAATCGATTTCTAAGATGCTCATAATGGATATAAAAATCACTCCCTTGTGTTGTACTTGGCATTCTAAATCCTACAGTCACCCGATGATCTTCAAATAAATCTGTAAAAGCATACTTCATCATACCTCCCAATTGTGCCTGTCTAAATAATCCTTGATATTGAGCATAAGGTTGATAAGCATTGATCAACATGGTATTATCCAATTGAGCAACTACATATTCACTTGTGAGTTGTAGTTGATACGGCTTTAATTTGTTTGTATCCAATATCTTTTCTGCAAGCTGTTCTTTTTTGTACGCTTCTTTTTCTTGTTCACTTGCTTTGAAAAATGGAAAACTTGATTCATCTTTTTTCTTATTGTTGTTTTCTTCTACTAGTTGTTGTATCAGTGCTTCTTTTTTACTTAGTTCACTATACAGCAAGGTCTCTTTCAGCTTACTTTCTTTCATCGAATCAAGTGCTATGCTTGTCACTATAATCGAATCATGATGTAAATAGCCAAATTGTATACTGTCATTGTTAAGTTTATAATCTGTAATAGAATATGCACCATTTGTCAAATGCTTAACTGAATTAGTATCAAATCCTTGTTTATCTAGTATGATTGAATACATATTATCAATCCCATTTTTAGTTGATAAAAAATAAATGGTTCCATTGTCATCTATATGAATATTTCCTACTTTTTCATTTTTAGAAAATGAATATGATTGTATTTTTGTGCTTGTTGAGGTAGTTGTTTTAGTTGGTCAACTGTCAAATAATGCATTCGCTGATTTGTTGACTTATGATACGTTGCTGGATTCTTTTGCAATGTATCACTCATATTATTACTCATATACACTATACCCTTTGTACCATTGAAAGTATGTAATCCTATCATTGTTTCATCATACCCATCATACGTAAGTTGTTCTATTTTACCAGTCGACAAGGCATATTCATACAAATCTGTTTGCCCATTTACATAGCCTATCAGATAGACTGTTGTAGTTTTAAATCCAAAGCAGGCGCTCACTACGCCATCTACTCCCTTGAGTTTTTGCTTTGTATGCTGTATGACTTTACCTGTATTGGTTATTTTAATAGTATGGATAGTTAGCCTTCCTTCTTCGTTGCTAATAAGTCCTATATGTTCTTGCTCAGTTTCACTTACATAGAGTATGGGGGCTGTTTCTATAGGTTGTTTTTCTTTTCTTATCTTCAACAATGTGGTCGGCTTGTGTTCGTTTGTGTTGGTTTTCAGTAGAAGCATATTTAACACATATTGATCATCAGTTTCTGTAAGATAGATTCCATGTTTCCCATTATGCATCATATGCAATGAAGTCTCTTTTATTTGTGTATTTTTTTGTTCTAATGTCTGTTGATATACAAATTGATTCATCTGTATCGTATCATTATTTTCTTGATTTTGGATACCTTGAGTCGCATAGTAATACATCATACGCTGTGTCAGCATTTTAAAATCTTGCTTATATACTAACTGCAAGGCCTTTTTCAAATCATGCGTGGCCTCTAGTTGATAAAGCAATTGATGTATTGTTAGCCTACCAAATTGCATTTCAAGGTAATACAAAAATGCTTTTACACTCACTTCTGCATCCCATTGTCTACATTCTTCAAAAGTTCTCGTTTGTTTACTTAATAAAAAATAACTTAATTTATTATCATCTTCTAAGCTATAGCCATTTGCTATAAAATCAATATAGCCGTTTACAAACCATTCAGGATAATCACCTAGAGTGAGTTGCCTTCGGATCGACTCTATATCATTCCCATACAGCCTTCTCCGTATAATATAAGTAATGAGTTCTTTTTTTATGTCCTTCATCAGTTGCGAATGATTCCCCTTGTATGCAATTAATATTCTGTTGCCAGTAAATTGAAAGGTGCCACCGGGATTCGTAGCCTCTACTTCTATGCCAATATTGGTTTGAGACATATGGGATTCCGAATTGTAAATGATCAAATTCACACGACCATTTAGTTGAATTTGGAGGCTATCCTCCAAAGCCTTGATTATATCACTTGTATATGCCACTACAGTGTGGGCTATACTATCTGCACCGTGTTCAATATACAATGAATACCGCTTTGTTATATAACGTTCAAATTGAAATTGCTGATATTGTATTCGTTGTTTTGGATAGTTTTGTTGCAGTTGAGCATGAGCTATATTGTTCGCAAAAACCATACATAGTATGATTGCTATTTTTATGTAGTATTTGCTATCGAACATTGCTGTAAATTTATTACTTTTAAGCCAAGTATGCGCATCCTATTGTTTAAAATGAGTGTTCTTTTTTCCAGCCTTTTGGTTGGTGTAAATTCCTTTGCCCCAAAAAAAATACAAGCAGAATTAAACAAAGTAAAATCTTCAACTACGAAACAATTAAAGACTACTTCTAAATCCATTTTGGGTAGCTTTTTCAATTCTCATGTCAATAATCCAACTCGCTATCTCGGCATTGAAGGTGCTGCTTATTCCAATGGATTAGGTGTGGGTATTTTTTATTTCAAACCAATGCTAAAAAAAAATACTCGAATTTATGCCCTCCATATTTCAGAAATCAAACATGCCAAGGAGGAAAAACTTAAACCTCAATTGTATGAAATAAAAGGAAAAGGCAAACCCCTTCCTTTTATCTATGGAAAGCAAAATAGCTTGTATACACTTTCCTTATCGTACGGAGTAAGCCGAACACTAATACCTGCACTCTTAAGTCCAAGTATCGACTTATCTATGTTCATTCAAGGCGGTTTTTCATTAGGTATATTAAAACCCTATTATCTCAAACTCAATACAGCCGACACACTCAATCAATTTCAAATTGAACCTCATGCATATACAAGTCCTTATCATTATTATTTCTTAGATACAAAGCGTATTTACAGCCGTTCTTCGTTTGGCACAGGACTTACCGAATCCAAATTAATTCCTGGCATTCACCTTTCAGGCGCTTTACTGCTTAATCTTAATCCTCATCAAGTTTGGTTCAAATCCATAGCCATCGGTAGTTATATTCAATGTTTTACCTCTGCCATACCTATACTCATCGATGCAAAACCTCAGTTTATTCATCCTAGCTTTTTTATAAAATTGATGCTTGCTAAAGGATGGTGAGATTTATTTATACATATTGTTGGGATTCTGCCAATATATAGATATGTATTTGATACAAGAAAGGGCAAATTCTAATCTGTTACACGACTTTATTATTACTTGCATTCTATACTCATTTTTTTCCAATTTAAAGACAAAATAATTTTATAAGTATAGAATACCATAATATTTGATAAGTACTTAATGGTGGTATTAAAATTTACTATTAACTCTTTACATATCGTTTTTTCTTTAACACCTAATTTGAAACATTACCCGATTAGGTGGCTTTTATGTTAGTTTACAATAATAGATTTAATGTAGATGTTTTTAGCTGTGGGGCACTCGTTACATTTATTTATCAACTGGATTCTTCTTTCCTTGTATTTGTCTTTATCAAAAAGATAAAGAAAGAAGTAAGGGACAACACTCTCATTATCCCCATACATTTCGAAAAGCTGTTTACAGTCTTGCTCTGAAAATTCTTCGCCATAAATTATATGTTGAAAATATCTTTTCCAAAAATGTAACTCCAAATTATTGGGATATTTAATTAACCCTTTATCTAAAATATCTTTATAGCGAGTACCACCAATATTGCTATATTCGACAGCAATTTCATTAGGTATATTAAATTCAAATAATTCAAACGCAAAGCTCCAATAAAGAAATGCTAAATTAATATAACTGTCAGGCAAAATAGAAGGTTCATTATTTACTATTTCGTCTTCATAGTATTTAACCGCTTCAATATATTCCTTGTTTATTTCTTTTTTTATTGCTGATTCCATTTTCAATTTTATTTTGGTATATTATTTACACCTGCATTAATAATTTTCCCATTAAATGTTTGTATCCATACCCCATACTGGCCCATACTGGCGCAGGAATGAGGCGTTGCCATAGTGGGCTGGCTTCCTGTGCCCATCTTGTTTCATGATACATAAATATTTAATCTTTTAATTGGCACTTTACCTTCAATGTCATAATAATAATCTCTCGCACTAGAATAAACATACTCTTCTGCCTTTTCAACGAAACCAGCCACAACAGGATTATTGTGTATATAATCTAAGCGTTGCCATGCTATTTCAATTTTATCTAATACTATAGGATGACTATTTTGAATCCAAAATTAAAAATTGGCGTTGTTATTATTCGCCTTTCCTGCGTCCTCCATCATTCCCAACATCCACTCCCTCCTACTTTCAAACTTATTATTTTGAATAGCATACTTCATCTGCTCAGAAGTATGCTTTTTCATATCTCTCACTATATCTTCAAGTTTATTTTTATTACTTCCTATTATCATATGTACATGACTTGTCATTATGCACCAGCCATAAATTTCTAATC
>JBIIJQ010000052.1:0-21277 GCA_044233655.1 Chitinophagaceae bacterium | reverse complement strand
ATAATAGGGGACTTTTGAGGTCCATTTTTTCTTAGCTATTTGTTGATGTCCACCAAATGGCATATACCAAGGGGGGAAACCAAAGAATATTTGCCCTTTATCTTTCAATAAAGTTTTCATGAAAGGTATAAAGGATTCTTGATCATGTATATGTTCAATAACATCCTTTAAAATGATTAAATCAAAGTATTGATTGTATTGTTGTTTAAAATCGTCATCAAATACGTTTTTGTTCATAATCGTCATTCGTCCACTTTTTATTTCATCAGACAAAAATTCGTGGGCTAGATCGATACGCATTTGATCTAAATCAACTCCTACACATTCACAGCCTTTTTCGAAAAATGGTTTGAGTACGCCACCTTCACCACAGCCAATTTCGAGGATTCGTAAACCTGGTTTTGTAGGAAGGGTTTTTTCAATAAATGGAATCACAAATTCAGCTGCATTTTCTGCTTGCTGATCAAAGCGCATTTTGTGATTACTGTGGTGTTCGAGTGCCATAAGTGGGTGCAAATATAACGATAGATTTGATAGAATAACGCAGTGAATACGATTGAAATGGGAACCTACAAAGGTGTATTTTTATTCTTCATTTCTTTGTAAATAATCAAATTGAGTTTTAATGGATTTGTCATGTATCAGCTGATAAAGCTGTAAAATAAAGGTTTCATCTAACTCATTCGCTTTTCCCCATTGATTTCTCGACTCTATGATTTCGCACCATCTATCTTGCTGAAATATAGGCATATTGTATTTCTTTTTGATCAATGCCAATTTTTTGACCATTTCCATTCTTTTTCCCAATATATCTACTATTTCGGCATCCATGGAATCCAATACTAATCGTATATTTTCAATTTCAGTATCAGAATCTACAGTGGGTTTTCGTAATATTAAATTAGATAAAATATTCTTTAGGACTGATGGTGTTATTTGTTGTTTGGCATCACTCAATGCATCATCGGGTGTAGGATGCACTTCTATCATAAGTCCATCAAAATCCATATCAAGCGCACGTTGGGAAATAGGAGCGATTAAATCTCGATTACCACCTATATGACTTGGGTCGCAAATAACAGGGAGTTCTTTGTATCTGCGTTTTAACTCAATAGGAATTGCCCACATAGGTTTATTACGGTATTTGGAGGTAGAATCATAGGATGAGAAGCCTCTATGAATTGCTGCTATATTTGTAATTCCAATAGCCATTAATCGCTCTATAGCGCCACTCCAAAGTTCTACGTCGGGATTAATTGGATTTTTTACTAATACAGGTATCGGATTTCCTTTTAATGCATCACATATTTCTTGTACCGCAAATGGATTCACAGTGGTGCGTGCTCCAATCCATACAGCATCGATACTGTATTTGAGTGCAAGTTCTACTTGAATGCTATTGGCGACTTCAATACATACAGGTTTGCCTGATATTTTTGTTACTTGATTTAACCAAGGCAATGCTGTTTCACCCATTCCTTCAAAATTTCCAGGTTTCGAACGTGGTTTCCATACGCCAGCTCGTATCATATCAACAGGAAGATTTTTAAATTCTTCGGCAATTGATAGCATTTGTTGTTCATTTTCCGCACCACAGGGTCCAGCTATTATATAGGGTTTTTTTGAAGAAAACAGATTCATGTACTGCAAATGTAAGTCCTCATTTATATATTGAACAATAGTCATTCTATATTCTTTTTTGATAGCATAGATATGAAAACTTTAAAATCGTATATTTGAATTGAGATATGAAATATATAGTTTCTATTGTTGTTGTATTCTGCTTTCAGTTAAATGTATTTGCTAAACCCAAAAAAGTAATTGAAATTGGAACCGGTATAGGGTATATTCAATACACCTATTCGCAAAATGATTTTAATCACCAATTAAATTCATGGCAACATAAGATAGCATTTAAGAAAAATAAAAACGAGAATGATTTTTTCAAAGATAGTTATTACAAGTACAATGTAACTTTTCCTGCTTTGTATGTTGGTATTACTTTGCACAAACGATTACAAGCTCGATTATCGATTCAAATTGCAAAAGCGAATGCGACTTATCCAGATAATAATAATTTTGGACAACCCTTTTGGCAAATAACTACCAAGTGGACCAACTACGATATTTCATTGGGGTATTATTATTCCTTTTTACAAAACAAACGTTTTGACATTGCATCTGGTATTGGTTTTTGGGCAAATCCAACTAAGACTACTGATAGTTATTTTAGCCAATTTAATGAAATAGATAATAGTAGTTATTCAGAAATTGAAAGTGATTTTATGCCATTTTTTGCTTTGAGTACAACCGTTAATTTGTATAATAATATTAGTCTTAAATATGATATTTCAGCTATGACTGATTTTACTTCATATCATATTCGACCAATAGGAAGATTGTCATTGAACTATTGTTTGTAGCATTATTCTCAATCCTTAGTGCTAATTGTAGAATATGATATAAATCAACTTTGCAATTTTGTAAATAATCAACATCAGAATATGGTTAACTTTGTAGTCACATAATCACAGATTGTAATTATAATATTATTATGGCAAAACGATATCTTCTCTTTCTTTTTTTACTTTTACTTTTTTCCTGTAGTGATAAACAAGAATATACTCAGCCTACCGTTGAGAAAATTACTGAGTCGGTATACGCTTCCGGGTCGGTAAAAAGTTTGGGACAATACCAGGTCTTTTCAAAATCAAGTGGGATTTTACAAAAACAATTGCTGAATGAAGGTGATTTCGTTCGCAAAGGGCAAGTATTGTTTTCACTCTCCAATGATGTATCCCAATTAAATACAGACAATGCCCAATTGGCTGCTTCGAATGCAGACATCAGAGCTAATGCGGATAAACTGCGTGAATTGAGTTTAACAATCGAGTTGAGTAAAAAGAAAATGGAGAATGATCAATTAGTATTGAATCGACAACGAAAATTGTGGGCTGATCAAATTGGGACTAAGTATGAATTAGAACAACGCGAACTTGCCTATGCTAATTCAAAGTCGGCTTATGAATCAGCTCAACTTAGATACAATGAATTGAAAAAACAATTGAATTTTACATCGAATCAAAGCAAGAAAAGTTTATCAATCAGTAAGTCGATGTTAGATGATTACAATGTACGAAGTGAAGCGAATGGTAAAGTCTATTCAATATTAAAAGAGAAAGGCGAAATGATATCACCTCAAATGCCCTTAGCAATAATAGGGGATGCCATAAGTTTTTCGTTGTATTTGCAAGTAGATGAAAATGATATAGTAAAGGTAATGCCAGGTCAAAAAATATTTGTAACAATGGATAGCTATAAAGGTCAGGTATTTGAAGCTGTGGTAGATAAAATCAATCCTATTATGAACGAAAAAAGTAGAACATTTGAAATAGAAGCTAGTTTCACAAAGCAACCGAATGCATTGTATCCCAACCTAACGTTGGAGGCCAATATTGTATTGAATTCGAAAGAAAATGCATTGACAATACCTCGAAAATATTTGATTGATGATGAATATGTTATGATATCAAGTAAAGAAAAGAAAAAAGTGAAAATTGGTTTGAAAGACTATCAAAAGGCTGAAATACTGGAAGGATTAACCAAAGAGGATAAAATTTATTTACCAAAATAATGAATCGAAATTTAATCACTGATATTGCCAAGGCGTTACTATTAGCTCGATGGAAACAAACCCTCATTGCTGCTGTAGGTGTAACTTTTAGTATTACGATGTTTATTACGTTACTTGGTTTTATGAATGGGCTCAATGATTTGCTCGATGGACTTGTACTAAATCGTACACCTCATGTGCGATTATTCAATGAAGTAAAGCCCAATCCAATTCAGCCTGCATCATACAACAAAGAATTAGGGTATACATTTATTCGAAGTATTAAGCCTAGTGGAAACGGACAGAATATTGATAATACGTCAGCAATAATGCAAGCATTGAAAAATGATAAGCGTGTCTTTGGTGTATCACCCAAAGTAACCGCACAAGTTTTCTATAACATTGGTAATATTGATATCAATGGAGTTATAAATGGAATTGATGTGGAATCAGAAGCTAAATTATTTCATTTTCAAGATTATGTATCTCAGGGTAACTTTATGGATTTGAAAAATGTACCCAATAGCATTATTTTAGGAAAAGCTGCAGCCGATAAAATGCAAGCTGTAATAGGTGATGTAATACAAGTAACAACACCAAGAGGTGATCGTCAATCACTTAAAGTAGTAGGTTATTTTCAATCGGGATTAGCTGATTTGGATAAGGTTCAAAGTTATGCTTCTTTAGGGACTACACAGAAATTATTGGGGAAGCCTGTAAGTTATATTACAGATATCAATGTGAAATTATTTGATATATTGGCCGCGCCTGCATTGGCTTTAGAATACAAGAAGTTGTTTGAAACTGATGCCGAAGATATTCAAACCGCCAATTCTCAATTTGAAACGGGTAGTAGTGTTAGAACAATCATATCTTATGCAGTAGGTATCACTTTATTAATTGTTGCAGGATTTGGGATTTATAATATACTCAACATGATGATATATGAAAAAATGGATTCAATTGCAATTCTTAAAGCAACTGGTTTTTCGGGGAATGATGTAAAACGAATTTTCATCACAATTGCTATTTCAATTGGTTTTTTCGGAGGTTTATTCGGATTGATTTTTGGATTTTTACTATCTAATTTGATAGATCAAATACCTTTTAATACAGCAGCATTACCTACAATTAAAACTTATCCAGTAAATTATAATCCAAAGTTTTATATGATAGGAATTGCATTTTCTTTGGTCACTACGTATTTGGCAGGATTGTTTCCTGCCCGTAAAGCAAGCAAAATAGATCCTGTTGACATAATAAGAGGTAAATAACATGAGTGAAATAATTTTACAAGCTAAGTCTGTCAATAAGAGTTTTCATGATCCAATTACTATTCCTGTTTTGAAAGACGTTTCTTTTTCAATCAATAAAGGTGATTTTGTATCGGTCATTGGAAAGTCAGGTTGTGGGAAGTCTACCTTATTATATATTCTATCTACAATGGATACAGACTATGAAGGAGAATTACTCATTGATCAACAATTAATGACCGGGCTTAAAGAAAAAGAATTGGCTCGAGTGCGAAATGAAAAAATTGGTTTTGTTTTTCAATTTCATTATTTATTGAATGAATTCTCGGTATTAAAAAATGTCATGTTGCCTGGAATAAAATTAGGTAAATATTCGCTGAAAGAAATTGAACATAGAGCCATGGAAAAGCTACGTATCTTAGATATACATGAGCAGGCATTGAAAATGCCCAATCAACTTTCAGGTGGACAAAAACAACGGGTAGCTATCGCAAGAGCACTTATCAACGATCCACTTATTATAATGGGTGATGAGCCTACTGGCAATCTGGATAAGAAAAACAGTGAAATTGTATTTGAAATATTTAATCAGCTAACCGATGAGTTCAATCAAACCCTTCTTATAGTAACACACGATAATGAATTTGCTGCTCGTACACATCGTATTATTGAAATGGAGGATGGTAGAATAATCAGGTAATCATATTTCTATATACTATTTTCAAAAATTTAATATTATCTTATTGTTAAGTTTTGTTAACTTTGGATTAGAAATCCAATGTTTTACCAAATTCTACATATTGTATTATTTTTAATAATAGCTGTAACTACTGCTAACAGTGGGTTTTCTCAATCAATTCGGTTTGAATTCTTAGGCGATACTATAGAACTGAATCAATTAAATAAATCAAAAATTGCAATTAAAAACGGATTGTCTGACGAAACAATAGATGATTTTTATCGCCAAATGAATAATTCTGATAATCTTCAACTAATATCTCAGCTTCTAGAAAAGAAAAATTCACTGCAATTAAATGACTGGTTATACTATCAGTTAATACGAAATACCGCTGAGCAATTAAGCCCCAAAGCAACTAACTATAATCAATATACCCTCGTAAAATGGTTTTTGTTGGCTAAAAGTGGCTATGATGCTACTTTATCATATAGCAAAGATTATTTATTGTTTTATGTTCGAAGTGAGGATAATATCTATGGAATTCCATATTTTGAAAAAAACAACCATCAGTATATTTGTTTGAATATCCACGATTATAGTCAAATAGATTTTACAAAAGAAACTGTACTGCAAACTACGTTAATCGTTCCAGAAGGCAAACTTCCATTTTCTTACAAGATAACCCAAATGCCAGATTTTAAACCAAACAATTATGCTGTAAAAGAATTGCAGTTTAATTATCAAGATAAAGTTTATCACTTCGAAGTAAAATTAAATCCTGAAGTAAAAAAACTATTTAATAATTATCCTGTAGCTGATTTTAGTACTTATTTTAACATACCCTTGAGCAAAGAAACATATGGTTCATTGATTCCTGCGTTGAAAAAAAATATTCAGAATATGTCACAGCAAGACGGTATCGACTATTTAATGCATTTTACGAGATATGCATTTTTATATGAAACCGATCAACAAAATTTTGGTAAAGAAAAAAGATTATCACCCGAACAAACACTTTTGTACGACCAAAGTGATTGTGATGATCGAGCTGCATTGTTTTTTTATTTAGTGAAAGAAATTTACAATAAAGCCATGATTGCAGTACTGTATCCCACCCATATTACCATAGCTGTACAATTAGAAAATCCTGTTGGGAAACCAATCATTTACAACGGTAAAGCTTACTCGATTTGTGATCCTACACCACAGCAAAATGATTTGTCAATCGGACAAGTATCAAAGAATCTAAAACATACTTCGTATGAAGTAGTATATGAGTATAATCCTATTCATAAATAATCATTTTAATTTCATTTACTATCAATATTTTTCCAATAACTTTGAGAAAAACTAGACAACACAATTTTGATTCATGGCTGTATTTACATTTGAATATCAAAAACTTATAAGTGATAAAGAACTGACACCTTCCTTTCATCATATATTGACCGAAGCTAGAATCGCTACTGAGAATGCTTATGCACCTTATTCCAATTTTAGAGTGGGCTCTGCTGTATTGCTTGAGAATGGTGAAGTCGTGATTGGTGTCAATATTGAAAATGCTTCCTATCCTGTAGGTATTTGTGCTGAACGAAGTGCCTTGTCATCTGCCATTTCACAATATCCTGATGAAAAGATAGTTGCTATTGCAATTAGTATTCTTGCACCTTCGGGAGAAAATAATACACCGGCTTTTCCTTGTGGGATGTGTCGTCAATTTATTTCTGAATGTGAGGATCGAAATGATGAAAAAATTACATTGATACTAGCGGGTCAAACTGGAGAAGTATGGTTAATTAATTCTTCTAAAGATTTATTACCGTTTAGTTTTGGAGGAAGTGATTTGAAGCAATCATAATTCAATCTTCTTTTTTAATAAAAAATGAATTATCATTGGTTTTAAATTTGAAGCTATGAAAAAGATAGATATACATACACATATCATGCCTGAGCATATTCCCAATTGGTTTGAAAAATTTGGCTATGGCAATGATTTTATTCATCTTGAACATCACAAGCCATGTTGTGCAAGAATGATTAAAGGGGATAAGTTTTTTCGTGAAGTAGAAAGCAATTGTTGGGAGCCCAAAGATCGTATTATTGATATGCAGGCAACTGATGTCGATGTACAAGTATTGTCAACTATACCTGTCTTGTTTAATTATTGGGCTAAGCCCGAACATGGTTTGGAAACTTCTCGTTTTTTCAATGATCATATAGCGCAATGTGTGGATTTACATCCCGATAAGTTTATAGGTTTGGGTACTGTGCCTTTACAAGATGTTGATTTGGCTACTCGTGAAATGGAACGCTTAGTGAAAGAGCTCAAAATGCCAGGTATTGAAATTGGTTCCAATATCAATCAAGTCAATCTAAGCGATGAGCGTTTCTTTCCGTTTTGGGAAGCTGCTCAAGAACTCAATTGTAGCATATTTGTACATCCATGGGAAATGATGGGAGAGGACAAGATGAGTAAATATTGGTTGCCTTGGCTTGTGGGTATGCCAGCCGAAACCTCTCGTGCTATTTGTAGTATGATTTTTGGTGGCGTGATGGAAAAATATCCAAAACTGAAAATTGCATTTGCGCATGGCGGTGGCTCTTTTCCTGCGACTGTAGGAAGGGTAGAGCATGGTTTTAAAGTTAGACCCGATTTATGTGCTATCGATAACCCGGTTAATCCTAGAGAGTACTTGGGGAAGTTTTGGGTAGATAGTTTGGTACATGATGAAGCTGCTTTTGACTTATTACTTAAAACAGTGGGTGAACATAAAATATGCTGTGGTAGTGATTATCCATTTCCATTGGGCGAACATCGTCCTGGAGAATTGATTGAAAGTCTCTCGCTTGCCGAGGAGCTAAAAACTAAATTACTTTGGGACAATGCCATGGATTGGCTGGCCTAAACTCGTTGTAATACTTAGTCTTTAAATCGCATAAGATTATTTGATTCAAATGTATACTCTGGTGTTTCGAGTACATCTTTTATGTCTTTTACTTTATACCAAGGTGAAATATCTAGGTTGTTTAAATTTTTCAAAACATGAATATCTTGTGCTGGCATATAACTTTGCGATAGAAGAAATACCTTTTCGCCAGCTTTATTAACTGCAATATCCATTACTGTAACAGCATGACCGGGCGAGCCGCCAATAATAAATACATCACCTGCTTTAATAGCTTGTAAATCATCAACAGGCTGTAGTTCTTTAGATAAAGACAATGAACCTGCATATGAATATACCATGTCTAAGTAATTCCTGAATGTTTCGTGAGAGGAGTCAGGCTTTGTTTTTTTGACCCAACTACATGTATTTCCTTTTACTGCGATTCGTTCACCATTTTTCCAACGGTTATATTCGGCACGAAATCCATTGGTGAAATTGAAATGAATCGCATCATATTTTTTTTGATTAAATAAATACTCGGATCTAATGCGCATGACAGCATCGGCGCATTGTTGCAAATCCGTTTTGCCTACATCAAATCGAAGCACTGCATCTGCAACTTTATTGTGTTTTTCTGCTCCATTGTATAAATGGACTAAGGTGCCATGTGGTTTAAGTTCGATGTTGCGAAGAAAGGTTGTGTAAGAACTTGATGATGCTTCTTGCCTTGTAAAACCTTTCGGAGGTGCAAAACGGGTTGATATGGTTTGTCCTTTTGTCTGTACTATGGTTGAATTGATTGGTGCATCTACAATGTCGTGTTTGATAGCTTGTTGTTTGATTTCGTTGCAACTTACTATTGAGATTAATAAAAGAAAAATCATCATATACTTCATTTCTCAAAGAGAGACTAAAAATCGTAGAATTCCATATAGTATAAATTCTTTTGGAAGTTTTTTAACAGTTTTGCAAAGACAAGTGAAATGTTGAGTATTTTTTTTTAAAATTAAATAAAAAAAAGACCATCCTTTCGAATGGTCTTTTAGGTATAGTTATAAATGAATTAGTATTACGCGTTTTGCATCACTTTAGGAGCTGCTGCAAGGATTTCTTCGTTTGCTTGTGCTGCATATTTTTCGAAGTTTTTCACAAACATTGCTGCTAAGTCATATGCTTTGCGTGTGTATTCTTCTTTGTCGCTCCATGTATTTGCAGGAATCAATACTTCAGAAGGTACATTAGGACAAGTTGTTGGCATATTAAATCCGAAAACTGGATGTGCTTCGTAATCTACATTATCCAATTCGCCATTCATAGCTGCTGTAATCATAGCACGAGTCAAGCTCAATTTCATACGATTACCAACGCCGTAAGGACCGCCGCTCCAACCTGTGTTGATCAACCAAACTTTTACGTCTGGATGTTGTTCTAATTTTTTACCCAACAACTCAGCATATTTTGTAGGGTGTAATGGCAAAAAGGCACGTCCAAAACAAGCACTAAATGTAGCTTGTGGTTCTGTAACACCAACTTCCGTTCCAGCTACTTTAGCAGTATATCCACTGATAAAGCTATACATAGCTTGACCTTTGCTCAAACGAGAAATAGGAGGCAGGATACCGTAAGCATCACACGTTAAGAAAAATATATTTTTAGGGTCGCCACCTATGCTAGGTTCTTTGGCGTTATTGATATGATTGATAGGGTAAGCTACACGTGTATTTTCTGTAATGCTACTATCTGCAAAGTCAACTGTATTAGTTCCAGGTAAATAGTTCGTATTTTCAACCAATGCATTAGGTTTGATTGCATTGAATATTTCCGGTTCTTTCTCAGCAGTTAAGTCGATACATTTTGCGTAGCAACCACCTTCGAAATTAAATACAGAACCTTTGTCCCAGCCATGCTCATCGTCTCCTATTAATTTGCGATTAGGATCAGCACTTAAAGTTGTTTTACCTGTTCCGCTTAAGCCGAAGAATAAAGCTACGTCGCCGTCAACACCTTCGTTGGCAGAGCAATGCATACTCAATACGCCTTTTTCGTGTGGAAGAATGTAATTTAAAACTCCGAAGATTCCTTTTTTCATTTCACCTGTATAAGCGCTTCCGCCAATCAAGATAATTTTTTTTGTAAAATTTACAACTGTAAAATTACCTTGACGAGTACCATGAACGGCTGGATCAGCTTCAAAGCCAGGTGCTTGTAATATAGTCCAATCAGGAGTTTGAGTTTTTACTTCTTCTTCAGTAGGACGTAAGAATAAGTCGTAGCAAAATAAATTAGCCCAAGGGTATTCATTTACTACACGAATGTTTAAACGATGTTTTGGATCTGCACATGCATATGCGTCTCTTACCCACAATTCTTTTCCTCCATAATAAGCAGTTACATCTGCATATAATTTATCAAAATGCTCAGGAGATATAGCAATATTGATGTCGCTCCAATCCACACTATTTTCTGTCATAGCGTCTTTTACAGTAAGTTTATCTTTCGGTGAGCGGCCAGTAAATTTTCCAGTATTGACAGCTAAAGCGCCCATATCTGTAATTGTGCCTTGATTTAATTCAACAGTTTGTTTAGTAAGTTCTTCAGGTGATAAATTCCAATTGACTTTCGAAGGATTTATACCCATATCGGTTAGATTGGCCGTTGGGTTCTTGATTCCATTTTCTTGCATACGATTAAATTTTAGGTAGCAAAGATAATTCTGAAACTTAGTAATAGGGCATAATACACTTCATAATTTGTTAACAAGTAATAACCTTTTTTTAAAATATATGTTGCAACATACAATATTTTATGTATATTTGTAATCTAATAAAAATATAAAAAATGAAAAAAACAATTTTATCTCTAGCAGTAATTGCTTTCATGGCATCATGCCAATCGGCTCCAGAAGGAGAAACAGCTAAAACAGCAGACACTCAAGAAGCTGCAAAGTCAACAGGTGCTGCTTACAAAGTAGACGTAGCAAATAGTACTGTATCTTTTTTAGGTACAAAGCCAGTAGGTACACATACAGGCGATTTTAAATTAACAGATGGTACATTAAATGTAGAGAATGGAAACATTACTTCAGGTGCATTTACAATTGATATCAAATCAATCAAATCGACCGATAAAGACACAGCTTATGTAGGAAAATTAATGGGTCATTTATTGTCTGCAGATTTCTTCGAAGCTGAAAAATATCCAACTTCTAAATTTGAAATCACAGCTTGTGAGGCTGTAACTGGTGATGCAACTGCAACACACAAAATCAGTGGTAACTTAACATTGAAAGATAGCACAAAGAATGTTTCTTTCCCTGCTAAAGTTGATTTGTCAGATACTGGTTTGAAAGCAACTGCAGATTTCAATATTGATCGTACACAATGGGGTTTATTCTATGGCAATGATAAATCATTGGGTGATAAATTTATTTATCCAGAAGTGAAAATCACGTTGAATATCTCAGCTACAAAATAGTTTTTCATGTTTAATAGAAAATTGTCGCAGTATTAACTGCGACTTTTTTTATTTTAATATTTTCACAAATACACATGCTTTAACATAACTATATAGTATCAACCGAAGCAATTCAATTTACTTTGCAATTCAATTACTTTTGCAATTATTAATCCAACTATGCAGCAAGCCATTCAGCTCAACAACGTAAGTAAAGAATTCAATGATTTTAAGGCCGTCGATGGGATTTCTTTTGAAGTGAATGAAGGTGATATTTATGGATTTTTGGGCCCCAATGGATCAGGTAAAAGTACTAGTTTGCGAATGATAATGGGGTTAATTAAACCTACATCGGGCGAAATCAAACTATTTGGATTGTCACTCGCAGATCATCGAAGAGAAATCATGCAAAAAGTAGGGTGTATCATAGAAAAACCAGATTTTTATGGATATCTCAATGCAAAAGAAAACCTGACATTATGTGTTAGAGCTAGTGGGATAAAGTATACACAAGGACAATACAATGATTTGTTTCAATTGGTTGGATTAGCAGGAAGAGAACACGATAAGGTAAAAACATACTCACATGGTATGAAACAACGCTTAGGATTAGCTCAAACACTCATTCATGATCCATCGCTCATCATTCTCGACGAACCTAATACTGGCTTGGATCCACAAGGTATAATTGATCTTAGAAATTTAATTTTGACCTTGAATAAGGAACGAGGAAAAACAATCTTATTATCATCACATATTTTGAGTGAAGTGCAAGAGATTTGTAATGCCATGATTGTGATTAACAAAGGTAAAACAGTCGTACAAGGGAATGTAGCAGATTTATTATCACATGAAACCTTGCATGTAACACTTGAAATCAATAATACATCTCATTCAATAAATACATTACATACATCAATTTATAATCAACATATCATTAAAGAATCTGATCAGGTTTTTCAATTAATGTTGAGCAAAAATCAAATTCCAACATTGATATCTACACTTACCCAACAAGGTGTTGAAATAATGCGAATTGATTACAGAAACCAATTAGAGGAATATTTCTTAAAAATAACGAATGCATAATATGGGAGGATTTGGTGCAATACTGAAAAATGAATTGTATAAAACAATTCGACGACCAAGAAGTTTTATAGGGTTTGTCGTTATTTTATTCATCTGTTTGATGTTACAAGGGGCGTTTTATCATGATGGTAAAGAATTAATTTCTTTTGTAACACAGCAATTTGAAAGTGTATTTAATATTCAAGGAAATGTGTTGAATGGCAATTTAATTTGTTTTATCATATTGCAAACATTAATAGTACAAATGCCTTTGCTCGTTGCATTAGTAACAGGAGATTTAGTAAGTGGAGAAACAGCTTCTGGTACCTTGCGTTTTTTATTAACACGATCTGCAAGTCGTACACAAATTGTATTAGCCAAATGGTTGTCGGGGCTATTTTATACACTATTATTGTTGCTTTTATTAGGCATCATGGCTCTTTTTGTTTCGCATTGGATTTTTGGTTCTGGTGATTTAATGTCATTGAACAGCGAAGGACTTACAGTGATAAGAGCCGATGATATCAATTGGCGATGGGGATATTCATTTTTAATTGCTTTTCTGTCACTTAGTGTAGTGGCTAGCTTAGCTACGATGTTATCGTGTATCATGGATAATTCTATCACACCCATCGTTACAGTAATGGCAATTATTATCATATTTACTATTGTAGGGATGTTTGATTTACCGAGTTTTGATGTAATTAAACCATTTTTATTTACCACTCATATGATTGCATGGAAAAATCTGTTTGAAGATCCAGTTCCTGTGAATGATATTTTATTTTCAATAGGGATTTTAGTGGTTCATATCGTTTTATTTTTATCTATTTCAATATTCTATTTTAATCGAAAAGACATTACTACTTAATGAAATATACCTTAATCATAATAAGCATACTATTCGGTATGCAATTACAAGCACAAGAAAACCCCAAAGCACTCATTAGCACCTTGAATCGTAAGTTTAATCTTGTACAAGATTATACAGCCGATGTAAAGATGGTATTTGATATACCAGGCGTTAAAATGAATAATATGAATGGGAAAGTGTTCTTTAAGCGCCCAAATAAATTTAGAATAAAAGCAAAGGGCATCTTTTTTATGCCAAAGCAAAATCCAATGCAGAATATCAGCACACTTTTATTAGATACTTCTGCCTATACATCTGTTATATCTGGTTATGAGACGATTGATGGTCGATCTTGTGCTATTATCAATATTATTCCGTTGAAAACTGAAAGTGAATTAATTCTAGGGAAATTTTGGATTGACAAGTTGGATCCACTTGTACGTAAATCTCAGATTACCACAAAAAATAATGGTACAATAGAATCGAGTAATACATATAGTAGCAATGCGGCTTATACATTGCCTGATCAAATTGTTATAAAAGTAGAAGTGAATAAATTTAAAGTGCCCAAGATGATGAGTGTTGATCTAAATAAAAAATCAAAAGAAAAGGACTTGTCAAAGCAAAAAGAAACAGGAACTATACGTATGGATTTAGTGAATTATAAAATTAATACTAAATTACAAGACGCTGTTTTTGTTGAGGGCAAAGAATAGTACCAACCTTACTATTGAGGAATCATTTCCTTTTTTACAAAAAGTAATTTGACTTTTTCTTTTTTGTTTTTGATTAAAACATAGTAAAATCCGGGTTTAACATTTTCCCAGTTAATTGAAATTATTGTTGGTTCAGCATCAATAGATTCTTGTTTTTTATAAAGAATAGTTTCTTTTTCATCCATTAATATAACTTGATAGATGGAAGGATGATTTCGACTAATTTCTATTTGAATAAATTTGTTAGTACTATCTGGTATAATTCGAACTGAATTATCTGCTTTTGCAATAATAAGATTGCCACAAAAAGCAAGTACTAAAATGAGATTTTTTTTATCATACAAAAACAACAAAACCCATTTCAAATGGGTTTTAAGGTGCAAATATATAAAAATAAACGATATAAATTCAACTAGTTCTTAGTGAATTTGATAGTTTCAGATTTGATACTGTTTGTAATCATCACACTATATTGACCATTTGCCAAATAATGAACTGGCAATTGAATTGTATTCATTCCAGAGTTAAAATCAAAAACAGATTGGTATAAACGACGACCCATCATATCTACAATCATTACGTTGTATGTATCATTATCGTTTGTGTTCATTGTGATATTGATAGATGAGTTAGAAGGGTTAGGGTATAGGTTTACTGAAGTTTCTGAACCGCAAAACATATTTAAAGAAACAACTCTGCTATAAGAAAATTGACCATCTAAATCGATCATTTTCAATCGGTATTGATATTTACCATTACCAAGATGTTCATCGTTAAATGTATAGTTGGTAGCTATTGAACTATTTACTTGTGACTGAACTGTTCCAACTTTTTTAAATCCATTTTCTTGCTCTGCTTTACGCTCAATTTCAAAATAATTACTATTGATTTCTTGAGAAGTAGACCACTCAATTACTGGCGTACAATCTCTATTTACAGCATTGATTGAATTTAATATTACAGGCAATGTTGCATTGGGAGAAAGAGGAAATGCCATTTTGTTACAATTAGTTGAAATATAGTTTGTATCAAAAGAGCCAACTGATAATCGACTTACAGAAACGTGTGGTTGAATGCTTTGTTCATCAAAAAATTGATTTCCTGTTGGTGATGCATCATAGAAATTGATCCCACCACCATCATATCCAAAACTACCATTGTTTTGTGTTTCACCAAGGGCGATAAATGTACCTCCACCAATTACATTGGAATTGTTGTCAAACATAGTTGTTTGAACAATTGCATTTTCGTCATTGTAAAATTCTTTATTATTAACTAAACGGTTAGATGCATTTGTACTATCGCCAGAAAATACTTGTATGTAGCCATAGTTTTCAAATTTCGAACTGTTATTCGTAATAGTATTTTCAGATAAGAATGTACATTTATTAATAAACGTAGAAGAATTATCCATCGTTGAATATCCAAATACTTTCATGATACCACCATTGTAAGCAATACCTGAAACACTAAAATTTCCATATACAAACATTACACCATCATTTCCAAAAACCGTAGAGTTATCAGCACTGAATGAAGCGTTGCATCGAACAATACCTTCGTTAGAAAAATTAGATTCTTTTTGTAAAGTCAATGAAGTATTAATTAAAACATCACCATCTCTATCATTGGTAAGATTAAAAGCACCACCTAACGATTGCGCAACATTTATTTCAACTAATGCAGCTGAATCGTTTACGATAGAAAAACCGTCTGCTAATGAATTCGTTGAATTAAATAATACAGTACCACTATTTTTGATTAAACCGGATGCATTAAAAATTGCACTAGGATTAAATGTTGCACCTTGTGCGATTTGGATTGATGCATTGATAGGCAAAGATTGAATTACACCCGTAAATGTGCCTGCTGTGATACATAACACTTCATTGTCGGCTAATGTATAGGTTGCATTTGTTCCTAAATCTGAATAGGTGCAAGCTTGTTGGCCAAATGATTGTGCTGCGAAAAGTATTGTTAGTAGGGTTAAAGTGAAATATTTCATCTTATATTTATTTCATATATATACTATAAAAAATCATGCCAAATTGCATTGTAAAAATAACATATAAATAAAATAAATAATAAGTATATGATAATAAATCAATGAAAATGGAATTCTGAAAATGAAAGAATCATTTTCAAAAAAACTTAAAAAGCTTACTATTTATTGATTTTATGGAAAATATATCCACCCTTTTTAGCACCCCAAACCTGCACATCATTTTTGTCAAATCCTCTATCCCAAGAAATAATTTTTGTTGAAAAAAGTTGAACACTTGAAGTAGCATACGTAGCACCTTTTAATGAACTTTCGCAATCAGTATTATGAGTAGAACCATGAAATTGGTTATTCGCATCTTTATGTAAATAAATTGAACATCCTTTACGTTCTTCCAAAGAGTCTGGTGTAAGGGAATTTAATGGGTCAATGTATTGCCAATCGCCAAAATATTTTTCACCATTTTTAATAATAAATACCTTGCTTTCAATGGTGCTGTCATTAAGTATACTTAATTGATAAACTCGTTGTCGATAGGGCTTATCCTCTTTTTCGGCCATTGCTTGTTCTACATAAAGCCAATAGGATGGTAGATGGCTCCATAATGGCACCATTTTTAGTCTAATATCAAAATAAGAAGTGTCTTCGATTGACTGTATTTCACTTGAATAGGATCCTACCATGAAGTGATATACATTGTATAAATCTCGTTGTGTAATTTTTTTTTGGCAATAGATTGAATTAGATATCATTAAAATGATAACAAAAAGTGATAAAAACCGCATTATATAAATAGTTATTTTAAAATACTAAACATCAATTTTAGCATACTTCGCATGCTTTTCGATAAATTCTCTACGAGGAGGAACTTCTTCGCCCATCAACATGGAGAATACTCGATCAGCTTCAGCAGCGCTTTCTATGGCTACTCGTTTTAGAGTACGTGTATCTGGATTCATGGTAGTTTCCCAAAGTTGTTCAGCATTCATCTCTCCAAGACCTTTATATCGTTGAATATGAACAGAATCTTCTTTGCCATTGCCTAAACGAAGAACTGCTGCTTTACGAGCATCTTCATCAAATGCATACTCTTGTTCTTTTCCTTTTTTAACTAAATAAAGAGGAGGTTGGGCAATGTATACATAACCTTGTTCTACCAATTCTTTCATATATCTGTAAAGGAAAGTCAATATTAACGTTGAGATATGCGAACCATCCACGTCAGCATCGGTCATGATGATAAGTTTGTGGTATCTTAATTTGGTAGTATTGAGTGCTTTTGCATCATCTGGTGTACCTATGGTAACACCCAAACCAGTGTATATGTTTCGAATTTCTTCATTTTCAAATACTTTGTGAGGCATTGCTTTTTCAACATTCAATATTTTACCACGAAGTGGAAGAATAGCTTGATATTGTCTGTTTCGACCTTGTTTTGCAGTGCCACCCGCCGAATCGCCCTCGACCAGATATAATTCACATTTACTAGGGTCATTGTCACTGCAATCGGCTAGTTTACCAGGTAATCCACTTCCTGTTAATACATTTTTACGTTGAACCAATTCGCGTGCTTTACGAGCTGCATGACGAGCTTGTGCTGCTAAAATTACTTTTTCAATAATGATTTTAGCTTCTTTCGGATGTTCTTCGAGATAAGCTTCTAAAACACGAGAAACTGCAGAATCAACAATTCCAGATACTTCACTATTGCCAAGTTTTGTTTTTGTTTGCCCTTCAAATTGTGGTTCAGGTACTTTAACGGAAATGACCACACTTAAGCCTTCACGAAAATCATCTCCAAGGATATCTACTTTTGCACGTTCAAATAATTTGTTTTTGTCGCCATAGGATTTGAATACACGCGTAATAGCACGTCTAAAACCAGCAACATGGGTACCACCTTCAATTGTGTTGATGTTGTTTACATACGAAAAGATATTTTCACTATAGGACTGATTATACATCATAGCTAATTCTACAGCGACATTGCTTACCTCGTCATGATCTTCTACATAGATAGGTTCAGTCAATAAACCATCACGTTTTGCATTTTTATCAAGTAATAAAATAAAGTCGCTGATACCGCCTTCGCTAAAAAATGTATCCTGAACAAATTCACCTGCATCATCTTTTTCTCTTTCATCGATTAAATGTATTCGGATGCCTTTATTTAGATATGATAACTCACGTAAACGTGCAGCTAAAATTTCATAATTATAAACATTCACAGTGAAAATGCTATCATCAGGTAAAAACGTAACTTTTGTCCCTGTTTTATCACTTAAGCCTGTTTCTCTTACCGGGTATTTTGGTACACCACAGCTATATTCTTGTTCAAATGATTTACCATCGCGATTCACCTGTACTAAAAGATATTTACTTAATGCATTTACGCAACTTACGCCTACACCATGCAATCCGCCAGATACTTTGTAAGATCCTTTATCAAATTTACCTCCAGCATGAAGCACAGTCATTACAACCTCTAAAGCACTTCGTTTTTCTTTGGTATGCATTGCAGTAGGTATACCTCGACCATCATCTTCAACAGAAATTGAATTGTTTTCTAAAATCTTTACGGTTATATTTTTACAATGGCCAGCAAGTGCCTCATCGATTGAGTTATCAACTACTTCATATACTAGGTGGTGAAAACCTTTGATACTAATGTCGCCGATATACATCGCCGGACGCTTTCGTACTGCTTCTAAACCTTCTAAAACTTGTATACTATCTGCGCCATAATTTGGCATTTTTACTTCTTCGTTTTCTGCTGACATATTGTTTTTTTGTGTTCTATTTCTGATAGTTAAATCAGGATGATTCAAAACTACTGAAAAGTACTTTTTTCAGGGACACAAAGATAACAAAATACATGGGTTTTTATTACTTTTTACCATAAGGTTATTCACATTGATGTGAGTATTGTAAGTGGCTGTAAATCAGTCATTTATGCCTATTATTTGAATGAATTTTTTGAAAAAATTAGAAGTAAGCATGTCTATGATTTTTTAAATGTAAAATCTCTATTAAATACAAGAATAATGATACAGATTTTATCACTTTATTTTCAAGATATATGATGCATTTGGCTTCGATTCTAAATAGTAGTACAAATTGTTTTAGATTTGACAAAAATTGATACCAATGGATAAAAAACTAATTTTTTCTACAGAAAAATATACCTACCTCACGAACGATTTATTACATAGTGGTCTGTTTGAAAAAGGAACTATTTATTCTAAAAAATTCCCAGATGGTGAAACATACCATAGAATAGAAACTGATGTACTTAATCGAAAAGTAGTTTTGATAGGGGGGACCATTGATGATCAAAATACTATAGAGTTGTATGATATTGCACAAGGTATTATACATGCAGGAGCCTATACGCTTGAAATTGTAATACCTTATTTTGGATATTCTACCATGGAACGTGAAGTAATACCCGGAGAAATTGTCAAAGCTAAAAATAGAGCATTGATGTTTTCGTCGTTGCCTCCATGTGCAGAAGTAAACAAAGTATATTTGATGGACTTACATTCCGAAGGATTGCCCTATTATTTTGACAGGGATATACGATGCAAGCACTTGTACTGTAAACAGATAATTATGCAAGCCTCAAAAGAATTAGGTGGCGATGATTTTGTTTTGGCATCTACTGACGCTGGTAGAGCTAAATGGGTAGAGTCATTGGCCAATGAAATGCATGTGAAATCTGCTTTTGTATACAAGCAACGATTAAGTGGATCTGAGACAGCTATCACAGGTGTAAATGCCGATGTAAGAGGGAAAAATGTAATTATATATGATGATATGATTCGTACAGGTGGGTCATTAACACAATCCGCAACTGCATATCAGCAGGCTGGGGCAAAGCAGCTATTTGCAATCACTACACATGGATTATTTACCAATCATGCATTGACAAAAATTCAAGAACAAGGAATTATTCAAAAAGTAATTTGTACAAATTCACATCCAGATGCAATCATTCAAAATAATCCTTTCCTCGAAGTAAAATCAGTTGCAAGTATTATCTTTGATGCTTTGAAATAAGTGAATGAGTTTAGAGTTAAGTGTTATTAATTATGAATCTGAGTTTTATGCTCAAGTATTAGATTTAAGATACAAGGTATTAAGACTTCCTTTGGGATTAGAATTGACAGAAGATGATATAATCGAAGATAAAAATCAATATATAATCATTGGTCAATATGAATCGAAGGTTGTGGCATGTTTAATGTTAAAAATATTAGATAAGGACACGGTGAAATTTCGACAAATGGCAGTAGACCCTTTAATGCAACAATCTGGCATTGGAACCTTACTTATCAATTATGCAGAAAATTTTTGTTATTTAAATGAATATTCTAATGTTGAACTCAATGCACGTAAATCTGCCAAAGGCTTTTATCTACAATTGGGCTATCAACCCATAGGCGAACATTTTACTGAAGTAGGGATTCCACACATAAAGATGATGAAAGTTTTGCCACAAAAA
The DNA here is from genome assembly GCA_044233655.1 of Chitinophagaceae bacterium. Taxonomy (GTDB): domain Bacteria; phylum Bacteroidota; class Bacteroidia; order Chitinophagales; family Chitinophagaceae; genus OLB11. Next base: position 248 of record JBIIJQ010000052.1, on the reverse strand, counting down.
TAAAGTTCAATAAATCTTCATCTTAAATTTTATTAACTTTAAAGTCTTGAATACACGTCAAAGTATAGGATTACTTGCAATTGTATATTTGCTCATTATAATTTTTTGTAATTATAGTTTGGGTTTGTATTCTTTTACTGATAGTACTATGTTTGAAAAGTATGACACTGTTTCTTATTTAGAATCTACTCAACGTTTAATTAGTCATTTTCAGCCTCATCCTTATAGGTGTATTGGGTATAGTTTAT
>JBIIJQ010000106.1:0-6364 GCA_044233655.1 Chitinophagaceae bacterium | reverse complement strand
ATTTACTTTTTATATGTGTACATACTATACAACTCATGATGCTGTTCACTATTTATGTGATTGTATATGTATTATTAAAAAAATATGTATCAAATAAATTAGCCCTTGTAATGATAATAGGCTTTATGTTGAATATCTCGTATATTGGATATGCCTATTTAGTATTAACCGAAATCCCTTTTTTATTATTAATCACTCTATCGGTTTTTTATTTTCATCATTATTTACAGTATAATAAAGTTCAACATTTATTTATTGGGTTTACATTTTTATGTTTTTCAATATTATTCAAGCCTGGTTTTTATCTATTTGGATTGTTGATTTTTATAAGCATTTGTTTACTTTTTTTTGTCAGAAATGCATCTTTCAAGAATTTATTGATTCTATTTATTATTATGTTAAGTACTATTGGTTTTCAAAAGATATGGATGAATTCTTCTTATAATACTTTTAAGTTGTCATACATTGATGACATCACTAAATATCGATATTTAAACTCTTCTATTATAGCATTTAAGAATAATCTTGAATTGACACCTTTGATGCAACAAAGAGATCAAGCAATGTTGGTTAATTTTAATAATTTTAAAACAGCTGATAATTTAAATACCTTTCATTTGTCAGTCAAAGCTGAAAGTAGCTTTTTATTAAAGCAATATCCACTAGCTTCATTATATGCGTTTACTGATAATATTTATTCAAATTATCATTCTGGCAATGCAATCATTCGAGATATAGAAGTACCAAATCTTAATAATGAGACAGCAAGAAAGGCTTTTTTTAATTATACCCGTATTTGGAATATGTTGATGGGAGCTATTCTGATTATTTCTACAGTTTATTTTTTAATTATCATTCGGAAATTATATCGAATACATCAAGCAAGGTTTTTTTTCATTGTATTATTATTTTCATATTGTTATTATAACATACTCATTTCAGGTGCTTCATTTTATCAAGGTGACCGATTTAACGTAGTTTGGATGCCATTTGTGTTGATAATTCTAAGTCTGCTAGGTTCCAAAAAATTGTTGAAAGTAACATAATAGGTCTAATTTTACTTTATTTAATGCTGTATTTATTCCAACTATGTAGGAAATTAAATTTAAAAATCCCGCCTAAGCGGGACTTTGTATAATAGGAGCGGAGAGAGAGGGATTCGAACCCCCGGACCTTTGACAGTCAACGGTTTTCAAGACCGTCGCAATCGACCACTCTGCCATCTCTCCGCTGCAAATATATGTTATCAATAATGATAAATAAAAATAATAAGGTAACAATTTTTTAAACTCAATGCTGTCATGCGTTTTAGAGAAATAGAGAAATCTAAATCTATATATTTTTTTCAATTTTATAATCTAATTATATAGATGAAGCAAAATAATTACAAGATGAGAGTATCAATATAATCAATAATGTAATATAGATAATACTTATTTATTTGTATGAACTATATAGGTAACTTTATAAAAATATTTTAAATGAAAAAGTACACATATCTATATTTATTAATCGTTCTGATTGGGTTTTCATCTTGTTCGTTGGCATTAAAAAGAGCTAACAGACTTTATACTGAAGCCAGTACTTCTAAAAAAGTCTATGACGCAATTATAGTACCTGGAGTACCTCTGAAAAATGGGAATTGGGATAGTACTATGAAATCAAGAGTTTTATGGAGTGTATTTTTATACAAAAATAATTATACGAAAAATATCATTTATTCAGGTGGGGCTGTTTACACCCCATATTATGAGGCAGTTGTTATGGGGCTTTATGCGCAACAAATGGGTGTTCCAAAGGAGCATATATTTTACGATACCCTTGCAAAACATAGTACTGAAAATGTATTTTATTCGTATAAAATAGCAAAACTCAATGGTTTCAAGCATTTAGCGTTGGCTACAGATCCTTTTCAAAGCGTGATGTTGCAATCTTTTACTCGTAAGCGATTTGAATCCCATATCCAACACATTCCTGTAATCTTCGATTCTATCAAAACAATGAATGCTAACAATCCAGTAATTAATTATAAGTTGGCTTATAAATCTTCTTTTACCTCAATCACAGAACAAGAGGGGATTACTACACGTTTAAAAGGTACAATGGGACGTCAGATAGATTATGGTCCAACTAAAAAATTAGGTCCTTTGTAATTTTATAAATAAGATATTAATCTCTTCTAATATAATTGATGAAATAAAAAAGACTGCTATATGCAGTCTTTTTTTATAGTAATTTGTAAGTTTAAATTATTTGCTCCAAATAGATGGACCTGAACCATTCCCTCCAAATTCATCAATTTGTCCAGTTGCAATGGTAGTTATTTTGTAATAAACAGTTGCGATAGCGTGTTGGTAATAATGTTGATTCAACGGATTAGTATCAGTCAAATAAGCCCAACCTTCAATAGTTTTTGTGTTATTCGCAAAGTTTTGAAGAGGTATTGTCAACGTATCTTTGTATACGATACCAGTTGCAACACTTTCTTGCAATAGATTTTGAACATTTTTGATTAATACTTCATTGATTTTTGGTCCATTCTCGATACTTACAGAGTATTGAGCAGCGCTCGACAAGGTACCATCTTCGTTTACATTGTAAATACCTTTAAATTTGTCACGAGTGACAGTTTCACAATGTTCTCCTTCATATCCTGTTTGGCAAAGGCAAGTACCATCTTTACAAGTTCCACCATATGCACAACTTACATGCTTGCATTTGTCAGGCGTACATGCATTAAATACAAAAGCAAAAAACAGCGTCAATGTAGACAATGCGGTAATAATTATTCTTTTCATGCTATTCGATATTCTTTCTATAGGGTAAATATATAAAATTTTTTCATTTTCAAATCATTTTGCCTTAATTCTCTTTAATAAACTAAGGAAAAATCCTAAAATCATAATAATAGTTCCTATCCATAAGACGTTGATATAAGGGAAAAGGATAGCTTTCATTATTATATAATCATCCATTGCACTTGGTTGCTTGTATTCAATTATAGCTGCATTTTCATTAGGTAATATTTTAGTTAATCGGGTATAGATGTTGAAATCTTTAACTGTGTCTTCTAATAATATTTCACCTTGTTTTCGAATGAGATAGGTAGGCAAGGAAACTTGTTGTTTTCCTTCTAAATTGTAGACATTTAACTTGGCGGCAACGGCGATGTCACTTATTTCTGGTTTGTAGTTAACATTAAATGCTTTTGTATCAAATCCGTCAAAAATCATAAATCCAGATGCAAAGAATATAGAATCTCCCTGTTTTACCTTTTTGGATTTATAACTAGAAGTATCTTTTACTTTTGATTTGTCTACCGTAGAAGTAACATACGTAAATATATCATGTGTTACATAATGTCGTGTATCGGGACTTGATATTAATCCCATTTTAGGATTTATCTGTGCATTGGGTTTTAGAATAAATTCTTCTTGAACTTTACCTGTGTCAGATGCAAATTTTTGATAGCGTACTTTGTAATAATGATTAGGTTCGGCTACAGTATCACCCAAATAGGTGATGGTATAGCCAGCCATTGTAATGGGTATATTCCTAAAAAGTAATAGATTTTCTCTACTTTCTTTTTTGTTTTCAGCATCTGATTTTTTGCCCATATCAAAATCTACACCCAATCGATTAATGGATATAACTTCTTTGTTAAATGAAGATAATATAATACCTACCATCATGAGTCCAAAACCAATATGAGCAGTTGTACCTCCCCATTTGATTATATTATTTTTTATAACACTCACTAAATAATACAAATTGGCAGAAACAGATAATACAGCTGCAAACATAAAAATAATAATAGGGGCAGTATTCAGTTGTTGTGAATAGCAAATAAACCCAGTACATACAATTGCAATCAATATAGGAATAGCCAATGTTTTTAATACATCAGCCATATTACTTTTCTTGAATTTAAAGTAATAAATAGTTGCAGTGCCTAAAAGAACTAGGGTAGTAATCCAGATTTGAATTTTATTGTAATGAGTAATAGGATCTGTAATGGCAAGTTGTAATCCGAACATTTTATTCCATACAGGCATTGAAGTTGTATACGTGATTTGTACAACCGAAATCATCAATATCAATGATCCAATAAACATCCAAAACTCACGTGAAGTGAGCGCTTCTTCTTCTTTTTTAATATCGGGGATTGATTTGAAATTTTTAAAGAAAAGAAATAAACCTAACCCTAAAAAGAGACCCATATATATTAATAAATGATAAAACAAGGATTCGCCTTCGCCAGTAAAAGCATGTACAGAGGTTTCTCCCAAAATTCCCGTACGAGTAAGGAAGGTTGAATAAAGTACAAGAATGAACGATAATATAAAAAAGAGGAATGTAGTTTTGAGTGAATATCCAGTAGACTTGTAAATCATGGTAGTGTGCAACCCTGCAATCATAATTATCCAAGGAACTAGCGATGCATTCTCTACAGGATCCCAAGCCCAATAACCGCCGAAGTTTAAACTTTCGTATGCCCAGGCTCCACCCATCATTATACCTAGGCCGAGTATCATGCCTGTAAATAGACTCCATCGAAGCAATGGCTTAGTTAATTCTTCAAAATCCTTTTTCCATAGAGCGGCCGCAGTATAAGCAAAAGGGAATAAAGTAGCAGAAAACCCAAGGAAAAGAATAGGTGGGTGTATGACCATCCAATAATTTTGCAATAAAGGATTTAATCCATTGCCATCCTGAATAAAACTAAGATAATTGGGTTGAGCGAAGATAGGCGCTCCAGCCATTTGGTCGCGTAACAACATGAAAGGAGTTGAACCAATTTTAAGATCTCCTAAGTGTATGCCTAATAACATGGTAGCCAGAAAAACTTGAGCTAATGCTACTACGGCCATTACAGGCGATTCCCACTTATTATTATTACGAATTACAAAGAAGCTTAAAACGCAATGCCAAATCGTCCATAATAGAAAACTACCTTCTTGACCTTCCCAAAAACAAGACAATAAATACTTGAATGGGAGTGCATTGCTTGAATGTTGCCATACATAATGATACTCAAAGTAATGATTGAAAATGAGATAGAATAATGTAGAAAATATGCCAAATACACTAATGGCATGAATATAAAATGATGTACGTCCTAGTTTTTTCCAATTTTCTTGTGAAGCTGTTAAAACTGAATTAGTTGCAAAGAAATATGAAACTGAGGCTAATAATGATGCGACAAATGAAACGATTACAAAAAGTTGACCTATTTTTCCCGGTATTAAGTGTTCATTTAAAAAAGTTTGATCCAACTTGATGTTTTAATTTAAGTGTAAAAATGAAATTATTAGCTTTGTTTGCCAATGGCAACTTGGTCTGTATTGTATTTGGAAGGGCATTTCATCAATATTTTACTACAGCGAAATTCACCATTTTCCATTTTACCAGTCATGGTTAGTTTTTCACTTCGTTCAAAATCCTGAGGTTTGGTACCACTGAAGATAACTTTTTGCGTAATGCCTGCTTCGTCCGTAGCATAAAATTCAAATCGATTCGCATCTTGAATAGGATCATACTTCATAGCATGATTAACAGTATCCAATTTTCCAATAATCTGAAACTCTTTTCCAGGTTTTTCTTCAGCTGATTTGAATGTTTCGTAACTACTAAAATCACCAACCATACTCAAAATGGCTCCCAACGCAACTGCAATTAAAACCAATGCGAAAATATTTGATTTTTTCATGATGAATTCCTAAAAATTGTAGCGCAAAGCTACATTAGGAATCGTTTATTACCTAATTTTTAAAGTTGACAACTGGGGCTATGAGACTCTTTTTATGTAATAAAATATAAAAAGAATAGATAAAGTGAGGAAATTAAAATTGATTTTTCCACATCATACTTTCTACAGGCTTATTGGGTTGCCCACTGTATTTTGCACCTGCTTTATTGTTATATTTTACCTCTATTTCGCCATCTACAGGAAAATAAATCAACTGACCCACTGGCATTCCAGCATAAACACGAACTGGAAGCTTAACTGATATTTCGAGAGTCCAGTTTCCACAAAATCCTACATCGCCCTTGCCAGCTGTGGCATGTATGTCTATGCCTAATCGTCCTGTACTTGATTTCCCTTCTAAAAATGGTACATGATCATGTGTTTCGGTATATTCCTCTGTAACACCAAGGTAAAGTTCGCCAGGTTGTAGAACAAAACCTTCAGGGGGAATTTCAAAGTGAGTAATGGTATTGTGTTTTTTAGCATCTAATACGGGATCTATATAGGTAGCTAGATGTTTTCCTAAATGAACATCATAGGAATTGCTTCCTAAGCAAGTACGATCATAAGGTTCAATTTTAATTGTTCCTTTTTCGATTTCTTCTAGTATACGTT
>JBIIJQ010000040.1:0-27831 GCA_044233655.1 Chitinophagaceae bacterium | reverse complement strand
AACGTAGGGATGTCAGCATTGGTAAGCTTTGTAAATTCTTCTTTGGTCATGCCTTTCCAAGTAGCCGGCGAAGAGGTAGGTGAAGTGGTATTGAGAGGATAATTTTTTGATTTCCACTGCATGATGCCACCTTTCATGTTGTACACTTTTGTAAAGCCTTTTTCTTGAAATGTACTCATTGCACTTCCACTTCTACCACCAGAAAGGCAATAGATAAATATAGGTCGAGTTTTATCTAGTTTATCAATTTCTGCAGCAAAATTGCTTCCGTTGTAATCAATGTTGATTGAATTGTTGAGATGTTCGGTTTTATATTCGTCGGGTGTACGTACATCAATTAGGTATTCGTTTTTGGTATCAACCAACGATTTTATATATTCTTCAACAGGGATTGTTGAATTTTGAGCTGTAGAGTTAAATCCTAATAATGTGATGAATCCAAGAAGTATAAGCCATTTATTTTTCATGATGTAAAAATATTTATTATTTATGAATAGGAATGTTACTTTAATCAAAATTGGGGTTAGCCTACTTCTACAATAAGATATTTAAGATAATTGGTATTGTCAATATTGTACACAATAGGATGGTCTGCAGCTTGTGCTCTAAAGCAAACTTGACGCAATGGTCGTTTGGCATCTTTGGCAGCCATTTTGATAATATCTAAAAATAAATCGGGCGGTACTAAATTGGTACAAGAAGCAGTCACTAAAAAGCCTCCTTTTCTCACAAGTTTCATAGCACGCAAATTGATTTCTTTATAGCCTGATACAGCTTTGTCTATAGTCGATCTTGATTTGGTAAAAGCAGGCGGATCCAGCATCACCACATCAAATTGTTTGCCTTCTTTACTCCATTCTTTCAGTGCATCAAATGCATTGACTGCTTGGAAATTGCATTTATCGGACAGTCCGTTTAGTTCGGCATTTCGCTTTGCTGTATTCACAGCAAATTCGGATATGTCAAGACCTAATACACTCTTAGCACCATAATGTGCGGCATGTATGCCAAACGTTCCTGTATAGCAAAAAGCTTCAAGTACATCAGCGCCTTTTACAATATGGTTTACTTCTCTGCGATTGTCTTGTTGGTCTAAAAAATAACCTGTTTTTTGCCCATTAACTATATCCACTATGAATTGAAGTCCGTTTTCGTTGATAATGATTTCTGTGTTGAATTCTGGAGAAAGAAACCCTTTTTTTTGTTCTAGACCTTCAAGTTCTCTTACTGGCACATCATTGCGTTCATAGATTCCTTTAGGTTGAAACAATTTATTCAATGCATCCACTATAGCCTCTTTCCATAAATCCATCCCAAGCGACATAGTTTGTATTACAAAATAATCATTGAATTTATCAATAATCAAGGATGGTAAACCATCAGCTTCGCCAAATACAAGTCGACAATTTTCTATATAACCTAAACGCTGACGATAAGCCCAGCATTCGGCAATTTTATTGTAAAAAAATGTAGGATTTATTTCTTCATTCAAATCTCGTGTCAATAATCTGACTTGTATTTGTGATTGTGAATTGTAATAGCCACGGCCTATAAAGTTGCCTTGCGCATTGATAACATCTACTGTAGCACCATCTGGAGTCCCTTTAGCAACACTTGCTATTTCGTTATTGTATATCCATGGATGTCCTTTGAGTACACGGTCTGATATTTTATTTCTTAGAAAAACTTTATTGTTCATGTGTTGATAGTTGATATTATTTTTATCTTTTAATAAGTGAGCAAATATAACCTTTTAATATCCTAGTTTTTGTGAATCTATGGTTCATTCACTATATTTTAAATTAACTTTGTGTTCTATGTCATTGAATTTTTTTTATTCCTCTATTTTAACGGTTTGGATTTTATTTTTTACAATACTACAAGTAGAAGCTCAAGAAAATAAAGTTACCTTGAGTGGTCATATTAAAGATCAAACCAGTGGCGAAAACTTACCATCTGCAACAGTCGGTATTGTGGAATTGAAACGAGGTGTCAATACCAACAATTTTGGTTTTTATTCTATTTCAGTGCCAAAGGGAAAATATACTGTAAAGATTAGCTATTTAGGATTTGAAACTCAACTACTAACGGTCGATTTAAATGCAGATAAGCAATTGAATGTGGACTTATTGCCTAAAAGTTTACTCTCAAAAGAAATCATTATAAAAGATACACGCAAAGATGAAAATGTAAAAGGGACCGAAATGGGTATGCATCAACTATCGATGGAAAATGTAAAGAAATTACCTGTATTAATGGGTGAAGTGGATGTGTTGAAATCGTTGCAACTATTACCAGGGGTTAGTTCGGCAGGTGAAGGTCAAAGTGGCTTTTATGTAAGAGGTGGAGGTCCAGATCAGAATCTAATTTTATTAGATGATGCTGTCGTTTATAATACAGGTCATTTATTTGGTTTCTTTTCAGTATTCAATGGCGATGCAATCAAAAATGTAAGTTTGATAAAAGGTGGTGCACCTGCAAATTATGGTGGACGTCTTTCGTCGGTAGTTGATGTAACCATGAAAGAAGGCAATAATAAAAAATACCAAGTAGAAGGAGGTTTAGGTTTGATCGCATCTCGAATTTCAATGCAAGGACCCATTTTGAAAAGTAAAGCATCCTTTATGGTATGTGCGCGCCGTACTTATATAGATGCATTAGTAAAACCATTTGTTAGAGAAACAAGTACATTCAAAGGATCGGGTTACTATTTCTACGATTTAAATGCAAAGATGAATTATATCGTGGGTAAAAAAGATCGATTGTATTTGAGTAGTTATTTAGGAAAAGATGTTTTTACATTTCGTAACAAGGAGCGAACGTTCAATATCAATGTACCATGGGGAAATAAAACAGCAACGCTTCGGTGGAATCATGTATTTTCCAATAAATTATTTATGAATACTACCTTCTTGTACAATGATTATAATTTCACCTTTTTTGCAGATCAAAATAATTTCAAAGTAAAATTCTATTCAGGTATCAAAGATTGGAGCGGCAAATTTGATCTTGATTATTACAGCAAGTTCAATCATAATTTCAAAATGGGAGGCAACTATACTTATCACACTTTTACACCAAGTACTGTTAGTGGTGAGTCAGCAGGCATCGAATTCAATCCTGATCAATCGTTTAAAAAATATGCTCATGAGCTTGGTGCATATGTTTTGGATGAATTTGATTTGGGTGAAAAAATTAAAATAAATGTGGGTGTGCGTTATTCTCAATTTATGCAAGTAGGTCCTTATACTCGTTATGATTATGATCAGAATGGGAAAAAATCGGATAGTGTAAGCTATCGACCAGGTGAGGTAGTCAAATCCTATGGTGGTTTTGAACCGAGATTCAATATACGTTATGCCATCAATGACTTATCCTCTGTGAAAGCTAGTATTGCTAAATCTTATCAGTATTTACATTTAGTCACCAACAATGGTTCAACATTACCTACCGATATATGGAGTCCTAGTTCGTATTTTGTAAGACCACAGTATGCTTGGCAATACAGTGTTGGTTACTTCAAAAATTTCTTAAATAATAAAGTTGAAACATCGGTTGAAGTTTATTATAAAGACATGCGTAATCTGGTAGAGTATCGTGAAGGCTATACGCCTTCTTCCTTGCGTGATGTAGATTATGATTTTGTGTTTGGAAGAGGATATGCCTATGGAGCTGAGTTTTTTATTAATAAAACAAAAGGAAAATGGACAGGTTGGTTAGGATATACCTTATCATGGACCTATCGAAATTTTCCACAGTTAAATGCAGGAGAACGATACCTAGCAAAGTTTGATCAACGTCATAATATTTCACTAACTTCCTCGTACGAAATTAATAAAAAATGGAATGCATCTGCTGTTTTTGTATTTGGATCTGGTAATCGTGTTACATTACCTACAAGCTTATATATAATCGATAATCAAATCGTACAAAATATTGATAAAATAAATAATTACCCATTGCCACCATATCATCGATTGGATATTGCTGCGGTGTATACACCCAAGCCTAATTCTACCAAACGATTCAAAGGTAGCTGGACATTCTCAATCTATAATTTGTACAGTCGACAAAATCCATATATAATTTACCTCGATACAAAAGGAGCCATTGCATCTGGGAGTGGAGTACAGCTTAAGGTTAAACAGATTTCAATTTTCCCAATACTCCCAAGTATAACTTACAATTTTAAATTTAATTAATGCTCATGATAACAAGTGAAATAGCCATCACTCAAACTCAACAATGGATTCAGGATGTCATTATTGGTTGCAATTTTTGTCCATTTGCATCAAAAGCAGTAACTCAAAAAAAGGTATATTATCATGTAGAATCTGGGAATGATATGATGTTGATTTTAGAAAATGTATTAAGTGAATGTATTCGCTTAGATAATGATGATTCAATCGAAACTAGTTTTATTATTTACACACATTCATTCACTGATTTTAATGAGTATCTGCAATTAATCGATCTAGCGGAAACACTTATGCAAGGCCAAGGTTACGATGGTGTTTATCAATTAGCTAGTTTTCATCCAGCTTATTTATTTGCAGGTTCCAATGAAGAAGATGCTGCTAACTATACCAATCGGTCACCTTATCCAATGTTGCATTTACTGAGAGAAGAAAGTATAGAACAGGCAATTGCACGATATGAAAATCCTGATGAAATTCCTAATCGAAACATCGCTTTTGCACATGCTAAAGGGCTGGCTTACATGAAAATGCTACGGGATTCGTGCCTTTAATCACTTTATTTTCGTATATTTGAATTTAATCATCGTTCGGTTACCGAACTTTTTATACAGACAAACACACAATTATTTTGAAATTTACAGACTTTGGATTTGAATCCGAACTAATGGAAGGAATAGAATCCAGTGGTTATGAAACAGCAACACCCGTACAAGCACAAGTGATTCCTATGATACTTCAGGGAAAAGATGTGATTGCATCGGCACAAACAGGTACAGGCAAAACGGCCGCTTTTCTATTGCCACTCATCAATCAATTAATCAAATATAAACATAGTAATCATGTAAGCGCAATGATTATTGTTCCTACAAGGGAGCTAGCTATTCAGATTTCTCAACATATGGAAGGGCTTTCCTATTTTACCAATGTAAGTTCAATTGCAATCTACGGAGGTGGTGATGGAAATTCATTCATTGATGAAAAAAGAGCTTTAATGAATGGGGTAGATGTAGTCATTTGTACGCCGGGTAAAATGATTTCGCACCTAAATATGGGTTATGTGAATTTGAAAAAATTACAATTCTTGATTTTAGATGAAGCCGATCGTATGCTTGATATGGGCTTTCATGAAGATATCATCCGTATTATCAATCATATGGGCGCTGATCGTCAGAACTTACTGTTTTCTGCTACGATGCCACCTAAAATACGTGAGTTGGCTCGGAAAATATTAAAGAACCCTGCTGAAGTAAACATCAGTTTGTCCAAACCTCCTGATCGTATCAAACAGGAAGCTTTTGTAGTGTACGAACCACAAAAAATTCCATTGGTAGTCTATTTACTGAAAGAGAAAAAATTGAAAAGCGTTGTAATATTTTGTTCAAAAAAACAAAGTGTAAAACAATTAACTTCTCAATTAAAACGTTCGGGTATCAATGCAGACGAAATTCATTCTGATCTTGAACAAGCTGAACGTGAAAATGTATTGATGGCATTTAAGAGCAAACGATTACCTGTATTGGTGGCTACGGATATTATTTCGAGAGGTATTGATATAGAGGATATTGATCTTGTTATTAATTATGATGTGCCCAACGATGGCGAAGATTATGTACATCGAATTGGCCGTACAGCTCGAGCTGAGACAACAGGAATAGCCTATACATTTATTAGCGAACAAGAACAATCAAAATTTCAAGAAATAGAAAAACTGATTGAAAAAGTAGTTGATAAAACGCCCTTGCCGGAATCAATTGGTGAAGGTCCAGTTTATAAACCCAATGAACGAAAGTTTTCTAGAAGACCACCTAATAATAAACGACCATTTCCAAAAAAGAAACCTTAAGCATCAGCATTATTCATTGGTGCGATATCGTTCGATTAGCCAAGCAATTGATAATGTAATCAAACTGCCTAAAAGCAATATGGAACAAGGGAGTGCGATATCGTATAAGTTTCCATTGCGTAGTAATATGGTGTTGATAGCTGAAAGACCCCAACGCATAGGTGATATTACTGAAACAGTTTTTAATACCTGAGGTAATACTTCCACAGGAACCCATACTCCACCAATAGCAGAAAGTATTACAACTGAAATGGCACCCACAGGCAATGCTTGATTGCTAGTTTTGAAAAAAGTACCTAGCATTAATCCAAATGAGGTAGCACAGAGCGAAATGCAAACTACTACCAACAATAATAAATGTGGGGTATTGGAAAGTTGTAAGGAAGGTAAACCAATCAAAGGCATCACATAAAGACCAACTAATAACATCATCATAAATTGAATTACAGCCAATAAAACAAAGAAAAGTACTTTGCCCATCATCACATGGGTTTGAGAACCTGGTATTAATTTTAATCGAGTCCAGCTACCTTGAATACGTTCATTGATCATGCTTTCAGATATGATAATGATCATGAAAAACATACCAAAAATTGCCCATGCAGGTACATTATGTTGAACTGAATTCATTTTGCTTACCAATTCGTTTTTTGAAAATGAAGAGACTTCTTTTACACTCACAGCTTTCAGGTTTTTTTCCATATCAAATGTGGTATCAGATTGAGGTTGTGCACTTAAACTTGATATACGATTGATAACAATTTCGGATTGAATACGAGATGTAAATTTTTCTAATACATTGAGTATCGCCATTCTAAAAGTAGGCTTGCTTACTGGATCAAAGATAGCTTGTATGTTTACATTCTCTCTACTCTCACGATGTGGCAACGTGGTGTTGATACCCATGTATTTACCTATTTCGTTGGCAATAAGATTAGCAGAATTTACTACTTCGGCAGTAGTGCCTTTGGGTATAATGATAGCTAGATTGTAATTGCCTTTGTGTACTAAGTCTTTTATAGATGTTTCTGAAAGGGGTTGATTGTTGAAATGTTCTATGAGATTGAATTGCTTGCTTTCAATGAGTCCTTTTTTAATTGCCAAAGATACTTTTCCACTATCTTGATCTAGAAACAACGCATCAAATTTTACATCCTTGTAATCTTTGAAGGGAGCATCTTGTACCAAAGCCATTATGATAATGAGAATCATTGGCATGACAAATAACAGCGCAAGACCACTTAAATCTCGTCGCATCATATGCCATTCTTTTACAAAAGTTGCCAGTATCCTTCTCATCTTAATCGCGTACCTTATTGCCAGTTAATTTTAAAAATAATTCTTCCAAGTTTTCAGTGTCATGTTCCTTTATCAACACCCTAGGTATGCCTTGTATTACTTTTTTTCCTTGATCGATAATCAATATTTCATCACATATTGATTCAGCTTCTTCGAGAAGGTGTGATGTATAAATAATCGAATTGCCTTGCTGTTGATAATTTTTTAAAAAATGAAGGATCATACTTCTTGATTGAACATCTACACCAGCTGTAGGTTCATCTAAAATTAATAACTCTGGTTTGTTGAGAAGTGATGCGATAATATTTGCACGACGTTTCATCCCTCCAGAATAATTTTTTATTTGCTTATCGGCATGGTCGTATAATCCAAATTCGTGGAGATAATCTGCAATGAGTGTGTTTAGTTGATTGCTAGGAATTTGATACATTTTGCCATAATAGGTAAGGTTTTCAATACAAGAAAGATTGGGATACAATGCAATTTGCTGAGGCACCACACCTACTTTAGATTTTAAGATATTGGCATGAGTACGAATATCGAAACCTAATACATTTACTTCTCCTGTAAAATCCTGTATGAGCCCACATAGTATAGATATAGTGGTTGTTTTACCTGCACCATTAGGGCCTAATAGGCCTATGATATTTCCTTTTTCAAATGAAAAACTCAATTGGTCTACAGAAGGAGTTTCTGCATTTTTATATTTTTTGTATAAATGTTTGACCTTGAGCATATATAAATTCAAAACTAGTAAAAGTTTGCAAAGGTAAGTTGTTTGCAGTTGAATCAAAAAAGAATAAGTGAAAGAATAGAGTCTTGGTTTGGTTTACAATAATCAGGTGGATATGAGCATATCTAATGACTCGATAGATGCTGAATCAGGCTATCTTCAATTGGTGATTTTAATGTTGTGATTTGATCGCTCAGTTTATTAGGAATGGTCATGGATAAAACATATTGCTTAATCTTCCATTTATCATTGATTTTTTCAACTACACCCGAACCTCGACATATTTTCATTTGCGTATCAAGCAATTCGTCAAACCATGCAAATGAGTTATCTTTTCCAAAATAGATATGACGATCAATACTTTTAAAATGCCAAGTTTTCTTTTTTGCAAAGAAGGGCTTTGCCCATGTCATAAATTGTTGTTTGTTCCAAACTTCTGTTGCATCTGTACCTATAAATGTTGACTCGTCAGCAAAAAAGTCAAAATATTGTTCATAATTGGCATTTGCCGCTGCGATATTAAATGAGTCAAGCATTGCTCCTATGTCAGTCTTTTCGGTTAAAAACACAGTTGATTGTATTTGGTTTTTAGTTGGAGAATGCAAGATATTTTCGCAAGCGGTCAAGAATAAGACAAAACTTATTAATACGAACGTGAGGATACGAATGATTGATTTCATAATGAATAGATTTAGTAAGGTAATTGCGAATAGAATTAATATTTATAAAAGTAATTTAAACTTAGTTCATTTTTATATTTAGTTAAAATAGTATTTTTTTTAAAAGTATCAATATTGGTCTATATTTTGCAACATAAATTAGTAAGAATGAAGTTTAGTTTATCTGTTTTCGGTATTGTATTGTTTATTTTAATTGCAAGAAATCGCTTATTTGCTCAAGTTAAAAAAAATTGACTCATTAGAACAAGTTCTGAAATCACCGACATTATCAAAGGATGAAGCATATGAAGTCTCATCTAAAATTGGGACCTTATATATTGAAAACAAAGTAAAAGATGCTATGCCATCTTTACAACGATCAATGGCATTGGCCCTTAAATTAGATAATAGAATTAAGATAGGGCATGTGTATCATCAATATGGAAATTATTATGAAAAAATCGCTCAGTTTGATGAAGGTATGTTGGCGTTGGATACTGCATTGACTTATGTAGATCAATCAAAGGATGGACAAAAGTTAGAGGTATATATTCGTATGTCTAAAGGTGTTATACTTCGTAGACAGTCCAAGTATGAAGATGCAGTAAAAGAGTTATTGTTGGCAAGCAAAAAATCAGATGAAATTAAAAATGACACACTCGCTTATTCTACAAAAACTCAATTAGGTATTTTGTCTGTAACGATGAAAGATTTAGATAGGGCTATGCAATACCATACAGATGCAATCGAAATTGCAAAACGAATGAATAGTGATAGACGTTTGGCAAAAAGTTATGGAAATATAGGTATTATATATCGTGAGAAAGAGAATTATATACAAGGGATTGAATACAATCAGAAGGCATTAGACTATGCATTTAAATCAGGAGATTCTTCTTCCATTGCATATGCTTTGGGAGAAATGGGAACTATGTATGACAGAAGTGGTCAACATACTAAAGCTACTCCTTATCTTATGCAATCTATTGCTATTAGAGAAAGAAATAATGAGCAAAATGAATTAGCTTATTCTTATTTTTATTTGGGAAGTAATTTAAGTCATTTGGGTAAATTCTCAGAAAGTGAAGAGATGATTCGAAAAGCATTGAGACATGCATTGTCAATAAAAAATACTAAACAAGTTATTGATGCTTATCAAATGATGTATATCAATTTTGAAAGAAATAAAAAGCCTGATTCTTCTTTGTATTATCTAAAAAAACATGTCAAACTGAGAGATTCACTGAGTGGTGTAGATGTAAAAGAAAAAATTCAAGAATTAAATATTAAGTACGAATCGCAAAAAAAAGATTTAAAAATTAAGGACGAAAAAATTAAAAATACCTATTTAATGGCTGGTATAGGCATTATGTTATTTAGCATAGGATTACTTTATAGCGCCTATCGTCGAAGAAAATTAAAGTATGAAAATAAGTTGCAAGAATCAATGATTCAGGAGCAAAACAAATCAACTAAGGCAATAATCGAAGCTGAGGAAAATGAACGTCAACGTATAGCAACCGATTTGCACGATGGGGTTGGACAAACAATGACAGCAGCTAAAATGAATCTTGAATCCCTAAAAGACAAAATAAAATTTGAGAATGATAAAGACCAAATTACGTTTCATAATGCGATGAATTTGGTGGTGGATTCCGTTGGCGAGGTAAGAAGCATTAGTCATAATATGATGCCTAATTCTCTACTCAAAAATGGCTTAGGCAAGACAGTACGAAATTTTTTAGACAATTTAAATCAACAGAAATTAAAAGTTCAATTATTTACAGATGGATTGGATATACCGATTGAATCAAATACTGAAATTTTTATTTATCGAATCATTCAGGAATGTGTGAATAATATTTTAAAACATGCCAATGCATCAGAAATTAATATTTCTATTTTGATAGATCAAAAAGAGTTAGATGTCACAATTGAGGATAATGGGATTGGTTTTAATCCGGAGCAGTTAAAAGACAAAACAGGTATAGGTATTAGTAATATTCTAAAACGTATTCAATTTTTGAAAGGCACTACCGTGGTAATCAATATTCCCTTTCAATCAAATGAGTTATAATTTTATTGTATAAAGCCTCTAACCTAACATATTCAATGCTTTCTCTACCATATTTTTGGAACCAATAAAAATAGGAACACGCATATGCAACTCTGTAGGTGTAACATCCAGCACTGATTGTGTTCCGGTTGATCCTATGCCACCAGCCATTTCAATAATATAACTCATCGGATTACATTCGTATATTAAGCGAAGTTTTCCATTTGGATTTTTTGTATCGGCAGGATACATAAATAAGCCGCCTTTTATCAAGGTGCGATGTAAGTCAGCTACCATACTTCCAATGTATCTATGTGAATATGGACGTCCGCTTTCTTTGTCTTCTTCCATGCAATATTCAAGAAATGATTTTAGTTTATCATCATACTTGCAAGTATTACCTTGGTTAATTGAATAGACTTTACCATTTTCAGGACATTTCATGTCTTTGTGCGACAAGCAAAATTCACCTACACTTGGCTCGAGTGTAAATCCATTTACACCTAATCGAGTGGCATATACCAACATCGTACTAGAACCGTAAATCACATAGCCAGCAGCCATTAAGTTTTTTCCTTTCTGAAGAAAATCTTCTTCAGTACAAGGTTGTCCAAGGGGACTTTTACGTTTGTAGATACAAAATATTGTACCAATAGACGCATTTACATCAATATTTGAAGAACCATCTAATGGATCAAACATGACAACATATTTCGAGTTAACAGAGTGAGTGTCGTCGAATGCAACAAAACTATCGTTTTCTTCAGAAGCAATACCAGCACATTCACTACTATTTCTTAATACATTGATTAATACTTCGTTCGAATATACATCCAATTTCATTTGTTCTTCGCCTTGTACATTAACTGCGCCATGAGCACCTAGGATATCGGCTAATCCAGCTTTGTTTACCTGCTTGTTGATAAATTTGCATGCTAAACCAATATCGCGTAATAAGGTAGAAAGTTCACCTGTCGCATTAGGAAATTGACGAGTTTGATAAATGGTAAACTCATCGAGTGTCATTAGATGTCTGTTCGGATTCATGATGCAAATGTAATTCGAAAATCTAAAATCTATAGTGAGGAGTGTTTTTTTTAATCGTTGAGTAGCTTTTAATTACTTAAGAAGTTAAAGATTATAGTAAGTTTTTTAATTGCAGAGCCTGCAAATGGTTTTTTTTACCACAGAGGATGGAGAGATTAACATTGAATGCGCGAAGAGTTTTTTAAACATATTACAGATTTTCTAACGATGACACACTTTATTTAACACTACCATTGCATACTGCCGCCTACTGCTTATTGCCCTCTGCCTACCTAATCCTCAACACATCAACTCACAACTCTCAACCCTCATTCCTCATTAATGCATTCGGTCTCCACGTATTTCCATATCAGCCAATATATTTTTTTCAATTTGCAAAAGCTCTTTCCATCTAGTCATTACTTTGTCTTCAGGGAAATATTCTTTTGCAAGGTCGAGGAATAAACGATAGTGACCAGCTTCTGAAATCATGAATTTGCGGTAAAATTCGCGTAAATATTCATCTTCAAGTCCTTCGCTTAAAAGTCTAAAACGTTCACAACTTCGAGCTTCTATTAATCCAAATACTAGTAATCTATCTAAGAATCGCCCTTCGGGGCTACCTCCTTTTTGTTCATGTTGTTTCAACGCATTTACATATTCATCTTTGCGTTGTGGCCCAAGGGTGAGATTTCTTTTTTTCATTTCCGATAGCACCATCCGAAAATGGCCCCATTCTTCAGTTACGATAGGCGAAAGCTCATCTACAAGTCGTGTATATTCAGGGTATTTTTGAATTAGGCTTATACAGTTACTAGCTGCTTTCTGTTCGCAATAGGCATGGTCAGAAAGGATATCCTCCAATGATATAGCTGCAAGATTGACCCAGCGAGGGTCTGATGGTAGTTTTAATCCTAAAATTGTATTGTCTGTGGTACTCATTTATTGTTGTAACAATTGAAAGCCTCTAAATTACCATTTATTGTCAAAAAATGACTTATTTCCGCAAAAAGGTAGCCAGTTACTCAAATTTTTGTTGTTGACTAACATTATAGTATATATTAGCATTATTATTAGACGTTGAAACATTTTTTATACATAATAAGTTTTCTTTTCATCAATTTGTTGATTCAAGGAAATTGTTTTGCTGGGTTTAATCCTCAGAAACTGTACCTTAAAAATATCAACTTAAAAGATGGATTATCACAAATTGTGGTAACAGAAATGACCATAGATAACCTTGGTTTTTTATGGGCAGGTACCTTAGATGGACTCAATCGATTTGATGGAACTACAATAAAAGTGTTTAGACACAATCCTTCCAATGGAACTTCATTGCCATCTTCTACAATATCAAAAGTTTTTGCTGATCGGCATCAGCATTTGTATCTCAGAACTAATGCAGGGTTTTGTGTATTTGATTGTAAAACTGAGAAGGTGATCAAACCAGAGTTTGCGATTAAATATAAGCCAGTATGGGTTGCCCAAAATACACCAAATGATATTTGGGTTTATACAGCCGATTACAAATTACTTTTAGTCAATACCCAGAATCTAAAAGTAATTAAAGTTGCTTCTGATTTTTCAGCTTCATTAAGGCGTTGCGAAGTGCTCGATATGGTGAAAGTGAAGTCTAGTCTATTTATTGCTAATACTTGTGGTGATATTATTGAGTACGATGTGATTAAGGATAAGTCATTTTTTTATGATTATCCTGATCAAGACGACATTAAACTTCAATCATTAGCATTGGATAAGAATAAAAATTTATTTATTACTTCTTCATGGAATGATTTTATTTATTTTAATACAACTTCAAAGCAATTTTCGTCACCACTTTTTAATTCAGAAAATTCTAAATTGGTTGGTGTGAACAAGGTGTATTATGACTCTACACGTGATGTATTATTTATGTCTACCTATGGTCAAGGATTGTTTGTGTACGATTACAAGGCCAATAGTTTTACTCAGTTTAAAAAAGGCGATACAAGATTGCCTATTGCTGGGAATTATCTATTAACTATATGTAACGCACCCAATGGTATGTTATACATTGGGTATGATGGAGCGGGTATAGATGCTATGGATCCTTATACTAAGCAATTTGTACCAATTACTAAGGACGATACAGATGATTCTAAAACACTCAAATTTGTACGAAAAATCATCGAAGATGATCAAGGGAATTTATTAATAGGTACTGCAGGAAATGGGTTAATTCGGTATAATATTCAAAACGAACTTATCAGTTTTTTTCCAATGTTGAATAAATTGTCACAAGCCAATAATTTTGTAATTGAATTAATGAAAGTTGACAGAGAAGTGTGGTTAGGTTTCAATGGTAGCGGAATTGGGATTGCCGATTTAAATACCTTGAAAATAAAAAATATAATTGAGGCTGGAAATGGACCTACTCAAATTACAGAGGGTACAATATGGTCATTGCTGGATGATGAAAAAGGTTCTATATGGGTTGGGACCCGAGAGGGAGGAATTAATATAATTAATAAAAGCACTCGTTTGGTAAAACAGTATACCGTGAATAACTATCCTGCATTTAAAATGAATGGTATTCGAACATTATACTTAAAAAAAGATAAATCTATATTAATTGGAACCGAGAAAGGGTTGTTTACGCTCAATACGTTGAATGATAAACTAATTAAACTATTTCCAACCACAAATGATGAAAAATTAAAATCCTATGAATCTATTAAGTCAATATATGAAGATAAACAAGGGCGTATTTGGTTAGGTACATTTGGAGGGGGTATAGCTGTTTTAGATAAAAAGTACCAACTGATTCGGTCATTGAATACAGATAATTACCTCAATAATAATGTGGTTTATGCCATATTACCACAAAATGATTCAGTCATATGGATTAGCACAAATGCAGGTCTATCTAAAATAAATTGGAATGAATCATCATTGAATTCGAATGGAAATTTTAAAAGTCATCATTTTGATGAAATGAATGGATTGCAATCCAATGAATTTAACACAGGAGCTCATCTATTATTAAAAAATGGTTCTATGGCTTTTGGTGGATCATATGGTATTAATTTATTTAATCCAAATAATATCAAGACAAACCCTCAAATGCCAAAAGTCTATATTTCGGAATTGAAAATATTTGAAAATCCTTTTAATTCTGATACAATCATCTCTTATATCGATGAAGTTTATTTGAAACATTATGAAAATGCAATTTCACTTGGTTTTAATACACTTGGATTTACAATCCCTGGCAAAACGCGTTATCAGTATCGATTAATAGGATATGACAATACATGGATCAATGCAAATAATCGAAATTATGTTTCTTATACAAATTTGAATTCCGGAGTTTATGAATTTCAAGTGAGAGCATCCAGTAGTTATGGTGATTGGGGTGATCAATATAGGTCCTTGAAGATTCACATTGCAACTCCTTTTTATCGCACTTGGTGGTTTATAGTAGCTGTACTTACAATTATTGCTTATATCATTTATGCCATTTATCGTTATCGTATGAAACAGATTATGGAAAAAGAACGAATTCGTATTCAATACAATAAGGATTTAGCTGAAGTGGAAATGAAAGCATTGCGCGCGCAAATCAATCCTCACTTTTTATTTAATTCATTGAATTCAATTAATAATTTTATTCTTAAAAATGATACCGACAAGGCTTCTAAATATTTAATTAAATTCTCTCAGCTTGTACGAAATATATTAAACAATTCTTCAAGTCCATTTGTAAGTCTACAAGAGGAATTACAAACTATTGAATTGTATATGCTCATCGAAGGAATGCGGTTTAATAATCAATTCTCTTCTTCAATTATTATTAATGATGAAATAAATACTTCAGTTATTAAAATCCCATCCTTACTTTTGCAACCCTATGTAGAAAATGCCATTTGGCATGGATTACTTCATAAGGAAGGTGATAAGAAAATTGAAATTACTATTTCACGCAATTCAAATCAATCCATAGCTATATATATTGATGATAATGGTATCGGAAGGACAGCCGCTAAGGCATTAGAGCAACGACCTAAAGACCACAAATCGTTTGGTATGAAAATTGGCGAAAATAGATTGAGATTAATGAATACAGGTGGCACACAAATTGCTAAGGTTGATGTCATTGATTTATATGATCATCTGAATGAACCCATAGGAACTCGAATTATGATTGTAATACCTGCTAAATTGTATTTAGAAGAATCAGTAAAATTAAATTAAAAAGTTATGTATAATGTAATTATTGTCGACGACGAATTAAACTGTGTTGAAGTATTAGAAATCCTTATCAAAAAGAATTTTGATGATTTAACAATTGCTGCAACCTTTACTTCATCTAAGAAAGCCTTAGAATATCTTAAAACGAATCAAGTTGATTTAGTTTTTTTGGACATACAAATGCCTTTTTTAACAGGGATTGATTTGCTTGCCAATCTCGATCATCATCCGTTCAATGTAATTTTTACTACGGCCTTTGATCAATATGCGATCACTGCTATTAAGTTATCTGCCTTAGATTATTTGCTAAAACCTATTGATGAAGATTTGCTTAAGAATGCAATAGAGAAATTTCGCAAACAACGAAATGATAAAACTGTTCAGCAGCAATTGTCCAATTTGCTTCAGCAATACAATATTCCTGCACAGAATCAAGCTCCGGTGGCTACCAATACTGGTCATTCTAAAATTGCTGTAGGATTTCAAGATAAAATATTGTTTTACGATCACCACGAAATTATTTCTTGTCATAGCAACGATAACTATACTACCTTGAATCTAAAAAATGGCGAAAAAGTAATCGCATCCAAAACGATCCGTTACTTTGAAGATATTTTGACACCGATGGGATTTATTCGTCCACATCAATCCTATATTATCAATTCTAAGTATATTCAACAATATAGCAAGAAAGATGGGGGATTTTTAATTATGATTGATGGTTCATCAATACCTGTAAGTCGCAATAGAAAAGAAGAAATTTTACAGATGTTTAAAGGTGATTTTTAGGCAATCACATCGTCTGATGAAGGGCTTGAAATCAAACTATCAATTTTATTTCGTGTTGCAAATAATAGTATGCCAAAAAGTACGATACACACTGCTATAATTTCGGCTTGAGTAGGCTTTATAAAACCCCAATCATATTTGTAATTGACTCTAATTTGTTCTATCAAAAATCGTTCAATTCCATTGAAAATAAGGTAAATTGAAAACATACTCAATGGTGTTGAGAATCGTTTTCGTATTCCCCATAAGAACAGAAAAATTACGAGCGCCATTGCAAATTCATACAATGGGGTTGGGAACACTGGCATAGGAAGTACCGAGCAATAGTCGCCTTCACAGTTAGGTAATTCTACTCCTACATTATTTACATTTTTGGGATAATTATAGGCAAATAACCAAACTGGTAAACCTGCAAAAGCCGTGATTGATTTATGAGGTATTTCACTTCCTGGCTCAAAATGACGATTGATATGTTGTTGATATTGTATAAGTGTTCGGTCAAAAGGTTGGACAGCTTTTACCACTTGGCCACTGGTATCTGTCATATAAGCAGAATTGTAAATACCCCAATCGCCATCCCCACTAACTTGACAACCTAAACGGCCAATTCCGTATGCTAGTATTAATGCTGGTGCAGCTGCATCACATAAATACCTGAAGTCTAGTTTTATTTTCCGAGCATAATACCATAATGCTAAGGTTGCTACTATTAATCCACCATAGAATGTCAATCCGCTACTGGAAAGTAGACTGCCCAATGGGTCTTGAATGAAATCTTCCCATGTTTCGAATGCATTGAAAATTTTTGCACCAGCAAAACCTCCAATCGCAGCAATGACTGCGACATCTCCCACACGATTATGAGGATAGGTTTTTACTTTTCGTGTTTTTACACCTTGGGATCCATCTTTTTTTACAGAAAGATATTTCATTACAATGGCTGCAATAGCTGCCAACACTCCAAATAGAATATTACCATTTTTTGAAAATAAATAACTCATTGGATCGGGTGAAGCAATTTTCCATTCGTAAAACATTCCAAGTAATTTGAACCCAATTACAAAGCCAATGAGCCCATTTGCTAGATAGTCCATAATACCAGCAGGCTTTCCGATTACTTCGTCGTGAATTGTAAAACCTATGTTGCCTTCATCTTCTTTGCGTTTGAGCTCAAGATAAATTACATAGCCTCCTGCCAAAAAACCGATGGCAACCAAAAAACCAAATGTTTTCAGAAGGCTTAATGCTGGCAGATTGATGCCAAATAAATCTTTTAATAAATTATAAAAATCAGGATACATAACGCTTTAGTTAGTTGGATTAATCTAGTCTTAGGCGTAAAAGTAAGGTGTACTTTTCTACTTTGAGAAAAGAATTAGCAAGAAATAATTCTATTTAATAAGGTTTAACAGTATTGATTAAATGCTTCTACCAAATTTGCAGCAATCATTTGAGCTGGACGCCCTTCTATCATGTGACGCTCTATCATATGAACCAATTGGCCATCTTTCAATAAAGCAATACATGGTGAAGATGGTGGATAAGGCAATAAATATGTACGTGCTTGTTTTACAGCATCTGAATCAAATCCTGCAAAAGTTGTAGCCAAATGATCAGGCTTTAATCCTGCATTTTGAACTGCCATTACCACACCTGGTCGAGCAGTACCAGCGCTGCATCCACACACTGAATTTAATACAAGTAAGGTCGTGCCTGGTTTTGCAAGGGCTATATCTACTAATTCTGGGGTATTTAAATCTTCAAATCCTTGGTTGGTCAATTCCGCCTTCATAGGCAAGACTAATTCTGCTGGGTACATGTTTATTTATTTTTTGCAAAGGTAATGAATCCAATCAATTCTCAATTCATTGGTTTATATATGTTGGATAAATTTGGATTATAAATAGACTGGAAATGAATTGCTCCATGTTGAATTTGCAACATCATAACAATGCATCTGATGTCCATTAGTAATAACTAAAAATGAAACTTTTAAAATTGAGTTATACGACAAGAGTTGATGCAATACGTTATCATTCAACACTTCATTTTCTTCTTTACATTCAATGATCATCCAAGGATTCTCTTTTTTGTATATCAATACATCGTATCGTTTGTTTAAATTGCCTACTTTGATTTGTTTTTCCACTGAAATCATGGATGCAGGATATTTTTTCTCAGTGACCAAATAATCCAATATTTGCTGTCGTACCCATTCTTCTGGCGTTAATACGACTTGTTTTTTTCTAAAAGGGTCATAAATGAGTTGAGCTCCATTTTTTTCTTCGATTTTAAAATGATCCTTTTTCATTGATTCAAAGATAGTATTGGAATTCAGTTTTTTGATAGTAAATTCAAACCTTCAAAATGATACTATGAATTCATTATTTAGAAAAAAGAATATACAACGGATACTGGCCGATGCTGAATCGGGTTATGGAGATAGTGAGCATATACCCATGCATAAAGTCTTAGGTGTAAAAGATCTTACTTTCTTTGGTATTGCTGCTATTATTGGTGCAGGTATATTTAGTAGCATTGGCAAAGCTTGTTTTGATGGAGGGCCTGCTGTTATTTTTTTATATTTATTCACTGCCATGGCTTGTGGTTTTGCAGCCCTTTGTTATGCAGAGTTTGCGAGTACAGTGCCTGTATCAGGCAGTGCTTATACGTATGCTTATGTTGCTTTTGGAGAAATTTTCGCATGGATTATTGGTTGGGATTTGCTCATGGAATACGCCATAGGCAATATTGCTGTGGCTATCTCCTGGAGCGATTATTTTACTCATCTCACCGATCAGGCAGGCCTCATCATACCTCGATGGTTGACCATGGATTTTTCAACTGCTCATCACGGATTTGATGAAGTGAAAAAATTACTTGCTGAAGGTACTGCATTGACTTCAATGGATTCATCACTTCTTGATAAATATCATGCTTGGAACAATGCACCTTCCTTGGGTTCACTCAAACTTATCATGGATTTGCCGGCTTTTGCCATTGTAGCATTGATAACAGCTGTCGTATTTGTAGGGATTCACGAAAGTCGCAAAATGAGCAATATGATGGTAATTTTCAAGTTGGTCATCATTTTTATGGTTATTGTAGTAGGAGGTTATTATGTTCAACCTGAAAATTGGAGCCCTTTTGCACCCAATGGGCTCACAGGTATTCTCAAGGGAGTTTCGGCTGTATTCTTTGCATATATTGGATTTGATGCTATTTCTACCACTGCCGAAGAATGTAAAGATCCGCAACGTGATTTGCCCAAAGGGATGATTAATGCATTGATTATTTGTACTATTCTTTATGTTTTACTGGCTTTGGTACTTACGGGAATGGTATCCTATACCAAGCTCAACGTGGGTGACCCTTTGGCGTTGATATTTGAAGAACGAGGTATGCCGTGGCTTGCAGGTATTATTGCCGTAAGTGCTATTATAGCTACTGCTAGTGTATTGTTGGTGTTTCAAATGGGACAACCACGTATTTGGATGAGTATGAGTCGCGACGGTTTGTTGCC
Organism: Chitinophagaceae bacterium; assembly: GCA_044233655.1. Lineage (GTDB taxonomy): Bacteria > Bacteroidota > Bacteroidia > Chitinophagales > Chitinophagaceae > OLB11. The sequence goes on along the minus strand of JBIIJQ010000040.1, from coordinate 7,474 downwards.
TAAGGTATTTTCAAAAATTCATCCCAAATACAAAACACCATCATTTTCTACAATATTGACTGGAATTGTAGTTGCAGTTCCTGCCTTGTTTCTTAATCTTGATGTGGTGATTTCGCTCACGAGTATAGGCACTTTATTTGCTTTTGTACTTGTATGTGCTGGCATATTGGTTTTGCATGAAATGCCCGATAAGCCTGCATCTAAATTCAATGTACCTTATTTGAGTGGGAAATTTATTGTTCCAGCGTTGTTTCTATTGGCAGTATTATTGTTGTTGGTATATAGTCCATCACATTTCGCTTCTTTGTTTACACTCGAAGGCTTGCCTATGTTATTATTTTGGATTGTAATATCGATCGTAGCAGTACTTTCATTTCTCCGTAATTTCTCTTTAATTCCTGTATTGGGCTTAGTGAGTTGTTTTTACTTAATGGCACAAGAAAGTTATACCAACTGGTTAAGGTTTGTAATATGGTTGTTAGTAGGCTTGGTTATTTATTTTTTATATAGCAGAGGTCATAGTAAATTGAATCCAAAGCGATCAAAATAAGGGGTTATACTGACTAAATTGAGTATTTGATTTTATTAAATCGGCAAATATGGCAGTGTATTTTACATAAAGTGGACATAATGGCTATATTTTTTGAATGGTATATAACTTGATTAGAGTATACCAAACAAAAAATAAATACTATGACACACATGAAAGTAAAAAACAACGCTCTTGTACCAGGGTTCTTTAATCTTATGGACAAATTTATGACAGATGATTTTCAAACACCAGCGCATTATAGCCGTCCAGCGGTCAACATCGTTGAGACTGAGAAGTCGTATGCTTTGGAAGTAATTGCTCCAGGAATGAAAAAAGAAGATTTTAAGATTGCAATTGAAAAAGATTTGTTGACCATTTCTTACGAAAAGAAAGAATCAAGTGAAGAAAAAACTGACAAGTATATTCGTAAAGAATTTTCAATGAATTCATTCAAACGCTCGTTTACATTGAACGAAAAATTGAATGCAGAAGGGGTTACGGCTAAATACGAAAATGGGGTATTGCATGTAAACATACCTAAAGCAGAAGTTAAAACAGTTGAAGTTAAGACTGTGGAAATCAATTAATTATAAAATTTATTTATAATTTTAATAATCCCGTCATATGACGGGATTATTTATTTTATTTGAAAATTGAAATCGTTTGATTGAATAAATCGTAAAAAAAATCCCATCAAGAATGATGGGATTTAATATATTTAAAAGGGTTTGAAATCTTATTCAGCTGTAGGTGCTTCTGTTTCTGGAGCAGATGCTTCAGCTATAGGAGTTTCTTCTACCGCAGGAGTTTCTGCTACTGGAGCTTCTTCTACCGCTGGAGCTTCTTCAGCTACAGGTACTGCTACTACTTCTTCTACCTTTTTGATAATTGGTTGAATTTTAGAAGCTGCTTTTGATTTTTTATGAGATTCTTGACGCTCTGCAACCAATACTTCATGAGAAGCATTCCAAGTTTCAAATTTTTGCATTGCAGTTGCTTCATCAAATAAACCTAATTTTACACCACGCATTAAATGCTTCATGTAATTAACTCCTTTGAAAGAAAGGATACGGTTTACTGTGTGAGTAGGTTCTGCACCACGGCTTAACCAATGCAATGCTCTTTCTCTGTTTACTTGGATAGTAGCAGGAACTGTCAATGGATTGTAAGTACCTAGTTTTTCGATAAATTTACCATCGCGACGTGAAGTTGAATTAGCAACTACGATGAAATAAAATGGGCGTTTCTTAGCGCCGTGACGTTGAAGTCTGATTTTTACTGACATAAATAATAGAAATTATTTTAGTTTGTGATTAAAAAATTATTAAGGAACGCGAAGGTATGTATTTTTTTGATAAATAAGCGGTCAACACTCATTTTTTTTAAATTTAAAATCATATTCGGTTTTATAATAGCCGAATAAGTGTATTTTTGGACTCTAGATGATTAAAGGACTCGAACATTTCGGAAAATATTTGATGATGCTGGGTGGGATGTTTTCCAAACCTGAAAACATGCGTGTTTATTGGAAAGAATTTATTCATCAATGTTACGAAATAGGGATAGGTTCCATGGGAATTGTGGTGATAATTTCAGTTTTTTTAGGTGCGGTAACCACTGTACAGACTGCTTATCAATTGATAAGCCCTTTGGTACAAAAATATGTCATTGCTCAAATCATTCGTGATAGTACTTTTTTGGAGCTTTCTCCAACAGTGGTTTGTATTGTATTAGCAGGTGTAATAGGATCTAAAATTGCTTCAGAATTGGGCAATATGCGTGTGAGTGAACAAATCGATGCCCTCGAAATCATGGGCATTAATACCAAAACCTATCTTATATTGCCTAAAATAGTGGCATCTTTTATTGTCATTCCTTGTTTGATTACCATTTCAATGTTTTTAAGCGTTTGGGGAGGGTATTTGGCTGGAACTTTCAGTGGAATTATCTCTGAACAGCAGTTTACCCAAGGGTTAATGAAAGATTTCGTTCCATTCAATTTGACGTTTGGTCTCATCAAATCATTCACGTTTGCTTTTATCATATCCAGTGTTTCGGCTTATTTCGGATACTATGTGAAAGGTGGCGCACTAGAAATTGGTCAATCCTCTACTCGTTCGGTCGTGGTGAGTTGTATCCTGATTTTATTTGCCGATTATGGATTGGCAGCTTTGTTGTTGTAAATGAATCTTCAAAGTTTTACACAATCCGTTTTTTGAATTCAATCTTATTCCATTCTTTGTAACTTTACGGCTTATGAAAATCACAAGTTGGTTTTTTAAATAATAATTATTCAAACGGATTATGATTAAAAAAGTAAGAAAAAGTGATGCCTTGGATTATCATTCCAAAGGCAGACCTGGGAAAATAGAAATTGTACCTACTAAAGAAACCAAAACACAACGAGATCTCGCATTGGCCTATTCGCCAGGAGTTGCAGAGCCTTGTATGGAAATATATCGTAATCCTGAAAATGTATACAAGTATACAACCAAAGGAAACCTTGTAGCTGTTATTACCAATGGTACAGCCGTATTAGGCTTAGGCAATATTGGACCCTTGGCATCCAAGCCTGTGATGGAAGGCAAGGGACTATTATTTAAAATTTATGCTGATATTGATGTATTTGATATTGAGTTGGATGCCAACAATGTAGAAGATTTTATTCGTACAGTGAAAGCATTGGAGCCCACATTTGGTGGTATCAATCTTGAAGATATTAAAGCACCCGAATGTTTTGAAATCGAAGAGCGATTAAAAAAGGAAATGAATATTCCTGTCATGCACGATGATCAACATGGAACGGCTATCATTTCGTCTGCAGCTTTATTGAACGCACTCGAAATACAAGAAAAAGACATAAAAACTGCCAAGTTTGTCGTGAGTGGAGCAGGGGCTTCGGCTATGGCATGTTGTAAACTTTATATCAAATTAGGTGCAAAGTATGAGAACTTTATCATGTTTGATAGTAAAGGAGCCATCACAAAAGATCGAAAAGACTTAGATGCTGGAAAACAAAAATTTGCGACTGCTCGAAAAGTAAAATCCTTGGAGGATGCCATGAAAGGCTCAGATGTATTTATAGGTTTATCAAAAGGAGGAGTAGTGAATGCAAAAATGCTAAAAGGCATGGCATCAAAACCTATTGTATTTGCTTTAGCGAATCCTGACCCAGAAGTGGATTATGAAACGGCTGTAAAAGCACGTCCAGATGTAATCATGGCAACAGGCCGTAGCGACTATCCGAATCAAGTCAACAATGTATTGGGATTCCCTTATATATTCAGAGGAGCCTTGGATGTGCGTGCTCGTAGGATTAATGAAGATATGAAATTGGCTGCTGTAAAGGCTCTGGCCGCTTTGGCTAAAAAAGGAGTACCTGATATAGTCAACTTAGCCTATCAAGAGAAAAATTTGAGTTATGGTCCTACTTATATAATTCCTAAACCCATGGATCCTCGATTGCTATCAGAGGTATCATTGGCAGTAGCCAAAGCGGCTGTGAAAAGTAAGGTGGCCCAACGAGCCATTACCGATTGGAAAGCCTATGAAGAAGAATTGCAAAGCCGTTTAGGCAATGATGATAATATATTGAAAGCGATCATCAACAAGGCTAAACAATATAAACAACGAGTAGTGTTTGCAGATGCTGAGAATTTTAAAACATTGAAGGCTGCGCAAATAGTGAATGACGAGGGTATTGCCATTCCAGTATTATTGGGTAATGTGAAAAAAATTAAAACCATCATGAAAGAAAATAATCTTGAATTGAATGGTGTTGAAATCATTGATCCAAAGTCTGAAGAAAATGAGGCAAAACGAAATGCGTATGGTGAAATATTATTCAAAAAACGTCATCGAAAAGGATACAATACCTATGAAGCTCGTAAAATTATGCGAGAGCGAAATTATTTTGGTTGCATGATGGTAGAAACAGGCGATGCCAATGCAGTTATAACTGGTTTGACACGAAAATATACCGACACTCTTCGACCAGTATTAGAAATTATTGGTGTCGATAAAAAGGTGAATAAATTAGCCGGTATGTATGTAATGCTTACAAAGCGAGGTCCTATCTGCTTTGCAGATACCACGATCAATGAGTTTCCTACTCCACAAGATTTGGTTGATATTACTTTATTGGCAAGTGAAAATTTAAAAAACCTGAATATTACACCACGCGTAGCTTTATTATCTTATTCTAATTTTGGTAGTAGCAATTTGAGCGAAGCTAAAAAAGTACGAGAAGCAGTGGCTTTGTTACACGAGCATCATCCTGATATAATTGTAGATGGTGAAGTACAAGGTAGCATTGCTTTTGACAATGATTTGTTGAAAGAAAACTATCCCTTTAGTTCATTGGTCAATAATCCTCCAAACATTCTCATTTTCCCCAATCTATCTGCTGGTAATATAGCCTATCACTTAATGATGGAATTGGGCAATTCTGAAGCTGTTGGTCCTATTTTATTGGGTATGAACAAATCGGTGCATGTATTGCAATTGGGAAGCAGTGTTCGCCAAATTGTGAATATGGTAGCCATAGCTGCAGTGGATGCGTATGTAAAAAGTAAAAAGAAGTAAGTCTTAATTTTATACATTATTGAAAGGATTGTGATTGTTGGAAATATTCATTTTCCCGATATCACAATCCTTTTTCCGTTTTTGCCAAGTGAAGTTATAGGTGCTAAAATAGATTTGCACCATGAATAATAACTATATAAGAATATTACTTTTCCTTTTAGTGTTAGATAGTTCATTTCAAATGAACGCACAACAAAATGATACTATCAATCGGATCGAAATGCCACAAATTCAAATAATAGCTAAGAAAAATAGCCTATTGAATACCTTGCCCGGTTCTGTAGGCTTGGTCGGAAGTAAAGAGTTAGAACAAGTAGCACCAGTATCAGGCAATGAAATTTTTAGACGCATTTCGGGCATACATGTGGTAGATGAAGAAGGCGCAGGCTTGCGTATGAATTTGAGTATACGAGGTTTGGATCCTGATAGAAGTAGAAGTGTATTGGTATTAGAAGATGGAGTTCCTGTAACGTTAAATCCATACGGAGAACCTGAATTGTATTACACACCCTTGATCGATCGAATGGCAGGCGTTGAAGTACTTAAGGGGAGTGGACAATTGTTGTTTGGACCGCAAACCATCGGTGGTGTAGTGAATTATATCACCAAAGATCCTTCCTTGCAACCCGAAGGAAGAGTGAAATTGACCGTGGGCGATTTTGGCTATATCAGTGGTTTAGCAAGCTATGGAGTAACACATGGCAACGTTGGGATTCAGGTCAATTATTCCCACAAACAAGCAAATAAGCTGGGTTACACGAAATTCAATGTGCATGATTTTTCAACTAAATTAAAATTTACACTTTCCGAAAAAACAACGCTTGGAATTAAAGTAGGGTATTACAATGAACAATCCAATGCTACTTATATTGGCCTAACGCAGCAAATGTATGCGTCAGGCAATCAAGATTTTGTATTGATGGCTCCCGATGATAATCTAAATATCCGCAGAACATCAATCAGTGCAACCCATCAATATAGAGCTTCGAGTCGTCTTCAACTCAATACCACGATTTATGCCTATACGACTGAACGTGATTGGCAACGACAAGATTTTAGTACAAGTAAAACAACTACTAATTTATCTGGTATAGTTTGGGGAGATACCGCTATAGCTGGTGGTGCAATTTATATGCGAAACCAAAACGCCCATCGAAATAGAGCATTTACAGTATTGGGTGTAGAACCTCGTTTGAAATATGCACATCAACTTTTTAATATGCAAGCAGTATTACAAGCCGGTATTCGCTTTCATACTGAGCAAGCAAAGGAACAACGTATCAATGGCAAAAAGGCTGATGCAAAATCGGGCGAATTGGTAGAAGATGAAGTACGATCTGGTCAAGCATTCAGTGCTTTTGTACAACAAACACTGACTGCTTCAACGTATATAACCTTCAATGCAGGTGCTCGAATTGAATACTATGATTATAACAGATCAATTTACAGAAATACATTTACAATAGGTGGAGTATCAAGTGTAAAAGATACGAATATAAAAGCTGGTCAAGCCATTTCATCTGTGCTTCCTGGTATTGGTATGAATTTGAATTTGTCAAAATTCAATACGGTATTTGCTGGTATACACAGAGGCTTTGCGCCACCTCGTGTGAAAGATGCTATTTCAACGCAAGGTGAAGTATACTTACTCGATGCAGAACAAAGCTGGAATATAGAATTGGGTACGCGAGGTCGTGTCAACAAACTACTCGAATATGAAGTAACATTATTTAGGATGGATTTTTCCAATCAAATCATACCCGTTGCCGAATCGGCAGGAGGAACAGGTTCAGGATTAGTGAATGGCGGTAAAACATTGCATCAAGGTATAGAAGGATCGTATGTATTCAATATCGGACAATTGTGGCATAGCAAAACGATGTACGTTTGGAAATCGAATGCGACTTTTACACAAGCTACATTTAGTCAAGATCGATTTGTAAAAGAAGGAACAAACAGTATCAATATCAATGGGAATCGAACGCCTTATGCTCCTATCTATAACGTTACAAGTTCGTTGAGTGCGTTGACTACATTTGGTTTGGGAGCACAAGCAACTGCCACCTTTACAGGTATGCAATACACCGATATGCTTAATACAGTATTGCCAAGTGCCGATGGTAGAATAGGGCAATTGCCAGCCTATCAATTATATGATGCCACTCTTTTTTATACAATCCCTAAGACAAAAGTGACTTTCAATGTGGCAGTAAAAAACATCACCAATGAACGCTATATCTCCAGCCGTAGACCACAAGGTATACGTGTTGGGAATCCACGCTTTATAAGTGCAGGAATTGATGTAAAATTTTAAGATTGTAAAATGTCTTTTATTGAATGATTTATGATTTAAGGTTA
>JBIIJQ010000039.1:0-27862 GCA_044233655.1 Chitinophagaceae bacterium | reverse complement strand
ATATGTATTTGGGCAAGCAATATCCTTTTTATGCTTCGGTGCAAATACCTGCCTATCAAATAGAACGATGTGAGAAAGAATACATTCCAGTCAATGTCGCCAAAGCAATCTACGAAAATAATTATCCTATGAATGCTGAGGGTAAAACCTTACTTGATTTAATGATTATGAAAGGTAAAGAACAATTATTTTTAGAATATACATTACCTGAAACCAATGAAGAATTATTGATTGGCTACTCTCCCGAACAATTGAAGTGGTGTCAACAAAATGAAGGTATGATGTGGAGTTATTTTGCGAAGCAAAAATTACTATATTCTACACAATGGCAAGAGATACTCCGCTATGTCAATGACGGACCTACTTCTACTGGCATGCCTGCCGAATCGCCGGGTAATATTGGTAGTTGGATAGGATGGCAACTAGTACGTAAATACATGGATGCACATCCCGAAAAAAAATGGACGGATGTATTGAAGGATCAAATTGAATCCCAAACTTTTTTAAGAGAATCGGGTTATAAGCCGCGATAATATTTATGTATATTCGTTACTTTGCTAAATGGTTAAAATTTAATCTTTTATAACTTTTCCAAAGTTTTAAACTTTGGAAAAGTTATAAAAGGGAGCATGTACAATAAAATTTGTCACAAATACTTTCCCGTATAGCCTTTCTTTTCTTTTTTCAACGCTTCGGGCTTGCCCTCAAAAAGTAAGTAGCCACCTTCAATGCCTCCTTCAAGTCCAAGGTCAATCACCCAATCTGCATTGCGTATCACATCGGGATTATGCTCAATTACAATGATTGAATGTCCACTTTCTATCAATGCTTGAAAGGAAGTTAATAGTTTTTGAATATCATGAAAATGAAGCCCTGTAGTAGGTTCATCAAAGATGAAAAGTATTTTTTTGTTGTTGAAACTCTTATCAAGAAACGAAGCAAGTTTTACACGTTGTGCTTCACCACCACTCAGCGTATCTGAAGATTGACCTAGCTTTATATAACCTAATCCAACATCAGCTAAGAGTTGAAGTTTGTCTTTGATTTTTTTATCATCTGCAAAAAAATCAACGGCTTCATCTACACTCAATTCAAGTATGTCGTAGATGTTTTTTTGTTTGTAAGTTACTTCCAATACCTCGGCTTTGAATCGCTTTCCTTTACAACTTTCGCAGGTGAGATGTACATCAGCTAGAAATTGCATTTCTACAACGGTTTCTCCTTCACCTTTACACTCGTCGCATCGTCCGCCATCTACATTGAATGAATAATGTCCCGCCGTATATCCTCTTATTTTAGATAGTTTACAATTGGCATACAATGCACGAATTTCATCATAGGCTTTGATATAGGTTACAGGATTGGAGCGGGATGATTTTCCTATTGGATTTTGATCCACCATCTCTACTTGCTGTATTGCTTGTAAGTCACCTGTGAGCTCGCCAAACTCTCCTGGCTTGATACTGAAATCACCTTTGGCATTTTTCAATGCAGGATACAAAATATGTTTGACTAAACTTGTTTTACCTGATCCACTCACACCTGTAATCACACACAACATATTCAATGGAAATTGTACAGTGATATCTTTTAGATTGTGTTGTCTACAATTACTTAATATAAGTTTGTTCTGTACCGTTCGATTTGGTTTTTGTATACCGACCACCATCTTGCCACTCAGGTATTGACCTGTCAGACTTTTTTTGTTTTTCAGTATTTCTTTATAAGTACCAGTGGCCACTATCTCTCCGCCAAGATGCGATGCAAATGGACCTACATCTATAATGTAATCCGACTCGCGCATCACTTGATCATCATGTTCGACTACAATGACGGTATTGCCCAAATCACGAAGGCTTTTCAATACCTTGATCAATCGATCGGTATCTCTCGAATGAAGTCCTATGCTAGGTTCGTCCAGTATATACAAACTATCAGTGAGGTTACTTCCTATTACGCGCGTGAGTTGTATACGTTGGCTTTCCCCACCGCTCAATGTATTAGCAGTGCGATTTAAGGTAAGGTAATGAAGGCCAACATTCAGCAATGTTTCTATACGGACATTGAGCTCGGTCAATATACGTTTGCCGATTGTTGTATCATGTGTATTCAATTGTATATTTTTCAACCAAAGACTCAATTGGTCTATGGGCATATCAAGCAATTGTCCAATATGCGTTTCATTTATTTTTACATACAAGGCGTCTTTTCGGATACGAGAGCCCTCACAAGATGTACACTTCGTTTTGCCTCTGTAGCGCGCTTGCATCACACGGTATTGAATTTTGTACAAGTTCTCTTGCACCATATTGAAAAAAGCATCTATGCCATGAGGACTTTTCCAAAGTAAATTGATTTCTTCGTTACTAAGATCTTTTATAGGTCGATGGATTGGGAAAGAGCCTTTGGTTTCATGTATGAATTGAGTTTTCCATTCACTCATTTTTTCACCACTCCAGCAAGCAACAGCACCTTCATATATCGAGAGATTTTTATTTGGAATTACAAGTGATGGATCAATGCCCAGTACCATGCCAAATCCTTCACATTCGGGACATGCTCCATACGGATTGTTGGATGAGAAAAAGTTAGGTGTGGGTTCCTCAAATCGTATGCCATCGAGTTCGAATCGATTGCAAAAATGAATCATTTTTTTACCATCTATTTCTAGATATACATCACCATTGGTTTCGTCAAAGGCTGTTTGAATACTATCCGAAATACGATGGATTTCATCTTGTTCAAACTGCTTACTTACAAGTCGATCGATTAAAATATAAATTTTAGAAAAATCGAGCAGAGTCGATTGTTCAATACATTCCTCTATTTGCAAATAACTTTTTTCTTCAATATTGTACAATCGTGTAAATCCTTTTTGCAAAAGGTCGGTGAGGTAATAGCCTACATTTTTTTCGGCCGATAATTGCATTGGAATTAAAATCAATATTTTTGACCCTGCTTTTAATGTTGTAATGTATTTCGTTACATCACTCACTTCTTGCTTGGTTACTTCTTGTCCTGATATGGGTGAAAATGTTCGACCTATTTTAGCATACAGCAATCGCAAGTAATCAATAATCTCGGTCATTGAACCCACGGTGGATCTTGGGGTTCGACTCGTTACTTTTTGTTCGATGGCTATGGCAGGGCAAAGTCCTTCTATCATATCTACATCGGGCTTTTGCATGCTTTTCATAAATTGTCTAGCATACGAACTCAAGCTTTCTACATACCTACGTTGCCCTTCGGCAAACAGCGTATCCATGGTCAGCGACGACTTGCCCGATCCACTTACGCCTGTTACTACGATTAACTTATTGTATGGAATCGTAACGGTTACATTTTTAAGATTATGCACGCGTGCACCTTTGATAATGATATCTTGATTTATTTCGCTCATGGAGAGTGCAATTTAGTTAAACTTCAATGGCAAAAAAAATAGTTGCGTTTATATTGAATAAACGCAACTAAGAATTAATTTTTTTAAGTGGAGTATTAATTCACCACTACCATTTTCTTACTCATTTTCTGATTGCCTACATGGATTTGATAGTAGTAATTACCAGCTGGTAATGCATTGCGATCTACACCTACATCGAAGGTGCCTGCAGGTACATCATTTTCGTAAAGTACGCGAAGCATACGACCCATTTCATCGTATAACAATATTTGTACCATGCCGCCGCTTGTTGTAAATCGTATGATGGTATGCTCTCTCACCGGATTCGGGAAGTTTTGTTCAAGTGATAGTTGTGTTGATTGTGTAGTTAAATCTTGCTCGCCTACTGCATATTTGAAGATAGGTAGATTGTTAGCAGAATAACCATTCAGAATACTGGTAGACGTAGCTGCAGACACACCAAACCAATCGGTCAAGATAGTAGTATAAATTTGTCTGAAATCATATTGCATTGGCACATTATCACTAGCGGTAGCAGCTGCAGGTAAATTAGGACTTGTACCTATAATTGTAGGGTTTACTTTAGCACCAAATACTATCATTGGACCACCCGAACCATGGTCGGTGCCTACACTAGCATTTGATTTTACTCTGCGTCCAAATTCAGTCAAAGTACAGCCTGTTACTTTATCAGCCTTGCCCAATAATGTAAGATCTTCTTGGAATGCACCAATAGCTTCAGATAATTTGAGTAATAAATCGGCATGATCGCCCGTTTTATGATCGAGGGCATCTACTTGATTGTCATGCGTATCAAATCCACCAAAGTTGACAAGGTATACAGGTGTTTTCAGTCCACCTGAAATTAACTTGGCTACTATTTTTAACTGATCAGCTAATCGGTTGCCTGCAGGATATACAGCTAGATTGTTACCCAATGTAGCAGCTTGTTGTAAAGCAAGTGTATAGGCTTGCGTTTGCTGTGAAATGAATCGTATATATGTCAACTCATGTCCTGCTGGTGTTGCAGGAGCAGGGTCTACCGTTCCATTTACAATTTGATAAAAATTTGAGATGCTCGATACTGCTTGGCCATTTAAGCCATTGGCGCCCGTTAGAATAGAAGAAACGGAAGAGCCAATTTGGATTGATAATGGATCTAAAAAGTTTGGATCGGGATAAGCCTGTGGAGCGCCTGGGAATTGATTGTCCAAGAAACGACCTACCCATCCTGTATCTACAAAAGTGGTAGAATCCGAGGCACTAAATAATATATCAGTCGATCTGAAATGTGAAAAATTAGGATCAGGGTAACTTACACCTTGTATGATGTTCATTTTACCAGCATTAAATAGTTGCTGTAACTTAGTCATAGATGGATGAAACCCTGAATTGGGTTGTCCATTGAGCGGGAGTACATCGGCCTGATTAATCAATATATTGGCACGTGCATTGGAAAGTTCGCTGTATTTGTCCAATGGAATGAGTGTGTTCAATCCGTCGTTTCCGCCCGATAATTGTATTATAACCAAAATGTTTCCATTGGTATTACGGGTTTTAAACATGCCATTTTCTCCAAAGGCGTGTACCGGTATTCCGTTCATTGTAGTGGCAAGTGTTGCCATCGAACTCATTTTCAGGAAATCTCTTCTCTTCATAATTGAAGTATTAATGAATTAATAATTTAAAAATTGTTTTTAGCAAAGATGGTGCTCTGCCATTCGTAATAATTTAGTAAACATGTCTTGTAAACGAGTTCGAACTGTACCTGCAAAAACAGCATTACCAGGGTTGTTGATATAATCATTCCAAGCATTGGTCCAATAAATATTATTGGTCTGTCCAGGTCCCAATAGGATAGATTTGAAATCGTCTTTTAATGTTTGTGATAATGTGAGTGCTAGGAAATAAGCAACACATTGATTTATGACTGCATCCGGATCACTAGGATTAGAAAGACTACCCACAAATGCCAACACATCATACTTAAGTGTAAATGCTGCTGAAACATAATAGCCAAAGTTTGTCAATAACGTATCGGTATTTCGCATACGCTTAGGCAAGGTATCGGAATTAATCCACATCTCATGAAATTGAGGTGTTTGATAATAAGCAGGCCAGCCAGAAACAGATGGAGGACTTCCCGGATCCATGGCGTTTTGCTCACACATACTTGCAAATGAATAATGAGCCTTATGATAATCGACTATATCCATCAATGGGGATAGTTGTATATTGAATGTGCGTGCTGTTCCTAAGTAGAAATCCATAGGAGTTCGTATATGACAGTTCATAGACAAGGCATCATAGAAGTGGTCGCTTTTAAATAGCTGACGCAAGACGGGTTTGATTTCCCAATTATTCAAAATCAAAGTTTGTGCCATGCCGGCAATAATGGTGGATTCAATATTGGTGTCAATATCATAATACACAAAGAAGCGATAGATTTTTCTACACAAATGCTTCGCTACAATTTGGTCATTGGCAAAAATCATATTAAGCAAATCGTCCAATTCGTTGGCACCATTGGGGCCCGTTTGTCCGGTGATGGTAGTATTGTTATAAAAAGCAGAGAAAGTCTTATTAACAGTTTCATGTCGAGTTGGTTCAAAGCTAGTAGTCAATGTAGTGGTATCAGCACGATAACCTGTAAGCACTTTAGCAACAGCTTTCACATCATCTTCTGTCCACATATTCGTACCTTTTCCGGTGGTAAATAACTCTTGCAATTCACGTGCATAGTTTTCGTCCGGAGAATTTTTTACATTGTAATGGCCATTTAAGTAAAAAAGCATCATGGGGTCTTTGGTGATTTCTTTTACAAATGTCTTAAAGTTGCCCAAGGAGTGTGTTCTAAGTAAATTATGATATTTATACAATAATCGACTGTCGCCTACTACATTGGCTTCTGTCACGAAATGATTATGCCAAAATAAATTCATTTTTTCTTGAATACTCAAGCCTTGGTTTAGTATGTTTTTCATCCAGGAGGCCCGAAATGATAAATAACGATAATAATTTACTGTACCATCACCATAAGGTGCAGTCACCCAACTATTACCAAGCAATACGCCTGTAGGATCGGGATAGACACTCTCATAGTAATTGACAGGTTCTGCAGGAAGAGGTTGAACAGTATTAATCATTTGATCTACAGCTTGACTCATAGTTAAACCATTGAGGGTAACTAAATCGGAAGGTTTGGCACCAAACATAAGTCTACGTAGCAAATGAAGTTTTTGTTCTACGCCCCATACGCCCGTATATTGACTTAATCCAGCTCTTGATTTTTTTAAATTCAGGGGAAGGGATTTGTTAGAATACTTCAAAAAGAGTTCGTCTTTATTGATATCGTATCCTTGCTTAGGCTGTTTCTTTGTTGGAGCTAGCTCATTTAAAAAATCTTTTCTGTTGAATGCGCCCATAAATAGTAATTTAAAAGATTGTGTTTTTGATATAGCTTAAAACTGAACATAGTAAGCTGTTTTTCAATTCTAAAGGTATACAATTAATTTTGTATAATGTTGCAGAAATCCATGAAAAAATGAATATTTTTTTCATGGAATTGTTTTTTGAGCTTGTTTTAGATAAAAACTAAAAAAAAATTGTGTAGTTAAAAATGTATTTACTATCATTGTATTTCGAAAATTAGAAAAATAGCTATATGAGAAAAGTATTATACAGCATTATTGCTTTGTTGGCCTTAGTAAGTGTGGGTCAATCTGCGTCAGCTCAATATGACAATCAAGAATTAATTAGAGTATATCGCTGGTTAAATACAGTTGATAATAACTATGTTACATTGGCCGAAGGTGAAATCCAAGAAGGTCAATTATTACAATGGAAATACAAAGAAAAAACTTTGTTGTTCTATGCATACAAAACACCAGGCGCTGATCGTGTAGCGGTTTACAGATGGACAAACCCTGTTACAAAAGACCAAACTAGCGTAGCGGAAGATGAAGCAACAGATAGCGATATGCAACAAAAAGGATATACATTGAAGTCTCTTCAATTTTATGCTCCTGTTCGTCGTGCAGAAAATCATATTGCTATCTACCGTTGGTACAAAAGCAAAAGTAAAGATTGGGTAACAATTCCTGAATTTACCGATACAGATAAATATTGGGATAAAGGTTATAAAATGAAAACCTTCCAATATTATGGTGTAATGCGTAATGAGTACGAACGATAATCAATACAATATTCAACGAATCTCGCAGAAATGCGAGATTTTTTTTGTCAATACAAATAGGAGATTGTCCCTAAAATATCATTCATTCCCATTATCTTTGCACGCTTTTGTGACACCTTGTCAGAAAATAAAGGTGGGCACATATTTTGAATAAAAAATAATTCATTGCAATCATGGATTGCACTAAAAATAAGATCATTTATGTTAGATTTCATTAGTAAACTTTTTGGCGGAAGCAAGTCTGAAAAAGATGTAAAAAAAATGCAACCCGTCATTGATAGTATCAACAAACATTTTGCTTCATACAGCAATCTCAGCAATGATCAGTTGCGAAATAAAACACAAGAATTTAAAGCAAGAATACAAGCGCATGTCAATTCGGTACGAGAGCAAATTGAAGCAAAAAAAGCGGAAGCTGAAAATACAGCCGATATTCATGTAAGAAGTGAAATCTACAAACAAGTAGATGCTTTGATAAAAGAAAAAGATAAGCAACTAGAAGTTGTACTGCTTGAAATTCTTCCAGAGGCATTCGCAACTGTAAAAGAAGCCTCTCGACGATTAAAAGAAAATGACGAACTTAAAAGCTCGACTACTGAGCTTGATAGAACCTTGGCCATAACCAAACAACATATTACGATTGAAGGCAATGAAACTACCTTTAAATCTACTTGGTTGGCAGCAGGCTCGCCTGTCACTTGGAATATGGTGCATTACAATGTACAATTGATAGGGGGCTATAATCTTCACGAAGGTAAAATTTCAGAGATGGCTACCGGTGAAGGTAAAACCTTGGTGTCTACATTGCCTGCATACTTGAATGGCTTAGCGGGTGAAGGTGTACATATCGTAACCGTGAATGATTACCTTGCCCGACGTGATAGTGAATGGAATGGCCCATTGTTTGAATGGTTAGGCCTTACGGTGGATTGCATCGATAAGCATCAACCCAATTCGGAAGCTCGCCGTCAAGCTTACTTGGCCGATATTACCTATGGTACCAACAATGAATTTGGATTTGATTACCTAAGAGATAATATGGTGCATACACCCGATGAAATGGTACAACGCAAATTGCATTATGCCATGGTCGATGAGGTGGATAGTGTGTTGATTGACGATGCTCGTACTCCCTTGATTATTTCTGGTCCAGTTCCGAAAGGCGACGATCAAGAATTTCATTACTTGAAACCTGGTATTGAGAAATTGGTCGAAGTGCAACGTAAAGTGGTCAACGCCTTTTTGATAGAAGCCAAAAAATTAATTGCCGATGGCAATGATGACAAAGAAGGTGGTGGATTGGCCTTATTAAGAGCACATCGTGGCTTGCCAAAAAATTCATCTACCATTAAATTTTTGAGTGAAGTCGGTATCAAACAAGTATTGCAAAAAACAGAAAATTATTACTTGGCCGATCAGCAAAAAAATATGCCGAAGGTCGATGCAGAATTATACTTCACCATTGATGAAAAACAAAATCAAGTTGATTTAACTGCAAAAGGAATTCAACTATTGACTAGCAGTGCCGAAGATGCAAACTTTTTTGTGATGCCTGATATCAGTACTGGATTGGCTGGGATCGATCAAAGTGAACACCCTGCTGAGGAAAAAAGAAAACTAAAGGATGCACTGATACAAGAATATTCTGTAAAAGCCGATCGCATTCATACTATACAACAATTGCTGAAAGCCTATACCTTGTTTGACAAAGACAAAGAATATGTGGTGATGGATGGCAAAGTAAAAATCGTAGATGAACAAACTGGTCGTATTCTTGATGGTCGTCGATACAGCGATGGATTGCATCAGGCGATTGAAGCCAAAGAAAATGTGGATGTAGAAGCAGCTACGCAAACCTTTGCTACAGTGACCTTGCAGAATTATTTCCGTATGTATCACAAGCTCGCTGGTATGACGGGTACGGCCGAAACCGAAGCG
The DNA here is from genome assembly GCA_044233655.1 of Chitinophagaceae bacterium. Classification (GTDB taxonomy): domain Bacteria; phylum Bacteroidota; class Bacteroidia; order Chitinophagales; family Chitinophagaceae; genus OLB11. The sequence continues at coordinate 18,329 of JBIIJQ010000039.1, read as the reverse complement.
GGTGAGTTTTGGCAAATTTATAAATTGGAAGTAACCAATATCCCTACCAATGTCAATGTAATCCGTAAGGATGATCAAGATTTGGTATACAAAACCAAGCGTGAAAAATTCCGGGCGGTCATAGAAGAAGTAAAAAAATTACGTGAAGCAGGGCGAGCTGTACTAGTAGGTACTACTTCGGTAGAGGTATCTGAATTGCTAAGCAAAATGCTTGCTTTTGACAAAGTGCCACACAATGTATTGAATGCAAAACAACATGCTAAAGAAGCACAGATCGTTGCAGAAGCTGGATTAACAGGCGCTGTAACCATTGCAACCAATATGGCAGGTCGTGGTACCGATATTAAATTGGCACCTGATGTAAAAACCGCTGGTGGATTAGCAATCATTGGTACCGAGCGACATGAAAGTAGACGTGTGGATCGTCAGTTACGCGGTCGTGCTGGTCGACAAGGAGATCCAGGAAGTTCTCAATTTTTTGTTTCTCTTGAAGATGATTTAATGCGTCTATTTGGAAGTGATAAATTGAGCGGATGGATGGATAAGCTCGGACATAAAGATGGCGATGTGATACAACATAGTATGATATCTAAATCAATCGAGCGAGCTCAAAAGAAAGTAGAGGAAAACAACTTTGGTATACGTAAGCGTTTACTTGAATATGATGATGTGATGAACTCACAACGCGAGGTTATTTATACACGTCGTAGAAATGCCTTGTTTGGTGAGCGATTGGCGCTTGACTTGGACAATGCCTTTTTTGATAGTTGCAACTTAGTAGCTACACAGTTTGACACCAATCGCGACTACGAACAATTTAAGATAGAAGTACTTCGCGACTTCGCCTTCGAACCTGAGATTGGTGAGCAAGAATTTTTGAAAATTGATGCAGCTGCTTTGGCCGAAAAACTATATCAACAATTGACGAGCACTTACCAACGTAAATGTGACTATATCAGAGAGCAAACAGCACCTGTATTGCAAAATGTATTGACTCAAAATGGCGAACGTGTGCAAAATATTGCTGTTCCATTTACCGATGGGATACGTGGTATACAAATCGTAACGCCTTTGAAACAAACTGTAGAATCGGGCGGTAAAGAGTTGATTAGCGCTGTAGAACGACAAATTACCTTGGCACTCATCGACGAATCGTGGAAAAACCATTTACGCCAAATGGATGAAATGAAACAAAGTGTGCAGCTTGCGAGTTACGAACAAAAAGATCCGTTGTTGATTTACAAGTTTGAAGCTTTCAATTTGTTTAAAGATATGATTGGAGAAACCAACAAACATATAGTCGCATTCCTGATGCGATGTGGTATCCCGATGCAACAAGAAGAAGATATACATGAAGCACGTATCGAGAAAACCGATATGAGCAATATGCGAGCGAACAAAGAAGAAATAGATGCAGCGGGTGAAGACTATGGTGCCAACGAAAATGATTATTACGATCCATCTACGCCAGTTGCGAAGCCAGAACCTATCAAGCGACTCGAACCCAAAATAGGCCGCAATGATTTATGTCCTTGTGGTAGCGGTAAGAAATATAAACAATGTCACGGAAAGTAAAATAAAAATTGAAAAGCGCTCGAGAAATCGGGCGTTTTTTTTGAATCCAATGAACTTTCATAAAAAAATCTCTATAAAAAACTCTTATAAATTCCATTATAGCGGAAAAATAAGTATTATAAATTCCATTACAATGGAAAAAGTTGTACTTTTGTATTATGTTGTACAATAGAAGTTTAGAAAAAACAATCGAAAAATGGATGTTTAGGCAGAAGGCATTGGTGATAACTGGTGCTCGGCAGGTTGGGAAAACAACATTGCTAGAGAATTTGCTCAGAAAAAGTCAAAAGAATACATTGTATTTTAATGCTGAAGAACCTGCAAATAAAAAATTATTTGAAGAGTTATCGGTTGTAAAACTTCGAAACATAGTGGGTGAGAATGAAATCATTGTGATAGACGAAGCACAGCAAATTGAAAATATCGGATTATGTCTGAAGTTGATGGTTGATAATTTCAAGGATAAGCAGATTTTTGCAACAGGTTCATCAGCCCTTGAAATTGCCGATAAAATATTTGAACCATTGACGGGGCGTCACTTTTTATTTCATTTGTATCCACTATCGATTACAGAGATCTACAATAACAATCAACACAAACAGTTGTATGAAAATTTGAATTGGCATTTGGTACATGGAATGTATCCCGATGCTGTGAACAATAAAACGGATGCTGAAAAATTTATCAAAAGCTTGGCAGGTCAGTATTTATACAAAGATGTATTGGCATGGAAAGATATTCGAAAACCTGAATTGTTGTATAAGCTACTTCAGCTCTTAGCACATCAAATGTGTAATGAAATTTCGATGCAGGAATTAGCCATTCAACTAAAAGTAAAATCAGAAACGGTAGAGACCTATTTGGATTTATTGGAAAAATCGTTTGTGGTATTTCGGTTACGAAGCCATAGTACAAACGATCGAAAAGAAGTAACCAAAATGAAGAAAATATATTTTTGGGATAATGGCATTCGGAATGCAATCATAGATAATTTTAAATCAATTGAATTGAGAAGCGATGCAGGTGCTTTGTGGGAAAATTTTGCAATTACAGAGCGAATGAAAATGAATCACTACAAAGAACGAAGTATATATTCTAAGTTTTGGAGAAGTAAGCAACAGCAGGAAGTGGACTATGTAGAAACTGAGCATGATGATTTACGTGGTTATGAAATGAAATTTAACGCAACACAAAAAGCCCGAATAACTAAAGCCTTCACGAATATGTATCCAGATGCGAAAACTGAAATTATAACACCAGATAATTTCATAAATTTTATTTCCTAGATTAGAATAAATACAATGCATATTGACATACTATAGATAGAGCCAATGAGAGTTGAAATAATTAAGAAAAAGGTTCGAGGAATTAGGTGTTTATTTGGAATAATAATAGGAGTCCAAGTATTGTAAAGATTGCAATGATTGTTAACACGGACTTGAATAGTTTATTTATAAAATAAAAAGCACTAAATTAGATAACAGGTTTTACCTCACTCTAGAAGCTATGAACAATTTTACCAAACTACTTCTGACATTTTGTTTTCTAATTTCGTTTAATGCAGTTGCGCAGCCGTTTATTACAAAATGGGATTTGTCGATACCAGGTTCGGGTGCTACACAATTAAGTTTTGGTGTAGGAACAACAGGTATAGTGAATTATACTTGGGAAACTATACCTGCAGGAACGAATGGTTCAGGAACATTTACAGGGAGTACAGCTACGATTACTGGCTTGCCAGTTGGTGCTACTATAAGATTGTCTATTGATACAACTAATTTTATTCGAATAAATATTAATAATGGAAATGATAAAAACAGATTAACAGATGTTGAACAGTGGGGAGGTGTAAAATGGTCAAGCATGGAAAATGCATTTTATGGTTGTCAAAACATGAATTGTAATACCACAGATGTGCCCGATTTAACATCTGTTACAAATATGTCTGCTATGTTTAGAGCATGTAGTAGTTTGATAGGGCCAACGAATATAGGGGCATGGAATACATCTACTATTACAGATATGTCGATGTTGTTTGGGGAAGCTTCAAGTTTTAACGGACCTATCGGTTTATGGAATACACAAAGTGTAACGGATATGACCTTCATGTTCGGATTAGCGACATCTTTTAATCAACCAATGGGAATTGGGATGTTTCCTCTGTTACTAAAATGAGTAGTATGTTTCATTCTGCTACTTCATTTAACCAACCTATTGGAAATTGGAATACTCAGAATGTAACGCATATGAGTTGGATGTTTTATGAAGCCAACTTTAACCAACCAATTGGGAATTGGAACACCCAAAACGTAATTGATATGTATAATATGTTTGCCAATACCAATAACTTTAACCAACCCATTGGAAACTGGAATACTCATAATGTAATCAATATGACTAGCATGTTTCGTAATGCCATTATGTTTAATCAATCCATAGGAAATTGGAATACCCAGAACGTAATCAGTATGGATGGAATGTTTGCCAATGCCAGTAACTTTAACCAACCCATAGAAAATTGGAATATACAGAATGTAGTAGGTATGAATTGGATGTTTGAATTCGCCATCAATTTTAACCAACCCATGGGTAACTGGAATACACAAAATGTAAGTACTATGGATAATATGTTTTATGGAGCCAGTAGCTTTAACCAACCCATTGGTACTTGGGACATTCAGAAAGTAACAGGTATGTATGGTATGTTAAGTTATTCAGGGCTCAACTTTGCAAATTACACGGCTACATTAAATGGATGGAACTCCAATGTTCTGACACCAAACGTTCTAACACTTGGAGCAAACGGCTTATTGTATGGGTTAGATGCATTGACTGCCAGAACAAATTTAGATAATATTAAAGGTTGGAACTTTATTGGGGACTATCCCACAGGATATGTTTGTAATCCTAATGGGCTAATAAATATTGAAGACGACAAACAAGCTAAGGCATATATTTCACCAAATCCAAGTTTTGGTAACCCTCAGTTATTTATTAAAAGCAATTTGAATCAAAATTCCAGAATAAAAATTATGGATGTATATGGAAAAATAGTTCAAGAAACTCAATACCAAGTATATCAAGGGGTAAACAAATTTTACATACCAACTTCCAATTTAGCCCTAGGACTACATTTTGTTCAACTTGATTTGGATCAAGAACGAATAGTACTGAGGTTCAATTTGATTCGGTAATGACCTTTTACTTCCTCCTAAAATCGCCCCGTTTCCAAGCCTTAAAAAAGTCCATCCAAGCCAAAGGACAAAAGATGGTCATAAAGTAGAACTATAAGTATAACTTTGTTGTATATTTTCTCTAATTGTTTTAGCTGACAAGGTTGTTTAATTAGTGAAAAAATGTATTAACTTTGCTAACTTATTTTACTTTAATTCTTAACTATGAATAACTTTATTAAACTTATATTTTCATTTTGTATTTTATTGTCATTCCATGTTTCTGCACAGCCATTCATTACAAAATGGAATTTAGATACATTGGGTTCAGGGCCAACTCAATTAACCTTTAACGTAGAAACATTAGGTGTGACAAACTATACATGGGAGACTATTCCGGCTGGCCAAAGTGGTTCGGGTACTTTTTCAGGCTCTACCCTTAATTTATCTGGCTTGCCAGTGGGAGCAACTATTCGCTTGAGTATCGGCCCTACTAATTTTAATCGAATATTTATTGATAATGGACTTGACAAAAAAAGACTTCTTGATATTGAACAATGGGGCAACGTAATATGGTCAAGTATGCAATATGCATTTAACGGGTGCTCAAACTTGAATATTTCTGCTACTGATGTACCTAATCTAGCTGCTGTAAATGATATGTCGTTTATGTTTGGGGGATGTAAAAGTTTAAATGGACCTGCCAATATGAATCAATGGAATACATCTAGTGTTTTAACAATGGGGGCATTGTTTTATGAAGCATTTAACTTTAATCAGGATATTTCAAATTGGAATACATCCAATGTGATTACAATGAATTGGATGTTTCACGGTGCAACAAATTTCAATCAACCCATTGGTACTTGGAATACATCGAATGTTGCAGATATGAATTCAATGTTTTTAAATGCAACGTCATTTAATCAAAATCTCAATAATTGGAATACATCCAATGTGAGTGATATGAGTTTCATGTTTTTGAATGCGTATGCATTTAATCAACCTATTGGTGCATGGAATACGGCGAATGTAATAACAATGAATTCAATGTTTGAAAATGACACGTTATTTAACCAACCAATTGGTAATTGGAATACTGGGAGCCTTCAAAGCACGACCGCAATGTTTAAAAATGCAAAATTATTCAATCAGCCAATCGGTAATTGGAATACATCGAATGTTACAACAATGAATTCAATGTTTCAAAATGCACAGTCTTTTAATCAAAATTTGAATACTTGGAATACGGCGAATGTAACGACTATGGAATCTATGTTTAACTTTGCTAACAATTTCAATCAAAATATAATGAGTTGGAATACATCCAATGTAACCAATATGAATTCTATGTTTCAAATGGCAAATTCGTTTAATCAAAATATAGGAAGTTGGATTACTTCAAATGTAACCAATATGAATTCCATGTTTAATGGTGCATCATCATTTAATCAACCTATTGGTAGTTGGAATACTGTAAATGTTACCTCTTTTAATTCTTTATTTAAAGACGCTTCTGTTTTTAATCAACCTATTGGTAATTGGAATACAACTAATGTAACTTCAATGTCGTGGGTGTTTGCAGGTGCTACAAACTTTAATCAACCTATTGGTAATTGGAGTACGGGTAATGTAACTGACATGAGTGTTGCTTTTTTTCAAGCTTCTCAATTTAATCAACCTGTTAATAATTGGAATGTATCAAATGTCAAAAATACAAGTTACATGTTCAATTCTGCAACTTCATTTAATCAAGATTTAAATGCATGGAATACTGCAGGAATTAATATCATGAATTTGATGTTTTATAACGCAACTTCTTTTAATAAAGCATTAAATACTTGGAACACAGCACAAGTAAATGATATGTCTGAAATGTTTTCCGGGGCTACTACATTTAATCAATCATTGGGAAACTGGCAATTGAAATCGAATGTCAATATGCAAAACATGATAACCAATAGCGCTATTGATTGTGAAAATTATTCCAACACATTAATTGGATGGAATGCAAATCCTCAGTGCCCTTCATCCATTAACTTTAATGGAACAGGAATGTCATACGGTACGAACGCACAAATTGCAAGAGATAGCCTTTCGAATACAAGAAGTTGGTTTATATTTGGTGATACACCTTCTGGATTATTCTGTGGGCAACCAAATTCAATAAATGATTTAGAAGTGATAGATATTACTTTAGGCGATATTTATCCAAACCCATCGAAGGGGATTTCTAAAGTTGAAATTGTTTTACCAACTGAACAAGTTGTCACTGTAGCTGTTTTTGATTTATTTGGCAAACAAATGTCAATAAAAAAGATCCAATTAAAATCGGGAGCTTCTATATTGCCAATAACTTTTGAAAATTTGACAGATGCAATTTATCTAGTTAAAATTAGTGCCGACAATAAAGTATTTGTAAAAAGAGTGAGTCTTTTCAATTAATAAATAAAATAGACATATTAGGTATCTTGCAGTCAATTTGCGTCGAAATAGTCGAGGAGTAGTTTATTTCCACTCTATTTCTTCCTCCTAAAATCGCCCCGTTTCCAAGCCTTAAAAAAGTCCATCCAAGCTAAAGGACTAAAGATGGTCATAGGAGGTTGTTGTCCTGCCCAATAATTGCGTTGAGCTAACATATTTTGATAAGCATGTTGGTTTTCCCTACCATCTTTTGGCAATGTAAACGCAAGCATACGCATAGTTTGAAACTCTGTGTTTTTACGAGCCGATTCATACTTGTCGTCAGGTACATGCCATGTCTCAAAAGCTTGTTGAAATTGTTCCTTCGTAAGTTGAGGTCGTATGATAGTGACAGGAAGGTAGAATGTATCCTGTACCATGAGTTGTATTACCGAATAGCGGTTAGAACTTAATTCCTTGGGAATGATATAGCGTTTTTTGCGATAGCCTAAATAAGAAAATTCAAGGGTATCCCCTTTTTCAGCAATAAGACTAAAAACACCTTTCTCACTCGACATGGTACCAAGGTCTTTGCTAGGAATAGACACAGTTACAAAAGGTAAATAACGAAGGCTGTCACCACTCATCACTACACCTGTTAGTTCCACCATATTATCAAAGCCGTATTGGGCTTGTGAAATTTGAATACAGCCTACATGGAGTATAAGAAATAATAATAGTTTTCTCACTTTTCAAAGGTAAAGTAAAACGTCTATAAAATTATTTGTATGTACATTTGTGCCATTGATTTAACAATAGTTTAGAATGATTACACACGAGAACGTTTTTGAATCACTTTAAATGTATAATTTTGTAGTATCATGATTCAATGGCAGGAACATATTCATTCAAATAGTAAGGTATTACTAGGTAAGCCAATAATAAAAAATACGAGAATATCAGTAGAATTGATATTGGAATTATTGGGTTCTGGCTGGTCGCAAACCCAGTTACTCGATAGCTATCCTAATTTGACAGAGAATGATATCAAAGCTGTTTATATGTATTTAAAAGAATGTATTCAAGAAGAACTTTTTTTTTCACTACAATCTGTTTAGAAAATGGAATTTTTAGCCAATGAGAATTTTCCAAATCCTAGTATTGACATTATTCGAAATGAAGGATATCAAGTAATCAGTATCAGGGAAAGTTCGAGTGGTATAGCAGATGAAGAAGTAATTGCATTTGCAATAAAAAATAATTTAGTGATAGTTACTTTTGATAAAGATTATGGAGAATTAATCGTACTATATAAATTTATAAATCCACCCAGTGTAGTTTATTTTAAATCAAAAGGCAATGAACCTAAATCTGCAGGATTTAGATTGCTACAATACATACAAGATAATATTATACTAGAAAATCATTTTACAATAATTGAAGATAAAAACATAAGACAACGAAAATATAAATAATGATTACACACGAGAAAGTATTGGCAGCATTGGGTCAAGTGCAAGAGCCCGATTTAGGAAAAGATTTGGTGACCTTGAATATGGTAAAAGACATCGTAATCGATGGAATGAATGTTTCGTTTACGGTTGTACTAACCACACCTGCTTGTCCATTAAAGGATATGATTCGTGGTGCCTGCGAAAATGCGATTAAAATTTTGGTCGATAAAAATGCCATTCCTACAGTCAACTTTACAGCCAATGTAAATAGCAACCGTAAGGACAATAAAATGGTATTGCCTAATGTGAAAAATATCATTGCTGTAGGATCTGGAAAAGGTGGCGTAGGTAAATCAACTGTTTCGGTTAATCTAGCATTGGCCCTAGCAAAAGGTGGTGCGAAGGTAGGCTTGATGGATGCCGATATCTACGGACCTTCGGTGCCTATCATGCTCGGAATTAAAGGCGAGCGCCCCTTGATGCAGGATGTAGATGGCAAAGGAATGATAGTCCCTATCGATGTGATGGGTATCAAAGCCATGAGTATTGGATTGCTCATCGATGATAGACAAGCAGTGGTATGGCGTGGTCCAATGGCGAGTAGTGCTTTGAAACAATTCGTAACGGATGTGCTATGGGGTGATTTGGATTATTTGATTATTGATTTACCACCAGGTACAGGCGATATTCATTTGACCATGGTGCAAACGATCCCTGTTACAGGTGCTGTCATCGTAACTACACCTCAAGAGGTAGCGTTGGCCGATGCCAAAAAAGCCATTATGATGTTTGATGGTCCGCAAATCAAAGTACCTATATTAGGAATCGTAGAAAATATGGCCTACTTCACTCCAATGGAATTACCCGATAATAAATATTACATCTTCGGCAAAGATGGTGGAAAGCGATTAGCCGATTTATTTGAAATACCTTTTCTGGGACAAATACCTATCACTATGAGTATCAGAGAAGGTGGCGATGAAGGTAAACCGGCTTACCTCAATGGAGATGTAATCTCTCAGAAAGCCATTGATGATGTAGCGCAACAAATTGCACGAAATATTTCTATTCGAAATGCCAATTTAGATCCTACGAAGGTGGTGGAAATGAATGTGTAAATAAAATTTGTAACTTTGAATTTGTAAAATCAAATCTATATGACGACATCTGCAATTCGACAAAAACTACATTCATATATTGATACTGCTGATATTAAAAAAGTAAAAGCTATTTATACAATGTTAGAAGATTCTATTTCTGAAATAACAGAGTGGGATTTGGCATTTACTGATGAATTAGATTCTCGTTATAGTGATTATAAAAAAACAGGAAAAAGTATTTCTGAAAAAGATGCCAATAAACGAATTAATCATATTTTAAAAAAAGGTAAAATCGCTTAATATGTATTCTTTAGAATATTCAGAAAGAGCAATAAGGGAGTTAGAAGAAATTGTACTTTGGTATTTTGTAAGAAGCGAAAAAGCGTCAAATGACTTTGTAAAAGAGTTCAGTCAAAAGTTAGATATTATAAAATTAAATCCATTGCAATTTCCAAAAAAGTATAAACATCATAGAGAAACTATACTTAAAACATTTCCTTACAGCATTATTTTTGTAGTTGAAGAAAAGAATAAATTAATATTTATCACCTCTATTTTTCATCATAAAAGAAAACCATCTAAAAAATTCAATAAATAGTTTTGAACAGACAATCACTTATTCAACAAATACGAACTAAAAAATCTTACCTCTGTGTAGGCCTAGATTCGGATAGTACAAAAATTCCAAAGCATCTTTTACAACACGAAGATCCAGTATTTGAATTTAACAAAGCCATCATTAATGCTACTAAGGATTTGTGTGTGAGCTATAAAATCAATACAGCGTTTTATGAAAGCAATGGTCTGAAAGGTTGGCAAAGCATGGAGAAAACATTGAATTATATTCCAAAAGATATTTTTACGATAGCCGATGCAAAACGTGGTGATATTGGAAATACCTCTACGCAATATGCTAAAGCATTTTTTGAGGCCATGAATTTTGATAGCATAACTGTTGCACCTTATATGGGTAAAGACAGCGTGAAGCCTTTTTTAGATTTTGAAGGGAAGTGGACTATTGTATTGGGATTAACGTCTAATGAAGGTGCTTTTGATTTTCAATATTTAAAAAATGAAAATCAAGAGTTATTTAAGCACGTTATTCAAAAAGTCTCATCTTGGGGTAACGACGAAAATTTGATGTTTGTAATCGGGGCTACTAAAACAGCACAGTTAAAAGAAGTAAGAGAAATTATTCCAAACCATTTTTTGTTAGTACCTGGCGTGGGCGCACAAGGGGGCAGTTTGGAAGAAGTAAGTAAAATAGGAATGAATGCCGATGTTGGTCTTTTAGTGAATGCATCACGTCAAATTATTTTTGCAAGTAATGGCGAAGATTTTGCCGAAAAAGCGAGGGAAGAAGCAATGAAGTTGCAACAAGAAATGGCGAAGTATATAGAATAGTTATCTCCCCAAACAATCTTTCCAACCCGGAAATGGTGGAGGTGTAAGAGTTGGTCCATCCTCACCTTCAGTTGCGATGCGGATAGAAACAGTTCGTGGTCGTTCCATACCGCCATAATTGAATATAAAACGTTCAGGATTTTTTTTTTGTATAGAAACTAAATAACTGATAACAGTATTGGTGTATTCCCAACTTTTTTGCTGACCTATGTAAGTACTAAATCCATTTCCTGCAATTACATATCTCGAAGAAGGATATAAAATCATACTATCAGCCAGTTTATTTAATTTCTTTTTCGAAAGCTCATCCAATAAACTGCTATTGTTAGGAAAATAAATAGTTGAGAAATCAGTTTCATTGTTGAACTCCGTGGAAGGAAACCCATTGCAGTTTTGAATACAAATGCCAAATGGATTCAATACTCGCCACTGATTATCGTACATTACTTTTGCATAGCCATTGCTGAAGCTATCCACTCGATCATAATAATCAGGCAATAAAAAGTCTTGACAAGCATCGAGGAATGTGTATTTTCCATCTCTTTTTAATACAGCATATCCTTTGTCAAAATCTCCAATAGAGTCAGCACCGAAATCCACCCAAGCAGCATACCCACTTTTGTCAATGACAGTCATGTGATTTTCTTGTTCATCATCAATGTATTTTACATCTGCTAAGCCATGATAGTAAGGGTGAGCCATTTTAAAATAGACAGGACGATTATCCATGGGGTCTTTATGTGCAACTTTACCTTTTTTGTCGATATAAAACCACTTTCCATTTTTCTTCACTGTTGTAACACCTTCGCTGAAAGCAAAAGCTGAATCGTAAATAGCAGGAATGATTAATTGTCCACTTTTAGATTTGAATCCAAATTTGTTGTACTTGTTATAAATTGTTAAGCCGTCGGAATAGGATACTTTTTTTTGAGCCGAAACATGAAAGGCTAATACAGAATAAACTAACATGAAAATAATAAATCGGGTCATAGTTTTTTTTCTAAAGGTATATATCTTTATCAATAAGTGTTTGAAATTGATAAGCTGAAATATATTATTTCAAAATCATTGTTTTTTTTAACTTTATAAATTCCTAAAATAAATACATTGTATGAGTTCGGCCCATAAAATATTAGTCCATCTTAAGACCCTTGAAAATAAAGCCAATCAAGAAGGTATGAAGCGCTTTGCAATTGGCAATGATAACACTTTGGGGATTAGTATGCCCATTTTAAGAGATATAGCCAAAGAGTATAAAAAATTAATAGATAGACATGCCATAGCAACAGAGCTATGGCAAAGTAATATTCATGAAGCGATGATTTTGGCTTCGATGTTGGCCGATCCTAAATTATTGACTGAACGTGAAATGGATGCATGGACACATGATTTTTACAGTTGGGATTTATGTGATCAAACCTGTAGTAATTTATTTCAAAAGACAACGTTCTTTCTAGATAAAGCCTTTGAATATTCTCATGCCAACGAAGAGTTTGTAAAGCGAACTGGATTTGTATTAATGACCATGTTTGCGGTGCATCATAAAAAAGCTGATGATGATTTGTGTCTGAAATTTTTAGAAAGAATAGAAGAGGAAGCATGGGATGATAGAAACTTTGTACGCAAAGCATTGAATTGGTGTCTTAGACAAATCGGTAAACGAAATTTATATTTATATCCCCATGCCATGCGCACCTGTGAGGTATTACTTCTTCAAGATACAAAGTCGTCTCGCTGGATTGCCAACGATGCAAAACGTGAATTACTTGATAAGTTTGAGAATCATAAAATACCAAATTCGAAAAAGTGATATTATTCTAGTTGTTTGTATATTCACAGCCTAAATAATGAGTATGAAACACGCATATGTATTCCCTGGACAAGGTTCGCAATTTCCAGGAATGGGAAAAGAGTTGTACGAATCAAATCCTATGGCTAAAGAATTGTTTGAAAAAGCAAACGAAATACTAGGCTTTCGCATATCAGATATTATGTTTAATGGTACTGCCGAAGAATTGAAACAGACCAATGTTACTCAGCCGGCTATTTTTTTACATTCAGTGATTTTATTTTTAACCACAGAAGGTTTGAAGCCTGATATGGTAGCAGGACATTCGTTGGGTGAGTTTACGGCATTGGTTGCTAATAAAGCTATGGCCTTTGAAGATGCGTTGAAGTTAGTTTCGATGCGAGCCAATGCCATGCAGAAGGCCTGTGAAATTAATCCATCTACTATGGCAGCTGTGTTGAATTTAGATGATGCAAAAGTGGAAGAAATATGTGCTTCAATTACTGATGAAGTGGTTGTAGCTGCTAATTATAATTGTCCAGGTCAGCTTGTCATATCTGGTAGTTTGAAAGGAATCGAAATCGCCTGCGAAAAAATGAAAGAAGCAGGTGCAAAACGAGCATTGGTATTGCCAGTTGGTGGTGCATTTCATTCACCTTTGATGGAGCCTGCACGTATGGAGTTAAAAGAGGCTATTGAACAAACATTATTTTCTACACCTATTTGTCCAGTTTATCAAAATGTTACAGCAAGTGCGGTCTCTAATCCCGATGAAATCAAACAAAATTTGATAGCACAATTAACGGCTCCAGTACGTTGGACGCAAAGTGTATTGCAAATGCAAGCAGATGGTGCTACACACTTTACTGAGGTTGGACCTGGAAGTGTATTGCAAGGGCTTGTAAAAAAAATCTACAAAGAAGCCATCACAGATGGCATTAATTAATCATCATTATCATGAATAAATCCATCAAAAACCTACTTATTTTTTCGATCGTATTGTTTATGTCATCAGGTGCAATCACAATGCTTGGCGCACTTGCTAAATTGCAACATTGGCCGTGGGCTGGACCTTGGTTAATTGTAGGAATGCTTTTGAATGCAAGTAATTATCTTGTAGGGGGTGTTGCTTTAATTCAATATATACGATCAAAATAATAAGGATTATTGTTATGTCTTTCAACGATTATTTTAATTTTTCAAAAGGCCAAGCTAAAGCTGTCATTCTGTTGGTTACATTGATTTTAGTTTCTACAGTCATCTATTTTTTATTGCCACAATGGATTACTCCCAATGCAGAACATCCATCGGATGAGTTGAAAACATTGATGGCTCAAATACAAGTAGACTCGAGTACTGCTGAAAATAGTTATGGTTCAACTAATGATAGGAATGGCACTCCGAGCAAATTGACACCTTTTAATTTTGACCCAAATACTTTGGATGAAGCTGGATTCAAACGTCTTGGATTGAGAGATAAACTAGTAGCAACCATTTTGAATTTTAGAAACAAAGGAGGGAAGTTTTACAATAAAGAGAGCCTAAAACGAATCTATGGTTTGCACGAAGATGAGTATGCACAATTAGAGCCCTATATATCAATCCCTGGAAGTAATCAATCTAGATTTGAACAAAAGCCTAAAGAAAATATCCAAGTTGAATTAAACTCAGCAGATACTGCACAACTAGTAAGGTTGCGAGGTATAGGTAGCAAGTTGTCAATGAATATAGTTAAGTACAGAAGCCAACTTGGTGGATTTGCTGGTGTAGAACAATTGAAAGAAGTATTTGGAATATCGCCCGAAACCTATGAGAATATTAGAGGAAATTGTACTGTCAATAAAGGGTTAATTCGCAAATTGAATTTAAACGAAGCTACCTTTAACGAGCTCAATGCACATCCATATTTGAAAGGTGATATAGCAAAAGCTATTGCTGATTTCAGAAAGGCTAAAAATTATCATATCGACAATCTTCAACAACTTAAAGAAATTCAATTGATAAATGAAGAAATATTTCGTAAAATTGCACCATACTTAAGTATTCAATAATTTAAAAATTAATTTTATGAATTTTGCTCCAACTGAAATGCAATCACAGATAACTGATATGATTCGTGATTTTGCTGAAAAAAACATACGCCCTAAGATGATGGAATGGGATGAATCACAAGAATTTCCAATTGAGGTATTTCGAAAATTAGGAGAGTTGGGTTTGATGGGTGTTTTGATTCCTACCGAATATGGAGGATCAGGATTAAGTTATTTTGAATACATCACTGTGGTAAGTGAAATAGCAAAAGTATGCGGTTCTATAGGATTGTCAGTAGCTGCTCATAATTCATTGTGTACGAATCATATTTATAAATTTGCAAGCCCAGAGTTAAAGAAAAAATATTTGCCAAAACTTGCGAGTGGAGAGTGGATTGGTGCATGGGGATTGACAGAAGCTAATACGGGATCTGACGCAAGTAATATGAAGTGTGTGGCAACCAAAGATGGAGATGGATGGGTTATCAACGGAACTAAAAACTGGATTACCCATGGTAAATCAGGAAATGTAGCCGTTGTGCTTTGTCGTACAGGTGAACCACGAACTAAAAACAATGTAACAGCCTTTGCAATTGAAATGGGCACGCCTGGCTTTACAGCAGGTAAGAAAGAAAATAAATTAGGTATGCGCGCATCAGAAACATGTGAATTGGTTTTTGATAATTGTCGAATATCAGATGCGCAACGATTGGGTGAGATTGGCGAAGGTTTTAAGCAGTCAATGATTATACTAGATGGAGGTCGTATTTCAATAGCTGCCTTAGCACTAGGTATTGCTAAAGGGGCTTATGAAGCTTCTATTAAATATTCAAAAGAGCGTCAGCAATTTGATCAGCCTATTTCTAATTTTCAAGCGATCCAATGGAAATTGGCTGATATGGCAACGCAAATCGAAGCAGCAGAATTATTGATATACAACGCAGCCGACAAATTGATTCGTGGAGAAAAAATGACGAAAGAAAGTGCATTTGCGAAGTATTACGCATCAGAAGTATCAGTGCGTGTAGCAACTGAAGCTGTTCAGATATTTGGAGGATATGGCTATACGAAAGATTTCCCTGTAGAGAAATACTATCGTGATAGCAAGCTATGTACGATTGGAGAAGGTACGTCTGAAATACAAAAACTTGTAATTGCTCGAGATATACTGCAGTCATAAAGATTGTTAAAAACTGGAATAGTTAAAAAATCCTATCTTCTTTTTGTTTGATATTTGGCTTAAATATTGTATGTTCAAACATTATTTATTAAAACTTATTTATATGAAATCTAAAAAATTACTTTTTTCAACATTATTGGCTTTTGGTTGTATGGCAACATACCTCACTATGACTTCTTCTTCGAGTGGTCAAATGGGAGTCGCATCTACAGGTTGTGGTGGAAATAACTGCCATGGAAACGCTCAAAATCCAGCTACTACAATTGCTGTTGCTGGTATCCCTGCAGGTGGCTATGTAGCAGGTACAACTTATCCTATTACATTAACTATTTCAAATGCAACTGTTTCATTAACCAAAGCAGGATTTGATTTAAACTTTAGTGGAGGTTCTATCAGTGGAGCTCCAGCTAATACAATGATTATGGGGACTGAACTACATCACACAAGTCCTTTCAATCTTACAGGCGGAACAGTCAATATCAATTTCAACTGGACTGCACCTGCTGCAGGGGGTGTAGTTACATTGAATGTGTCTGCTAATGCTGTAAATAACAACAATGCTACTAGTGGTGATCAATGGAATAAAGTTAACTTAACATTTGTGCAAGCAACACCTACAGCTGTAAAAGATTTAAATCAAGTTGAGGTTTCTGTTTATCCAAATCCGGCTAATGAATTTGTAACAGTTAAAACTAAAGCAACCGTTCATTCCTTTAAAGCAGTATCTATGACAGGTTCTATTATTAATCTGAATTCAATTCAAGATGCTAATAATCAATATAGAATTAATACTCAAACATTGTCTTCGGGTAATTATATTTTGTTGATGAATGATGGTAATAAAAACTTACATACAATTTTTACAAAAAAATAATTTATTAATATCATTGATTAAAAGTTGGCTTCATCAAGCCAACTTTTTTTATTTTTAGGCATAAAAACTATTCTTATGAAAAATATTAAATCTAATGTGCTATACATATTGAGTTTACTTGCTATTAGTTACATTGTTTTTTCCTCCAATAGTGCAGGTATTACAGGTCGCAGTGTAACAGGATGTGGAGGCAATGGTTGCCACCAAGCAAGTGGTAATACCACTATGAATCTTACAGGCATACCCATTTCAGGATATAAAAATGACTCTACCTATACAATGACATTGACGATTTCAAATGCACAAAAGCAAAAAGCAGGTTTTGATTTAACAGTCAATAGAGGTTCCATTACCGCAAGTGCAGGAACCAATTTGAGTGGACCCAAAGAATTGACTCACTCAGTGCCGGCTACAATAACAGCAGGAACTGCCACTTGGACATTTGATTGGAAAGCACCAAGTACAGGCGACAGTTCAGTACTATTTTTTGTTGCAGCCAATGCAGTTGATAATAATACTCATCCATCAAACGATGAATTTGATACCAATAATTTTTTATTTGAATCGGCAGTTACTGTTGTTCATGATATAACAACTACTACCATTCAGGTATATCCAAATCCAGCTTCTCAACAATTAACCATTACAGACCAAACTGCCCTTGACAATTCGTCTATACAAGTATACTCAAGCATAGGTATACAACAATCGATAGAAATACATGCAACGGCAACCAATAGAAGTACTCTCGATATAAGTGGACTTGCCAATGGAACTTATTTTATTCGATTGGGAAAAAATAAACGTTTTTACTATCATCCTTTTGTGAAACTATAGATTTAAATAATAAGTCGTTAAAAATTAGATATTCTATCAAGGACTTTTTACGATAGTTGATTCAGAATATAGATTTCTAGTATATTTGTGAAAATACATTTATATGAAAAAGGTACTTGTACTACTACTGCTTTTTATTTCAATGCAATCAATTGCTAACCCGATTAGTTTGTCTAATGTAATGGACAATAAAAATAAAAAGAAATCGAGCAAACAAGGAGGAATTGATAAATCTAGATTGTTGTTTGGACCTGGTATAGGATTTGGTGCTGCCTATCGTTCTTTTTCTATCAATCTATCCCCCTCAGTTGCCTATTGCATCACAGATCGATTTCATGTTGGTACTACCTTAGGATTCAATTATTTTCAACAAGGATTAGATTATAATAATATCGTCAACGGAAATAAAGAAGTCTACAAGTATAAACTACCTGCTTATTCATTATCTGTATATGCAAGATACTTAGTTGGAAACTTTTTATTGCTAAATTTCGAACCAGAAATTAATAA
>JBIIJQ010000038.1:0-27997 GCA_044233655.1 Chitinophagaceae bacterium | reverse complement strand
AAACACGAAAAAGGAATTGTATAATAGCATAGGGCAAATGGTATTGAGTACTAAGGAAAATGAAATTGATGTGAGTCATTTAGCAAATGGAGTGTATTATTTGAAGTGCGGGATTTATAAAAGGAAAGTAGTTGTAGAATGATGAATGTGTCTGAACATGAAGTGAATACCCTACGGCTGAAACTGATAAGCGGACTGGTGGATACGCTAGGGTATGATACGGTGTACTATGATAGTATAAACTATGTAAGAAAGCCGATACTGGATGTATATACAGCGAGTGAAAAAGAATGGCTGGAGGAACTAGCATATACCTGCCCCTTTGTAGGAGGGAATGCGGTGTATAAAGCCCGCACGCTGTGGAGTATGTATGAGGCGGATGCAAAATATGATGACCGGATGCTATGTATGTATGCACAGAATAAGGGAGGAGATAAAATAAGTGATATAGATAGCTTCTTAAATAACCAATTGAAAGAAACAATACAAACCAATGCTATGACTATTGGACAACAGCCAATTATAAAAACATCGAAAACTGAATTGACTGATGGTGAAGTAGTGGTATACCCTAACCCTGCAAGTACACAAATAACGATAGAGTATAATTGTATGAGTGAAGGATACTTTATACTTTATAATGCCATAGGACAGGAAGTAATGCTTAGCCAATTGGGCAAAGGAAGAAAGAAAGTAAGTTTGCTAACGAATGACCTATCAAAAGGTGTCTATACCTATAAATGTGAATTTGATGGATGTGAGAGTAAGTTTGGTAAATTTTCAATTATACGATAATGAGAAATATAATCATATGTATGTTATTAACAATAGCAACTGGGTTGTGTAATGCACAAAACAAAAGTGGCTATACTTGGATAGTGGGAGCAAATGGGTCGTATGGGCAATTTGACGGAAGTAGTAATAAACCTCAAGTAGGACAATTGTACAATTCTAATTCACCTGCATTCCCCTATATTTATTCTGTAGGACATAGCAATATATGCGATAGTTCGAGTGGTAAACTTTTATTTACCTGTAATGGTATGATTATCTATGATACCACTGGTAATATCATGCAAAATGGGGATAGTTTACAACCTCCTAAAATATATACTCAAAATGCATACCCAAGTGCAGGAATTAGTCAAGGTTCTATAATATTGCCCAAAGGAGCTAATGGGCAGTATTATGTATTTATACCTACTATCAGCGATAGCTCGTATACCTACTTTGTAACTAATGTAGGAGGAGGAGGTGTAGTACCCTATGACCTACTGCGGTACAATGTGGTGGATATGCAAGCGAATGCAGGGCTGGGGAGTGTGGTGGAAAAAAATAAGATATTGCTTAAAGATGCTGAACTGATCAAAGTAGGAATGCAAGCGTGTAAACATGCAAATGGGCGAGACTGGTGGCTGATAAAACAAGGAGGATATGGTAAAAATGAATTGATTAAATACCTTGTAACGAAAGATAGCATCTATGGACCTTATACACAAACCTTTGCAGAACCTGCGTTTGAATACTTTGATTTAACTGGTCAAATTGCCTTTAGCCCTGATGGTACAAAATTTGCGTCTGCCATTAGTAAGAATCGGCAGCTTTTCCTTGCTGACTTTGACCGATGTAGCGGCGAATTTTCGAATCCACAAGTAAAGTATATACCTATAGATAGTAGTACAATACCTAATCCATTACCACATTATTTAATGGATAGTATAAGTTATGGTGTATGCTTCTCACCCAATGGGAACTATTTATATCTTAGTAAACGATGGAATATCTATCAATATGAATATGGAATAAGTGATAGTAGCTTAGCTTGGGTAAGAATAAAACATGGACCTGATACTACCTATAATGCTTTTGAATATTATGGGCATTTATATAGAGGACCTGATAATCGAATATATATAGGAAAAGGAGGAGGTTCGTTTAAACAAATGAGCGTGTTGGATTATCCTAACAGTAAGGGTCTAGCCTGTGGATTCTGTAGAAAATGCTTTCGAATAGATACAGCAGGAGGTGGGCTATGCTCACCCCCCAATATGCCCGATTATACGCTGGGTGCTGATATGAGCAAGGTGTGCTGGCCGCTGTCCACTCAGCAGAATGAAGTAGGCAGTGAGCATGTGGTGGTGTGGCCGAATCCGAGTAATTACAAGATAAAAGTAGAAAGTATAAAGTATAAAGATGCTACCAAGTACTTATACAATAGCATAGGGCAAATGGTAATGAGTACAAAAGAGAATGTGATAGATGTATCGAATATTCCTAAAGGAGTTTATTATCTTCGGGTAGAGAATCAGGTGGTGAAAGTGGTTGTAGAATGATGAAGTAAGAATCGTGAGTTTTGATAGGTACAAAAATATATTCTAAGCATGATTCTTCATCCATTCACTAGGCGCCTTGCCTGTCATTTTTTTAAATGCATTGGTGAAATTGCTGGTATTGGAATAACCTAATTCAAGTGCTAGTTGTTGAATACTAAGTTTATTTGATTTTAGTATTTGCTTGGCTTTGTGCACTCGTTGTTGTTGTACAAAATCAAAGATAGAGGTTCCGTACATTTCTTTAAACCCTTTTTTAAGATAACATTCGTTGATATGAACTGCTCGTGCAAGTTGTGGTATAGTAGGTGGTTCAGAAAGATTAATCATTACAATGACTCTTGCTTGCATTATCTTTTGTTTCTCTATAGGATCGTTGAGGAATTTGCAATTGAAGCAAGTGGGTTCTTCCTGTGTGTTACAATCAGTATGTGTGTGAAGGAGTACTAGCAATGCTTGGCTTTCAAGAAAGATCGTATGATATACACCTTTCAATTTATTATTCGCTAATTGTACAAATACATCTTTGAGTTTACAACATACATCACTTTGTTCGTTATGAAAAAGGGAAGAAGTTGCCAATAATGAAAATGGTTTTTCAAATGAATTTTCAAATCGATTTAAATAGGTTTGAGAATATGAAAATTTGTATTGATATGATTTTCCTTCATATCTAAAGCGACCTATAATTTCTATTTTTTGCTGAAAATAATAATTGATTTCAATGGAGGTATCGATATTATCATAGAGGGTTTCATATTCAATTTGTAAACCATCGGTGATATATTCAGCTGTTTGAACCATGCGTTGCAAATATACTGTAAAACATGAAAAGGAGCACAGTTAAGCTAGATTGTCGATTAGATATGTTCATATCTATATACTCTAATCTTGTTTTTAGTTTCTATCTATTCCAAAACAATACAAGTAGAATAATACCAACTATAATACGATACCAACCCCAGATGGTAAAACCGTATTTTTTAATAAGCCCAATAAAGAGTTTAATCGCTATAACGGCCACAATAAATGCTATGATATTGCCAAGGAAAAATATAATCATGTGCTGTTGATCGGCCAATATCATTTTATATCCTTTTTCTACTACGCCATTAATCGTCCATTTTTTTAAAAATACAGAATATGTAGTAACTGCAAGCATGGTAGGTACTGCCAAAAAGAATGAAAACTCAGCAGCTGTTTCTCGATCAAGTCGTTGTTGCATGCCACCTATTATGGACGCAGCAGCTCTGGAAGTACCTGGCATCATAGCTAGACATTGCCAAAATCCAATTTTAACTGCTTTTGCAACAGTAATGTCTTCTTCGTCATGTACGTAAGGGTTTTTAAACCATCGATCTACAAACAAAAGCACCACACCGCCTAGTATTAATACAATAGCAATCGGAATTGGTTTCTCCAAGACTGATTCAATCATATCGTCAAATAAATAACCCAATACCAAGGCTGGAATTACTGCAAAACCAAGCTTAATGTAAAAATTAATTTTTTTGAAATCAAAGAATTTTTTCCAATATAAAAAGACCACAGCGAGGATGGCGCCAAACTGAATAGATACTTGAAACATTTTTACAAATTCATCTTTTTCAATATGAAATAACGCACTGGTAAATACCATGTGTGCTGTAGATGAAATCGGCAAAAATTCGGTAAGACCTTCTATGACAGCTATAATAATAGCTTGAATAATACTCATGGAATCAATTGAAAAACGAACGAAATTTATTTAGAAGTTGGTTTTTTCATGATCGCATATCCTTCAATAGCTAACCCTAGTAGAACTAATATTGGGGCTAATGTGATACGACGAAAACTATAAATTTCACTTTCGTTAAATACATTCGGATCGGTCGATTTGCCACCCGACATCATGATGTAACCAAGAATGATAATAGCCAAACCTACGCCCATTAAAATGTAGTTTTCTTTTCCGAAAAGAAATTCTGGTTTGTCTGATTGTTTTTGTTCTAATGCCATGATAATAAATATTTTTTTTAAATAAGTTTTAATAAAGGTCGTCGAGTTGTGTACGTAAATACTTGATGACTGAACGATGGGTGCTTAAAAATGAAATCACTATTCCCAACGCCAATATACTTGAACACAATATCAACATCCATTTGGTACTTGACAAGGCTTTGATTTCTGGAAGCCAAGCCTCTGCAAACATTTTAAGGAGTAATATGCCGCCAATAGCCAACAGGGCACTGATAATGCCATTGATTACACTTCGAATATTAAAGGGCTTTGCAATAAACCATCGAGTAGCTCCTACCATTTGCATGGTTTTGATTAAGAATCGATTGCTAAACATTGCCAAACGGATCGTGTTGTCAATAAGAATAATAACTGAAAAAATAAGAAATAATGAAATGACCAATACTACGATTCCTACTCGTCGTACATTGCTATTCATAATATCAACTAAGTTCTTTTGATAAAAAACTTCACGAACGATATTGCTTTGTTTTATAAGTCGTTCAATTTTAATTAAACTATCTGAATGAAGGTATTGTGAATGCAAATGAAAATTTACCGATGTGTACAATGGATTGTAATCCAATACTTGTAGAAAATCTTCACCAAAATCTTTTTTAAATTGTTCGGCAGCTTTTTCTTTTGTTATAAATTGTGAGGATTTAGTAAAGGGTTGTTGATCAATGATGTCTTTTAATTTCAATGCCAACTCATCGCGGGTATTGTCATTCAAGATGATTGAAATTTCTATGTTTTCCTTAAATGTTTTTGAAAGTTGACCAGCATTGATTACCAACCAGCCTAATGAACCTAGTAAAAACAATACCAATGCAACGCCTATAATAGAGTATACATACGTTGCTTTCCCTTTCTTTACTTTGGTTGAAATAATTAAATCGTTACTCATCAGCCCTCAAAGTTAGAAAAAAATATGACTTTTTATGATTCGAGGTTCGATTTTTATCAATTTTAACAGCCTTTGAATTATGTAGAATGTAATCACTGAAAAAGCGATTCCTTAAATAATGGATAAGCCGTTCATCCTTTTTTTATGTTTTGAATCATAAATTCTAAATACATTTGGCAAAATATTTTAAAAATGAAACTAAAACCAATTCTTTATGTATGCGCACTAGCTTCTGTAGGATTATTTTCTTGTCAGGAGAAAGCCAGTGATAGTAAGTTTACTTCACTGCCCGACGGTGTAAAATTTATAGAACCATCCTATATTGATACCACTATAAATCCAGCCGACGATTTTTATGCCTATGCCAATGGTGCTTGGATGAAAAACAATGCGATTCCTGCATCTGAAACAAGGTGGGGTAGTTTTAATCTACTGGAAGATTTTAATAAAAAAGCATTGAAAGGATTGCTCGAAGAGGCTGCTGCTAAAAAAGGTGCTTCAAAAGGAAGCCCAGAACAGATGGTTGGAGATGTTTATCGTTCAGGGATGGATACAGTTGCTATTGATAAAGCAGGTATAACGGCCATTCAATCAGAATTGGATAAAATAAATGCAATTACGGATTCAAAATCGCTATTGAATGAAATAACGCGTGAGGCCACTTCCGGTATGAATCCATTATTTGGTTTCTATGTTGGTCCTGATGATAAAAATGTTACAAATAATATTTGTAACCTATATCAAGGTGGTTTAGGCTTGCCCGATCGTGATTATTATTTGAAAAACGAACCACGTGAAAAAGATATTAGAGCAAAATACCTAGTTCATATGGCTAAAATGCTTCAATTAAGTGGTGAGGCCGAGGCAGATGCAGCAAAGCATGCGAATACCATTATGAATATGGAAACCGCAATGGCTAAAGTGAGTATGGATCGTGTAACTATGAGAGATCCATATAAAGTATACAATAAACTTACCTTGGCTGATCTAACTGCAAAAACACCAGGTATTGATTGGAAAGAAATGATGACAAATATGATGGTTATCAATCAAGATACCCTTTTGGTTGCTCAACCCGATTTTTTTGTTGCATTGTCAAGTATGATAAAACAAACACCTATTGATGATTGGAAAGTTTACCTCAAATGGCATCTGATAAGCGGAATGGCTGGTTTTTTAAGCAAAGATTTTGATCAAGAAAATTTTGAATTTTATGGCAAAACGATGCGTGGACAACAAGAACAAAAGCCACGTTGGAAAAGAGTATTGAGTGTAGTCGATGGATCTGTAGGGGATCAATTGGGTAAAATGTATACAGATAAATATTTTACGGCGGCCGCTAAAAAGCGTATGATGGAATTGGTCGATAATTTACAAGTTGCTTTCGAAGCTCGCATCAAAACATTGGATTGGATGAGTGATAGTACGAAGACAAAAGCCAATGAGAAATTACATTCATTTATTAAAAAAATTGGATATCCTGATAAATGGAGAGATTACAAAGGACTTGAAATAGTAGGTGATTCGTATATGAAAAATATATTAGCCTCCAATGCATTTGATTATAAATACATGATAAGCAAATTGGGCAAGCCTGTTGATAAAACAGAGTGGGGTATGACACCACCAACAGTAAATGCGTATTACAATCCAGCGTTTAATGAAATTGTATTCCCTGCAGGCATATTACAATATCCATTTTTCGATTTAAGTGTTGATGATGCTGCCATTTATGGAGGAATCGGTGCTGTTATTGGTCACGAAATGACCCATGGTTTCGACGATCAAGGATGTCAATATGCGGCTGATGGAAATCTTAAAAATTGGTGGAGCGATGAAGATAAATCTCGTTTCGATGCTAAAACCAAAATGGTTAAAGAACAATATGATGGCTATACAATTTTAGACAATAAACATGTCAATGGGGCATTGACATTAGGCGAAAACATCGCTGATTTGGGAGGTGTAACGATAGCGTATGATGCATTTAAATTAACTAAACAAGGTAAAGGGCAAGAGAAAATTGATGGCTTTACACCTGAGCAACGTTTCTTCTTAAGTTGGGCTCAAGTGTGGCGTCAAAATATTAGAGATGAAGAAGCTGCTCAACGACTTGTAACAGATCCTCACTCACCTGGAGAGCATCGTTGCAATGGACCTTTGAGCAATTTTGCACCTTTCTATGCAGCATATAATGTAAAAGAAGGAAATAAGATGTTTAAGCCTGAGGCACAACGTGCTAAAGTCTGGTAATAAATATATCAAAACTAAATGAAAACCGCCCTTTGTGGCGGTTTTTTTACATCCGCATATTATCGATCAGCCTTACGCCTTCTAGTTTTGCTGCAACTAACACTACTTTATTGGTTGCTTGCTCAAATGAATCAATCAGATGTAGACTATCAGCATCAGCTAACAATAAATATTCTGGCTCAAACCCAGCATTCGTTAATTTAGCAAGACAATATGCTTGCAATGCAGCAAATTCAGATTCTGTTTGATGTGTTTTAATATAAGTGAGACAATCAAAGATTGTAGAGGCTGTTTCTCTACCTTGATCGCTTAGTCGAGTATTTCTTGAGCTCATGGCAAGCCCATTCGATTCTCGAAGTGTAGGACAGGTGATGAGTTGAACGGATAATTTTTTTTGTTCAATAAGGTGTTTCACTACCAAGCATTGTTGAAAATCTTTTTCACCCATGTAAAGGTTGGTAGGATCGACTGCCTCCAGTAATTTGTGCACAATCATGCTTACGCCATTGAAATGGCCAGGTCTGAATTTGCCATCCAAAACCGTATCCAAATAACCAATATCATATTGTTTTTGCTCATCAAGTCCTTCGGGATACATTTCTTCTACTTCTGGAAGGAATAAAATATCGGTTCCAGCAAGGATAAGTTTCTCTATATCTTGTTCGATGGTTATAGGGTATTTATCAAAATCCTTTTTATCGTTAAACTGTGTAGGGTTTACAAAAATGCTACAAACTGTCAATTGATTTTCAGCTTTTGATTGCATTATCAGCGAAATATGACCTTGATGAAGCGCGCCCATAGTAGGTACAAATCCAATTGTGAAATTGTCGGATTGCTGCCTTTTTTGAAGGTCTTTAATATGTTTTACGATAAGCATCGCCGCCAAATATAACAGCCAGAAAAGGAATTTTAGCATTTTCCTTAAAAAAATAGTACATTTGCACCCCGAAATTTTTCATATCATTAATAAATAAACCTAAATGGCTGTTGTTCAGAAGAAAAAAATTCTTTTTATCTCGCATGAATTTGCTCCCTACAATGAGGAAACAGATTTTGCGAAAGTACTCAATATGTTGGCTGTAAAGTCAAATGATACTGGATACGAAGTACGTGTAATTATGCCACGTTTTGGCACAATCAACGAACGAAGACATCGATTACATGAAGTTGTTAGACTTTCTGGAATCAATATCAACGTAGATAAAGAAGATTACCCGTTAGTAATTAAAGTGGCTTCATTACCCAATGCTCGTCTTCAAGTCTATTTTATGGACAATGAAGATATGTATAAACGCAAACAAACATTTCACGATGATAAAGGCATTTTTTTTGATGACAACACAGAAAGAGCGATTTTTTTCTGCAAAGGCGCATTAGAAACAGTGAAAAAATTTGGTTGGCCTCCTGATGTGATACATGTACATGGTTGGATGAGTGCATTGATTCCAATGTACATCAAATCCTACTACAAAAAGGAGCCTGTGTTCGCAAACTCAAAATTAATTTTTTCAGCTTCAAAGGAAACATTAAAAGAATCACTTGGTGCTAGTTTTGGTGATCAAGTATTAGCAAGTACACCATTAAAAGATAAAGATTTAGATATCTATAAAGATGGTGCTACCATGGATATGTATGCTGGTGGAGCAAAAAGTGCTGATGCCGTAATATTTTCAGATAAGAGTATTGATGAAAAACTCAATATTAAGCCATCTCGTAGTAAAAAAGTGTTAAATTTCAGTTCAGAGAACGATGATTTGACCGAAATAATGGACTTATATAATACCTTGGCAGGCAAATAAATTGAATGAAAAAAATAATGTCGAATCTACTGATGAAAAACAAGCTGTTTTGTTCAATTATACTACTTGCAATCACCTTTTCTTCTTGTAAAGAAAATACGATTTTACCTTCTAGTTTGGTACCAGCTGTAGACAACGTGTTTACGTTTTTTACAGATACTAATACGGTTATAACACATAATATTTATCAGGATTCGTTGCTTACAGGCGGTATCGTAGGGAGTAATCGTATTTCAAATGCACCTTCCTTTTATCATACATTAGGTACAATTACTTCAGATCCTGTTTTTGGAAAGACCTATGCTTCATTTCATGTTGAAGTATTGCCACCCGTTGCCAATTTTGCATTTAAAACCAATGCTACTGGAACTTCTCGTACTATTGATTCGATTGTATTATCCATTCCGTACAAATCATGTTATGGAGATACACTAAGCAATTCTAGTCAAACGTTTAAAGTTTTCAGATCAATCAAGCGATTTCCAAGAGATTCAGCCCAATATGAATTTACCAAAGATTCAGTCGATTATTCAAATTTATTAGCTAGTCAGACAGTTAATTTCAAATCTTTTTCTCTTGATTCGCCTACTGTTGGTAATGTAAAATTACAACCGCAACTTAGAATGAAACTTGCTTCTTGGTTTGCAGACAGTCTTCAAACCCAAGTTGAATTAGGTGCTACAGGTGCAGCGGCAGACTATAGCAAATATTTAGATTGGTGGAGAGGGTTTGCTATAGAACCAGATTCAAACAATGGATCTGCACTTGGATTTTTTGATACATACAATACCAGAATGTATATCTATTATCGTTACACAAATACCAACAATGTAGTTGACACAACGGTTGATGTATTTTCTTTTGATCCCAATAATTGTAATCGCTTTAATACAATCATTCACAATTATAATGGGACTTTAGCAAAAGCGCAATTGAATACTGGAAAATCAACCGGAGATTCAGTCCTTTTTGTACAAACAAATCCTGGAATTGCTACATTGATTTCGTTTCCTTACCTTGCCAATTTTGAAAATTCAGTTGTAAATAAAGCCGAATTGGTTTTCACTTCTACATCACCTTATTACAGTTGGATTGATACTTCTCTCTATGGAGTTACACCGCGGATGCAGATTATAGCTAGTGATACCAAGGGCTTTGATGCAATCGTACCAGAGTACGCAGTTTTTGGCGCGAGTTTTGTAGATGGTAAGCGAAGTCAGTATACTTTAAATGGAATTAACTATATTCAGTACAAATTTGTGATCCCGCAAACAATTCAGAAATTAATTTCACAAAAGAATACTAACTTTAGGCTCAAAATAATGGGTTTAAGTACAGGATTACCTGCTTCCTATCGCACTTTACTAAGAGGTAGTGGAAGTTTGTCTACTGAGTTTAAACCTACGTTGAATTTAATTTATACTAAAATAAAGAAATAATTACTATGTGTGGAATAGTTGCATACATCGGACCTAAAGAAGCTTATCCGATCTTAATAAAAGGATTAAAAAGATTAGAATATCGTGGTTATGACAGTGCAGGCATTGCATTGCTCAATGGCGATTTAAGTATATTAAAAAAAGAAGGGAAAGTATCGATATTGGAGCAGTTTGCTGCCGATAAAGATAAACATGGCTCTATTGGTATTGGTCATACGCGATGGGCAACTCATGGAGTACCTTGTGATCGCAATGCTCATCCGCATATGTCCAATTCAGGTAATTTGGCTATTATCCATAATGGGATTATAGAAAATTATGGTGCTCTTAAAACTGAGCTAGAAGGTCGTGGATATACATTTACAAGTGATACTGATACCGAAGTATTATTGAATCTAATAGAAGATATACAAACAGCCGAAAATACAAGTATTGAAGAAGCCGTTCGTATCGCTTTGAATGAAGTAGTGGGCGCTTACGCTATTGTAGTGATTGATAAACGAGAGCCCAACAAACTAGTGGCAGCTCGTAAAGGAAGTCCTCTTGTAATCGGTGTAGGTAAAGACGAATTTTATGTAGCATCTGATGCATCTCCTATTATCGAATATACTAAGCACGTTGTTTATTTGAATGATGAAGAATTTGCTGTGTTGAATCGTAACGGAGTTTTAGATATCAAAACATTGGGGAATATTCAGAAATCACCTTATATCCAAAAGCTAGAAATGGATTTGGAAAAAATAGAAAAAGGTGGATATGAGCATTTCATGTTGAAAGAAATATACGAACAACCACAAGTAGTGTTGGATTGTATGCGTGGAAGAATGAATGCAGAACAAGGCTGGATTAAACTTGGTGGTGTGAGTGAATTTGCAGGTCGTATCAATAATGCAAAACGCATTATTATTACAGCTTGCGGTACCTCATGGCATAGTGGATTAATTGCAGAGTATTTAATCGAAGAGTTAGCTCGTATTCCTGTAGAGGTTGAGTATGCCTCTGAGTTTAGATATAGAAATCCAATTGTAAATGAAAAAGATGTTTTATTAGCTATTTCCCAATCAGGAGAAACTGCCGATACACTTTCTGCTATACAAATTGCAAAAGATCGTCAAGCTTTAATTTATGGTATTTGTAATGTAATCGGTTCATCGATTGCTCGTGCTTCTCATGCAGGTTCGTATACACATGCAGGTCCAGAAATTGGAGTAGCATCTACCAAGGCATTTACTGCTCAAGTTACAATTTTGACCTTGATGGCATTGCAATTAGCACAAAGTCAAGGAACTATTTCTCAGTCTAGACTTCGCCAAGTATTGTACGAAATGGAAACCATTCCTGATAAAATCAGAGGTGCTTTGAAAACCAATGATGTAATCAAAGAAATCGCTGCTAAATATAAAGACGCTAAAAATTTCTTATACCTAGGTCGTGGGTTGAATTTTCCAATTGCATTGGAAGGTGCTTTGAAGTTGAAAGAAATCTCTTACATCCATGCAGAAGGTTACCCTGCTGCTGAAATGAAACATGGTCCTATTGCGTTGATCGATGAGAACATGCCCGTTGTATTTATTGCAACAAATATGAGTGCTCATGAAAAAATTGTTTCAAACATTCAAGAAGTAAAAGCTCGAAAAGGTAAAATTATTGCCATCGTAAATGAAGGAGATACAATCATCAAAGCCTTAGCAGATGAAGTCATTGAAATTCCTGAAACTGATGAATTACTATCTCCATTAGTCTCTATAGTGCCATTACAATTATTATCATACCATATTGCATTAATGAGAGGTTGTAATGTAGACCAACCAAGAAATTTAGCTAAAAGCGTAACAGTAGAGTAAGAGGGCTTTTGAAAGTTTGGAAGGTTTTCAGGTTTGGATGGTTATCAGGTTTGTGGTGCTATTAAGTTCTAATGAAGTAAGTTGTGAATATAGTTTTTGTTACTAGAATAATGATGGTTATAAATTTGCTTCATCTTATTTACGCAGTTATCTATTATCTCACATCTCACGTCTCAAATCTTTTGCCTCACGTCTCACATCTCACATCTCACATCTCACGTCTCAAATCTCACATCTCAAATCTTTCATTACATTCTGCTTTTCCAAATAGTCTCTACGCCTTTGTTAATATGCAACACATATCGAGCTAATACAAACAAATAATCTGAAAGCCTGTTGAGGTATTGAATGACTTGAGCATCAATAAATTGATTTTCTTCTTGTATAGCCACACAGATTCGCTCTGCTCTTCGGCATACGCAACGTGCTACATGTAGATTAGATGAAATTAAATTACCACCAGGCAGTACAAAGTTTTTCAATTCAGGCAATACTTCATTCATACGATCTATTTCATGTTCAAGTAAGGTGATGTCCGCTGGGTTTAAATCTGGGATTTCCATCTTAGTATTTTTATCAGGATCACATGCAAGTGATGAACCCAAAGTAAAAAGTCGGTCTTGAATCTCTTTCAATAAATTTTTTAGCTCCGCCTGCTCTAGTTGATCATAAATACATCCAATCCACGAGTTTAATTCATCTACAGTGCCGTAGGCTTCTATTCGAATATGATTTTTCGGGATTCGGGTGCCTCCAATGAGGGCTGTAGTTCCTTTATCGCCTGTTTTGGTGTATATTTTAAATGACATAGTTAATTTATTTTTGAAACGTAAAGATAGACTAGACAATTGAGCCATTCTTGAGAATAGAGAATAATTTTTATTATAAGCGTTTTTAATTCTATTTTCACAATCGATTTTTAGGTAGACATATTGCTGGATTATCACATATATTTTTTTCTTAATATAAAATATTGGAATAATTTTTGCTTATGTGAAAAAACTGTGTTACTTTCGCACTCCCAAATTGGCAACGCACGTGCAAATTTTCTTATTCTAACTTATTGTAGTTGATTAACTAATAGGGCAAACCTATTTGGGAAGTATTGGTTTTTAAATAACGCGTTAAACTAAACTATGGCCGCAGTAAAAAATGCAAAAATATCCGAAAGAATCAGCTTCGGTAAAATCAAACAATCTTCTGAAACACCTGATTTATTAGACATTCAGTTGGCTTCTTACTCAGAGTTCCTCCAGTTGGAGACCACTCCGGATAAAAGAAACAACGAAGGTCTTTTCCGTGTATTCAAAGAGAATTTTCCTATTACCGATACAAGAAATATCTTCGTATTGGAATTTTTGGATTATTTTGTTGACCCACCAAGATATTCTATCGACGAATGTATCGACCGTGGATTAACTTATTCAGTTCCACTGAAAGCAAAATTGCGCTTAAGTTGTAATGACGAAGAGCATATTGATTTTGAAACGATTGTTCAGGATGTGTTTTTGGGAAATATCCCTTACATGACACCAAGAGGAACTTTTGTAATCAACGGTGCTGAGCGTGTTGTTGTATCTCAGCTTCATCGTTCACCAGGTGTATTCTTCGGACAATCCACTCACCCAAATGGAACTAAAATCTATTCTGCTCGTGTGATTCCTTTCAAAGGAGCATGGATGGAGTTTGCTACAGATATCAACAATGTAATGTATGCGTACATCGATCGTAAGAAGAAATTCCCGGTTACGATGTTGTTGCGTTCTATTGGTTTCGAAACGGATAAAGACATTCTTGAATTATTTGGTATGGCCGATGAGGTGAATGCCGATAAGAAAACATTGTTGGATCACGTTGGAAAACGTTTAGCTGCTCGTGTATTACGAAGCTGGACTGAAGATTTCGTAGATGAAGATACAGGTGAAGTTGTTTCAATTGAGCGTAACGAAGTTATTCTTGATCGTGATTCAATCTTGACAGAAGATAGCATCGAAACAGTAATCGATTTAGGTATCAAATCTATTTTCTTGCAAAAAGAAGATACAGGTGGTGACTTCTCTATCATTTACAATACATTGAATAAAGACACTTCTAATTCAGAATTAGAAGCTGTTCAACATATTTATCGTCAATTAAGAAGCACAGATGCTCCAGATGATGAAACAGCACGTGGTATTATCGACAAGTTGTTTTTCTCTGATAAGCGTTATGATCTTGGTGAAGTAGGACGATACAAAATCAATCGTAAACTGGGATTCCCTCTTACGATTACTAAAAAAGTATTAACGAAAGACGATATCATCGCTATCATTAAATACTTAGTACAATTAACGAATGCAAAAGCTGAAATCGATGATATCGATCACTTAAGCAACCGTCGTGTACGTACTGTTGGTGAACAATTATATGCTCAATTTGGTGTTGGTCTTGCTCGTATGGCTCGTACTATCCGTGAGCGTATGAACGTGCGTGACAATGAGGTGTTTACACCAATCGATTTGATCAATGCACGTACATTGTCATCTGTTATAAATTCATTCTTTGGAACATCCCAATTATCACAATTCTTAGATCAAACCAATCCATTATCTGAAATTACGCACAAACGTCGTATTTCGGCTCTAGGGCCCGGAGGTTTAAGTCGTGAACGTGCAGGATTTGAGGTACGTGACGTACACTATTCTCACTACGGCCGTTTATGTACAATTGAAACACCTGAGGGACCAAACATTGGTTTGATTTCTACACTTTGCGTTCACGCAAAAGTAAATGATATGGGCTTTATCGAAACTCCTTACCGCAAAGTAAGAGAAGGAAAGGTAGATGCTAAAAGTGTATACTTAAGTGCAGAAGAAGAGGATGATGCAAAAATTGCACAAGCAGACGTGCCATTAGACGAAAAAGGTAACTTTGTTGAAGATAAAATCAGATCTCGTCAAACAGGTGATTTCCCTATCTTGGACAAAGCTGAAGTAGAATACATGGACGTGGCACCGAATCAAATTGTAGGATTAAGTGCTTCGTTGATTCCGTTCCTTGAGCATGATGATGCGAATCGTGCTTTGATGGGATCAAACATGCAACGTCAAGGTGTACCATTGTTACGTCCTGAAAATCCAATAGTTGGTACAGGACTTGAAGCAAAAGCAGCGCGCGATGCTCGTATTCAAATCACTGCCAAAGGTGAAGGTGTAGTAGAATATGTAGATGCGAATGAAATACATGTTCGTTACAAACGAAGCGAAACAGAACGATTAATCTCTTTTGAAGATGATTTAGTTGTATATAAATTGACGAAATACGCTAAAACCAATCAAAGTACTTGTATCAACTTGAAACCACATGTGGTAAAAGGACAAGCAGTGAAACAAGGTGATTTCTTAACTGACGGTTATGCAACCCAAGATGGTGAATTAGCATTGGGTAGAAATTTACGTGTAGCATTTATGCCTTGGAAAGGATATAACTTTGAGGATGCGATCGTAATCAATGAGAAAGTAGTACGTGAAGACTGGTTTACATCCATCCATATCGATGAGTATGAATTAGAAGTACGTGATACTAAACTCGGTGAAGAGGAATTGACGCCAGATATACCAAATGTAAGCGAAGAAGCTACAAAAGATTTGGACGAAAATGGTATTATCCGTTTGGGAGCTCATGTAAAAGAAGGCGATATCCTTATTGGAAAAATTACACCTAAAGGTGAAACAGATCCAACACCAGAGGAAAAATTATTACGTGCAATCTTTGGTGATAAAGCAGGTGATGCAAAAGATGCTTCATTGAAAATGCCTCCATCTATTGAAGGAGTTGTAATCGGGAAAAAATTGTTTGCTCGTGCTAAAAAAGATAAAAACTCTAAGCTTAAAGAAAAAACAGCTATTGAGAAGATCGATAAAGTTCATCAAGAGAATCTTACTATCATCAACGATAACTTGCATGCTAAATTGGAGAAATTGTTGGATGGTCAGCAATCGGTAGGGGTTACGAATCACTACGGCGAAATCGTAGTAGGGAAGAATGCCAAATTCAGTGCGAAGGTGTTGAAATCAATTGACTTCACTACCGTAAATCCATTGAATTGGACTGCTGATGAGAAAATGAATGATTTAATCAATCAGTTATTACACAACTACAACATTCGTTACAACGAAGAAATAGGTCGATACAAACGTGAGAAATTCAATATCACCATTGGTGATGAATTACCAAACGGTGTATTGAAATTGGCTAAAGTATATCTTGCTAGTAAACGTAAGTTGAAAGTGGGTGATAAGATGGCAGGTCGTCATGGTAATAAAGGTATCGTAGCACGTATTGTACGTCAAGAAGATATGCCATTCTTAGAAGATGGTTCGCCAGTAGATATCGTATTGAATCCATTGGGTGTACCTTCTCGTATGAACTTGGGTCAAATCTATGAGACTATCTTAGGTATGGCAGGTATGAAATTGGGTGTGAAATTTGCAACACCAATTTTTGATGGTGCAACCAAAGATGAAATCGAAGCGAAAGTAATCGAAGCAGGCTTGCCAGACTGGTGTCATACGTACTTGTACGATGGTGAAACGGGTGATCGTTTTGATCAGAAAGCAACTGTAGGTGTTATCTATATGATGAAACTACATCACTTGGTAGATGATAAGATGCATGCTCGTTCGATCGGACCATATAGTTTGATTACACAACAACCATTGGGTGGTAAAGCTCAATTTGGAGGTCAGCGTTTTGGAGAGATGGAGGTATGGGCTATTGAGGCTTATGGTGCTTCTAATATCCTGCAAGAATTGCTTACACTCAAATCGGATGATATCACAGGACGTGCTAAAACATATGAAGCCATTGTGAAAGGAGATAATTTACCTAAACCAGGTATACCAGAATCCTTCAATGTATTGGTACATGAGTTACGCGGACTTGGACTTGATCTTCATTTCCACAACGAATAGGTTAATTCAAAAATAAAGCAATGAACGCTGTCAAAATTGGCAGCGTTTTTTTATTTGCGTTAAGTCCTAAAATAGGTTTTTTTGTAAATTGTAGGTGGATAATATCGGCAATTGTGGAAACAATGAACGCTGTCAATATTGGTTGCGTTTTTTTATTTGCGTATAATCCTAAAATAGGGTTGCATTATTTATTGTTGTTGGATAATATTGGCAATGGCGGAAAGATATGTTATCGCTTAACTTTTTGCTTAATCACTAGAAGCCTGAGCACAGTTCCAACGCCTTATAATTGCTAATAGGAGTTGATTATTCTATTCCTGTATTTCCGAATGTAACAACCTCAATATTTCTTGCCCTTATATTGTCAATCATTTATTGAAATTCATCCTTATTATGCTTCATCTTAAATCTTATTCTTTTAGTTTTCATTCCATTGTCAATGTATGTGATATCTACAGAACCAAGCGGATGCCATATGTGGAAATAGAATTGCTGAACGTTTTCTAAATTCACTGAAACAAGATCTAGCTTTAAGATGGAATACTTTATTATAAATCTATCCCCTTCCAAAATAAAATCTTTATGTTCCAAGATGACAATTAAAAGAAATAATAATAAAACAATGGAGCCAGAAATGTAAATGTCAATATTTGTAAAACCAATAAGAGTCATAAATACAAAAAAGATGAAAGTCGTGATGATCACACCGAAAATTTTATCACTCTTTATTTTTAGATTTAATAATCACTTTTCCTTTATTGTTTAGAACTAGAATATATAAATCTTCGTAGATATTTCGTTTTGAAGATCGACAATTTCCGCCAACTTACTTATAGAAACTACTTTATCTCAAAATTAGACAAACAAGGTAGTAAAGGGTATATATTAATTTGTAAATTGCATCAACAAATATAGAGGGTATTTTAATAAAATCATCAACAATGCATTTTTTAATCTTGGTATTTGCATAATGGCCGATGCCTCACTAAACAATATTCTTTTGGGTCGATAACTGTCGATCATGTTTTGATTGCATTTGTATTTCATCAGCTTAATAATGCATGTGTCCCTAAAATTTAGCCCCGATGGAGGCAAGCGCCGTGCGCGGCTGACAGCGGGAAGTAGCTAAATAGATAATATTGGCTTGGCTCCAAAAAAGTTGGTTGTGAATAAAGGCTGAGCTTTGTATTATTGTTTTACGCCTTTATTGGTGTTATCACCAACAATTTACTAGAAAACATTATTAGATTTTCCTAATTCAATATTCCAATCGCTCTCATTA
Organism: Chitinophagaceae bacterium; assembly: GCA_044233655.1. Taxonomy (GTDB): domain Bacteria; phylum Bacteroidota; class Bacteroidia; order Chitinophagales; family Chitinophagaceae; genus OLB11. The sequence goes on along the minus strand of JBIIJQ010000038.1, from coordinate 9,190 downwards.
CCTCTTCTAATTCAGCTTCGGTATGTACCATCAATTCTCGGGGTTTACCACCCGTACTTGCACCAACGATTCCTGCAGCTTCCATTTGATCCATGATACGACCTGCACGGTTGTACCCAAGGTTGAAACGACGCTGAAGCATAGAGGTAGAACCACTGCCAGAAGTCACGACTAATCGAGCGCATTGTTCAAACATTTGATCGACATCTTTGAGGGATTTGGCACCACCACCACCTGCAAGGTCACCGCCATCGGCACCTTCATATTCTGGTAAATCAAATGCAGTAGGGTAGCCTTGCTGATTACCAATAAATTCTACGATGCGTTCTACCTCTGGCGTATCTACAAAGGCACATTGAATACGTACCAGTTCACTTCCATTGAGGATAAGCATATCACCTTGTCCGATCAATTGCTCGGCACCACCTGCATCGAGAATAGTACGTGAATCCACTTTGGCAGAAACTTTAAAAGCTACACGTGCAGGGAAGTTGGCTTTGATGGTACCCGTGATTACATTTACAGAAGGACGTTGTGTAGCCACAATACAATGTATGCCCACAGCACGCGCCAATTGAGCAATACGAGCAATAGGCATTTCAACTTCTTTGCCAGCAGTCATAATCAAATCGGCAAATTCATCTACCACTAAAACAATAAAGGGTAAGTACATGTGACCTTTGGTCGGTAGTAATTTTCGTTTAATAAATTTCTCATTGTATTCACGAATATTACGAACGCCAGCATCTTTCAACAAATCATATCGATTATCCATTTCAATACAAAGCGCATTCAAGGTATTAATCACCTTCTTTGTATCGGTGATAATGGCTTCTTCTTCATTGGGTAATTTTGCTAAAAAGTGTTTCTCTATGACTTTGTAAATTGAAAGTTCGACCTTCTTAGGATCTACCATTACAAACTTCAATTGCGATGGATGTTTTTTATATAGTAACGAAACAAGGATTGTATTAATCCCGACAGATTTACCTTGCCCTGTTGCGCCTGCCATTAATAAGTGAGGCATTTTTGCAAGGTCTACGATATAGTTTTCATTGTCAATTTTTTTACCCAACGCTATAGGCAAACTAAAATCATTGTGAATAAATTTATCAGAAGCAATCAATGTACGCATAGATACAAATTGCTTTTTCAGATTGGGTACTTCGATACCTATCGTACCTCTACCGGGAATTGGTGCTATGATACGTATGCCCAATGCAGATAGACTCAATGCAATATCATCTTCTAGGTTACGAATTTTAGAAATACGAACACCTTCTGCAGGTACTATTTCATACAATGTAACTGTAGGCCCTACGGTTGCAGAAATTTTAGCAATAGAAATTCCAAAACTTTTCAGTGTATTAATAATCTGATTTTTGTTGAGTTCCAATTCGTTTTTGTCAATAGAGATGTCCTCGTTGGAACGTTGTTCAAGAAGGTCTAAGGTTGGAAATTTATAATTGCGAAGTTCAAGGGAGGGGTCGTATGGTTCATCGGTGCCTACACTAGCGTGTGCATCTACAATTTCTTCAATGGGGTCATCTATTTTTACTACTTCTAATGTAAGATCAGATGCAGGCGGGGTAAACGTTTCTGTAGCGATAGGTTCAAGTTCGATTTCCTTTGGTTGCTCTGTAACAATAGGTTGTTCAACCACTTGATTGATTTCAATTGGTAGTTCATTTGAAGGTTCAGGAATTATTTCAGTCTGAGATATAGCAGTTTCATTCCAAAAGGATTCAGGTACTTGAACACTATCATGAGTGATTAACTCATCCAAAGAGGATGTCTCAGCATAATTGGTTTCTTCATGAACTGGAATAGTAGAAAGTTGTTCATCAACTTGAATAATAGATTTCTTAACTTTAAGAGGTTCAAGCTCAGGTTCAAGTGCGGGTTCATCTTCTTTTTTCTCAAATAATCGATGCCAGAATGGTAATCGGAAAATAGGATTAAAAACAAGGATAAGTAGTACAAGTGCTAATCCAATCATGATTAAAGTTGTTCCTACATTTCCTGCAAGATTCCTAAGATGTTCGATGATTACATTACCAAATTGACCACCCCAAGGGAAAGGAAATTGTTTTGAGGGTAAGAAATAGGCCAATACAGGCGATAGTAATATAATCACCAATGATGAATAAAAAAATGTACGAATTGTAGATGCAATACGTTGATGAAGTAATAAATTAAGCCCCCAAATTCCTAAAAAGAAAGGAAAAGCAAATGAAGCAACCCCAAATCCATTGTAAATAAGTTGATGGGATAAAAATGCACCTAATCGACCGCCTGTGTTCTGTATTTGAAGTCCATTATTGAAAAGGAAATCGACCAGCCCATGAAAATTAAGTACCTTGTCCTGATCTATTTTCCAAGAGGTGAAATAAGAAAAAAATGAAACGAATAAAAATATTGAAATCAAAATGAAAAGCACGCCAACTATTTTCTTCAATTGATCGTCTATGAATGTGAAGATTCGTTTGAAAATAGGAATAGATTGTTCTTTTTTTATTGACTTTTTAGAAGATGGGGAGTTTTTTTGTGACTTGCTTTTTGCCATGACGCACAAACCTACATTTTTTTTATGAAAAAAATATTCTCTAAAAAGTATTCCTTATGGAAATACGATTGAATAGAAAGAATGTTTGTCAAATGTATTTTAAATGACAATTGGGAAAAAATAAAAAAAAGAGTAAATTTGTTGAATATAACGACGATTCTAAATTTTAGAATTTGTTTTAATAAGAGTTACATGAAGATTAAATTACATTCTTTATTGTCTTTACTAACAATCCTAATGATAGGATTAGTAAACGATAGTAAAGCTCAAATAACGGTAGCGGGTAATCAAACAGCTACTATACTTGCACAAACACTCGTAGGTGCTGGTGTTACCATTTCTAATCCTACTATGAATTGTCCTGGTAATGCGAATGGTACATTTGTAGTAACACCTCCCAATACAACTAATTTAGGTTTGCAAGGAGGAATTATACTTACTTCTGGTACTGCACAAACAAATGGTGCTATACAAGGTGCAAATGGACCTGCTTTAGGGCCATCAACCTCTAACAATACAGCTGGAGATGCCGATTTAACTACTCTTATTGGTGGTGCTACATTTGATGGTTGTATTTTAGAATTTGATTTTGTACCATTGGGTGATTCGGTTAAATTTGATTATGTATTTGGTTCTACAGAATACCCAAGTTTTACTTGTTCTAATTTTAATGATGTATTTGGATTTTTCATAAGTGGCCCTGGCATAGTAGGTCCGTTTTCGAATAGTAGTCAAAATATTGCCTTAGTTCCTGGTTCTACAACTTGCCCTGTAGGTGTGAGTACTATATATTGTCCAAATCAACCAGGTTGTTGCAATACAGCCAATACCAATTGCTTTAACCTGACACCAGGTTGTGCTATGTTCAATGCAGTGAACAATACTTGTGCTTATTTCGTATGTAATACTGCAGGAACTTCTGTAAACTATCAAGGTTTTACGACTCCATTGCAAGCTGTAGCTGTGGTTCAACCATGTTCTACCTATCACTTGAAACTTGCCATCGCAGATAAAGGTGATGGTATACTTGATTCAGGTGTGTTTTTAAAAGAGGGTAGTTTAACCTCAAATTCAATTTCGTTTTTCCCTCAATCATCGTTGAATAATCCTTATCCATATATAGTGGAAGGTTGTGCTTCTGGGTTTGTAAAAGTGACTCGACCTGCCGCAACTCCTTTTCCATATACGATAAATTATCAATTAGGTGGTGTAGCTACTTATCCTGCAGATTACGCAGTATCAACGATTCCTCCTGGAGCGCCATTTGGTAGCATTACGATTCCAGCAAATGATACAGTTGCATATTTAGCAATTGCTGCTATACTAGATGGTTTGCCAGAAGGGACTGAAGAAATTAAAATTTATCAACTTGCACCATGCTCAAATAATATTGTAGATTCTGTAAGCTTATTTATTAGTGATACGTTTGCAGTCCATATCATTACGCCTGATACAGCAATATGCAAAGAAGACAGTGTAAATATATTAGTTTTTGGAGATGATTCATTACAATATAGTTGGACTCCAATCAATAATATCAACAACCCCAATATAAAAGAACCAACAGTAAGTCCAAATGTCACAACTGATTATGTTGTATGTGCTACATTGCCTAACTCAGGGTGTGCACCTAAATGTGATACAATAAAAATTACAATCAATGAGCCACCATTGGTTAAAATTGGTAATGATACCATTCTCTGTAAGGATATGGTGGTCCAGTATAACGCAACCATTACACCAAATCAAACCTATACCTATGCTTGGTCGGGAACAGGATCGGCGTATTTAAATAATATTACTATACCTAACCCAATAGCAACGTATTCTCAAACAGGTAATTTTGATTTGATATTGCATGTAGAACCTCAAGCTGCAGGATGTGCTGGCGACGATACTATTAATATTTTAGTATTGCCAAATGATATTTTTCTTCATAACGGAGATACGATTGTATGTAAAGGAGCACAAGTGGATATAAATGTAACTGGTCATCCATTGTTTTCTTATGCTTGGACTCCGCCTGATTATTTGAATAATCCATCTATTGAAGATCCGATTTCAATTCCGGATTCAACTGTGAAATATACTGTAACAGCTACTTATCCAGGATGTATTCCAATGGTGAAATCATTCAATATAGAAGTACAGCCAGTTCCAATAGTATTTGCAGGAAATGACCGTGAAATGTGTGATTGGGATACGGTACAATTGCATGCAACTGTAATTCCATCATGGTATAATCAATATTCTTATAATTGGGATCCTGCAGGTGATTTAAATAATGGCACAATACCAAATCCAGTATTTGATGGGCATACTACTCAGAATATAGATTTGATTGTTTCAACCCCAATTGGATGTTCAGATACTGATAATTTAGTGATAACTGTTTACCCAACTGAATTTGCTACTATTACGCCAGAAGATATTACTATTTGTCCAAAAGATACAGTGTTTTATTCTGCCAATGGGGGCGTTTCATATCATTGGATTCCGGGACTATATTTAAGCGATACATTGAGTAATTCTCCATTTTCTGTTCCAAATATTCCGATTGAATATACGGTTTATTCTACAAGCACACACGGTTGTATTGATACTGATGTTGTGCGAATTGCAGTTGCTTCTAGTGCTGTACTAGACGCTGGAGATGACGTTACACTTTACCCTGGAGAATCTATCATGTTGACTCCGCAAGGGAATTGTTCATTCTATACTTGGTCACCTAATTATCATCTTTCAGCGATTAACATTGAAACGCCTGTAGCCAATCCTCCTGTAACAACTAAATATTTTGTAGCAGGAACAACCGAATTTGGATGCAAAATAATAGATTCAATTACTATTAGGATTTCTGATGAAACTATATTAGATTTGCCTAGTGCATTTAGTCCCGGTAGCGGTACTAGTATCAATGATGACTTGAAAATAATTAAACGAGGCCTTGCTACGCTTAGTTATTTTAGAATTTTCAATAGATGGGGAGAGCTTGTTTTTGAGACTCAAGATATTGAAAAAGGATGGAATGGTCAATTCAAAGGGAAGGTACAACCAATGGGCACTTATGTATATGTAATCGATGCTAAAACCTCAACAGGTAAGCGTTTTTACAAACAAGGAAATGTAACATTAATTCGATAAAAAACTATGCTTCATACAATGAATATTCAAAAAGCAACTCGTAAAATAGCAACTACCTTTTTAGCAGTCGCATCTTTATTTACAGCACAAGCTCAAGATATGCACTTTACTCAATTCAATGGTGCACCTATGATGTTGAATCCTGCCTTGACAGGTAATTACACTGGAATGTATCGTGTGACGGGCATTTATCGAAATCAATGGTCAAGCGTTACTACACCTTATGTTACATTTGGTGGTTCTGTTGATGCACCTTTATTTAGAGATATTGCTGTGGACGATTATCTAGGAGGTGGATTTAGTGTTTACAATGATCGTTCAGGAGATGGCAATTTGGCTAATTTAACTGCACTTGCATCGTTAGCATATCACAAATTTTTAGGAAGTAATTCTGATAAATCATTATCTCTTGGATTACAAGGAGGTTATACTCAAAAATCAATCGATTTATCAAGATTGTATTGGGGTGATGAGTTCAAAAATGGTGGATTCCAACCTGGAACTACCGGAGAACAATTGAATCCTAAAGTAAAATATTTTACAGCTAATGTTGGATTAAACTGGCAACATGCTACTGGTGAAAATTTTGGTTATAGTATCGGTGTAGCAGGTCACAATTTAAATCAACCAAAAGAATCATTTCTTAAAAAACAAAATAATGAAGTAGGACTTGGAATGCGCATCAGTAGTCAAATTGGAGCTATTTGGTATGCGTCACCACGTTTAAGTATACGACCTGCATTTTTATATCAAACACAAACAGCTGCTACAGAAATGATTGCAGGGACTGAATTCTTATATGTTGTTGGTGAATCAGAAATTCGTTCTGATGCAACTGGAGTATTTATTGGTGGTTGGTATCGTTTTGGTGATGCCGCACTTGTTACTGCAGGTTTGGAATTCAAAGGTTTTAGACTAGGTTTCGGTTATGATTACAACATGTCTGACTTGAAAGTAGCATCTGGAGGTAACGGTGGATTTGAAATTTCATTACGTTACGTTAAGCCTAATCCATTGGATTTTGCTCGCAGAATTGCGTTCCCTTGTGCAAGATTTTAAAAAAAAATCTAGCAACGTTTCCTTTTTTAAATTATTAAATCTATATTTACGCCTATATATAACATTTCAGAGAAATGAGAAGAAAACTATTGCTATTATCGATGATTTCTGTTTTCCTAAGTTTAGGGACAGTAAATGTACAAGCAGGTCCTAAAGAAGACCCAGCAGCTAAACTGCCATTTAAAAAGAAAATGAAATGGGCTGATGGCTTGTTTAAAATTGGAAGTTTCTATACTGCCGAAGAATATTATTATCAATTAAAGAAAGAGCAACCTCGAAATCCTTATTTAGCATATATGTTAGCTGAGTGTATGGCCGAAACTCGTGACTATCCACCTGCAGCAGAATATTATGCCGAAGCATTTGCAATCGCTCCAGAGAAATATCCTGAATCTCCCTACAAAGAAGGGAAGATGAGAAAACAAAATGGCGACTATGAAAAAGCAATAGAGCGTTTTGAATATTATATCAAAAATTATCATGGCAAAAACAAGAAAATGAAATTGTATGCCAAGCGTGAAATTGATGGATGTAAAATGGCCATGCGTTCGTTGAATGATCCAGGAAGAGCTTTTGTAAAAAATGCAGGACCAAATATCAATACGGTTAATACTGAATTATCTCCAATGCCTCTAGGTGATACTGCTTTGGTTTTTGCTACAATGAATTCAGCAAAAATTATTGAAGTAGGAAAGGATAAAAGAAAAGATTATGTATCTCGTTTCATGTGGGCTCCAAAAGAATTTGATCGTACTCGTATCAAAGATAGTTTTGAAGTAGCTATGAAATTTGAAGATGGGAAATTTAACGATCCTAAGTATCATGTTGGGAATGGCTCATGGAGCCCAGGTGGAACACGTTTCTACTTCACGAAATGTATCGAAGAAGATAGCATGGATATTAAATGTAAAATTTGGGTTGCTGAATTGTCAAAAGGGCAATGGGGGTCACCTAAATTGATGGATGAATTTATCAATGATCCAATGTCATCTAACACGAACCCTTATTGTGCTATGATTGGAAAGAAAGAAGTATTGTTCTTCTCTTCTGATCGTAAATTACAATCAGCTGGTGGATTTGATATTTGGTATTCGGTTTATGACTCTGCTCGTAAAACATATCGTCGTCCTCAAAACTGTGGTAAAAAAGTAAACTCATGGGGTAACGATGTTACACCATACTATGATTCTCGTCGTGGTAAATTATATTTCGCTTCCAATGGTTGGGAAAACATGGGTGGATATGACATTTTCTCTGCAGATGGAGGTCCTTCAAGATATTCAAACCTTCAAAATTTAGGATTCCCAATCAATTCATCAGCGGATGATTTATATTATGTACAAGATCCGGGAGCAAAAGATAATGCTTATGTAGTATCAAATCGTTTAGGTAGTTTATATAAAAAGAACCCAACATGTTGTGATGATATTTGGAGAGTGATTAAAGAGCCAAATTTCTATGTTAAAGGTGTTGTAATAGATGAAGTTACTAATGAGCAAATTCCTCAAGTCGTAATCAAAATGAACGAAGATGGAGCTAAAGTATTAAAAGATACATTCTATTCAAAAGAGGGTAATTTCTTATTCTACACTCCATTGGGTAAAAACTATACAATAACTGCTGATAAATCAGCTTATATTTCAGGTAGAACTACAGTAAGTACTTCCGGTAAATCAGTGATGGATCCAGATGATACTACACTCGTAACAATCTATATGAGAAAAATTACAAATGATTTTGAATTTCATGTTCAAAACGTGTATTACAATTTTGACAAAGGAGATTTTCAACCAGATTCATATGGTGCTTTAGATTCAATGGTTCGCTTTATGCAAGATAACCCTTCTGTAAGTGTTGAAATTCGTTCATATACAGATGGTAAAGGTGAAGATGAATATAATAACGAGTTGTCTGTAAAACGTGCACAAGCTGTTATGAATTACATGGCTACTAAAGGGATAGATCGAGGCAGAATGATTGCTCGTGGTGAAGGGAAGAAAAATCCATTGAAACCAAACACAATTAATGGTAAAGACAATCCAGTAGGTCGTCAATACAATCGCCGTACTGAATTTAGAGTCATTGGTGATATCCCTGAGATGAGAGTGATTTATGATCAAAATCGTCCAGAATATATTGACAAATCTGGAAATGACAGAAGAAACGAAAACCTTAAAATTAATAATGACGTTGAGGATGATGGTGTTCCACCAGCAGGTGAAACAAAATCAGGTAGTCGCGTTGGAGGGGAATAAAATATTGGATGTATTACAATTAAAACCCTGCTTTGCAGGGTTTTTTTTATCGAAAACAATTTTTTAAGAAAATAACTAGTACATAACAAACATTTACGACTATTTTTACGTCTAAATATTTAAGGAAGGGGAGCTATTTTTCCTTCACAAAAAAATAAATCTAATT
>JBIIJQ010000037.1:0-28665 GCA_044233655.1 Chitinophagaceae bacterium | reverse complement strand
TTTCCTTTCTCAAATTTTGTAACTAGCTTTTGTACATCTAAGAATGCTTGGTCGAGAGTGGTAGGGTTCATTTTGCTAATGTATGAAAAACATTTGTATATAAAAAGATGAACAATGAAGATGACGATGAAAACTAGCCGCGATGGAGGCAAGCGCCGTGCGCGGCAGACAGCGGGAAGTAGTTTAATAATGAATATCCGTTTGGCTCCAAAAATATTTTCTTAACTTACAAACACTATACATCCAAGGCATCCAAGCCATCAATGCTTTTTGCATTGTTTTTGCGAATGTAATCTTTCACACCATCATCGCTTTTGCTATCGACCCATTTGTCCAATACATCGCGATCGCTTTTGAATTCGTATAGCGGAACTGAATAGCCACATGAGTCGGCAATGCGTGTCAACTGTATACGGATGTAACTTCTTACACCTCTGCGTGGTTTGAATTGAGAAGCGATTGTTTCATATTCAGGATGTGAAGAGGTGATTACCTCGCCTTCGCCCCATAGTCGTACTATTTTGGGAGGGCCATCAAAGGCTGTGAACATGATCACGATGCGTTTGTTTTCACGTATGTGTGCAATCGTCTCGGCACCACTCCCTACGAGGTCCTGATAGGCAACGGTATATTCATCGAGTATGCGAAATGAATCGAGGCCTTTGGGTGAACAATTGATATGGCCTTTCTCAGTTAAGGGTGCTGTAGCGACAAAAAATATTTTTTGCTTCAATATCCATTTGCTCAATTTGGCATCGATGGTTTTAATTTCTTTACTCATAATTAAAAAATTAAGCTTGTACTATTCGCAATTTAGCATAATTCAACATAATCTTTTTTTGTCCCATGGTGCCAAAGTCGATGTTGGCTATTTTATTGGCGATAGGTCCTTCCAATGTCAAGATAGTACCAAATCCAAATCGTTCATGTTCTACTTGCATACCTATGGTCATATTTTTAGGATCATCGGCCTTGAAGTCGGAGCTAGTAATATGCGTTGAAGCGGTTTTGTTGGTAGCAATTTTTTTCTGTTGAATGGACGTGTCGGTCGTTTGAGTTGATTTGCTAAACACGGTTCGCTGTTTTGGTTTGGCCGATTGCGAATCATCTACCAAGGCTGCAGGTAATTCGGTCAAGAAACGACTTGGGTCATTTTGTACCAAACTGCCAAAGCGATATCGATTGTTGGCAAAGCTAATCCATAAGCGAAATTTGGCACGTGTAATGGCTACATAAAATAATCGTCGCTCTTCTTCTAAATCTTCACGATCGTACATACTCATACTACTCGGAAAAATATTTTCTTCCATGCCTACTACAAACACACAAGGAAACTCCAAGCCTTTGGAAGCGTGCACAGTCATCAGCTTTACGACATCCTGATCTTCTTCGCCATCTTTGTCGGCATCGGTGAGTAAGGTAATTTGTTGTAGGTAAGACCCGAGACTCTTTTCTTCCAATTCGCCATCTTCTGTAGGCGTTTCGGTATACTCTTTTATAGAATTTAATAGCTCTTGTATGTTTTCGTATCGAGCAAGTCCTTCTACCGTTTTGTCGATATACAATTCCTGTACGAGGCCACTTGCTTTGCCAATTTCAAATGCTACTTCGTAGGCATTTTTTTTAGTAAGCATGGCATGGAAATTTTTAATCATGGTCACAAAACCTTCCAACGCATTTAAGGTAGCGCCCTTAAACCCAAGCTCAGCTGGTTTCTCGAGCAATTCCCAAAATGTTTTGTTTTGCTCCTGAGCAGCTAATGATATTTTATTAATGGTGGTTGTGCCAATTCCTCGAGCAGGATAATTAATCACACGTCGCAGACTTTCTTCTTCTTGCGAATTGACGAGTATACGTAAATAGGCTATGAAATCTTTGATTTCTTTTCGTTGATAAAACGATAGCCCTCCATAGATTCTGTATTTAATATTTTGTCTTCTGAGTGATTCCTCAAAGGCACGACTTTGTGCATTGGTACGATATAGGATTGCAAAGTCTTTGTTGGAAAAATGATTGCGTAATTTATTTTCCATGATGGCATCAGCCACAAATTTGCCTTCATCATTGTCTGTAAACGAACAGACTGTCTTTATTTTTTCGCCGCTTTCTTGATCAGTCCACAGTTCTTTTTTAATTTGATTTTTGTTGAAATTGATCACACTATTGGCTGCATCCAGAATTGTACGTGAGCTACGATAGTTTTGTTCGAGTTTAATGATTTTTACATCATCGTAATCTTTCTGAAACTGAAATATATTTTCCATGCTTGCACCTCGGAAAGAGTATATGCTTTGCGCATCATCACCCACTACACATATATTTTCGCTTACGGCACCCAATAGTTTGATGATATGGTATTGTGCAAGGTTGGTATCTTGGTACTCATCAATCATGATGTAACGAAACTTGTGCTGATAACGAGCCAAGGCCTCAGGAAAATTGGTCAATAGAATATACATATTTACCAATAAATCATCAAAATCCATTGCACCATTTTTGAAACAACGTTTGCTGTAACTTTCAAATATTTCACCTATTCTTGGTCGATTGCCTCTTGCATCTTCTTGCTGTATGGTATGATCGGCTTGATATTCTTTGTAAGTGTATAAATTGTTTTTGGCAGAAGAAATTCTATTGTAAACAAATGCAGGTTTGTAAGTTTTGTCATCCAAATTCATTTCTTTGATAATTGTCTTCAATACACTCTTAGCATCGTCGGTATCGTATATGGTGAAATTGTTTGGATAACCAAGTTTTTCGGCCTCTACACGTAATATACGAGAGAATACCGAGTGGAAAGTGCCGATATACAAATTGCGCGCTTCTGTATTGCCAAGCGTATGTTCAATACGCTCTTTCATTTCACGGGCTGCTTTATTGGTAAATGTGAGTGCTAATATGCGAAAAGAATCTACGCCTAGATTGATTAAATGAGCAATACGAGTGGTCAATACTTTTGTTTTTCCAGATCCTGCACCAGCTACTATCATCAAGGGTCCTTCGGTATAAAGAACAGCTTCACGTTGTGGCTCATTCAAGGGAGTTAAATAATCCTGCATAGTTGGCAAATGTAAGGGTTTGCTATCATTCGATGAGTGTATTGAATTCACAAAAGGTGGAAAAGTATTGAATTGTAGTAAACTACCTTAGAAACAAGTTTCCTTTATTATATTTGTGCGGTGCAGCAAAAAACCAAAATCAACATCATAGGTGCAGGGATATCAGGATTAACAGCAGGCTGTTATCTTCAGATGAATGGATTTGACACTGAATTATTCGAAAAACATTCAATTCCCGGGGGCTTATGCACTAGTTGGGAAAAAGGAGAATTCACCATTGATGGTTGCGCACATTGGATATTGGGTACTGATAAAGGGAGTGGATTCTATAATATGTGGTCTGAATTGTTGAATTTAAAACAAATTCTATTTTACCATCATGATGAACGACTATCGATCGAAGTAAAAGAACATGCCGATAAATATGGAAGCAAAGTATTTCATGTATATACCAATTGCGAACAAATGAGAGCTTATCTGATGGACCTAGCACCAGAAGATAAAAAAGTAATCGATCAGTATATACATGACATTAAAGTGTTACAAGAATTTGAAACACCCCCTTTGATGGATAAATTGCCATTGATACCATCCATGATACGTGGGATTAAAATGTCAAGGTATTTGAAATTATTATTCATTTTATTGAAGCAAAAAAAGCAAACCAATTTCGTGCTTGCACGCAAATTTAAAAACCAGTTTGTAAGAGAAGGATTTATGAATCTGTTTGATGAGCAAGAAGTGAGTATGTTGGTATTTAATTTTCCGATGGCTGTATTTGATCAAAAAAGTGCTGGCTATCCTATTGGTGGTTCGCTCAAATGGTCGCAACGTATTGCAGATCGCTATACCGAATTGGGAGGTAAAATTCATTACAATACACCTGTCAAAAAAATATTAACTGAAAATGACAAGGCTGTTGGTTTGTTAGTAAGAAATGACGTGATACATACATGTGACGCTGTGGTTTCAGCAGCGGATTGGTATAAATCGGTGTTTGATTTTTTGGATGGGAAATATGTAGATGATAAGATTCTTCGATTGCGAGATGAAAAGGAAATGGATCTGTATTATTCAGTATTGCTAGTCACATTTGGTTTAAAGCGAGATTACAAAGAGCAGCCTCATTTCATACGTTTCCCAATTACGACTCAATTAGTTTCACCTTGTGGTACCAAATGGGATCGATTAGAAACGCATTTTTATCATTACGATCCCACATTGGCTCCTGAAGGTAAAACGGTGATGGCTTGTAGTTTCTATACTAAGAATGGTCAGTATTGGATTGACTTACGTAAAAATGATCGTAAGAAATATCGTGAAGAGAAATTGAAATTTATTGCATCAATCGTAGATCGATTAGAAGAGCGCCATCCTGGTATCAAAGACGATATTGAGATGACAGATTTCGCAACGCCTGCCACTATTTATCGATATACAAATAATTGGCAAGGAAGTGCACAAGGATGGTTACCAGGTGATAAAATGCTTTCAAAACCTCCAGTAGGTTTTTTATTGCCAGGTCTTAAAAATTATTATTACTCCAGTATGTGGAGTCGACCTGGTGGTGGATTGCCCGTTGCAATCAATCAAGGAAGAGATGTTACAAAATATATTTGTAAACAATTTAATGTTCCTTTCAAAACAACTAAAGTTGAACAGAAGTAAATAAAAGGATTAACCAAATTAACCGCTTAAAACCAATATTCCTAAAATACATGAACACTGATTGGATAGATTTGAATGATTCACACAGAGATTTTAGGGCTGATTTCTACCTTTGGTAGTGGATAATGAACTCAGTATCCTTTATACGAAGTTTAAAATCTGTTCTAATCTTTCCAACCCGCTAAATCCGTGTTCTATTGTTCGCTTCTAGAATAGGTTTTTATGGGTAATCCAACTAAATTATACAACCCAAAGTCCAACTTCATAGATTGTATTCATGGGTTTATTGTACCAAAATAAATCAAAATCTTCAAGCCCAGCTTTTTCGAAGTTACTAGTTAATTCGCCAAAGGTTGTTAGTGTTTTAGATTCTATAGATACTGTTTTTAAAATTTCCATTAGCCATTCACCTTGTTCTTTCGTTACTTGAAGTGAGATTGGCTTTTTTAATGTTTGAAATGTAAGTACAGCCAATTCACGTTCTCTTCCTTTTTTACGTTGGTTTACGATAGTTAGTTCAGGTAGTATACCATTGAAAATCACTTTCGCCGAAGCTTGAATTGATTTGAGTTGATTGTCGTTGATACATTGTTGAATATAGGTTGGTTCTATACTTGTCTTAGGCGTTTTGAAATCAAACCATTCATTGAGTGGTGTATCAAAGCAATTTAAATGCATATAGTTGAATAATGATTTTTTAAGACCAAAACTAAATGCTTCATGTTTTGTTCCTTTAGGATCTAAATGGATTAAATCATTGTTAGCAAAACTACCTACGCTTGTATCGGGTATTTGTACATCATATTTTTCAGGATGCAATCCTACAGGGCTATGTGTCGTCATGGCAAACTGATGCCAAAAAGCTGATTGTAAAACACCTGCTTGAAATAATTGTCGAACCATTTCAAGCGAATCAATGGTTTCTTGCGCTGTTTGTGTAGGAAATCCATACATCAAATAGGCATGTACCATAATGCCTGCTTGTGTAAAATGTTGTGTCACATTGGCTACTTGCTCCACGGTTACACCTTTTTGAATCAATGCTAGCAAGCGGTCTGAAGCTACTTCAAGTCCTCCTGAAACAGCTATACAACCAGATGATTTTAAAAGTAAACACAAATCGCGCGAGAAACTTTTTTCAAATCGAATATTGGTCCACCATGTTACAACTAATTTGCGTTGTATAATTTCGATTGCCAATGCACGCATCAAAGCAGGTGGTGCTGCTTCGTCTACAAAGTGAAATCCATTGGTGCCAGTTTGAGCAATCAGTTCTTCCATACGATCGCATAACAGTGATGCTGTTATGGGTTCATACTCTTTAATGTAAGGTAATGTAATGTCACAAAATGTACATTTGCCCCAATAGCATCCATGTGCCATCGTGAGTTTATTCCATCGTCCATCGCTCCAAAGTCGATGCATTGGGTTTGCAATTTCTATAACGGATATATATTGATTAAGCAACAAATCACTGTAATCGGGAGTACCTACTTCATGTTGTTTGTAATCGCTACACGAACTATTGTTGATATACATAACTTGATTTCCTACAAGTGTAAATGTTCGTTTAAGTTGTTCAATACTTCGTTTTTCTTTAATATATTCTATTAAACATTCAATAGGTGATTCACCATCATCTAGTGTAATGAAATCAACAAATTCAAAAACTCGTTTATCACTTATTGATCGTAGTTCTGTATTGGGAAAACCACCTCCCATGACTATTTTAATAGGAGGGGAATGTTGTTTAATCCATTGTGCACATCGAAAAGCACTGTATAGGTTGCCGGGAAAGGGAACCGACAAGGCTACCATCTTAGGCTGTATTTGTTCAATGTGCTGTTTTAATAATTCAAGATGAATCTGATCTATATAAGTGAATGGTTGTTGTAAGGCAAGGTATAATTCATCAAATGTATTGGCAGATCGTCCCATTCGTTCGGCGTATCGACTAAAACCAAAATGTTCGTCAACACACTCTTTGATGTAATCTGAAATATCTTCAATGTACAAGGTTGCTAAATGTTTTGCCTTATCTTGAATGCCCATAGCACCAAAGGCCCATTGCATATCATCGAGTTGATTGAATCTAGATGCTTCGGGTAAAAAGTTTCGTTGACAAATTAAATCGGCCAATGTTGGATTTTTACCTTGCAAAAAATGGATGACATCTTCAATCGTATTGATATAGGACTCCTTGAGTTTAATGATTCTGCATGCATTCTCAGAAATTTTTTCACTAATAAGGGGCGCTTCAAATAGTTTGCACAACCCATTTTTTGAAAACATCGCTAAAATAACTTCAATGCCTAAGTCAAGTTGATATGATGTAATAGATTTTGTATTCAGAAATCCTTTTAAATAAGCCGTAGCGGGATAGGGCGTATTCAATTGTGTAAAAGGAGGCGTTATGAGTAATACGTTAGTCGACAAGCTAAAAGAATGAACTGCAAGATAAGTAGGATATAGGATTCCTTATAACTAAAAATGCTCTTTATGGGTGATAATTTTATTTTTCATGGAATCTTTACATAAGGATGATTGTTATTTTCATAAACTAATTTTTTTTTTCATCGTAATATCGTAATATCGTACTATTGCGATATAAAATATTATTTCATGAAACTATCATCATTTATACAAGCATTGCATCAGCTGGATACACTTCAGTTTATTCAAATAGATGGAATCGAAGTGCCTGCTCACTTTCATGTGACCGAAGTAGGACTAATTACAAAGCATTTTATTGATTGTGGCGGGGTGATACGTAAAGAAAAGAAAATTAATTTTCAACTATGGGTGGCAGGTGATTTGGATCATCGATTGGAACCTACAAAATTGGTGTCGATCATACAACAATCTGATGCATTGTTTGAAGGTGAGGATCCTGAAATAGAAATTGAATATCAACAATCGACTATTGAAAAATTCGAAGTTGATTTTGTAAATAATCAATTTCATTTGGTCGCTACACATACCAACTGCCTTGCACAAGATCATTGTGGTATACCGCCAGAAAAAATGAAAATGAACTTAGGAGATCTTAAAAAAGAAACTTCTTGTTGTACACCGGGTGGTGGATGTTGTTAATTATTTTAGCTTACGTTCTGATTCGTTGATTTTTAAATCATTGATACTCGCATATCGTTTTGTCATTAATCCATTGAAATCAAACTCCCAATTTTCGTTGCCATAGGCTCTGTGCCATTGTCCTTGTTGATCGTGGTACTCATACTCAAACCGCACAGCTATGCGATTTTCAGTATGAGCCCAATACTCTTTTTTAAGTTTGTAATCCAATTCAATTTGCCATTTTCTATTCAGAAATTGAATGATTTCTGTGCGTCCATTGATAAATTCTGCTCTGTTTCTCCATTCTGAATCGAAGGTATAAGCTTTGGAAATTCGTTCTGAATCCTTTGAATTCCATGCATCTTCTGCCAATTGAATTTTTTTTCGTGCTGTTTCTTCTGTAAAGGGTGGTAGGGGTGGTCTTGATTCCATGTTTAATTATTGATTGCTTTCTTGATCTTCAATATGTAATATATGTAAAAAACGATGAACAATAGGAGCGAAAAATACTGCAGTAAAACTTAAAAAAGCAATTCCACCAAATAGTGCAAAAAATGAAGAAAATAGTTTTCCATAAAAAGTATTGATTTCAGCTACTGGACCCATTCCAGCTAATAGCATACTTGACATGTGAAAACTATCAATGAAACTCAAGTCGCAGATATAATGATAACCCATTACCCCAATGCCTTCTGCAAGCGTTAGCATAGACAAAGCAATGAATGCATATTTTCCTAACCTTACAATAAAGCGAGGTGTGGATATTAATTTTTCATTTTTCTTCTCCAGCTTCATGGTCTATATTTTATTTCAACATCTTTTCTATTTTTTCAGCTGTCTGTGGATGATAATTGGGCTTGGCTTTTTCGAAAATAGCTTTAGCCATTGACTTTCCTTTTTCGGTTTTCATCATTTCTCCATAAAGAGGTTCAAGAAATTTCTTTCTACCTACATTCGTCAAAAAATGTTCCATGGAAGGGAATGCGATTTCATAATTTGAAGCGATACATAATTTATACCATTCGTCTGCAATTTCGCTATTGGTACTGACGGTAAAATGGAAGGTGTCATCTAGATCTTTCATTTTATCTGCAGTAAGTGGATGTGGTAATTTGCGAAGAAATTGTAACCACTCATGTGTTGTCCAGTTTTTTGTAATTAAATTTCGAGCTGCTGTTTGTTGTTCAAAGTTCGTTCTGTTTTTATCTACTTCAATAAATCGTCTAGGATTACTACGTGGACAATTTTCTGGTAATCCAGGTTCATACACCCATCGATTCACTTGTATTTTATTTTTCAACGCAGTGTCACCTTTGAATAATTCTTCATCCATAAATTTCAAACAATCTTCGGTTGTAGTAGGTTTGAAAGCAAATTTGTTGAAATAATTATTGAGCCAAATGTCAAATTGCTTTCTACCGATGGTTTCTTCAAGCAATCTTATGAATACTGCGCCTTTCTCATAGGGTATATTAGAAAATCCATCGCCCGGATGACGTTTGTTTAAATTGACTTTCAATCGGGTGTCTGCACTATCCATGCCCATGGTAGTGAGGTCTGATTGCATATCTTGGTAACCTAATTCCCATTGCATATCTACATAGGATTTGTCTGTAATTTTTTCCATGATACGTCGTTCAAAATAAGTTGTAAATCCTTCATTAAGCCAAAGGTCATCCCATGTAGCGTTGGTTACCAAATTGCCACTCCAACTATGTGCCATCTCATGCGCTATCAAGGAAACTAAACTTTTGTCACCAGCAATAATAGTTGGTGTAGCAAATGTCAAACGTGGGTTTTCCATACCACCAATTGGGAAAGAGGGTGGGGCTACTAACACATCATAATTACCCCATCGATATGGACCACCTAGTTCTTCGGCCGCTTTCATCATGGCTGGTATGTCACTCAATTCGGCAGTTGCTTTATCTAGCATAGATGGTTCGGTGTATACACCACTTCGGTTATCAATAGCTTTATATTCTATATCACCAACTGCAAGTGCAATGAGGTATGTGGGGACAGGAATTTCCATATCAAATTCATAAATGCCTTCTGGATTTTTTATTGTTGGATTTTTGGCACTCATAACAGCCATCATGCCTTTAGGTACACCTACTATTGCATGATATGTAATTCGATTGGCAGGTACATCTTGACATGGTAATAAAGAACGAGCATGAATGCTTTCGCATTGTGTGAAAAGATAAGGTAAAACTTTACCAGCAGTTTGTGTAGCCGACAACCATTGCAAAGCAGTTGCTTTTTGCCCTGTATTGTATTCAATTGAAACGATGGTATCTTTTTCAGTAATAGGGATTGATAAACCACTGCCATAATCATCTATCATAGGAGTTTGAAAGTATTGAACATCCTTTCCATTGACTTTGATTTTTTTGATAGTAAGGTCGTAGGTGTCGAAGATGATGTATTTGCTCTTGGATTTATTTTCAAAGGTCCATGTTGCTATGCCAGCAATGTTTTTATGTTTGAAATCTACATTGACATCCCAATCCAAATGCTTCGTTGTAACCTTATCATAGTTAGAAAAGGTGTGCATTTTCGGATTTAATTCTATTACATTTTCCGAGTCAGAGGGTTTGCAAGATGAAATGAAAATTAGGAATGCTAAGCAAGAGATGGTGCAGTTGATTTGCATGAAAATATATTTTTGTTTGAAAGGATAAAAGTAATGAATTCTAGTGATTCATTGTTACAAAGCTAGTACCAACTATTTTTTCGTTTGTTGAATTGGTCAAGTCCAATTTTTAACTGGTAGGGATTGTTGTATTTATTGGCAGCGCTTACTACGAAGTAATAACCTACTTTGAATCGTTCGTTCCATATACGGATGATTTTTTCTAGTCCTATATAGCCTTCTATAAATCGTAGGTTACGTTCGGGTAAGTATAGAATACTTCCTCCGGCCACTTCTAGTATATTCAGTTTTTTGACAAGGGGGATTTTATTGATCAATGATCCATTGAACTGATGTAAATAATGGCCTTCCCAGAATCGACGAAAAACAGGAAATGTTGAATCAAGTGATTGGAAGCTTTGTAATGGGTTATTAAATAATCCTGGATTTCCACGACTGATAAATTTGAAATCAATATAGCGAAGGTCCTTTTGATTGATAAAGTCGCCCGAATAAAATTGGTATTGTGATATACCTGCAAGACCTAGTTTTACTCGCTGTTTGATACCAAATTCTAAGTAATCGAAATTAATGTCGCTATTGAATATACCTGGTATTCCTTTACGCCATTTTACATAAACAGTAGGGTAGTTTGATCCAAGGATGATTTTTTGTCTTGGTTCACGAATGTATTTTTGATATGGAGTGTACTCTAATGATATCATTCCAAAGAATGCATTATATGGCGTAAAATTGATAGGTTGATTAAAAAATGTTGATTCTTTGAACAATGAATCAGCCGTGGTATTTAATTGTAAACTAGTTAATGGTCGTCGACGTGCAAATTCAAATGAGTTGCGCAATACAAGACCATTTAATAATTCTACACCATGCTCTAATTCGATATTATCTTTTAAATAAAAATTACTTCGTCGTAATAGATTGATATAAGCATCACCAAAAAAGATTAAATCAAATTTTCGTCCACCATTGATAGAGAGGTAGCCTTGCGAGAATGGATTGTACAACCTGAAAATTCTAATATCTCCGATAATATCCTTGTTTCTTAATCCATAGCTGGCATCAAGATTAATATTAATATTTTTTTTATTTTCAAATTTCTTTACATAACCCAATGAGTAACCAATGCGTGTACCTCCTGGAAGCAGCGGTCTGAAAACTGAAATTGCAGGAGCAAAATAAAGAGTGCGTTCTTTGGCACGATTGTAATTATCTTGTCCAAAAAGGAGGATTTTTTTCCATGTAATTTTATTATTGACTTTGTCAATTGAATCTAAATATTCTTTACTATGTGTAGCTCGATAAATACTGTCGTTGCGAGTGATAAATTTTACTTCTTTTTCTGATAATGGTTCTTTTCGAGCAATTGTCCAAAAGTTAGAATCTTTTTTATAAGCTTCTAGGGTTGTAGAACTTAATTCATTGTTGAAATATTTTTTCGAAAAGGTAGTGTCTATTTTATATTCATCATACACGGCGATTGTCCTGCCTGAAGATTTGTTATTGCCTGATTTACTCATATAAGTAAACTCTTGCCTTACAGGTAACCATGCTTTTTGATCTACATAATCATTTTCTTGATTTACCTCAAAAAAATCATACTCAGGCATATGATACTTTGGATAAGTATAATTTGCTTTTACAATACTCCACGATGAGTCAACGATTTGAACTTCACCTTCTATCAGTGCATTCCCTAATTTGCTAGGACTAAAGTGTATGGTATACAATGTAGTTGTACCTACTTTTTTAATATTGATCGTTTTGTATTTGTAAGCTACAAGACCACTATAGCTGATGGGCGATAGCATCGGCACTTCTGATAAAGCCGGAATTTTAATTAAATTATTATACAAACTGAAATCACCATCTGTTGTTGTAAGGAAAAATAAACTTTCAATGTTGCCTCTGTTTTTAACACCTTGTCTTGTTTCTTTTATTTTATTAGGGTATGCTACATCTAGTTGCAACGAGATTTCACTCATGCTCATATTACCTAATTGTTTTTCATAAGCTGCCTGTGCGGCTGAATCAGTTAGTTTTATTTTTTTCTTGTTCTTAAGCGTCGTTTCGTTTTCTTGTGTTGCTCTTATATATACATGGCTTGAATAGGTATTGACAGCAGATGTGATTTTTTCTTTATGTTGAATTACATTTCGAATGATTTCTTCTGCTTTGTCCTTTTTGAACGTAATTATTTTTACTTCATTCAAACTATTAGCACCTTCCTGTAGTATTACATTTTGAGGCTTAGCATTTTTCTCATGAATGAATTTTATTATTTGCTTATCATACCCTAACAAAGAAAAGAGAATTTCATATTCGCCCTCTTCTAGTTTGAATTCATAATTTCCTTTATCATCGGTTCGAGTTCCAATCTGTTCACCTTTTACTTGCACCGTTACATAACTCAATGGTTCCATTTTAGCATTGGTTACTTTGCCATAGAGTCTATATTGTTGTGCATGCATCGATAATGCTCCAACAATGAAAATGGTTAATATGTAGAATACGGTTTTGATAGGTTTCTCTGTAATTTATTATTTGTCTTTTTCTCTATTGCCTCCATTGTCATCACCACCGCCATCTTCTTTTTTCAAATTCTCATCACGACTCTTGGCCTCTTTTTCTTTATCTTTTTTTGTTTGAGGTTTCTTAGGCATCTCTGTTGAATTTCGTTGAGACTTACTAGCTATTCTAATTTGAAGATTGATACCTACACTACGCGTTTGGTTTTTTCGTAAAACACTTTGATTATAGTATGGAAATAAATTATATACTGTGTTAGTTTGAATTGTATTAAGGATGTCATTGCCACTTACAGTTAAGGTAATGAAATTTTTCATAAATGATTTTTTCAATGCGATGTCAATATTGCCATAAGGCTTTACTTCACCTTGTGCTATTACAGTTGTTGCAAAATAGTTTCCTGTCAATTGCCCACTAAAATCTTTCGTAAATTTCATATTGCTAGTCAATTTTCCAAAACCACCATAGCCTGTTCTGGTTAATGAAGCATCAACGTTCGCTCCATTGATTTTATTGCGAAATACATTGATATTCATCGTGGCATCCCACCATGAAAGGATATTCATTTTATTGGTTAGTTCTAATCCATAGGTTTGACCAGTTGCAAGGTTTCTATTTTGTGAAAATGTAGTTCCATTGGCATTGAATCTTCGATAGCGTTGTATGAGGTTTTCAGTATATTGATAATAAACGCTTCCCATAAATGTATTCCCTTTCCCATATTGATTGCTATAGGTGAGCTCGGTTGCATTTATAAATTCAGGTCGTAGGTTTGGATTTCCCATACTTGTATCTTGTGGATTATTCACATCGATAAATGGAATCAACTGATAAAAGTTGGGTCTGTTCACACGGCGTGAATAATTGAAATTTAAATCTTGTGATTTTGTCAACTTTTGACTAACAAATAAGGTTGGGAATAAATTGAAATAACTGTCATTAGCTGATGCATTGTATTGATAAACCGTACCCTGATAGGCGAAACACTCTCCACGAAGTCCTAGTTGTATACCAGTTTTATTGAATTGGTTTGCATAGTTTGCATATACACCATGTACTTGTTGATTGAATACAAAATGATTTTTCAAAATTGCTTCAGGTGCTTCTGATTGATTTAAGTATTGGATAGTAGGTTGATTCTCCGATTTGAATTGGATGAAATAGCTACGTTCTCCAATATCAATACGAGCTTTTTTGCCTATTGGTTTGGTATAATCTACTACAAAGGTTCCGTTCCAGTTGCCACCACGTATAGGATTCTTTTGATTGAAGCTATTGATGAAAACATCGTTAGAATCGTAAAGACTTGTATTGAATTCGCTTGTGCGTATATACCTGCTTTTGCTAAAGCTAATATCAAAATTAATGTCCTCTTTGGGATCTTTGAAAGTATGTTTGAATTGTAAATTGGTAGTGCCGTTCAATGGATTACCAGTGTATAAATTGGTTCGATATTGTCTAGATAATTGATTTACATAATTTTCACCATTGATGATATTTGTTTTGCTATCACCCTTCATAGCAGCTGAAAATATACTTTGTGATAGTGTTAGTTTATTATTTTTGTTAAATGAATATTCAGCTCCTAAATTCATAAATCCACTAAGTGGACGTCGGTCATTTCGAATCGTACTGTAGTAGGTTAAATCATTGTCATAGTTGTCGCGATTATTGGTTGTTTTTTCCCAAGTACGTGATGTACGGGCATTGGCATTCATAAAAATGTTCAATTTGTTGATATTGGCATTTAGATTCAGGCCTCCATTTAATCGAAATGGAGCACCTGCTCCAAGTGTAATCATGCCATTATAACCAGGTTTTCGATCTTTTTTCAAAATGATATTTACAATGCCACCCATGCCTTGTGCTTCATATTTCGATGAAGGATTTGTAATAACTTCTACACTTTCAATACTTGATGCAGGTATTGTAGCCAGGGCTGTTGCGGCATCATTGCCAAACATGGCCGATGGTTTGCCATCCACTAATAGAGTCACATTTTCTTTTCCACGCACACTTAAATTGCCATCTAAATCTACATTGACAGATGGTACATTGCGTAAGATGTCGGCTGCAGTTCCGCCTGCAGAGGTGATATTTTTATCTACATTGAAGGTTTTTTTATCAATACCAATTTCCATAGAAGCTTTTTCACCTACAATGGTCACATCTTTTAGCTGTTTGCTATTGGAATTTAATGCGACGGTATTTAAATTGATAATTTCTTGATTGATCTTATAGTTTTTGATAATTTTAGATTCATATCCAATAGATGAAATCGTAATAGTATAGGTGCCAAAGGGTATTTTTTCGATGCTGAACAATCCGCCATCTTTTGATTTTGCACCTTGTATTTTAGATGGGTCTGTTTCACTTTTTATACTGATAGTTGCAAATTCTAACTTTTCTTTTGTGTTGGCATCCGTTACTTGCCCTTTCAAATTAGCTTGTTGTGCCAAAAGAATGTTTGAAATGCTAAGTAAAAATAATAGGAATAATAATCTCATATAACCTGCAAAGGTAAGACTATATCTATTTACACTTAATCGATTTTATCTAAGTAGGGTGTTAATTATTTGAGCGGTATTTCTTACTCTAGCACCAGTTTTTGTGGTGGCAATCCATTTAATTTTATACAATATAAGCCTTTGGATAAATGGCTTAAATCTATTGACCCGTTATTGTTAATTTCGAATTGACTAATTTTAGTACCTGTAATCGTAAATAGTTGTATTTGTTCAATAGGCCCAGTGGTTTTAATATTTATAATACCTGTGGCAGGGTTTGGATAAATAGTGATTGGATTTTCATTAGAAAGGGAAGTTGTATGCAATGGCCAACAAGTAATATTGTTCGACAGAAAACTAGATTCAACGGCTGTTTCTCTATTAGCAATGAAATTTTTTAAACCAAATACGACAATGCCACCTGGGCCAGACAATGTCAAATCGTAATTAAAACTAGAGTCGAACTTTGTATTTGAATAAAATTTCTTTGGGTCATTGTATACACTTTGCTGTATGACATTTTTTATAGAGTCAATTTTAGGGTCAAAATAAGCATTGTTGAAGTCGGATTTTAATTCGCAATAAGCCGAGTGATACATCGACTTATAAGTAGGGTTTAGTAGCATGTTGTTGCACAATGGTCGTGATCCTGGCATGCTAAGGTAGTTAATGTCTAAGTTGACTATTTGAGTTGTGGTCATTCCATTTTTAAAACTACCCATTGCTTCGTTGTTATCCCAAGCAATCCATTGGAATTTATCAGTGACAGTATCGTGGTATAAATAGTAATTATGACCACTTCCAATATATGAATCAAGGCTTGAAAATAGGTTAATCGCCGCCCATTGTTTCACAAAAAGAGAGGTATTCAGTTTTGGATCCAACATGGATGGCAAATTGGCATTTGGTGTATTGTTGATTACATCGATGAGCGAAATAAGGTCCGACCAATTATTGGCAGTACTATTGTTTTTAAGTTCATACTCAGTTTCATATAGGGATTGGGAACTACTGCCTTTCCATCGCAAATCACCATGTGGATCACCTTTGAATAAGTTGCCATCATTGCTGCCAAACCAATGGTCGCAAAATTCATCATCTATTTCTTCGATTATGGTATAAATACCCCAAAGTTGATTGTTCATATATACATTGCAATAGGTAGAACGAGGCGCTGGAATACCATGATCTATTAAAAAATCGTTGGTCAATTTTTCCCGCATAAAGGATGGATCTTTGAATGAATTATTGAAATTCAATTTTTTTAATCCATGTATATCTTGTCCTTGAACATATTCGTTGAAATCTAGTTTGAATGATTTTTTTTGGCTTGGATTATTAAATGAAGAATTCCCTTTTACTTTGATTCCAACATCGGTATAGGCTACATTGTTAAATAAAATATTGACTTTTAAATAGACATCAGTCACATTGGTATTTAGTAAAGAATCATAAAAATTAGGGTAAGGGAACGTGATGTATAAATTGTGAACATAAGTCATATTAAATATTGAATCACCATTGCCTGCAAATGAATTAATACAATATGAACTGATTAGTATTATAAGTATGAATGATTTTTTCATTGGAATTGATTTGTTAGTTTGACTAATTGAATGTTAATAGGTTTAAACATAAATTTACTTTTATAATCTATATTTTGCTTAATAAAAGTTCATTTTGAATTTACTAAAATCATAAAAGAAAGAATCTATTGAATGTCCATTTTTTTTATGGTCTTTTGCTTTTTAAATGCATCAAACCATGTACTAATCTGCTTATAATATGTTTTGCAAATGTTTTCAATGACTCTTTTGAGTTTTGAGGATTGTCAATGACATTCATGCCCAATTCTACAGTTTCATCAATGATTCCATCAATCCATCCTTCCATTTGAACGCCATCTTTGGGTTTCAAAAAAGATGATAATATAAGCCACCCCCAATGGTTGGAAACAAAATCGGTTTGTTGCTTAAGTGTTAGTTCAGTTAATTGAAGTTTTTCTCGTAACCGAGCTTTTTCAATACGCAGTTCGTTGATTGTTTGTATCTTATAAGGTTGATTAGTCTTCATAGCTTGTAAATAATGAAATTAATTTTTTAGAAATAAAATTTTTTGTTATTCGTTTGAATAACAACCAATACAAAGCTAAAAGTAGAATACATCCTATGCCAGATAAGGCAAAGCCTAAAGCGAAGTCATGCATATACTTTCCAATATATAAAGAAGCACATATGTATAATGAAAAAAAGATAAAAGTGATAAATAAAAATGAAAATAGGAGTGTGAAAATTCCGGAGGCAACTGTCGAAAGTTTGTCAATGGTTTCCAAGCGGAGTAATTCGATTTTTATTTCTGTATATTCTTTTACTGAATTTATGATATCAGAAAAATTAGTTTCTCGTTCTTGCATACACTAGTTTTATACGTAAAGTTACAAAATGAGTTAATCATTATTTTATAAAAAATATTTGACTACATCCTTAAACTAGTTATAAGGATTTATTCTTCAATGACAATGCTATTGGCAGAAGCCCCTAATTCAAAAAGATACTTACTGATATCGGTCACAAATGATTGAGGACCGCAAACGTAAAAATTCTGATCAAAACGAAGAATATGTGCTATTAGGTAGTTTCGGTCAATACGTTGTTCAATAAAGCCTATGGTGTTTTCTCGGGTGAATTTTTTAATATAGTTGTCCCCCAATTTTTCGGTCAGTTCTTGATCGAGTATAATATCCTGAAACGTTTTGTTTGAGTAGATGAGTTTATGATTCGATAATCTTTTGGTGTTGTATAGATTACGAATTATAGATATAAATGGCGTAATGCCAGTTCCTGCAGCTATAAATATACCTTTTTCTTGATATTGTAATACACCGAACACATCATGTAGAATCAATTCTTTGCCTGCATTGATTGATTCTAATTTGTGAGTTACACCCTCATGATTTCGATAAATTTTTATAATAAATTCAAGTGTGTCTTCATCGGGTAAATTTGTAAATGAAAAGGGTCTTCGTTTTGTTTTCCATCCAGGTAGATTAATCGAAATGTTGACAGACTGGCCCGGAATAAATGTAAAGCCTGGTGGTTTTTCCACTACAAATCGTTTTACATCATAATTGATGTATTCGGTTTTAATGATTTTTACAATGTGTTTTGAAGTTGAGCTATTGACCATATGACTGATAGATGATGATTCAAATTATCCTTCTAATCCGATTTTTTCTTCTATCAAATAAAAATTACGATCGTGTGAATTGCGAGATATTAACTCGCCAATAAATCCTGCTAGAAAAAGCTGAGTGCCGATGACCAATGAAATAATACCTACATAAAACAACGGACGATCGGTCATATTGTATTGCTGAAATACAAATTTTGCTATACCAAGATAAATCCAAATGGCTGCGCCAACTAAGAATACAATGGTACCCCATAGTCCGAAAATATGCATTGGTTTCTTGCCATATTTTCCTACAAATAAAATGGAAGCTAGATCAAGAAAGCCATTTACAAATCGTTCCCAACCAAATTTGCTCACACCATATTTACGAGCCTGATGCGAAACTGGCTTTTCACTTATCTTTCGAAACCCAGCCCATTTGGCTAATACAGGTATGTAACGATGCATTTCGCCATACACTTCGATGCATTTGATTACTTTCTTTTTGTAAATTTTTAAGCCACAGTTCATATCGTGTAGTTTCACGCCACTCATTTTTCCTGTAACAGAATTGTATAATTTCGAAGGCAGATTTTTTGTCAATGCATTGTCAAATCGTTTCTTTTTCCAGCCACTGACGATATCGAAATTTCCCTCTCTGATCATTTTATACAATTCGGGAATTTCATCGGGTGAATCTTGTAAGTCGGCATCCATTGTTATAACGAAGTCACCTTGTGCTGCTTTAAAGCCTTCATTGAGTGCAGCTGATTTTCCGTAATTACGCTGAAATTTAATGCCACGTATCAATGGATTTTTAGCTCGCAATGCACATACTTGATTCCAACTATCGTCGGTACTTCCATCATCAATCATAATAACCTCATAGCTATAGTTATTTGCTTCCATAACGCGCTCAATCCAACTGATTAATTCTGGCAAGGATTCTTCTTCGTTTAGAAATGGTATGATAACAGATAAGTCCAATTTGATTATTTTTTTGTAAAAGTATGAAAAATGTATGAGGTAAAAAACGATGACAATAATCCACTCAAGGTATAAGAGAATATGGTATAGCCTATGAGTATTGTTAAATTGCTGAGTGGTTGTTCGGGTGTTTTGAGTATAAAAAACAACAAGGTATTACCAAGTACCATTAACACGGTAATGGTAGCCAATGTTCTTATACAATGTTTAAACGTATCGAGAAAGGAAATAGCTGTATAGTGTTTGTATAGAAAAAAAGTAGACGCCAATAGGCCTATGAATAAAAATAAAAATTGTAAAAATATCAAAGGCGATTTCTCGGGTAAATGAAATTGACGAATCAATAAAATAAACGAAAAGATAATCATACCAGTAATGATGCCACTTCGGGTTGAAATAGTTTTATTCATGGATAAAATACTGCTTGTTGTTGATAGTCGCTAATACCTTACCTGTAAGTTCTTGATTCCAAAGAGGCGAATTGGCAGATTTACTTTGATTGCTTTTATCATTGTAAGTCCATTTTTGCGAAGGATTAAAAATGGTAACACAGGCTGTTTCTTTTTCTGCTATGATTGGCTTTGAAAGTCCGAGTATACTGCGAGGTCCATCGGTCAATAAATGAATCCATTGCTCAATCCAAATCTTATCACTTACTCGCATAAGCATCGGTAACATGGTTTGCAACGATATCATTCCATCATTCGCATATTCAAATTCCACTTGTTTTGCATCCCAATCCTGTGGGAAATGATGACTCGCGATACAATCAATCGTACCGTCTTCTATTCCTTTAATAAGAGCTTTACGATCTTCTTCACTTCGAAGTGGCGGATTTACTTTGAATATGGAATTGTAATTTGACAAATTTGCATCGGTATATAAAAGGTGATAAGGTGTAACCGAACAAGTTATTTGCAAGCCTTGTTTCTTGGCTTGTCGAATCATTTCTAAAGATTTTTTGGTGCTAATGCCTGTAATATGGAGTTTGGATTGTGTGTATTGTAGCAACTCGATATTGCGATGCAAATGGATGCTTTCAGCAATGGTTGCTTTCCCTTGAATACCTAATTGTGTGCTCACAATGCCTTCATTCATTAAGCCAATTTTTGCAATTGAAGTATCTTCGGGTACTTCTATGATCACCCCATCAAATGTTTTGATATATTGAAGTGCTTTCATCATTAATCCGCCATGTTGTACTGGTTTTTTTCCATCACTAAATGCTACAGCGCCACTAAGTTTCATGTCGTACATTTCTGATAGGTCCTTACCTTCTAAGTTTTTAGAAACAGTCCCAATTGGATGTAAATTGACAAGGCTATTTTTGTTGCGGATATATTCTACTTGTGATTTGGAGGAAGTGACTGGATTTGTATTCGGCACAATACATATATCAGTATAGCCTCCTGCAGCTGCCGCTTTAGAACCCGACTCGATCGTTTCTTTATGTTCAAATCCAGGGTCGCAGAAGTCAGCAAAAAGATCGACCCAACCTGCACTTATATATGAATTCTTTAGGTCTATTACTTTGCCTCCATTGATATTGATAGAATCTGCAATTTTCTCTATCAAGCCGTTTTGAATAAGAATATCTTTTTTCTTCAAATGATATTTACTTCCGGGAGAAACGACTGTCACTTTTTTGAGTAGTAGTTGCATGAGTCTAATTTTTTTCTGCTAGGCTATTTCATAAATCGTATCAATAGTATTTCTATCAATAAAAATAACAGCGCTAAAATAATACAAACTTTCCATAATGGCATACCATGTTGCAGTTCATTTATTCCAGCAGCTACATCTATTTTATCATCCAGCCATTCAGCATTTTTAAGTTGTGTCGTATTTTTCAAATCCGAAAAATTCCAGTAATTCAAGGTAGATTCAATACGATCGTAATTAATGCCAGTGAATACGGAGTCTTTGGAGTCGGGTAGATAAATGCCATATAATCCCGCTTGTTGTACTGCATTGTTAGCATTGATCATCATGCGGTTGCCAACAGCTCGTTGTTCTGGTATGGCATCCCAACCCGAACCACCAATATGATATACAGTCTTATCACTTATTTTGGTATTGTCTATATAGATGGTCGCATTTTTACCCAAGGTCATTGCATTGATATTATTACTGGAATTTACAAAGGCCATTTTGTATAGAATAGGCAAAAACCAATACGATTTTGGGAAGTTACTCCATGTGATTTCAGCTGCAGAAGTACACAAATACATCTTACCTGATCCTACTTTAGATGCACTTAGAAAAATATCTCCATTGGAAAACGAAAATAATTTTTGTTGACTGCTTAGTGCCGAGTTGGATAATAAATAATGTTTGTACACGATAGGCAAGTCAATATTCTCAGGTGTTTTTACAAAAATATCACGAAAGACTTCGTGCGATTTGTTGTAATTTGTTACAAATGCTTTGGCGGTATCAACTCGTACAAAGTTGATCCCTGCGGTTTTTGATAAGAATCCATTCAGTCCTGCAATGCTTCCATTTTGAGGTGGAAATATCATCATACTGCCTCCACCATTAATATAATCGTTTAAAGCAAGGGACAAAGGAGCAGGAATTGAATTAGCTCCATTTAATATCACAAGCGAATAGTTTTTTAATAGTGCTGGGTTAACAGATTGTACATTGTGATTATCCACCCTGAATTGAGTACCTGGCTTGAATACCGAACTTAAAAAAGCATTTGCATTATTTTCGTTCAATACCAATACACTGTAATTAGAATTTACTTTGCCAGCTATATAAAAGGTATCATCAAAGTTGACAGGGTAATCATTGACAAATAATTGAATTTTTTGAATCCCTGCATTGGCAGTTGTAAATGAAATAGGTTCCGATTTTAATTCACCCGCTTTTACAGTCGTATTGACTACACTCTTTAGTTGGTTGTTGACCATGAGTGTGAGCGAAGTATTCATTTCTTCTGTTCCATTGTTTTTGATTTTTACAATCAATGGATTGGGTTCGTTCAGTTGCAATGAAGGCGTTTCAAAGTAAGCTGTGTCTATACTTAAGTTATTAGTTGATGTAGCATTCACCGAAACAAAGTATTTCTTCATTGAATCTGTTAATCGAAGATTGGCAGGGAAGCTACTTTTTTGAAAATCTGAAATATAAATCAATTGCTTTTTCATACCTGGTTCGGTATTGAGCAATTGTTTTTGTTTTTCGAGGATGGTTTCAGCTTTTTTACTTTTCGATGATAATTGAATGGTACTCAGTTGCTGAAGGGCTTCGTTTTTAGATAAAAATCGATTTTCATTGTAAGCAAAATCATTGGTCAGAATTTGAAATTGATCATTGTTGCCCGATGATTCAATGATTTGTTTAGCTTTTGCTTTGGCAAGATCTAGTAAGGAGAGCGATTTGTTTTCGATACCCATACTGTATGAATTATCCAAATACATACTAATCGCCTTAGGACCCTGGTCCATTTTTTCTTTGTCTTTTGAGAAAAAGGGTTGTGCAAAGGCAAATACCAAGCTGGCAATAGCCAATATGCGACTAGCAAGAATCAATAAGTGCTTTAGCTGTGAGCTTTTTTGGGTTTGTTCTTGTATTTCTTTCAGAAATCGAATGTCAGGGAAAAATACCTTTTTGTATTTTCTGAAATTAAACAAATGAATGATAATTGGAATAGCTATGGCTAAGGCAGCTATCAAAAATAATGGATACAGAAAATTCACGTGGGCAAAAATAAGGTTTTCGGGTTGAATAATACCAAGAAAAAAAGGGCAGTGGGTGTGTGGAAGTCGTTAAAAAAAATAAAACAAATGCCTAGTTCGTAACTTCCCAACGATAACCAATGAATTCAAGCAAGGAGACTTTGCGTGTGAGAATGACATCATCGAAAAAAGTTTTCTTGTTCATGGCTAATATGAGTGCTTGATATAATTTAATCACATTTTCAAAACCCTCCTCGCCATAGATTGGGATGTAGTCATCCTTTTTAATATCCAATACAGCTATTCGACTTGATTTGCTTACTTTGTTGCTATTGCTACGGCTTCTTAGCACATATTGGTCTAGGTAATACAGAAACACCCAGCGTATATCACGTATCATACGTATATTCTGAACGGTTACAAACGTAAGAGGTGGATCTTTTTCGCGGTTATACCCATTTTCGTAACATAAAAATATATCATGAAAGGTCGATGTTTGGTCATAATTCACAAAAGAGTAAATTCCTTGTTTGGCAAATTCATAGGTATCGATGATGCTTATTTTTTCATTAAAATTAAAACCCTCTACGATCACATTTCGAAAAGAATCGACCGAAGCCGGGCTTGGTGTTTGGGCAGTGCAATTTAAATTTAATAAGCTTGATAGTACAATAGCTAGGTAAAAAGTAAGTCGTTTTTTATTCATCCAATCGTGTGATTATAATTCGTAAATATAATTCAAATTTCGAAGAGTTCTTTACATTGATTTTATAGTCAACCCTCAACCCTCAACTCCCAACCACAATCCCTCAACCCTCAACTTTCAACCCTCACCCCTCAACCCACATCCCTTAACCCTTAACCCTAATCCCTCAACCACAATCCCTCAACCCTCAACTTTCAACCCTCAACTCTCAAATCTCCCATCTCAAATCTAAATATCCACCAAACTCTCCTTTATCGTTCCCATCACAAACACGGATTGAATATGTCCTACATTATCAGCCTGACTGAGTTTGTTTACATGAAAATCATAATAACGTTCCATGTTTTCGCCTACTACTTTGAGCATAAAATCAAATTCACCACTAATACTGTAACATTCAATCACTTCGGGCATTTCCAATATAGATTTGATAAATTTGGTACCTGCATTTTTATTATGCTCTTTCAACGATACATAGCAAATAACCATCAATCCACGATTCACTTTTGAATTATTGACCAAGGTTACATATTGTTTAATAATACCTTGTTGTTCCATTCTTTTGATACGATCAAAAGTAGGGGATGTACTCAAATGAACCTTTTGAGCAATTTCGGTATTGGTAGCTTTCGCATTCTGTTGTAATATTTTTAATATGGCTATATCCTTGCTATCGAGTTTGTAATGGCTATCCGTGTCTTTTTCTGTTTGGGTTCTATTTGATTTCATGAAATGTTGAATTATTCTGCAAAATAATAAAATAAAAGATATTTATGCTGTATTTATTTAATAATATAGAATATTATCCGCCTCAGCATACATTTGTATCCTAAATAAAAACATCATGTCAAATACAATCGATTTACAATTGCCTTACAAAGTTGCTGATATCAGCTTGGCTGCTTGGGGTAGAAAAGAAATTATGTTAGCCGAAGCAGAAATGCCAGGTTTAATGTCTATTCGTGAAGAGTATGGAGCTTCACAACCATTGAAAGGTGCTCGTATCGCAGGTTGTCTGCATATGACTGTCCAAACTGCTGTATTAATCGAAACATTAACTGCATTAGGTGCAGAGGTAAAATGGAGTTCTTGCAATATTTTCTCTACACAAGATCAAGCCGCTGCAGCTATTGCTGAGGCAGGTATTGGTGTTTATGCATGGAAAGGTCAATCACAAGAAGAAGCTGATTGGTGTATCGAGCAAACATTGTTCTTTGGTAGCGAAGACCGTCCTTTAAATATGATTTTGGATGATGGTGGCGATTTGACTAACATGGTATTTGATAAATATCCTGAGTTAATTCAACACATCAAAGGATTAAGTGAAGAGACTACTACAGGTGTACATCGTTTATACGAGCGTATGGAAAAAGGTACTTTGCCTATTCCTGCGATCAATGTAAATGATTCAGTCACTAAATCTAAATTCGATAACAAATATGGTTGTCAAGAATCATTGGTTGATGCGATTCGTCGTGCGACTGATATCATGATGGCTGGTAAAGTAGCTGTAGTAGGTTCTTATGGTGACGTAGGAAAAGGTTCTGCTGCTAGTTTGCGTGGTGCCGGTGCTCGTGTGATCGTAACCGAGATCGATCCTATCTGTGCTTTACAAGCTGCAATGGATGGCTATGAAGTAAAACGTATGATTGATGCAGTACAAGAAGCAGACATTATTGTTACAGCTTCTGGTTGTCGTGACTTGATTACCGAAAAGCATTTCCGTTTGATGAAAGATAAAGCCATCGTTTGCAACATTGGTCACTTCGATATCGAAATCGATATGGCTTGGTTGAATACCAACTATGGTCATACCAAAAACACCATCAAACCACAAGTAGATATGTATACCATCGAAGGAAAAGATGTAATCGTATTGGCCGAAGGTCGCTTGGTAAACTTAGGTTGTGCTACAGGTCACCCAAGTTTTGTAATGAGTAATTCATTCACCAACCAAACCTTGGCTCAAATTGAATTGTGGACTAATACTGCCAACTACGAAAACAAAGTATACGTTCTACCTAAGCATTTAGATGAGAAAGTAGCGCGCCTTCACCTTGCTAAAATTGGCGTGGTGTTAGACGAATTGACCGACGAGCAAAGCGCTTACTTAGGAATACCAAAAGCTGGACCTTACAAATCAGATATGTATCGTTACTAAACCATACTAATAAATATTCTACTACAACAGCCGCTGAGTTAATTTACTCGGCGGTTTTTTTTTGTTGTTTTTTTTGGAGCGAAGCTTTTAAGTTCTATTGAGCTACTTCTCGCTATCCGGCGCGCACGGCGCTGCCTGTTATCGAGGCTAGTTTTCGGGGACATTTACTTTATTGAGCTGATCAAATGCAGGTTTGTGCTGAAATGGTTCAAAGAACCTCATATAGCTAGTCTACCGGATGCCACAGAACCAAACATTCCGAAGAACGTGAAGTTGTAAAAAATCAAACCATGTTCGATAGAAATTATTTGCAAAAAACTACTTGATTCAGTTTTTTTTTGCACAACTTGTCCCGTCTTAAACGGGAATTGGTGTTAGTGGCAGGTCATTTTTTATTGTTCACTCCAATACCAATTAAATGCATCTATAAATTTCTTCAATTCAGTTGTTTCTGTAAGTGCTGAAATTGGAAAACTCGGTCTTGCGGAAATTTTTTCATTAGAAATGTTTATCCCTTTTATTTGATTTAATTTATTAAGCAATTCAAACCGTTTTTCTTCGCTATCAAATGGCGGTCTAGTTTTCATGTGCTGAAAATATATTTCTACATTCCCATCTGTCCAAAGTGCAAAACAAAATCTATAAGATTCTCTATCCTTCGATTTGTTTATTGGGACAAGAGAGCCACGTCTACCAACTCCATACCAAATGGTGTTTACCTTTGTTTTAATCCATTCAAGTATTTTTCTAGCAATTTCTGCTTCTATTGTTCCTTTTAATTTAGTTAATTCTGCAAAAAATGTTTCTTCAGACCAATTTTCTTCAGTTGATTTTTGTCTGCCTTTTACTGATTGAGCATTTGAAGTTTGTCCAATTACCCTTGGTACAAGCGTTTTTAAGTCTTGACCAACGAATTGTTTTATTTCTAATCCTAAAATTTCGGCAGGATTCATTTGTTCATTTAAAAACTCAATTATTCTTTGAAGTTCTTTCGGAATTGTGTCAGCAATTATCAATAGTCTAATTTTTCCTGCTTTTAAGTTTGTTTTTGTTATTTCCCAAAATGAAGAACTTTCTGTTTCATCTTGTAGGAATTCATTTAAAACTATACTAGCATCTTGTTCTAAAGTTTTGCAACTTTCTTCAAATCTATATTTTATTTCTTCAATTGTCCAATAAGAAACTGCATTTGCTGCATAGTCGAAAATTTGTCCAATTACTTCCCTTCTAATTCTTGTATCAGTACTTCGCTTAACTTCGACGAGGGTTGGAATTCCGTCTTGGTCAATAAATAAATGATCTAAACTCCATCTTTGTCCGGTATCCTTTTCGTCAGGCACACCAAATTCTCTTGAAATTAATAACCATCTTCTTGGTCTATCAGGATTAATTTGGCTTCCTGAAATTAATGCTGGATAGTCTGCCAATAATTTCTGCAACAAATCTTCTGTCAAATATGTCGATTCATTCATCTCAACTAATTCGCCATTATTGTTCAATAAAAATATAGTTTCGTTCATTTCTTTATTTAATGATTTTGTTTTTGGTATCGGGCTGTTAGCTTTGCCATCTAACGTTCTGCAGCTACCCGAAGGGCGGGACTTTTACAACAAAACTTAATTTGAAAAACTATTGTTTCATTAACCACAAAACTGTCTTTGGAACACGAAACCCCGCCTTTTGGGTAGGTGCTGTTGTCACAACCTCTCACCCTTTTACTTTCTTTTACTCCTAAACCCTTGTAAAATAAGGCTTTTATCATTTTCACTATCTTAATTTGATGCATAAAAAAGTAACGAAAAGTTTGTTTTGTTATACCTAATGTTGTACCTTCGTACTCTGTTGCACCGCATTGCACAACCCTGTAAAATATTAGATATGGCATCAATCAAATTAGTACTCCGAAATGATAAAGTAGGCAAAGATGGCGAAGCACCTTTGTACCTTAGACTTATCAAAGACCGCAAAACTAAATTCATTTCTTTAGGTGTTAGGTTAGTTCCAAACGAATGGGACGAAGATAAACAAAGAGTTAAAAAGAACCACTCTAATTCTGCAAGAATAAATGCACTACTGGCACAAAAGGTTGCAGAAGCTGAAGGACAAGTTGCAGACCTTGAAAGAAAAAAATCACAGCCATCAGCAAAGAAGTTGAAGGAAGCCATCAAAGGAAAAGATGCAACCAACTTTTTTGAATACAGCTATGCAAGATGCGAAAAACAGAAAACAACATTATCACCTGCCACATACCGGAATTATACCAAGTACCTAAGTAAGTTTGAAAAATTTATGGGTACATCAGAAGTCTATTTTGAAGACATCAATGTAACTACCCTCAAAGATTTTGCAAACCATTGTTCCAAAACTTTGAGCAACAATAACACTACAATTCACTATTCATTAACCATCCTTTCCATAATGTTCAAGGATGCACAAAGAGAAGATATAATTCCTACC
>JBIIJQ010000036.1:0-28905 GCA_044233655.1 Chitinophagaceae bacterium | reverse complement strand
TATGGTGTTCAATTGGCTTATATTTTCAGTTTATCTGAAGAAGATCGTTATAACCGTTTTGAGAAATTCTACGAATTCTAAATTTTACACTCTTGAAAAAATATGCTCTTGTAACTGGCGGCAGTAGAGGTATAGGCCGTGCCATTTGTCTTAAGTTAGCCGATATGGGTTATCATATTTTGATTAACTACAAAGGCAACGAAGCCGAAGCTATTATTACTCAACAACATTGCATTGAAAAAAATGTTGAAGCCGAATTAATGAAATTTGATGTGTCTTCACGAACAGAAATTGATGCTACCATTGGCAAATGGGTTGAAAATGCTGGGAAAGAAAAGGTTATTGAAATTTTAGTCAATAATGCTGGCATCCGACAGGATACACTCATGTCATTTATGAGTGATGAACAATGGCGTTCAGTTATGGACACAAGCCTTGAAGGAATGTTTTTAGTTACACGTACTGTATTAAATCCAATGTTGATGAGTCGATTTGGTCGTATTATCAATGTGGTGTCTTTAAGTGGAATAAAGGGAATGCCAGGGCAAGTAAATTATAGCGCAGCTAAGGCAGGTATGATAGGTGCTACGAAAGCGTTGGCTCAAGAAGTAGCTCGTCGTAATGTTACTGTAAATGCTGTTGCTCCAGGTTTTGTTGCTTCTGATATGACAGCCGATTTAGACGAAAAAGAATTAAGTGGTATGATTCCTATGAAACGATTTGGGAAACCAGATGAAGTAGCTGATTTAGTAGGGTTTTTGGCGTCTAAAAATGCTGCATATATTACTGGGCAAGTGATATCCATCAATGGTGGATTGTATACGTAGTCTACTTTGTCAAACTATTTATTGAATGAAACAAATGATTAAATTGGTAAAACTGACCCAACTTGATGAAATGTTATCAAATTATTCGTTGATCAAATTATTGTCACCTTCATTAACAAAATCTACATATAATAAATATTTACTGGAAATGATTCCACACAATTATTTTCAAGTAATTGGTATTCAAGATGATATAACCATCGCTGTATCTGGCTATTGGATAGCAACTAAAATATACTCAGGAAGATATTTAGAAATTGATAATTTCATTGTAAGAGAAGAATACCGTTCGAAGGGAATAGGAAAGAAAATGATACAATGGATGGAGAAGGAAGCACAAAAGCAAGAATGTAAGTGTATTATGCTTGATGCCTATGTGCAAAATTATCAAGCACATAAATTTTATTATGCCAATGGCTACAAAGCTTTAGGGTTTCATTATACTAAACGAATGAAATAAAAAAAATACCCAATGAATGGGTATTTGAAATTTTGTATGTATAGTGAATGTTAGCTATGATGCAACGCCAATATAGGTATGTGACTTTGATATAGCATTTCTTTAGTTTGACTTTTATGAAACAAACTGGCAAAGAATGAATGCTTTTTAGGAAGCATAATCAACATATCCATATCATTGTGATCAATAAAGTCGTTAATAGCATCTTGCATATTTTCATTTTCAATGAAATGAAATTTGTGTTCAATATTTTCAAACATTAAATTAAGTACATCAATTTCAGCAGGTGTGTCTGGCGAAAAATGACGATTCTTATAATCAATATTTAAGATATGTACTTCAGAATTAAATAATTTTGCATATGCCTTTATAGCAAGCAATGGGGTAGAAGTGGCAACATTTTTCAAGTCACATGCAAAACACATTCGATTAACTGATTTGAAATATCCATTCTTAGGAACTACGATCAGTGGAGTCGTCAATGTATTCATAGCTAAAATAGCATTGCTACCAATAATTTTATCAATGCCAACACCATCGCCCGTAATACCCATTATAACAGCTATTGGTTTCAACTCATCACAATATGTTTGTAAAGAATCTAACAACAATCCTGTTTCTACTTTGAAATGAAAATTTAAATCAGGGTATTGTGATTTCAATGCAACTACTTTTTCAGCCATTTTCTCTTCTGCATGTTTGCTCAAATCGGTCATAGCATCAATGTAAACCACATTGGCTACGCTTGGAGTTGATAACTGAACCACATGAAAAAGAGTGATATCAAGTTGATATTGTGTCGCCATATCCATTGCATATTTCAACGCATTGTCAGCTACAGGGGAAAAGTCAGTTGGAATTAAGAGTGTATTCATGTTTTTGAGTTTTACTTGTTTCTATAGCAAAGTTAGTGTTGTATTCATTCATAAACAATGACATTTATCAGTTTATAAAGTAATTTTATAAAGATATTTTTGCATCTGAAACTTATGAATTAACTTTCGGAAAATTTATACCCTTATGGCAAGCGAAAATTATATGTTAGAAAACGTTAGATATATGTTTATCATCGATGATGACCCAGTTCAAGTAGAGATGATTAAAGATTATCTTGGTGAGCGTTATATTTTTGAGTTGAAGGTGTATGAAGATGGTGAAAAGGCTATGAAAGATATTGAAACTCTAAAACCAGAAATTGTGGTGTTAGATTATCATTTAAACTCTAATAATCCAAATGCAAAGAATGGAGTTGAAGTATTGAAGGAAATCAAACGAATTAATCCTCCAACGAAAGTAATTATGTTTTCTGGTCAGGATAATATTGATATTGCATTGGAAAGTATGCGAAATGGTGCATATGATTATATTATCAAGGGCGAAACTGCATTTAATAAAATGGAGAATACGGTCAATCGTTTGGGTGAAATGCACAAACTTGAGTCGATGAATATTGCTCAAAAGAGAACTATTACTTTTTTGGCAGTTGTATTAGGCGTTTTTGTTTTATTAGGTGTTTTGTATATGTTTTTTGGTGCGCCTATGTTTGAAAAAGGGAAAGATGCACCGATTGAATCAATGCAGAACAAATAATCGAACTAAAAAATATATTGTATTGAAATAAATGAAGAAGTAGTTTTACTTCTTCATTTTTTGTATTACCTCGTTGGCTTGTCGTTTGTATTTTGTACTTGTTTTTAATTGAGCATAGTATTTTTCAGCTTGAGTTGTTTTGCCTGTTTTCTCATAAGCCATTGCTAAATAATAAATAATATCTTCTCGGTCAGTGCCTTTACTTGATGATAAGAGTCGTTCTAATTGACGTATAGATTTTTTATAATTACCTTTATTGAAGTTTTGAATTGCATTGCTTAAATCACTACTTGCTTCATCTTTTAATGATTTGGATTGTTCTTGTTGAAGATTATTATCGTTTCGATATTCATTGTTGGAATTTTGAGAAGGGTAACTCATTTGGTTTGAAGATGGAGCATAATTTGCTGGACTATTTTTCTTCTTGAGACCAACAGAAGATGTTTTTTCATCCAAGGCAATTTTAGCAGGTCTTTTGTCAGCTTCTTCATTGGCATAATTTTCCATTCCTACCTGAGGATCTATGTTTCGAGTGTTTTCAGTAATTGCATCTGTCTGAGGTTTTGCCACTTCTTTGATTCGATCCATTTCTTTTTTACCTACTTCATTTAATTTATTGACAATGGGTGGTGTTAATGTGGTAGTTGGTAAAGGAGCTTCTGCTTTTTTAACTTGTGTACTAGTGATTGTTTTTTCAGCTTTTTTTGTCTCTCCTGTTGTTGTTTCTTGTGTTTTTACATCTAATTGATTGATGTCTTCAGGATTTACCTTTAAATGAGCAAGCTCATTGTTACTATCATTCGGTTCAAGATTATAAGGTGTTTCACTTGTAGATACCTTTGTATTGATATCATGTGAAACCTCTTTTTTAGTATACTTTTGAATAAAAGAAAATACCGAATAGCCTAATCCAACAATTAATAAAATACTTGCAGCATATGCCCAACGATAATTCAGTTTTTTTCCTGCTATGGGTTTAAGTGCAGGTTTTGGTTGATGATTAGTAGTAGGTGTCTTTTTTTCAGATTTTATCTTTGCTTCAAGTATGCTTATATCAAGAAGTTTTTTATCAAACTCCTTTTTCAACTCCGATAAATGAGTTTCTGTTACTGACAAGTCAGTATGCATCAAACCTTCAAGTGCTGTGTTACAAAGTTCGCAATCATTTAAGTGAGATTCTACAAGATATTCCTCTTCCCGCTCCAGTTTTTGCTGAAGATAATTGAGAAGTTGTGTTTTACTCAAACAGCTACTTTTGGTTAATATGTCGGTCAAGTTACTCATTGGTTAACTTTTCACTTATTTTCATTTTTAAATTTCGTTTTCCATTCTGGATATAGCTTTTTACTTGCATAAAGTTAAACCCAGTTAGTTGCATTATTTCAGTATAAGTCTTTTTTTCTAGATAAAATAAGTTAATACAACGTTTTTGATCTTCATTGAGGTCTTCTAAGGCTTCTTCCATTTTGGTCAATAAATTCTCTTTTTCTGTTATAGGATGCAAATTATCCTCATATTCCATAGTTGACTCAGGAAATTCATCAAAAAGTTTAGTGTCGTGGTGATTACTACGCAATATCATAAAACAATGATTTTGAGCAACTCTATAAATCCAGGCTTTAAAAAGTTGTATTTCGTGTTTGGATATTTCGGTGATTAATTTCTCAAATATCTGCATGGTAGCATCTTTTGCATTTTCAGCATTTTTGAGATATTTCATGCATACACCATACACCAAATGTGCATATCGATTATATAAAATACCTATTACCTCCGTATTTTTTTTAGTACGGTAAACGTAAAGCAATTCTTCGTCGCCTAGATTTTTTAATGAGGTATTCACAAATAAGAGTCACGAATTTACTAAAATACTTGTTTGCGAAAGGTTAAATACATTACTTTTTCAAAAAAAGGCTAAGATATTG
Source organism: Chitinophagaceae bacterium (assembly GCA_044233655.1). Classification (GTDB taxonomy): domain Bacteria; phylum Bacteroidota; class Bacteroidia; order Chitinophagales; family Chitinophagaceae; genus OLB11. The sequence goes on along the minus strand of JBIIJQ010000036.1, from coordinate 24,103 downwards.
TTCAAATAAGAAATCGATAGTAATATTACTTTATGAATAAACGAATGTGTGATGTGTCTGTTGCAAATGTTATGATTGAACCAGATCATAGAAGTGAGTTACATACACAAATGCTCTTTGGCGATTTGGCTTTTGTATTGGGTGAAAAATCAGGTAATTGGGTGAAAATTAAATTAGATTGGGACAATTATGAAGGGTGGATATTAGAAAGCCAATTGAATACTATCAACCTTGCTGAGGAAGTTGAGAAACCTACACAAATATGTAATATTGGTATTAATCAGCTTAGTTACAATAGTCAAATTATTCAACTTTATCCTGGTACATTTTTACCCATTCATTTATCAAGCCAACTAATTCGAGGTGAATTAATTCAATTAAGTCAAATTAAATCGGATCAAAATTTCATTCAAACTATACTATCTAGCTTTTTACAAGTACCATATGTATGGGGGGGGATTTCACCTGCAGGGATTGATTGTTCTGGATTGTCTCAACTATTATATAGATTTTTAGGAATCCAATTGCCACATTTTGCAAGCGAGCAAATGGAATTTGGTGAAATTCTTGATTTTATTCAAATGGCGGAATGTGGTGACTTAGCTTTTTTTGAAAATAGTGAAGGTGAAATAAAGCATGTTGGTGTTATGCTTAACTCTCACGAAATAATTCATGCGTCTGAAAGTAATGGAAGGGTGATGATTGATTCGATTGACCAAGAAGGTATTATAAATAAGATTACTTCAAAACGAACACATCATCTAAGAGTAATAAAACGATTACTTTAATCAAACCGGTTTCTCAATTCTATCAATTGGGAGAGTTCATCTTTTTTATCTTGTTCTCGCAATTCTTCATAAACAACACATAATGCATCGATGGTGTTACATATTAAATCTTTATTTGAAAGAGGCAAATAGGTGTTTTCATCTGTAACCAATTGGTACTTTTTAAGGTATGCATCTACATCATTCTGTGTATAGATTAGTCCGCTAGAAGGATCAATGTAAAATTGAATTTTCTTAATAGGTTTTTTATCTAAATTCAAAAAGTCATGTATGGTATCAAAATAGGCTAATAATGTTTGTTTTGGTAATTGTATCATATACACAGGAATATCAAGCATTTCGCATAATATTTGATAGACTATACCCAATGAATAATTATTTCCGAGTCGACTATCTATTACTTCGTTAATATAAAAATGATTCGGTTTGTTTTCTTCCAAATCATGCCCCTTGAATTTATACATACTATAAAATATGCTGTTGATAATGCTTATTTGCTCAAGAGGAGTGAGGTAATTATTTAATTCAAGCCAACAACTTTGATAAATACTTTTGATGGTTTTTCGAATTGTTTCTTCATTTAAGTCGGGATATCTAAATCGAGCAAGCAAAATAGATCCAACCATAAGAGCTGGTTTTTCTGCTTTGAACCAATTTTCAAAACCTTCAAAAACAGTATTGAAGTTAACTTTATGAATGATATTTTCAATACGAAATTGTACTTCAGTATCTGTTGTATTCTCCCAAAAAGCTTCTAAATTAGGAATGATTTCTTTCCCATATTGCATGATTTGTTTCGAAACACTATCAAATATCTCAATATCTGGATCATCCAGCAGGTGCAGTAATGCTCGTATTTGTTTGTTATCTTTCACGCGTTTTGTGTCACTTTTTCGAGTCGAATATAGAACATAATCTTATATATGAAATAGAGATAGAAAATTAGTTTTTAACAATGAGTAGATAAAACAAATTGGTTCATCCAATAAAAAACGTAGTATAGTTGAAAATTATTGTCGAATTTAGCAAACTAATAAAAATGATATGTCGGTAAAAGTAGAAAATTTAAAAAAAGTATATGGTGAGCAAATAGCTGTCAATTCAATCAATTTTGAAATTGCAAAGGGTGAAATTGTTGGGTTTTTAGGACCGAATGGAGCAGGTAAATCAACTACAATGAAAATGATTACAGGCTATGTACCTGCTACCGAGGGAAGTGCTTTTGTGTGTGGAAAAGAAGTATCTGAAAATAGATTAGGGATACAAAAGAAAATAGGCTATTTACCTGAATCTAATCCATTGTATATGGATATGTATATAAGAGAATATCTTGAGTTTTTAGCCGGTGTTCACCAATTGGGTAATCAGTCCGAAAGACGTATCAATGAGATTATAGAAGCGACTGGGTTAAAAGTAGAGGAAAAAAAGAAAATTGGGGATTTGTCTAAAGGGTATAAACAACGTATAGGAATAGCACAAGCCATGATACATAATCCTGAAGTATTAATATTAGATGAACCTACATCAGGATTGGATCCTAATCAAATAGTAGAAATCAGGGATTTAATTAAAAATTTTGGCAGAGATAAAACGGTTATACTTTCTACACATATTATGCAAGAAGTAGAAGCCATGTGTGATCGGGTAATTATTATCAATAAAGGAACTATTATTGTAGATAGTAACTTGAAAGAATTACAACAAAAGTATCCCGACCAAACACTTGAAACTATTTTTAGAAACCTTACTTTAAATTAATATTTTAAAACATTATATCTTGAATAGAAGAAAATTTGTAAAAGTTTTAGGAACTGTTACGCCAGTAATTGCTGCTATGCCTTCAGAGTTAATGGCATTTGATAAAATTTCCAATGGTCCGATTGTAATTAGTACTTGGGAACCTAATAAAAAAGCCAATGCAAAAGCGTGGGATGTATTAATCAGGCAAGGATCGGCATTGGATGCAGTACATCAAGGTGTCATGGTACCTGAAGCTGACCCTGAAGATACAAGTGTAGGACTCGGTGGATTTCCAGATCGAGATGGTAAGGTTACATTAGATGCCTGTATAATGGATCATGAGGGAAATATAGGAGCTGTAATGGCATTAGAAGAAATTGTACATGCAATTAGTGTTGCGCGTTTGGTAATGGAAAATACACCACATGTTCAAATAGTTGGTGATGGAGCGCTTCAATTTGCATTGGAAAATGGTTTTAAACGTGAAAATTTATTGACTCCAAAATCTATAGAGGCCTGGAAAAATTGGCTTAAAAAATCGAACTACAATCCAATGGAAACAGTAGAATTAATTGAAGAGCGAATTAAAAAAAATCATGATACAATTGGAATGTTAGCCATTGATAGTTTGAATAATATTAGCGGTGCATGCACCACCAGTGGTATGGCATTTAAAATGCATGGACGAGTTGGTGATTCTCCTATAATTGGTGCAGGGTTGTATGTTGATAATGAAATTGGCGCAGCAACAGGAACAGGAGTTGGTGAAGAGGTTGTTCGTATTTGTGGAAGTCATACAATTGTGGAAGCAATGCGATATGGCAAATCTCCCGAAGAAGCATGTAAATATGCCTTAGAGCGTTTAATATCTATGAAAGGGGAGAACCATGCTCGGAAAATTCAAATTGGATTCATTGCTTTAAATAAAAATGGTGATTATGGGTGTTACTCCATGTTGCCTAATTTTACGATGGCTGTTCATAGTCAAGATGGCGTGCAGATTATTTCAGCAAAATCTATTTTTTAAAATGAACTCTTCGATTGTATTAGAAATTGCAACCTTTACTTACGAAGGAGCTATTGCTGCCTATGAAGCAGGTGCACATCGTATTGAGTTATGTGAAAACCCAAACGATGGAGGTACAACTCCTTCATATGGAATGTTGAAAAAAATAATTCAAGAAATTCCTATTCCTGTGTTTCCAATCATTCGACCAAGAGGTGGAAATTTTGTTTATACTGATGCTGAAATTGAAATCATCAAAGATGATATTCGAATATGCAAAGAGTTAGGTTATAAAGGTATTGTTATAGGTGTATTGAATTCATTGGGCGAAGTCAATTCCAGTGTCATGAAAGAATTAGTTCAAATTTCATCGCCGATGGAGGTAACATTTCATCGTGCATTTGATCGTACACGAAACCCATTTGAAGCACTAGAAATAATAATTGAATGTGGATGTAAAAGAATATTAACGAGTGGACAATACCCGTCCTTAATGAATTCATTGTCATTGATAAAACAACTAATGATTCAAGCAAATGATCGAATCATTATCATGCCTGGAAGCGGACTTAAAAGTGAAAATGTACAACAAGTATTGGAAGTTACCAATGCAAAAGAAATTCATACCGCTGCTCGTAAAGCTATATTTCAAGAATCTGTTTTTTCGCCTGAAAGTATGGATGAACAAATGAAATATATTAGTGTGGATGCTCTAGAAATCAATAAAATTTTAGCTACGCTCAATTCAATAAAATGATAAGATGGTTTCTATTTTATACAATGTTACAATTTGTTTCATTTGAACTGAAAGCACAACATACTTCGTATTTCAATTTAGACCATTCATGGAGTTTTAGGCAACTAGGTACACAAAAATGGTATACAGCTTCAGTACCTGGAACAATACATACCGATTTGATGGCTCAAGATTTAATTCCAGATCCTTTTTATCGTGATAATGAACAAAAGGTACAATGGGTAAGTCAAGTAGATTGGGAATATCAAACCACTTTTAAAATATCCGATTTTCAATTACATCATAAAAAAATTTTACTTCAATTTGACGGCTTGGATACTTACGCTGATATTTATTTAAATGATAGTCTAATTCTTCAAGCTGAGAATATGTTTAGAACTTATGTAGTAGATATAAGTCAACTAGTTCAATCGACGAATGTTTTAAACATTGAATTTAGAAATGCAGACAAGATGGTAGATTCAATCGCAATGAATGCAAAGCCCCTTCAAAGACCTTGTGAGAATAATCGAAATTATGTACGTAAAGCTCAATATCATTTTGGATGGGACTGGGCACCCAAATTAACGACATGTGGGATTTGGAGACCTGTGAAGATAGCTTTTGGTGATTTGCCTTCACCTTTGCCAGCCCACTATTCTGATGTAAAATTGAAACAAGAAAAAGATTCAATTGGAGAGTCCTTTTACTTCGAAGTGAATGGAATTCCTACTTTCATGAAGGGTGCTAATTGGATTCCTGCCGATGTGTTTTTACCACGTATTACAAAAGATAATTATCGTACATTATTGATTGCTGCAAAAGAAGCTAATTTTAATATGTTGAGAGTATGGGGAGGTGGTATATACGAGGACGACGCCTTTTATGATTTATGTGATTCGTTGGGAATTTATATATGGCAAGATTTTATGTTTGCAGGAGCCATGTATCCAGCTGATACTCACTTTGTAGAAAATGTAAAGGCTGAGTTACGAGACAATATTACTCGACTTCGAAAACATAAATGCATTGTAATTTGGTGTGGCAACAATGAGATTGATGAAGCTTGGCATAATTGGGGATGGCAAAAACAATTTAAATTGAGTACGAATGATTCAACATTATTATGGAATGAATATGATTTGCTTTTTAATAAAGTAATACCAGAGTTATTGCTGGAATTAGATCCAGGTAGACAATATATTGCATCATCACCACTCAATGGTTGGGGACGACAACGAAGTATGACCCATGGAGATGCGCATTATTGGGGTATGTGGTGGGGATTGGAACCCATTTCTATCATGAAAACAAAAGTTCCTCGATTTATGTCTGAGTATGGTATGCAAGCAATGCCCAATATAGAATCAATCGAAGAGTTTTCAATTCCTGCTGATTATGATACTTCGAGTAGAGTAATGAAAATTCATCAAAAGCATCCAACTGGATATCAGACATTAGCTAATTATTTAAGCCAAGAAAAATTAAATTCTTCCAATTTCAACGAGTACATCAATGCAACACAAGAATTGCAATCCCGAGCACTGGACATTTCAATTGAGTCCCAACTTCGTTCTAATAATCGATGTATGGGTTCATTGATTTGGCAATTCAATGATTGTTGGCCAGTATGTAGTTGGAGTATTATTGATTATTATGGTCGAAAAAAGAAAGGGTACTTCACGGTTCAGAAATTATTTCAACAAAATCCATAAAAAAATCCCGACTATTATCGGGATTTTTAGTAGCGAGACCGAGATTTGAACTCGGGACCTCAGCATTATGAGTGCTGCGCTCTAACCAACTGAGCTATCTCGCCATTTCGTGGTTTTTCAACCAATGAAATATTGAAGGGTGGCAAAGGTAATCAAAAAAAATAAATTTTCTTATTCATGATGATATTTTTCATTTTTTAAAATTGTGAACGATCGATATAATTGTTCTGTAAACAATAATCGAACAAGTTGATGAGGAAATGTAAGTTCAGAAAGTGATAATACCATATGGGCTTTTTCTTTGACTTTATTGGCTATACCGAAGCTACCACCAATCAAGAATATAATTCTACTTGGCGATAGATTCATCATATGATTTAATTTTTCGGCTAATTGAACAGAAGAGAATGATTTTCCTTTATCATCTAAAGCAACTAAAAGATCTTTTTCAGTCATTTTTGATAAAATAAGGTCGGCTTCTTTATCTAAAAGTTGTTCTTTTGGAATATTTTTATTAATTTTTGAATTGTCGATACTAATAAGTTTAAAAGCCATGTAACGGTTGATACGCTTAGTATATTCAGCAATAGCATCATCCATCAATTTCGTATTTTCCTTTCCTAAACTCCAAAGTTCTATCAGCATTTTCACTATTTTTTTTGATAAGACAAAAGTACATTATATATTTGCACTCCCAAATACGTTTGGAATGGCTGCGTAGCTCAACTGAATAGAGTACCTCACTACGGATGAGGGGGTTTTAGGTTTGAATCCTAACGCGGTCACAGATAAAAAGGAGTTAGAAAATCTAACTCCTTTTTTTATTGATATTTAGAAACATTCTAAATATCAACTGAATAGATTATCCCGACGCTTTGGTCGGGAGGGCTTTAGATTTGAATTCTAATGCTGTCACCATTTGAGACTTTTTTATTTTTTAATATGACAACTCCCTTTTTTTTTCAACATAACCCTTGTCAATATGGGTTATTAAGCCTAGTTTTTTTTCATTTTTAGGGGAGGATTTAGATTTTTATCAAATTCAATTTTATTAGGGGATACATCCAATTCACATTTTTGCTTTTAGACTCTAAATCTGCTTTAACATACATTGAATGTAGTTAATTATAGAATTCTTTAGCAAATTCTATATAGTTTGTAAGTTCTTTATATTGAATCGAATATATGATATTCTGACCTTTCAATGAACTTATCTCATGTTCATAATATTGTTTAATTGTTCGATATTCATCTGCTGAAATGATATTGACAATTTCTAATTTTGGGTATTTAATACTCTTGCTTCTTATTTTTTGATTTCTGTTTCTAATTTTCCAGTACAAGATTTTCTATCGGTTTCATTTAGTTTTAATATTACTAATAAGTCATACTAATTGTGAGGAATAGTAAATTGAATTTATTTTTTATTTTTATCCGGATTATGTTGAAAGCAATAGCCATTAGCTATAGATGTCATATGTTGACATCTATAGCCTTTGGCAGTTTTCCCTTGGCATTGAACAGTATTACTTTTTCCTCTTACTTTATTTTTAGAAATATTGAATGAATTTGATAAAATTGCTGGTTTGCAAAATTTACAAGGTCTATAACCATCTTTTACTGCATTTGAAAGTTCTATTTGCCTAGAAACATTTTCTACCATTCTACAATTCCCTTTATGATAATGACTTCCATAAGGTGTTACATATACATTTTGAGTATATGCAAATAAATTAGAAAGGCAGAAAAAAGCAATTAGGATGAATTCTTTCACCATGTAAATTTCAATTATTTAATTTAATAGTACAATAATTCAATAGTACAATTACAATAATTCAATAGTATAATTTTATTTAATCTTGAATAATAACTCAATCATACTTATTCCTCCCTAAATCTCCCTTAACCTTCGTTAACTTACCTTGTACAACACCTTAATCATAATAAATGTGGTTAAGCTATTCTTTTATAAAATTTAAAAATTACAAACATATTATTTGCAGAACTTGATTTTTATTTCATTAAATATATCTTAGTAAATCATTTATAAATTAGATTTAATAATATGTATTTATAAATTGTTAAATACAATCGTATATAATATATTTACTTATAAAAATTTTAATGAGTATTTAAAAAACATCAAATTAATCAACTGTGGTCTGAACTATTTTCACAATTTTTGGATTTGCAGAAAGGTTATGGACTAATAATAAGGTTAAATATTTTATCAATAAAAAGGATATTTATAATTCGAAGTGGGAAAGAAAATGGAGAATGTATATTACAAAATATAGAACTATTGCTGAAACAGTTTTTAGAAACAAGAACGATGGCTTAGTTATAAGCTATTCTTTATTTTATAATTTCAATACCCGATATTTTACTACTTAGATAAAAGATATTGTTGAAAATGAAAATTTGTTTAATTGTATTTACAATCAGTATGATGAAACGAAATTAATTGTTACAAGTTAATTTAATATTGAATTGAATGATGACTGAATAAATTTACAGGGAGTTAAATTGCCTTTGATTTATAAAAAATATTGAATTAAAAAAATCTGATAAACCCGTTGGATAAATTAAATAAAATAGACTATGATATATTTACCTATACTTATAAATGACAGAAGATGGTATGTTGCTTCCTTTGTTGTTGAAAAAGCTTCCGCTTCTGAAATTCCTGTTGCAGAATTTGTTGTAGCATTAAATCAACAAAATACTGCACCTTTGTTTGAGCTTGACAAACAAAAATCTCAAATAATTCGAGAAAATGGAGAAAACATTGAATTTGAAGATGTTGAATTTGAAAAAAATGAAATCGAAGGAGATAAAAAGGCTTTTTTCGAGTATTCAAATTATAGCCAAATTGAATATTACTTAGAAAAAATAAACAATGAAGATATATTCAAAATAGATTGCAAATTTAGTACTCCAAAAGACTATACAAGCAAAATGTTATTAAGAATTACCATTGAGAAAACTACTTACATTACTCAATTAGTATTTCATATTTCAAAATACAAAAATATGTTTGAAGTTGTTTTAGATTTCGGATCTGAATCAAGTCAAATGCTTATCAAAGGCAATGATGAACAAAAAGGCAAACCGGTAGATATTTTACAAAATTTGGTTGCCTTTCATGCAGAGAATGAGCAATACAAAGATATCCATAATGACTTTAAAAAAGAGCGCGACCAAATACAACAACATGATAAGGATAATAATTTCTTTTATAAGTCAAATTTTTATATTGTAAATAAAAGAAAAGAAGGCACTGAAGAAAAAATAAATTATTTCAGTACAGACAATTCGCAAAATGATTATACCAACGAACCATTTAGTAAACCAGATGAACCTGTCAAGGTCTGTTTTAATTTATTAGAACAAAGAGATTTTCACACAGATTCATTTGCTATTCCTAATTTGAAAGTACTGGAAAAATGTCCTTGGGTTTATGATAAACATAATGTAAGTGTAAAAAGTAGCTTTAGAGGAGAAACAATTACTAATCATAAAAATTTTAGTGATGAAGATGTACGTAATAATGTGATGAGAGAAATTATTAATAATTTCTCTCATGTCATATTAAAAGAAGCTATTGAAAAGATTTATTCGAAACAAATTGAAGATAAAATTAATATTCAATTTAAGTTCTTTGTTCCTAATATTTATACTTATGAGAAATCATTAAAATTAATGAAACTCATAAACGATGATTTGAAAATAATTATAAAGAATAATTATATTTGTATTAAAAATATAGATAATAAATTCAAACGAAAAAAAATTGATGAATTTATTAATGAAATTGAATTGAGTATTATCTCAGAAAGTGATGCCTCTTTCTTAGGTGTATTTAAAGATTTTGAAATTGCTCAAAAAATTGATAAACTAAATAATACTGGTAAAAAAGTTTTACTGATCGACTGTGGAAAAGGAACTACAGATATCTCTATTCTAGAAATATTAGATGGAAAACCAATTTCGAACTATAGAAACGGCATAGCAGGTGCTGGAAACTATATCAGTTTTGGTTTTATTGAAGCCATTTTTAAGCAAACTAAAATAGATAATGAAGAGCAATATTTAGAAAAGCTTAATGAATTTATTAGTTATAAAGGTAATACTAAGCGTTTTATGGATGTTGTTGAACAATTTAAAAGAGCATATAGTAATGAAAATAAAAAAATAGATTTAGGAACAATAGAAATAGATTTAGGAAGTGGGCCTAAGAAATTGAACACTTTAGATTTATTTACTAGTTTAGGACTTTCATTAACAGAATTCGTTAATAATATAGAACCTTTTTCAGAATCGAAACTATTAAGTATTGAAAATATTCTAGAAAAATGTATTACTGAATTATCTAATGAAATTATTAATAATATTGAGCAATCAAGTATTGATTTCAAAGAAATTGAATTAGTGCTATTGACTGGAAGAGGATTTTTATTTAAGCCACTATATAATAAAATTGAAACTATCTTGCAAAATAAATTAAAACCCAATAGAGGGTTATTCAACCGTAATAAAACAAATATAAATGAAATAATACCTGATTTAGGTAAACGAATCAATCTGAAAAATATTTGTTTATATGGGGGGTTAAATATGAAAGGACAATACATTTCAGATAATCCAACTTTTGATATTAAAACGATTGCACCAAAATCTTTTTTAAGTAAACTTAATATTATTCAAAATAAAAAAACTAAAAAATGGAATCGTGAAAATTTAGAATCTCTTGAATCGATCATGCTTACTGGGGTTACGATTGTAAATAAAAATATATCTACAGGTGTGCTTAATATAGGAGGAGAAGATTTTTTATTTAATACTAAAGATGTTAGTGAAACGATGAATTTATATTTTGTAGGAAGTATAAATAACGAAAATTGTCCTTATTTACTGAAATGTAGTGATTCTAATAAAAAAATAGAACTCACAAAATCACATACTAACAAAGACCATATTAATGATAAATTCGCAATCAAAACATTATTTCCATATATAAATCCAGAAGAGATAAATTCAAAAAATGGATTTTCTTTTAATAGTAATTCAACTTCAACTACAACAAATTTTATATTATAATATGAAGCATTTAAAATATTCACTATTCATAGTTATTGCTTTTGTCTATCCAAAATTGACACAATCACAACATATTCAGGTTATTAACGCTGGAAATGACAGCTGTGTAATTGCAAACAAAAATGACACATTTTTAATAAAAGTAGCTAAAGGAAACCCAGAAGAAAATAAAGACTATTATAGTTTTAATTCATTCAAAGATAGTTGTTATATTAAATTTAATATTAATAAAATAGGATTTATTAAAGAGTTTAAATCTTTAGACATTAATCATAAATTAGATTCTATAGCAGATAAAATGTCCAGCATGGAACCCTATAGTTATTCTATTAAAAAAATTAATCAACCAATAAGTATAGATAAAGCCCCTTTAAACAATATTCCAGAAACTACTACCACCAATGATAAAAATAAAAACTGGTATTTATTGTTATTAATTATCCCATTAGCATTAATTCTAGTTTTTAGAAAGAATATTGGTGCATTTCTTATGCCAAAAGACAAACCAGCCATAGCACATAAAGTCAAAGATGAGAACATAAATGATGTTATCCCTAACCCTAATTCTATTCCAATTGAAATAGTTCAAACAGAAGTGGGTAACTATAAACAAGAAATTGATGTTCTTAAAAAAGAAATAAAATTATTATTAGATGAAAAAGAAGAATTTCTTAGACAAGATAGATATAAAGATAATGAAATTGATAAGTTGAAAAAATCTATTGAAAATAGAGAAGAAACTATTAAAAATCATCAAACAGAATTAACAGCAAAACTTGCAAAGCAAAGAGAACAATATGAAAATCAACTATCAACACTTAAAAATAACAATGAAAATGCGCTAAACAAATGTAAGCATGAATTTGAGAATCTAATTAAGAATAATGAAGACAAATTATTGGCAATTGTTGAAGGAAATAAACAATTAGATGAGTTTACTTCAAAAATATATGAAAAATATAAGTTCTTAAATGATGAAAGAAGATACGATAATAACTTTGATTTAGGGCAAATAATAGAAGCAGCTTATTTTTTCAATTCTGCTACAAAAAATTACGTATTAAAATTACCAGAATTGTTTAAACAAAGAAGTAATGTGAAATTTAAAAGTCAAGGTATATTGTCTAAAAGTGATAAAGCAAATTTAGATTATTTAATGACAAATAATATAGCTGATAATGTATTAGTAGCTGATGAAGATAGTGTGAAAAGAAATCAAGATTTATCTAAGTTTATTACTGATTTAAGAAAAAAACTTGTTGAAGCAAAAGTTAAAGATGTATCGAATGTAATTATTGAGAATCATAGAATTAAGCTTTAAATAATCTATTATGGTGCCATCTTCCTTATTTTTGTTATCCCTATTTGGGTTGCTATTAGTTTTTGTGCTTTTTTATCAATTTGCGTTTAATCATTCTAAAAATGTACATCGAAAAAAAAATATAAGTTATGCATTTTTGTTGTGCTTTTTTATATATAGTTTTTATACGTTAACAAAATTAGTTACCTCAACAGCATCAGAACAATATTTTACTAATTCTGATTATCATCATATAGAACATGTTGGATTTTCATCTTCAGACAATAGTATAAATTTAGCAGGTGATATTAAAGATGTATTAAATGAGAATTTTAAAGGCTCATTACAAATAGTAAAAGATGCAAACGGAGAATTGAATTTTCATACTTTACAGTTTAATTATCCTATTTATGAATTTGAAGATTTATACGGTAAAAAGAATATAATAAATATAGACGAAATTGGTATTCCATTTGAAAATACATTCAAAATAGAATTGCCAAATAAAGTTATCGTATATAAAGCTGAAAAGTATAAAGATAGTGTTTGTCATAAAATAATAATTAATGGTGTTGAAGATGTTGTAAAATATAATAAAAAAGAAATTAATATTAGTGAACCTTTTCAAGAGTTAATTTATAATACAGCAGCTAAAGGACTTTCTCAAAATGAAATAGATTTACTAGAAGAAAGTTTTATTGTAAGGGAGTCATTTACTAAACTTAGTGATTATCGAAATTTACCCTACGGGAGTAATATTTTATCTACTTTCTCTTCTTATTTAGGAAAGAAACCTAATGATTCTAAATTATATTTTATACCAAGTAATAGATTAAAGTCTTATTCTATTACTTCTGATTTATCTAAAACAGCTAAAATAGTAGATTGTACTAAGAAAATCCCTATTATAAAAGGTCACAAATATGTTTTTGGTTTTTTAGGATATAATGATGAAAAACCAATCAAAGTTGATTTAGACAAACAAAGTAATATTGAATTAGCATATTTATACCCACGTAAATACAAATTAAATAATTCAATTGAGAAAGAAGAACGACAATTCATATTGTCCTCTTGGACTGGATTAAAAAATTGCAGATTAGAAACTGGTTATATACTCGAATCAAATATTCCTGATTCAAGTAGTTATAATATTGCATCTAATCAAAATAATATTATATCTTTTAAATCAGGATATGGTAATGAAAAACTAGAAATAAAAAATTTATTTACCGAGAATAATAAATGGAAACCTACGACTTTAAATACTTTGCATTATTTAAAAAGCTCAAATAATAAATTAAATTGGACTCTTAAAATAGCGAATACTAAAGATAATCATATTCTTAAAACACCTTTTATGATAGGTATTTTAGTGGCTTTTATTTTTTTTATTTTGTATCTTTTTAATCAATTTTCATTTATTCAATTTAATTATAATGTTGTAAAAAAAGATAAAAGAAATGTAGCGAATAGCATTTTACTATTTGTAATTTTCTTTAACATACTTATCTATTTACTTGTATTAATAAAGATTTTTTTGATATGGCGTATAGCAACATTTCCTCCATTGGATATTGTTTCATTAATGGATATGAGTGCTGTAATGGAATACACTAATTTATCAAATCCAACTTCAAGTATATTTTATTTAATTGGATTTTTATTGTTGTTAATGTTTATTGAATATTTGTTATTATTTAAATATAATAGGGTTAAAGTTATTCTAGACAAACTTGGTTCTACTTTCAAAAATATACAGACATTAAATATTACAGGTGAGAGTTATATTAATATTTGTTTTAAACTTTTCGTAAAATCTTTTTTATATATCGGAATTTTAATTATTGTAAACATTTTTTTAAAAAGTCCATTAATTAACCTGCTTAGCACTCTAGTTATATTTTTTATTAATCAAATATATGTATATAATAACTCCACATCAATTTTTACGAAAAATATAAAAGATGAATTTAAGTGGACATATACTATTCAAAATAACCAATACCCAGTTTTCAATTATATATTTTTCATTCCATTAATTCCTATATTTTTATTTTTAGCTGTTTCTGATGCAGGATTTTTATACGTATTTGTAATTGGAATTTTAATTTATAAATTGTTTTCTGCAATCTTTTTATTGTTTCAGAATTCAATACTTCATAAAATAATATTTAGAAAATTTCTAATTACAAGTATTATATTGACTTTATTACTTGTATTCCCTGCAAAAATTGCCATTTCAATATTTGTACTTTTTGAAAACTATTACTTTATAGCAGTAGCTTTAATTGTATTCATTTTTACAATATTGGTTATTTATTATTATATTGATACTTACCCTTTAAAGCTTAAAAAGAAAAATAAACAACACCAAATAAAATTATTTATAATAAATGAATTAAAGAAAAAAGCATCATTGAAATTCAAAAATCTTAGTTTGAATTTAAGAATGTTTGGTCCTTTATTTTTAATATTGTTATTTGGCTTATTATTTTTCTTAAAGCCTATTGTATTATCACAGCTAAATAATAAAAATCATATTCGATATAGAGCAGAAGTAATTGACAGAAATAGTGAATCAATTTCAAAACTATCTGGCGAAACAAACTATAATTTATATTCATTTAGGTCACTAACTCAACAATATCAAAATAAATGGTTTATAGAGCATTTTATCAATAGAGCATATAGCCAAGTTGATAAAGACTTTACTATACAAAATCATTTTAATAAGGGGTCAGACTATACAATTCAAACAAGAGATACGATAATCCCTCGTTACATAATTGGAGAACATAACCGATTTATACCCTTCGTATTAGTATTAAATATGTTGGTAATCATTGCTTTTAATTTCATTGTTTTTCCTCATACTATATATTCAAGTTCTGGAAAAATAATTACCTTATTCATGTCTTTATTGTTTGCCATGATGTTCTTTGTGACACTAACCTCAACTAATTTAATTCCATTTTTTGGTCAAGATTTTCCTATATTACCAACAACAAGTAAAGTGGCTTTAGGTTTCCCATTATTGATAATAGTATTTAGTTTATTTATTCATGTTTCTAAAACTACTCAAATTGTAGAACGTTTGAGTCTTAATATTAAAACTGGTGGTTTAGTATTTTGTTTAGTACTATTGTTTGGCGCACCAATGCTTTTATTATTTGATAAAGAAGATATTGATAAAGATTACAGTTTACTAAAGAATGAAGAAGTTATTAAAATGAAAGGTGAAATTGAGGTATTTAATAATGATATAGATTCATTTTATAATTATAAAAAATATATTTATTCTGATGTACAACTTTTTCATAAAGACTATACATCATTTTTAAAAAATAGAATAAATATTGAAGATATTTTTATAGAGAATTTCAGTAGAAATGCTTTTCAATATTTTGATGAAAATGCAGATAAATTGAATACTAAAAGAATTTATTATTATGCTAATATTAATGGTAAGTATAGATTAGAAGTTAATCCTAATTTTGATAAAATAAATTTTTCAGATAATGAAATGTGGAAAGGCGATATTGTTTCTGGTTCATTAAATAAAAAGCCAGTAAATATTTTTGATTTAGATTTTAAAAAAGATTCTCTATACTACTTTAATCAAAATGAAATTGAGAGGCATCATTTGAAAAATTTTGATATAACCTATATTCCAAGTCATATTTCGAATTCAAATGGATATTTTATCTTATCATCTCCAAGTATATATTTGAAGTTACAATCAAATAGCAATTCTATTGCGAAAACAAATTTTGTAAGATGCATTTCTGGAGATGAGGTTGGGAAAGTAATAACTCCTGAAACAAATAGATGGATGGGGATAGCAATAAATGAAAATATTGGACCAAATGTTATAATGAAAAATTATCAAGTTAACAATGCTCGCTATCATTATTATCCGAAAAACAATGAAATAACTTGGGCTAAAAATTATGCTGGTTATATTAATACTTTAATAAACCATAATGATAAAATTTCTAAAGATTCAATATTTAAAATTTGTATTGATTTGCAACTTAATCATGATTTAAAAACTCAATTAAGTTATGTTAGTGAAGGTTCTTCTATTGCAATAGTTAATAATTTAGGTGAAATTATTACAATAGCAGATAATAATCAAAAGAATATCAACCCAAATGACAGAAAGACTTTGAGGAGATTTAACGATGAATTATCTCTAAGACGGAATACTAGATCAGAAAGAGACGCATTAGGAAATTATGCGTTATTAAATATGAAGTCTGGACCAGCATCATCTCAAAAACCATTAACCTATGCTGCAATTGCTTCCCAATTAAAAATTGATTGGAGTAATTTAAATTATCAAAATAACAGCGATGTAGATAATCAAATAATTAAAGACAATCAATTATTACAATATGCTGGAATTGATATAAGGCAGAATAAGAATAAAAATATTGGCTTTTTATTGTCTTCTCACGACAAGTTTCCATCTGTAAATTATGATAGTTATCTTACCAATTCAGTAAATATGTATCATAGTATGATTTGCTATTTAGGATTATACGAAAAGGAAAAGTATATAATTGCATCCCCATTTGAGAGAGTATCAAGTACTAAAAATATTTTCCCTTTAATTAGTTATCAAAGTAATCCATCTACATTTAACTCAAAAAACAGACCTTTATTTGATGATTATAAATCATTGGAAAGATCATTTTTAAATCAAGGTTATTTAAAAAACTTTGGTTTTGGTAGCACTATTACAAATGAAGGCTCAATTAAATATGACGGTTTTGCGTTACCAGAAGTATCAAGAATAGAATGTAAAATTCAAAGTTATAATAAAAGCAATGCAATTAAATTCACTACTTTGGGTTCTCCCAAAATATGGCGTGTTAGCCCTGTAGCAATGGCATTAGCTTATACTAAGTTATTTACACTGAATAATTCAATAAATGGAACATTTTTGGCTAATCACAGTAATAAAGTAGCAGATTTTAATATTGATACTACAACAAATAAAATAAAATGGAATTCAACATCAGAGTATTTTAATTTTGTAAAAAATAATATTTTTATACCAATGTCACATGTAGTAACAGTGGGCACGTTATATAATCAAGTAAAACTGGATGGCAAGGTTTATCATTTGTATGCCAAAACAGGCACATTAAATGAGGGAAATCAACAAAATGAAGATAAATTATTAGTATTGATAATATCTAAAGGTCCGGTTGAAACGTTTACAACATTAAACCAATTAAGAGAGAATAAATTTTGGACTGTTTACTTTTCATTACCAAAAGGTGAAAGCGATTTTGGTAATACAATATTAAAAGCCTATGATATTATCATCAATTCTGCAACTTTTAAAACCTATATGCAATAATGAAAAGGATTCTACCATACTTTATTATAATAATATCAGCAATCTATTTTGTTTATTTTTATGGACACTCCATAAGTAAATCTAATAATAATATTGAAAGTTCTAGTATAGACTACTGTAGCATTGAAAAAAATAAATTTTATTCTATATTGAAGAACAGTAATTTCTTATATAATTTAAATAAAAATGATTTTTTAAAAACAAGTATATTAGGAAATTCTTCAATTTCATTAGTCTATTTAAAAGGAAAAGAAAGTGCTGTTTCAAAATCTTTGAATAACTTAGGTATTAAAGGTGTGGAAACAGTAAATGGAACTAAATATGATATTGATATTAAAATTGATAAAAAAGATACTACCGAATTTCTTTTTGTTCCTTGTTGTCTTATTGTAACTTCGCTTCCATAAACATGAACTACCTTTTTATTAGATACGTCTTGTTCAAACTGAACTCCAAGAAAACTTACAAGGAGGTAATTAAATATCTTAACGACTCAGGGGACAATCTTGAAAATCTAATAACTACTTCATTAGTTGAAAGAGGTGCAACTCAAGATATATCAAACAGAACCTTAATAGAGTTAAAAAGGGGGTTCAATAACTTGAAAAGAAATGCCATTATACTACTTTCACTAATAGGCTCTTTATTATTAACTATAAATATTCTGAATAACTCTAGATCAAAAGAAATAAAAAATACTGAGCCCATTTCCACTGTAATCAAAGACAGTAGTGATGAAATAAAGGAGAAATTAAGTAAAAACAATAAACCAACTAAAAATCCCACTTCAACCATTAAAACTACGAGCAATTCCTCAAAAGACAAAACTCCTAAACAACCTACGATATCAAGTAAACCTCAGCCTGAAAAGACACACGACAGTAAAAGAAAACAGGTTAAAGCTACAAAATCACAGAAAACAGAACAATTCCATATTAAAAGTAATAATAACCAAGATGAAGATAACACAAACACCACTGTTCCTATTCAAGATATCCAGTAAACTAATTATTGGTTTTTTTTTACTATTAACTATAAATTCTTGTGGGCCTTGGACTGAAAAGGCTCGTATAAAGAAAAGTCTTGTTAATGGCCCCCCTAGTAACTCTACTGTAAGTAATCCTGATGCAATGAGGAATACATTATCTGACAAATACGAAAATTCTCCTACAGATACAGCATCAACCAACGCTTGGCAAAGGAAAGCAGAAGCACAAAAAGAAAAATGGAGACTTTATAGTGAAAAATTAGCAAATGCGAAAGCGGATATGAATAGTCCATTCTCAGGTAGAAGAGCTTTGAAAAATGCAATTTTGATTAAAAATGAAGGAGATCAATTGTTGGAATATGAAATGAATCTGAACAATTTATTTTTAGATTGGTTGTTAATTGAAAAAGACTCACTTTATGATATAGCAGCTATTTTTAAAACTGGAGACTATCAAATTGATGAAAATAAAATTAAAGTGAATAAAGATATTAGTCAATTAGTAGAAACAATACTGTCTTTTGTAAAAAAACATAATTTTACAAAATTGAAAGGATATATTATTTGTCTTGGTTTTGCAGATGAGCAACCTATTGAAACTAGTTCGAGATTGTTTAATGATCTTTGTAATTTTGATGGCCCTTATACAACAGATAGAAAGGAATTGAACAGAAGATTATCTGTTAAAAGATCAATTACATTAGGTGAGTTTATTAAAAAGCAACTTGATTTAAGAAAAAATGAAATTAACAATTACAAACCAGATTTTCTTGTAATTAGAGATGGTCGAGGTGAAGAATTGCCATTGAAAAATGTTAAGGACTACCAGCCAAAAGATCAACGAAGAAGAGTAGTTATTTTTCATTGGAATATTTTGCCAGAATGATGAGAATATTACTATATTTAGTTTGTATACTAATACCTTATAAAAGCATTACGCAAAATGTAGATAGTTCCAATTTAATAGTTGCAAAATCTATTGATATAATAATTAAATTAGATAGTATTAATAATCATAAATATGCAAGTGGAAAAATTGATAGTTTAATGCACAATAAAATTAGCAATCAAACAATTTTCTCTTCAAATAATCTACTTATAAAATTAATAGAAAGTAAACAAAAAAGTGACATAACAGATTCATTTTATAATCTTCAATTAATCAAATTATCTAAAATTATTTCAATTGATAGTAATATATATAGAAATATTTCATTTAAAAAAAAAGTTGTTAGATTATTAGACGAAAAATATTTTACTAGTATTTCTAATAGAGGAATAATAAATAATAAATTTAAATTGAGTAAGGAAAAAGTAATGTCATTATTTCAAGAAACCCATAAACATTTAGACTACTCTAAATACTCTGACTCAGTAAAATTTATATTTGTTTATAGAATTTATACAAATTCAAATATTTATAATAAAGATACTTTATTAAATCAATATGCAAATATGATCTATGCTACTTCATTTAAAAATAATTTTGTAAACTATCTTATAGAAAAAATAGACTTTTTGCCTGAAAGAGAAGAACATCAAGTTATTGTAAATAGTTCTAACAAAGTTGGGAATAAGCCTAAAAATTTATTCAATAAAAATATTTCAAAAATATATTATGAGATTTACTATTCAGATTAATAAGATTATTAAAAAAGGATTCGTTCTTTTAGCGTTACAGCTTTTATTAATTTCAATTGGTAGTTCTCAAACTTCAATTAAAATGATTAAGCAAAATGGCGTTTACTATCTCCCATGTAAAGTAAACGGTTTGAAATTAAATTTCATATTAGATACTGGCGCAAGTAATATATCTATATCATTATCAGAAGCGCTGTTTATGCTTAAAAATGGATATTTAGATGAAGATGATATACGAGGCTCAAGTTATGCTCAGTTAGCAAATGGAGAATTAGTAAAAAATACAGAAATAAGGATTAGAAAATTATTAATAGGAAATTTAGAATTAAGTAATATAAAGGCAGGCATAATTAATAATGTAGATGCACCATTGCTACTTGGGCAGTCACTTTTATCTAGACTAGGTAAAGTAACAATTGATTATGATAATAATTTACTTATAATTTCTGCAAAGAATAAAGTTGACACTAAACAGACAAAAGCATCAGGGCAACTTAAAATAGAGAATAAATATATCGTAAATGTTAAGGCATTAAAAGATATTGAAGAGACAAAGGAATTTACAAATGATCTTAAAACAAGAAATTTTAGATGTGGTTATGTTTGGATTAAAAAATTCAAGTCCTTAGGAAAGGCTGAGTATTATACAATATACATCGGACCATATAATACTCAACTTGAATGTGAAAATGCTGTTGAAATTTTGAAAAAAAAGTTTCCTGATTGTTATGGTACTTTAGTAACTAATAGAAATTTAAGAGTCTATGTTACTGGTAAAGGAAAAGTTAGCAGAAAAGAAATCAAGGATTAAATCCATTTTTGTTAATTATAAGCCCATATTTCAATTCTAAATTTTAAAAATTAGTAGAGAACTAATTACTTAATTTTCTTTTGTGTCTCTTTAGATCATATTTTGACTTTTTGAATTTTATTTTTTGATGATTATCTAATATATACAGTTTTGTGCTTCATAAATTTGCTAACTCGTCTACTATCTTAGGGTTAGGTAATCTTAGAATAGAGGTCACTGATAAAAGGAGTTAGAAAATCTAACTCCTTTTTTATTGATATTTAGAAACATTTTAAAAGCTCAACTGAATAGATTATCCCGACGCTTTGATCGGGAGGCTTTTAGGTTTGAATCCTAACGCGGTCACAGATAAAAAGGAGTTAGGTAATCTAACTCCTTTTTTTATTGATATTTAGAAACATTCTAAAATCTAAACTGAATAATTTATCCCGACGCTTTGGTCGGGAGGGTTTTAGTCCGCCGCGGAGGAATAATCCTAACGCGGTCTCAAACAAAAAAAAGCTGCCCATTTAGGACAGCTTCTTTTTTTATTTCTAATTTTGTTACTTTACACTATCTAATTAAAGTAACATCCCCTTTACGTTGCTCAGATTTGTCAGCATTATTAAATTTAAATTCTATAAGATAGTAATAAGTTCCTACTTCACATGGATTTCCTTTATAAGTTCCATTCCATCCTTTGGCTAAATCTTTTGTAGTAAATATTTTTGTTCCCCATCTATCAAAAACTGACATAGAATAGGTTTCTGGATTGAAATTTTTTCCGATCGGTTTAAATGTTGGATTTACTAAATCGCCATTGGGAGTAAATGCTGATGGAACAAATAAATCATAACATGGGTCTACAGTTAAATTGATCGTATGCACATCAATATGAAATGGGCCTTGAATGGTTGTGTCTTTATATGTACCTGTTTGAGTGTAAGTACGTCCATTGTAAGTATACGATTTACCATCGCAAATGGTTGTATCAAATGATGTCGGGAATACACATTGAACAACAGTAAGGTTGAGTGTATAGTATTCACGATTTGTAGGTGTATGGATGATACTATCTTTGTAGGTTCCTGATTGATTATAAGTTTTACCGAGATACATAACACTCGATTGCTCACAAATGGTGGTATCTAAGGTGAAATAATTGACAGTATCCAATGGTGAGCATGGCGTCATATTAGATGATAATTGAGAAATAGGATAGAGCTTTACATCATCCAAAACTACTTCTGTACAGGTAGAACAGATATGACCCCAGTTGATAAATTCAATGGTATGAGATGTAGAAGTTGGTTTGAATTCAATATAATATCGATTTCCTAAATCACCTTGACTAACAATGCTTTCATCGCACTTCAACATGATAGGTCCAAAGCCAATATCTAATCCAAATAATCCTTCATTGAAAAAACCTGGGCCTTCGCCACCCGCCCAAAATTCCAAAACATACACATTGCCAACGACCAGTCCACCCACAGTTTGTTTAAGATGAACACCGGTGTTATTTCCATATTGAGGATCATTGGTAGGATAGCCTGCTGGTACTCCTTGCAATGTACAATCTACATGTACAATACAGGATGTATCATCGGTTGTAGCTGAACAAGGCTTGCAAAAGAAATTACCTAAATAAGCTGCGGTAGTACCATCGGGGATAACTACACCAAATGTAGACGAAAAAATTTGAGCATATGTGCTTGGACCACCACCAGTACAGGTCCAATTGGTAAGATCGCACGAATAACTAGATGATGCTGGGCAAAATTGACCAAACCCACCAGTGCAAGTATTGATTTCAAAACTAGGATTTAAAATCATATTTGTAGCTAATGGGCTTATTGCAGGAGTTTGATCAAAACATTTAATACAAACAACTTGTGCATTGCTGATAGCACTAGAAAGCAACATCAAAACGAAAAGAGCTTTTATAAATCTCATATGTAGTTTATTTGTTAATATAGACGAATGTACAAAAAGAAACGTTTGGTTAGATAGTGAAAAGTATTAATTTTATTTTATTACGATAAACAATTTTACATTTAGTAATACTACATTTTTTTATTGGAGATTGAATAATTAAGCGAGTATGGGTTAATTTACGTACCTTGCAGCCATTATAACACTTTATTCCCTGTTTAATCAGGTATTTCATCCCCACAATTTTTTATGTCATTTCAATCATTGTATTTAATACAACCTATCCTTAAAGCTTTACAAGAAGAAGGATACGAAAACCCAACTCCCATTCAAGCCCAAGCAATACCCATACTTCTTCAAGGTAAAGATTTATTGGGATGTGCTCAAACTGGCACAGGCAAAACAGCCGCATTTGCAATTCCAATATTGCAATTACTTGCAGGTAAACCTACTTATGAAAAAAATAAAAAAATAAGATCTTTAATAGTTACCCCAACGCGTGAATTAGCTATTCAGATTCAAGAAAGTTTTGAGTCTTATGGTCGTTTTCTCGATTTGAAAACGACAGTTATTTTTGGAGGTGTAGGCCAAACTCCACAAACAGATATTTTACGTCGCGGAGTTGATATATTAGTTGCAACACCAGGAAGATTACTCGATTTAATCAATCAAGGATATATATCATTGAAAGATGTAGAGTTTTTTGTACTAGATGAGGCGGATCGTATGTTAGATATGGGTTTTATACATGATATCAAAAAGTTATTAGTTCTTTTGCCTAAGCAAAAACAATCATTGTTTTTTTCGGCAACCATGCCACCTGAAATTGTTACATTAGCGAATACTATATTACATAACCCTTCTAAAGTAGAAGTTACTCCTGTTTCATCTACTGCTGATACGATTAATCAATTTTTATTTTATGTCGATAAAGGAAACAAAAATTCATTGTTGCTTCATTTATTAAAAAATAAAGACATTAAAACAGTT
>JBIIJQ010000098.1:0-8182 GCA_044233655.1 Chitinophagaceae bacterium | reverse complement strand
GTTGATTGTATTGAGCTCTTTAAGATTTTGTGCTATATCCTGAAAGGGAATATGTTCGCCATCGAGCAATTCCAATTCAGTACTTCTATGTTTTAATCTTAACATGATTTCAAAAACATGGATTCAATGGTTAAGCCTGGTCCAAATGCTACACTGTATATTGTTTCGTTTGGTGCTTTTATTTGTTCTAGCATTTTTTTTAATACATACAAAATAGTAACAGATGACATGTTTCCAAAATCGTTTAGTATACTTCGAGATGTTTCTACATCATTGCTCGATAGATTCAAAACTTTTTCGATTTCTGAAATTATTTTTTTTCCTCCAGGATGTATAGCCCAATGTTGAATGTCATCTTTTTTGATCTTCATTTTTTTTAATGAATTTATTAACATAGGTTC
This sequence comes from Chitinophagaceae bacterium, assembly GCA_044233655.1. Lineage (GTDB taxonomy): Bacteria > Bacteroidota > Bacteroidia > Chitinophagales > Chitinophagaceae > OLB11. The sequence continues at coordinate 7,781 of JBIIJQ010000098.1, read as the reverse complement.
AATATTACTGGCAATAATAGATGGTATATAGCTGCTCAATGTCATTAAAAAACCACTCGATGAAATATTCCAAGCCATATCCTTATAGCCGTCTAACGCTACTTCAGAATAGAAGTCTTCTATAGAGTACATCCCCTTTTCATTACTAACTAATACTGCTGCCGCACCATCTCCAAATAGTAAGGATGAAGCTACATTGTCCATGGTATATTCATCTTGAAAATGAATGGTACATAGTTCTACATCAACTATCAATACTTTAGCATCGGCTTGCGATTTGCAGATAGCATTGGCTTGCTTAAGTGCATGAATAGCTGCATAACAACCCATAAAGTTTATACTTGTTCGATGGATTGTAGTCGGTAAGTCAAGTAGTTGAATTAATTGTATATCTAAACCTGGAGCAGATATGCCAGTGCAACTGACTGTAATGAGATGTGTAATTTGATTTAAACTATTTTGGTCGGGAATACAATGACGGATAGCTTGCAAGCACAATGAGGGGGTAATTTCAAAAAACTTTTTCATTCTTTTTTCAACAGAAGTTATCTTGTCTGTTTCAAAAAAATCCCATTCATCTTTTGATTTAGAAAAATCGTCTATGGCTGCATAACGAGTTTGAATCTCACTTTGATGATAAAGTCGTTTTATTTTATCAATGTCACCTGAAGGTATAACATACTTTTCTAACATGTAGGTTAAAATGTCATTCTGCGAATGAGAGAATGGGGCATTACAAAGTCCGATGGCGTTGATATATGGCAAAATTTATAATTGGATGAATACAAATATAACCTTAGTCGTTCATTATCCAATTTACTTACGAATTATGTAAGATTAGTATAAAAAAACATAAATTCATAGAAAGAGCCGAAATTAGGTTCATTCGCATTGTATTTTTGAAATTTGCTTCTTGAGTATTTTGCATAACTGAATAAAACCAATAAAGAAAAAACACAGTTACAGGCAACTGAAAAGTTACATAAATGAACCATTCTATCAATTTGTGGCTTCGTAGAAAATAGTATGATAATATGCTAGTTGCTAACATAAATTGAATCCCAGAAAATAGAAATGTATTTCGATAGCCTAACATTGCACTGATTGTATATACACCGTCTTTTTTATCTTGTTCATGTTGATAGATTTGAGAAAGGGGATATATGCTACCAATGAAAAGGGATGACACAATTGCAAAAGGGGCGTACATCATTAATGCATCAACAAAATCTTGTTTTGTATTTAAAATAGTCATCACCATATAGAAAACTAAAGCGCCTTGGCAAATAAAAACCGTCATGAATCCAAGGATGGGATATTTTTTTAATCGTACTCTTCGCCAACTATATAATCGAGAGGCAATAATATAGATTACTAAGAGTATTGTGGTAGAATAATGAATAAATAAACATGCAATGATGGCTATCAAGTCGAAAAGTATAGTTATGGTAAACAATTGCTTAGGAATTGGTAAAGGATTTTTGATGAGTCCAACGCTGCCTTCATCACGATCTTGTGTACTATTATAAGCATTGCTAGCAGGATATACCAAAAGATGTAAAATAATAAAAAGAAGTATGATATTGAAAAACTGAACATTAATATGTGTCACATCGAATGTATAACATGCGAATAAAAAAACCGGCATCAACAAAATTGAAAATGGAAATCGTAGGTGTTGAAGGATTGGTTTCATGAACTGAATATACAATAATTATGAATGAATAGTTTGTAAGAATCTTTATCTAAAGTTTTTTTAATAAACTTACAATACTTTTCTTTTTATCCTGACCGTAATTTAATTCGAATAAAATATTATCGAGAATTTCATTTTTATCTGGGTAATATTTAAAATCCTTTTTGAGATCGTCTATAATGCTTTTAATATAAGTTTCTTTCTCTAATTGATTTTCGAGTGAAGTGAGTTTGAAATAAGCATTTATTTGTTCTTTCAGTACACTGACTTTTGTATGAACATCATAATGAATGTTCCTGAAATTCATTGCATAAGAATGTACGTTATTTTCTTTAAATAAGTTGAATAGAAATTTAATAAAATGAAAAAATAAGTGTTCCATTATTCATTTGAAAACTATTCTACATCGATTTTAATTCAGAAACTAAATCTTGCAATACTTTTTTGGCATCGCCAAATAGCATAGATGTTTTAGGTTGAAAGAACAATGCATTTTCAATACCAGCATATCCTGGTTTCATGCTTCGTTTGTTGACAATTACATGAGAAGCATTTTCAACATCTAAAATCGGCATACCATAAATAGGTGAAGAAGGATCATTTTTTGCAGCTGGATTCACTACATCGTTAGCTCCTAATATCAATACAACATCTGTTTGAGCAAATTCAGGATTGATTTCTTCCATTTCTTTTAACTTGTCATAAGATACATCTGCCTCAGCCAACAATACGTTCATATGACCCGGCATACGACCTGCCACTGGATGTATAGCATAAGTTAGTTCCACGCCTTTCTCTTCCAATACTTTTTCCAATTCATGGCAAGTATGTTGGGCTTGCGCGACAGCCAATCCATAACCAGGTACGATGACTACTTTTTTGGAGTAAGCCATCAACACAGCTGTATCACTCATAGATATTTCCTTGTATGCTCCACCAACTTCTGCACCTGCGCCACCAGCTTTGTTACCACCAAATGCACCCACAATTACATTCGTCAATGAACGATTCATGGCTTTGCACATTAAAATGGTAAGAATAGTACCAGCGCTTCCTACTAAAATACCACCAGTTAACATAACAGGATTTGAGTATAAAAATCCACCACAGGCAGCAGCAACCCCAGTAAATGAATTGAGTAAAGAAATTACGACAGGCATGTCTGCTCCGCCAATTGGCATGACAAATAATATACCATAAAGTGCTGAAATAATGAATAGCGACCAGAATAGAATGCTAATATCAATTCCAGTAAATCCAGTGATCATTGCAACAAGTAATCCTACAATGATTAAAAGTAATCCAATATTTATGACTTGTTGCGCAGGCAATGTTTTATCATTGATGTTGCCATTTAATTTTCCAAAAGCAATCATGGATCCAAAGAATGAAACAGTTCCAATGACTAAACCAATTAATATGGTTAATAAAATTAATTTTGAATCTGAATGGGCAGTTGTAGGAGCATTTTGACCTAAAGCAGAAGCTAAATTATCAACTAATGATGAAATTAAATTACTTTCTTGAGGCTTAGGATGCATGTAATGTTTAAATTCTACTATAGAAATAATTGCGGCACAAGCACCACCCATTCCATTGAATAAACTTACCATCTGTGGCATAGCAGTCATTTCTACTTTTTTAGCCATCATGGTGCCTATCACAGTTCCAATGATTAAGCCTCCAAAAATCCATAAATAATTGCCCAGGTGTTTGCCACTTTCATCTGTGTAAAGAAAAATAGTAGCAAAAATAGCTATGGTCATGCCCACAGCTGCATAGAGATTTCCTTTGCGAGCAGTATCTGGATGAGAAAGCATTTTTAATCCAACAATGAATGAGATGCTTCCGATTAAATAACTTAGTAATAATATAAAATTTTGCATGTTTTTTATTTTTATGGAACACGGATGTAAAGGATTTGAAAGATTAAAAGATATCCGTGTAAATCTGTTAATCTATTTTATCTGTGTTCTATTTCTTTGATTTCTTTTTTGAAAACATTTCTAGCATGCGGTCAGTTACTACAAATCCACCCACTACGTTTAAAGTGCCAAGTATTACTGCCAAGAAACCAAGTATGAGTGCTAGGTAGTTATCACTTTCTGCTTGTCCCATTACGATGATGGCACCGATGATTACTACACCATGAATAGCATTGGCACCACTCATGAGAGGAGTATGCAAAACAGAAGGCACACGAGATATGACTTCTATTCCAAGGAATATTGATAAGATAACGATTGTTATCATGTCATAGTTTTCTGAAAAAAAGGAAAATATTGCTTCCATATTATTAGTTGTTTATTGATTGAAAAATAATGATTAAGAAAGTAAAGCTGCAACGCGTTCGTTGGTTACTTTGCCGCCATGTGCAATGCAAGTTTCTTTGACAAGTTCATCTTCAAAGTTCAAATTGATATTGCCATCTTTATCAATAATCAATTTCAAGAAGTTGAGTATATTCTTTCCGTACATTTTACTTGCATCCGATGGCATTGTAGAAGAAAGGTTTGAATTGCCAATGATTTTTACACCATTGACCATCACTGTTTCATTGTTTTTAGTAAAGTTGGTGTTGCCACCTGTTGCAGACGCCAGATCAATAATAATACTACCATTGCGCATAGAATGTATCATTGCATCTGTTAATAAAATAGGAGCTTTCTTGCCTGGAATCTGAGCGGTTGTAATGATGATATCCGATTTAGCAACACTTTCTGCGATGCGTTGTTGTTGTTTCTGTTTGTACTCTTCGCTTTGTTCAACTGCATATCCACCTGCTGTACTTGCATCAGCGGCACCTTCTACTTCTACAAACTTTGCACCCAAACTTTGCACTTCTTCTTTTACAGCTGGTCTTGTATCGAATACTTCTACAACGGCACCTAGTCGCTTAGCGGTAGCAATAGCTTGTAAGCCTGCAACACCTGCGCCAAGTATCAACATTTTAGCAGGAGCTATACTACCGGCTGCAGTCATAAACATAGGAAAGTAACGACTATATTCAGCTGCTGCTGTTAAAACGGCTTTGTATCCTGCAATATTGGCTTGCGAGCTCAATACGTCCATCGCTTGTGCACGAGTGGTGCGAGGAATGGTATCAATACTAAAAATAGTATTGTTTTGCGAAGCCCATTCTTTTACTTTTTGAAAATTAAAAAGGGGCTGAAATACCCCTAAAATAATTTTTGATGAAATAGAATCCGATGGTTGTTGAATACTTAGCAATATATCAGACGATGCAATCACTTCACTGCGATTTGCAATGGTTGCACCTATCTTAGTATAGTCTTCGTTGGAAGCAAACGCACCTGCACCTGCTCCATCTTCAACACATACCTTTACATTCATTTTGATAAAGTTGCTAGCGATTTCAGGTAAAGTTGAGACTCTGTTTTCTCCAGCGGGTTCTTTCAGTATTCCTATTGTCATGCAATTAAAAATTATTGAACGAACTTACTATATTTTTTTTGGAAATAAAAATTGAATGATAAATATTACTTGAATAATAAAAAAAGGATTTAATCGTTATTTAATCAAATAGGTTCCAGATAAGTGAAAAATTTACTTCATTAAAATACAAACAATGCACACAATTATACGTCACTAAAACCGTATAAAAATGGATACCAACAAAATCCTCAAAGCCGATATCCTTGATATCATCTTTGACAATCGCAACAAAGAGTATGGCGCTTATGAATTGCGCAAAAATTACTCCAAACGAGTCCGAAACGCATTGTCTATTTCAGTCACCGGCATCTTGGTTGCTGTCGCAATCCCACTGCTTGCATCTCTCAATGACAAAGATGTAAAAATTACTCTACCTGAAATTCCTTTTACACCCATTGATTTTCCAACAGATCCTCCAATAGATCCAATTGTTCCACCAGTAGAACCACCCACAACGCATGTTGATGTCGATGTAAAAGTCATTGATAATTCACCGCCTGAAATTGTATTAACTGAGGATGCAGATGAAGACAAAAAACTTCATTCACAAGATGAGTTAAGTAATAATAATCTTGGTAATGATGATCATGAAGGTGAAACTGGCATTCCAGATGATAAAATTACTCCGCCAATTACAGGTGGTACAGGGCCAATTGAAACTGAAGTTGAAACTACAATTGAAACAATATATGATGTGCCAAATGTAGAGCAAATGCCTGAGTATCCGGGCGGAGAAGATGAATTGTCTCGTTTCTTAAGTGAAAATATTAAATATCCTGAAAAGGCTCGCATAGATGGTACACAAGGTAGAGTTGTGGTAGGATTTGTGGTGAATAAAAATGGAGAAATAGATGAGTTGAAATTGAAAAGAACCATTGGCGATGGATGCGATGAAGAAGCAATGCGAGTGATTAAAAAAATGCCTAAGTGGAAACCTGCTCAATTCAATGGCAAACCAGTTAGTGTTTATTTTGATTTGCCAATTTTCTTTTCGTTGGAAGATAGATAAAAACTAGTTGAAATGATTAAAAGCATGGATGTAATTATTCATGCTTTTTTTATTCTAAAATAAATTTTTGATATTGAACTTGATTATTATCTGTTATTATCTTGGCTGTATAAATCCCCTTTGAAAGCTTGGAAACATCAATAGAATTATTTAGATTATTTAAAAAATAATGTCCAATTAGATTTCCATCTATTGAATGGATAGAAATAGAAGCTTTCAATGATTTGATTAATTTAATATTTAAAAAATCGCTTGTTGGGTTCGGAAAGAGTGTGACGTTTTCATTTAAATAAGTTGAATTTTCAATTGGTGTTGCCAAGTTATTTAATGAATATTGGGAAAAAAATCGCCAGATTTCTTTACTAGCATTAAAGTCTAAATTGGTATTTCCATTAGTTGCAACAGGGAATGGTGTGCCCGGCCATGTATGTCCACCGCCTATAACTTTATACAATTCTACTGTACTTCCATTTGTTCCACCAGTGTAAACATGATGTTGAACAGTACAATTATCGGTTGTATTTATATCAGGCAAGGGGGTAATGGAAGGTGAAGTATTGCAATTATTGAAATTAACCCAGTTTTTTACCAAGGTATCTACATGGAGGCAACTAATAATACCTCCTACACCTGTATATGAAACAACTGGATCAATATCCCCATGAATTTGCATAATAGGTGTTGGATGTTTTGCATTGCAAGATGAAGCATGTAATGCGACTTGCCCTCCAGCTACAGATGCAATGGCTGTTATTTTATTACTCAATAAGCATGCTAAATCGTAACTCATAAATCCACCATTGCTCAAGCCTGTTGCATATACTTTATTTCGATTGATATTATAATTTGCAGCCAATGAGTCAATCATATCTGATACAAATCCAATATCATCAGGAGCAGAACCGATAGTTCCAAATGTATTCCATGCTGTGGAACCACCTATTAATGTGCCTTGTGGATGCACCAAGATAAAATTAGCCGTATCAGCAATCGGTCGAAAGTCGCCATAAAATTCCTGTTGTATGTTGTTAGAGGTATAACCATGGAAATTAAAAACGATGGGTACTGGACCACTTGCTAAATAATAAACAGATGGGACATAAACCCTGTATTCTCGGCTAATTCCACCGCTAATCATGGTTTTAGAGATTGATGTTTGTGCCGATAATTGCATTGATATTGTAACAAATGCTATGCTAAGGATGCTCAATAGTGATTTATTCATAAAATCTATAGTTGTTATACAAATATACCTGCTTGTGTTTTATATTTTTATATTCTTTTAATCTATTTTTGCCCTATGCAAACGATTCAACACACACTTACAGAGCAATACATTGAACGAGAAGAGAAATATAATGCCCACAATTATCATCCATTACCTGTTGTTTTAGATCGAGGGGAAGGTGTGCATGTATGGGATGTTGAAGGAAAGTGCTATTATGATTTTTTAAGTGGGTATTCTGCCATCAATCAAGGGCATTGCCATCCAACTATTGTAAAGGCATTTATCGAACAAGCCCAGAAATTAACCTTAACATCACGCGCATTTCATAATAGTTTGATGGGGGAGTTTGCAGAATATATCACTTCATATTTTGGATACGATAAGGTTTTGCC
>JBIIJQ010000035.1:0-29033 GCA_044233655.1 Chitinophagaceae bacterium | reverse complement strand
ATTACATCTGTATTCAAATGTAGCAGGTGTTCAACAACAAATACGTATGCAGAATGCAAGTACTACAGGAGCAAGTCGTTTTAGGATGGATAATGATGGTACATTATCATATGCTACGTTCAGTAAATATGGTACAGCCTATGCAAGTGGATATCCTGGAATTGCTACTTTGTATCCCTATGCCAACTTATTAGCCTTTGGTAACAATGGCTTAGTGGCTGATGATGGCTTAGGTCGATTTTTAATTTCAAATGGTGGTAATGTCGGTCTTAGTATTTTTAAAGGTGGCACAAGTAAATTGAAATTCCATGCCGATTATGCGACAGAGAATGTAGGTATTGGTGGCAATGCGGCACCTGTATCACGTGTACATTTGAACAATACAGATGGTACAAGTATGGACTTACGTTTAACGAATACGACTACCGGACATACAGCAAATGATGGCCTTGAAATCAGAAATTCAGGTAATGCGGCAAGTATTGTGAATAAGGAAAACAGCACACTCATGTTTGGTACAAATAACGCAGCGCGGGTAACTATCGGTGCAAACGGATATTTGGGTATTGGGACCACTGCTCCTTCAGATGATGCCTTGCATATAAAAAGAAGTTACTCATCCATCAAACTTGAAGACAGTAACGACAATGCTGTTTTATACATTGTGGCGCCTGACCCTTCCACTTTTACCACAGGCGGTATTGGCACTTCTACAAATCATGAATTGCCATTTTTTACAAATAATGTTGAAAGACTTGTCATGAAAGCAGATGGTAAAATTGGCATCAATACGAATACTCCAATTACAGATTTACATGTGGATGGTAATATAAAAGCGGATACAATATTTGCGACCTTTATAAAAGATTCATCGCATTATATAGGTGAATTATTTGGAGGAGGTATCGTTTTTCATATATGGAAAGATTCAAACAGAGTAGAGCACGGATATATAGCCTGCGCCATTGATGGTCCGCCTTCAGACTGGTCTGGAGCGCAGATATGGTGCAATAGTCTGGTAACCGGAGTCAACTGCAATACATGCAGCCCATGGTATGTGCCAAGTGTTGTTGAGTACTCATATTTAGAAAGAAATTATTTTGATATTAAAAGAGTCTTAGGAATTAATGGCCTCAATTTAGATACTTACTGGTCATCGGAAACCTGCTGCGGAAATGGTGGGGGTAAATATATCATAGGAAGTCATCAGATGGCACCCGGTTTTGAAATTAATACCGCGCAGCATCCGGTACGAGCAGTAAGAACTTTTTAATATTATTTTTTTCGTTCGAAATCAATAGATCTGCCATTAATGTATTGCATTGAGAATAGATTTTCAGTTGATATTAAGTAAACTATTTCAGATGGATCGCAGATAATAATGCTGACGTTCATAATACAAAACATGAAGAAACCCCGAAAAAACGCCGTTAGGCTCCTGTACAACTCCCCGAACTTATTATACGGCGACTAACTCCCCTGTAAAATTCCCGGAACTTATTTTCTTGCGAATAAATCGTGATATACAGCGACCATATCCTCCTGTACAGCTCGTAGCATTTAATATACTTTAACCAGAGCGTAGTATACAGCAACATCATCTTAAAATACAACAAACATATCCGGCTGTACAGTGTCACGCATTGATAATACGAAGACCATGTCCTCCTCGCAAGTTTTCATATTCTATCAGTAGTAGGTTCAATAACTTAATTTCTTTAATTGCATATATAAAATATTCATAACTGACTATGAATACTACTATTTGTTGTTTTCCATTTTCAACATGATTCATGAAAGTTCTGTCTATTTCTGCTTTAAAAGCAACCGCCTCTTGTGTAAGATTTTTTTCGGTGCGTATTTCCTTTATACGCAAGCCAATGGTGGTTTGAATATTCATACTACAATAGTAGAGAATGTGACTTAAAGTACATTTGCTTTTAAGTCACTATAGATAACTTATTCTACCCGTTGATTGAATTTTAATTACCTTTTCATACAATAAACTCTCACATACTTGCGTTAAGTAAAAAAAATAATATCTATGCGTACCACCCTTTTATCTTTGCTAGTTGCTATTGGCTTATTGAGCGCCTGTAATAAAAAAGATCTTACCATGACTAAAGTTGGATTTTATGTATTGAATCCGACCTATACACAAGGTCAGGATGAATATGAATACAATCTCTACATCGATCAGCAATACCGAGGCAAACTCAAGGTATCTACTACCGAAACAGATGATAGTACCTTGATGAATTTTCAAACGCTGGATGCTACAAAGCATATCATTAAAGTACAAAAAGGAAATACCCTTGTAAGCTCTACCTATCTTCAAATAGGAAAATGCAAGGGAGCATCGGGTACTGGACTACAAATAGATAATTATAAAAATGGTTTTATCTATAAAAACATGACCAATATGAGCTATGACACGTATGGTATTTTTCAGTAGGGCTTTTATAGTCAATTCAGCCCCTCGCTTCGAAGAGAGGAATAGGTAAAGCCAAAGGCTTAGAAGAACATAGGGCTTACGAAGGCGCAGCCTTCGAAGAGAGGTTTATCTATTTAATAAAAATAATATCTCCATCTTTGATATGCTCAAAATCAGCATCCATAGTAATTAAGGATATTTTATAATAATTTGCTGTTGCTAATATTATTGCATCTGGAGTTTTCCTGATTATTTTTTTTCTTCTATAGTTTGAAGCTAATGTCTTTATTTCCTCTGTAAGAATATCATACTTAGTAAAATTATTTAATAATTTTTTCAATAGTATTATATCTGCTTTATTGAGTTGTGGATTGCTTAGTAACTCAATTTCAGTAATTGCTGAAATACATAATTGATAACCATCAATAAAAGCAGCAACTCGTTCATTGCCATTTAATAATTCTACAAGTATATTCGTGTCTGCTAAAATTCTACCATTCATCTCTCATCATTTTTTGATATTCAACACCACTTTTACCCCATTTTTTTATTTTTCCTAAAAATTGATATGGGTCAAATTGCTTCTTTTTTTGAAGTGCATTGATTTGAGCTTTTGCCTTTTTTATTGGTATTTTCTTATCTAATACTATTGTCATTGAAAGGTATTTTTATCAAAATTAATCATTCTTTTAACATAATCATAATTCAATCATGCTATCTATTTTTTCACTTTATAATTACATTTCCATGAAGAATCAAAAAAATATACCTTTTGCAAACTACATGCAGTCGAATAACGTACATGTCCCTGAAAGCTAGCCTCGACTACAGCAAGTGCCTTGCACAGCGAAAGGCGAGAAGTAGTGGAATAATGTGATAAGTTTGGCTCCCTCTAAAAAAAATAATTATTTAAAACCCATATCCTATGGTGAGGTAGGTATAGCTGTTGTGGATTTTGTCTTTGAAGTTGATCGTAGATCGTGTTACACTCGTGATACCATAAGCTAGTAACCATTGTATACTGATATGCTGTCGGAGTTGATATCGCACGACTGTATTGAGCCCTAGATCGAGGCGATGGATATTGTTGCTTTCGTCGAATTGCTGATCATCTATCGTAAATATTCCATTGTAACCTGCTCTACCATTGGTCACCAATCCTTTGTTGGAACCTTTGAGTAAGTAGGATGCATAGCCACCGCCACCTGCCGACCATCGACGATTGAATGTATAACGTATATGCACAGGCAATGTGAGGTATCGATTGCGAAACGCCCCCGTAACAATTCCTGAAAAATGATCGATGGAATCGCCACTCACAACGATATAATCGTACTGAACTGGACTGGTATAATCGGCACTTTTGCGATCGTAATATAAAGTGCCTTGTAGACTTAATCGCTTGTTGAGTCTGTAATGTGCTCCAATTCCTAACACCGGATTGATACCTAGTTTACCTTTGGATCCTTTGCTAATTTTTTTGGGCATAGGGGCTCCTGCATTCAATCCCATCTCTAATCCCATTTGCACTTGTGCAATGAGCCCTGTGTGTAAGAATATACAAATTAGCAATGCTAGGTATCGCATAAGCATAAAGGAAAATTATTGTTTGCGAATAGTTTGATGGTAAATAGCACGGCCTTGCTTGTCGATTACTTGCAATGAATATAAACCCAATGGCAAATCGGCTAAAGACAGGCTTGGCTTCTTAGATGTCAATACCACTTGTCCTGTAAATGCACTCAAGCGATATTCAACGTCAGTAAGTGTGGTTTGAATATACAATGCATTGGTACAAGGATTAGGATAGCATGTAATAGCATTCGTAGTTGTTTCTTCGTTGATCGAATTGGCACCATAATCTAATACAACATCGTCGATCCACAATGAACTGCCCACTTGACCTACGCCTTGTTCTGCACCGGCACTGGCAGAGAATACTATGATAATTGAATCAGGTATAGCATTTGAACTGTAATTGATTGGCATATCAAATGACGTATAAGCATTGACAGCCGCATAGTCCCGCTTCTCTATATAACCAATTTGCTCGCGTGTATTCGTAGTCGTATTCCACTTGGTGAGTTTGATATACATCCATGCAGAATCGCCACCGACAGGCGTATACTTGTACCAACCTTTCATAGCTACCGGACGCCCAGTAAATGGTATGCCCAACATAGGTATTGGTGCCAAGGGCGATGTTGTATTTAAATAGCCTGTAAACAAAGTAGCTCCAACAAAATTGCCGACGATAGTGCGTGACTTCATCAATGCAGCAAAACTACCTCCATGCGCATCGGTACTTTTTTGTACAATGGATGTAGAGGGATTGCCTAAGATTAAATCCATGGCATAATTGGGTGTAGCCCATGTAGTAATAGGCGTAGGATCTTCAAAACGGGTAGAAGCAGACAAAACCCAGTCTTCGAAATTTAGATTAGGAACATTGGTTTGTGCAATAGCTTGTATGCTACATAAACATAGGAATAGAATTTTTTTCAACTTGAATTATATTTTAGTTCAAACAAAAATAGTCGTAATTATGAAGAAAAGAAATAAGTTAACAAAATTAGTATTAACAACTTAGCCCATTTACTTCTAGCTAGAACATGAATTGAATACGAAAGTACTTCATCGTTGTAATTATAACTTTACTTAACTAACACTCGATTGATATACCATGTTTCACCACGTTGAGTTTTAAGTAGATATACACCTGGAGACACATTCGATATATCAATTTGCATACGATGACTATTGCCTTGGGTATGATAAATACATTGTCCCATTGTATTGTAAAGTATCAATTGCTTTATTGGTTGTTCACTTTGAACAGTGAGCTGAGTATGCGCAGGATTAGGATAGACTTGCATTGATGCACTCATGAGTGTATTGGATACATTGAGTGGTGTGGTACATACACCTGGCAAATGTAAATCCATCCAAACCAATCGACGTGCTATCATGGCTTTCATAGTATCAAGTTCTTGTTGCATATTAGTGCTGTAAGGCATTTGCTCGGGTGTACCGAGGCTAAGCCCCCAAGTAGGCCATCGATTATAATGCCGTACTTGTGCTTCATCCAAGATAGATTCGTTGTTATCTATTTGCTGATTGATTGAAAGTGTGGATAAAATATTGTTTCTAAAATATTCGTAACGGCATCGAACAGTATTGGCAAAAAAGGTGTCGAGCATCATAACACTAAACCATGGCAATGTAGCTTGTAGATTGTTGCAAGGTAGCACATTGTAACTCCACACATCGATACTATCATTGATCCATGGCATTTTTTTCAAAGCCCAATCAAAATCCCATACAGGACCTGCATATATTTTGGAATCGTTGGAATTTTTGTCTTTGTAAAAATACATGCTTTTGGAAAAGCCGTCACCGTTCCATGAGAACTCGTTGAGTATAAGGTAGTCGGCCATAGAAATTACATCTACTAAAGGTCGATATCCAAGAATGGGGTCATTCACATTGGGTCCATAAAATCGACTTTCCAAAGTATCTACAAAAGACTGAATATACTGGGCTTGTTCGGGTTTGATATTATTGTATGAAGGGTATACATATTGGTATTGCGCAAAGTTGGTATTGCAAGCAGGCGGTGCCACATGCGACAGCCATCCGAGTGTATCGATTACATAATCATGTTTGAAAATATAGCCACCGGTAAGTGAATCTCCTGCAAGATCTGTTTCTTTGAGTTTGGCTATATCAACACGATTTTTATCACGTTTTATTTTTTCGGTAAGTTGGTATATACCTACATATTCTCCATTGAGAAATACTTCGCAAAATTTGAATCGAGTAGCATAATGCCCCATTGCTTGATAAAGTTGATACATCAATGGATTACGTACAAAACTACGATCGTTCCAGGTATTCATAAGCAACCAATCGGATTCAGGTGGCATGCCACCGAGAGAAACACTTGTATCGTTTCCATTGGCATCATTCAACTCGAGTGAATAAGATCGCTGTGGAAAGTTGAGCGAATAATTGCCACGTACTTTTATTTTGGCATGACCTTGATATTGAAAGGTAGAATCCACAGCTTTATTACGAAGTGGTGCAATTTGATCTATTACTTTGAAACGAACATCCAACATAGAATCAACTCTCAGTTGTGTCATAAAAGTGTTGATATAAACCACCGGTATATTGCTACTAAATGTATCGCTCACTCCATGTACATTAGCTGTAAAATTGAGTTTCCAATTTACCACACTGCCGGAGTCGCCTGGTGTATCATCAATGACTATTAATTGCCAATACCCGATTGATAATTATTGATATTTCCCAAGGGCTGATTGGGTTGAAAAACACCTGTAAAGGGAGCCAATCCTGGTGACGAAGGTTGAATATTGGTAGGGGCCGAATCGGTGAGTATAGTAGATGTAAAATTATCACCATTTCCACCAGCATTACGCATTTGATTGACGATAGTACCGTTTGGTGAAATTAAATAGATGATTAAATTTTGCACATAAGGATGGGTTATATTTAACTCCACACTTTGTAATCCATATTGCGAACGCAATTTGTCGGTAGGAAGACTGGTAATCGATTGAGAAAAGTAATTGGTATCATAATCGACGATTGGTCCACCATTGCCTATAAATGTTTGTGCATTTACTTTTGTAGCAAAAGCATTTAAAATGAAAATCTGTATAACAATAATTAAACTTTTTTTAATACACATAGTTCACTTTTTTTCGGCATAGGTACACGACCATCACCGCATCATACGTGTAGATTATTTAAATGCGAAAAACAAAATTATGAAAACATTATAATATTTCATAATGTTTTTACAATTTATTTTCAATTTAATATACTTTATATATTATTATAATGTTTAAATCATGGGCTTTTTCATCCTATTCAATAAGCCTAAAACTTCATCAATTGTTTTCACATTATCTATGATGAGCATAAAATTGATTCCCACGTTTTTAAGGAGGGCATTTTTTATTTGTAGTTGTATCACTTCTAGTATAAACTTAAAGGTTTCACTTTCGAAATAGGGTGAATCAGGATTGGATACAAAATACAATCGGAGTTGTTTGTTTTTGAGAATGAGTCGTTCGAAACCCAACTCTTGTGCAGTCCATCGTGTACGTAATGCTGTCAATAACGAAGCTACTTGCTTAGGGATAGGACCAAAACGATCGATTAACGATGTTTCAAATCGTTGCAAGGCTTCTTCTTCTTCGCAATTGTCAAGTTGTGTATAAAGAGACAATCTTTCAGCTATGCTTTCTACATAAGAGTCTGGAATGAGTATTTCCAAATCGGTATCCACTGTACAGTCGCCAACAAAATCTTCTTTGTGTAAAATATCATCTTTAAATACTTCCTTAAATTCATGATGCTTGAGTTCTCGAATGGCTTCATTCAATATCTTTTGATACATTTCAAAACCGATATCGGTAATGAATCCACTTTGTTCGCCACCGAGCATATTACCTGCACCCCGTATATCTAGGTCGCGCATCGAAATCTGAAATCCGCTTCCAAGTTCACTGTATTGCTCGATGGTTTGTAATCGTTTTTTAGAATCATTGGGCAATAAACTGATAGGTGGTGCTATCAAATAACAAAATGCTTTCTTGTTGCTTCGACCAACTCGTCCACGCAATTGATGCAAATCACTGAGCCCAAACTGATGTGCATTGTTTACAATCATCGTATTAGCATTGGGTATATCTACTCCACTTTCTACAATATTGGTACAAATCAATACATCATATTTCTGTGCCATAAAATCCAAGATTGCTTCTTCGAGTTCATCACCTTCCATTTGACCATGCGCCATACCAATACTAATATCCGGACAAAGTTGTTGAATATGTGATTTCATTTCGGCCAAGCCTTTTACACGATTATGAATAAAAAACACTTGACCGCCACGTTCAGTTTCATAATAGATTGCATCTCGAATTAATTCATCATTGAAGACTGCTAACTCTGTATGAACAGGTTGTCGATTGGGTGGAGGTGTATTGATGACCGACAAATCTCTGGCACCCATCAAGGAAAATTGAAGTGTACGTGGTATAGGTGTAGCAGTGAGTGTAAGTGTATCTACGCTGGCTTTGATACTACGTAGTTTTTCTTTGGCTGCTACACCAAATTTTTGTTCTTCATCAATTACGAGTATACCTAAGTCTTTATATTTTACATCTTTACCTAGCAAGGCATGCGTACCGATTATTATATCTACTTTACCTTGTTCAAGTTTTAAAAGAGTTTCTTTTTTTTCCTTTGTTGATTTGAATCGATTTAAATAATCTACCGTACATGGAAAATCTTTTAGCCGTTCTTTGAAATTTTGATAATGCTGATAGGCCAATATAGTCGTAGGCACTAATACAGCTGCTTGCTTACCATCCACTACCGTTTTGAATGCTGCACGAATGGCAATTTCAGTTTTACCAAATCCTACATCACCACATATCAATCGATCCATAGGAGCATCCTTTTCCATATCACGTTTTACATCGGCTGTGGCAGTGCTTTGGTCGGGTGTATCTTCATACATGAATGACACTTCTAATTCAGTTTGTAAATACGAATCAGGCGAATGTGCAAATCCTTTAGAAGCCTTTCGCTCGGCATATAATTTTATTAAATCTGAGGCAATGTCTTTGACTTGCTTTTTAGTTTTACTTTTGAGTTTCTCCCATACCCCACTTCCTATTTTGTGTATCTTAGGCTCTGTACCTTCTTTGCCTGTATACTTCGTAATCTTGTGAAGGGAATTGATATTGACATAAAGTACATCATTGTCTTTGTATATAATTCGCACCGCTTCCTGCATCACACCATTTACATCTATCTTTTGCAAACCACTGTATCGCCCTACTCCATGATCGATGTGTGCTACAAAATCACCTGGTTGCAATTCACGCAAGGCTCGCAAACTCAATGCTTTTCCTTGCGAATAAGCTTGCTTCATTTTGTATTTATGATACCGTTGAAATATTTGATGATCGGTATAGCATACTACTTTCACATCGCTATCTACAAAGCCTTGCGCAATAGAAACAGGTAAAGGCGAAAAAAGTATATTGGCTTTTAGTTCTTCGAAAATGCTTCGCAAACGTTCAAGTTGCTTGGGATTTTCGGATAAAATAAATAAGGAAAAATGCTCGGCCCTTTTGTCTTGCAAATCCTTGATGAGCATTTTAAAATTTCGATTGAAAGAAGGTTGATCTTTGGTATGACATTCTATGACGCAATCCTTTTTCATTTGCAACACTTCGGAAGCAAATCCTTTTCCAAATTCAACCACCACTCGATTTCTTATGTGTTCAACTAATCGATCGCTGGTTTCAAAATCAGACTTTGTAACCGCTACTTCTTCTTCCTTTTCATTTAGAATATGAATAGTCCCCTTTTGTTCCAAAAATAATTCCATTTTACGAAGTCGCTCTTGGATGAGTTCAGCATCATGCATCCATATTATGGTATTTGCTGGTAAAAATTCGAATAAAGAAATTTTTTCACGTGCTTCAAAATGTGTTTCGATATTTGGTATGATAGTTACCTGTAATAAACGTCGTTCGGACAATTGGGTTTCAGGATTAAATATTCGAATAGTATCTACTTCATCATCAAACAATTCAATACGATAAGGATGTTCATTGCCAAATGAGTAAATATCGATAATACCACCACGAATAGCAAAATGGCCTGGTTCGTATACAAAATCAACTTTAGTAAAACCCATTGATACCAAAAATTCGAATAAAAATTCAGTATCCAATTTTTCACTTTGTTTGATATAAATGGTATTCTTCGAAAAGCTATCTGTATTGACGACTTTTTCAATAATCGCTTCAGGGTATGTAATCAATACTTTACGTTTAGCATCTTTCACATTTAATTTCATGAGCGCTTCGGCTCGCAACATCACATGACTACTATTGAGTTCGCCTATCTGTCCAGTTTTTTTATAACTATCAGGAAACAAGCAAACATCCAACGCGCCGCTGAGGGTTTCAAAATCATTTTGAAAATAAGCAGCCGTTTCTTTATCATCGAGGATAAAAACATGGTTGAAATCTGATTGTTTGAAAATAGTGGTAGCAAGGAAAGAAAACGATGAGGCAAGAGAATTCTGAATACTAATTAATCGCGGAGGAGGCAATAGGATTTCATCTGAAATTTTTTTCAGGGAAGGGTGTTGAGTATAAAGATCTTGCAGGTACTGCAAATTCATAAGAGTTGCGAAGGTACATTAATTTAGCAATTTGAAAATTTGAAAAAGAATAAATGTATGTAAGAAATTTTATAGCCTATTCAATAAATAAAGAAGTATAACTTATGACACTCAATTTCTAATTTCATTTTTTATCTTTACAATATGAAATCAATCGTTACGTTATTTCTATTATCATCTATCACTTTTTTAGCCTGCCAATCGGAATCTGCTTCAGATAAATCAGCAGAGGCCCCTCAATCCATGTTGGCAGATCAGGCTCAAACAAAAGGGAAAGAATTATTTATGACTAAATGTGGCATATGCCACCATCCAATCAAAGACATGACAGGCCCTTCATTGAAAGGAGTGACTGCACGAGTCCCTAGTAAAGAGTGGCTATACCAATGGATTAAAAATCCTGCCACCTTATTGGATCAACAAGATGCTTATGCAATGGCGATTTATGAAAAATGGAATAAAACTACTATGACAGCTTATCCCGATTTGAGCAATGAGCAAATAGACCAAATAATGAATTATATTGATAATTTTGAAATACCCAGTTCTTCTGCACAATAACATATGTACTAAATAAATATACAACTAGTTCTACTAACATTTACAAAAACAAACTCGTCTTAAAAAAAAACTCATTATGAAACAAAAAATTTACATTTTCATGGCTGTATTAGCCATCGCACTTTCGAACTCTTTTAATTCAAATGCTCAATGCCAATCAGGTTATACACTTTGGCAGGATACCTCATTATTAGCACCGCCGCATACATACAATGGAAACAATACATGTATAAGTGCTTTCATGGCAGGGGTAGATACTATAAACTATACCTATACTTGGACATGGGGCGATGGTACTTCTTCAGTAGGTGCATTTCCAACACATACATATGCAGTAACTGGAAATTATACTATATGCTTAATTATGCAAAGCACAAACCCTGCAGGTGGCTGTAATGATACCACTTGTATACTTCAAACGATCAACAAAAACAGAGCTATTGCTACAGTGAATATTTTAAATCCATTCAGTGGTCCTACTGGTATTCAATATTTGAATCCTATTTCAAATACTATTTATCCAAATCCTGCGAATGATAAATTATTTATCATAGGCGGCAGAACTTCCACAAATTTGATTTCTGTATTTAGTGTTGATGGCAAATTACAATTTAAAACTGAATTGGCCAATAATTTACCTTTGAACATTTCATCGTTGTCAAGTGGTATGTATTTCATACAAGTACAAAGCCCAAATCAAACTAGAAAAGTATATTCTTTCTCTAAAAATTAATCTCTCCCTTTTTTAAAAAAAACGGTGCCCAGTCGGCACCGTTTTTTTATAGCTTATATTCAGGCTTAATACGATGACATATGAATTACTTTATTATCGTGTTTATAGATTTTTCCATTTTGCTCAAGGTACTTTTTCTGTGTATTCTCATTGCTCAACAATTGATCGAGGTACTTTGTAATTTCATCATCTGAAATGGAAACAACTGAGCCATCATAAATTGCTTCGTTGATAAACGAAGGCAACAATTTAGGCCAAGCATTTTTAAACATGCTATGTGTACTAAAGATATCACAACCTATCACCTTATTGCCACTTACAGCTACTACCCCAATCATACGATCATTGTCTTTCATATTCGTTTTGAAAAATTCCAGATAAGCTTGTTCTTGTTTTTGATAATCTATATTTTCATCAAATGATGTGTAGGCCGATGTAGTAGTTTGATTATTTGCTTTTTGATTTACTTCTTCTACCTTTTCCCATACTTTTGATTGCTCTTTATCTACGGTAGCATTTTTTCGAACCGAAGGCTTAACCAACGCAGTAGAACTTTGTTTAAACTTTTTTTCTTCCATTGGTTTGCCGTCTTGTTTATTCTTATCTTTCTCTTGCCATCTGCCATGTTCTACACAAAACACTTCAATATCTTTCTTGCCTTTACCTGGAGGCAATACTAAATCTGTAGCCAAGGTTCTATCTTGTTTTCCGCCTTTTACCACTTCACCTGCTAATAGTATGATTGTATCTTGAGAAGTATTTTCAACAAACAATTTATTGACCTCATCGCTTTCTCTTCCCGAAATACTTTTTTCGGATATCACTACTTTTTCTGTCTTCAATGCACTATCCAGCGAAATAAAATTGCCATATTCTTTTTCACTTTCATGTAGGTTGTCTTTGGCATACACTGGATAGATACGCAAGTTTTTAAATGTCAATGAATTGTCTGCGACTTCAATTTTCACATTGGAATACGTAAAAGAATCTGGCTTGGATGCAGCTGTACTCATGTTGCAAGATGATAACTGAAAGATGATGCTACATAAAAGTAGCATGGAGCCGATAGCCCAAAATGATTTGTTGTTCATATACTTTAAGATTTTAATTGTTTAATGTATTGATGAACAATATTTACAATTCCATATCATAAAACGTTAAAGGAAATAAAAAATGGGAGATTTAATTAAACCTTTATAAATTATACTCATAGCAACGTTGCAATGATTCTTAGAAACTAAAAGTTACTGATTGCACATATTTCTCTGAAAATTGTAAATCTGTGGTATCTGCGAAATCTTCGGCAAAGAGTTAATACGAAGCAGAGCTTCGAAGAGTTAAACTTCCTTTAAATGAAAAATATTGAACCTAAACTATATTAAAACTTAATCGCAATTTCACAAAACATGCGAACCCCAACTCCAATGGCTTTTTCATAAATATCAAATTGTGCATTGTGAACAGGATAGGTAAATTCATCGTTGTGCGAAGTGCCAATGCGGAAAAAACAGCCCGGAATCTGATGTGTATAAAAACTAAAATCTTCTGCTGCCATCCGTAAATCCAATTCCACTACATTTTCTTTTCCAAGAGTTTCAATGGCAATATTCCTAACTCGATCTGTTACCGAAGGATCATTGAATAAAGAGGGATAACCCATTGGAATTTCTATGTCTGCATCGCCTCCTAAGGCTCTGCATAATTCGATGGTATGTTTCTTGATTAATTCATGCGCTTTAGCTCGCCAAGGCTCATCCATACATCGAAGCGTACCTTCTATTTTCACCTCACTTGGTATTACATTACCTGCATTACCACCATTGATTTTTCCGAAAGATAATACTGACGGCTGTAGCGGATTGCAATTGCGTGATATAATCGTTTGCAGACTAGTCAATAAATTAGCTGCAATAATGATTGGGTCAATTGTTTGATGAGGTAAGGCCGCATGTCCACCTTTTCCTTTTACAGTAATGTATATTTCATCGGCGCTGGCCATATACTGTCCTGCTTTGTAACCTATTTTACCGTATGGCAAATGTGGGTACACATGCAATGCCATGATGGCTTTAGGCTTAGGGTTTTCAAGTACACCTTCCTTGATTAATAAACTTGCACCACCCGGATGTTTTTCTTCCCCTGGTTGAAAGATGAGTTTAATCGTGCCTTCCCATTCATTGCGTGTATATTGCAATATCTTGGCTGCACCCAACAGACAGGTAGAATGTACATCATGTCCGCAGGCATGCATAACACCAATATTCTGCGATTTGTAAGAAACATCATTCAATTCGGTAATTGGTAAGGCATCCATATCGGCACGCAAAGCTATCGTACGACTGTCTGGATTTTGCCCTTTGATCAATGCAACAATCCCCGTACCTGCCAATCCTGTTTGATGTTCGATACCCCAACTCGATAATAGTGTGGAGATATACTTGGCTGTTTCAACCTCTTGAAACGACAATTCAGGATGGGTATGAATGTGATGTCTATATGAAATAAATTCGTCAAGATTGGCTTCAACCAATGCTTGAATCTGTGCAGAACTAATTTGAGACATTGATATTTTTTATAGTTACGATATCTGGAACAATAAATGAAGTTGGAAATACTTTACTCACCTTTCGCATGAATACTGATGCATCATTTCTACTTTCAAAATTGCCCACTTTAATTTTGTATGAAGGAACATTGTAACTTACAAAAGATGGTACGTTGGGAAATGCTCTTGTAAACATATTTTTGGTCTCCATCGCTTTTGCTCTATCAGGACCATTGTATATTACTACACGGAAACCTTTTGAAGTGTATATACTACCTGTAACTTTCTTTTTTCCATCAGAGGATACGATTGGATTATAATTTTGAATTTGATTTTTCTTTTCTTCTTCCTCGACCTTTGAAACTAATGCTGGCCTTTTCTCCAAAATATCTAAACGGGCATCTTTATAGATAACTACATTTTCCTCATCTATCTTATTAATAGAATCTCTTGAAGGAATGTCAACCTGAGCATATGCTCCTAGTGAAGCAAATAGAATCAAAATGAGTGTATAAAGTTTTTTCATGAAGTAAATATTAGTGCAAATGTAAAATTATTCTGCTTGTCGTTGTATTTTTTATCGTTTTTAGATAATTTTTATACTTTCAAGTCATTCCATCTTTAACTTTACATCCTCTATGAATATTAAAAAAACGCTCGTATTGGGTGCTTCTGAAAAAACAGAACGATACAGTAATAAAGCAATACATATGTTACGAAATCATCATATGCCTGTCGTAGCCATTGGCAACAAAGCAGGAATGGTGAAGGATGTTTCCTTTTCAAAAGAACAACAAGCCTTTGAAGATGTGGATACAGTGACACTTTATTTAAGTGCACCGCACCAAAAGGAGTATTATGATTATATTATTTCATTGCATCCTAAAAGAATTATTTTCAATCCAGGTACAGAAAATGACGAACTACAAGAACTTGCAAAACAACATTCGATTCAATGCCTTGAGGCGTGCACTCTTGTATTATTGAGTACAGGACAATATTAATTTAAACTATTATTGTGTATTTTGCGCCTTTGAAAAATAAACTCTGAAAATAGAATTAACACATATAACAAAGCGATTTGGGACTGAAGTGATTTTAAATGACTTCAACTATAGCTTTACACAACCCTCTTCTACTGCCCTTTTAGGAATCAATGGCTCTGGTAAATCAACCTTGTTGCAAATCATCGCAGGATTTGTATTACCTACTAAAGGTGAAATACATTATTACATTGAAGATAAAAAGATTGAATCCGATGCAATGTTTCATTACGTTTCCTATTGTGCTCCCTATCTTGAATTGATTGAAGAAATGACCTTAGAAGAATTTCTAAATTATCATTTTTCATTTAAAAAACCGATACTACCCATCGCAAAAATGATTGATTACATCGGATTAATGCAAGCTCGTACTAAGTTGATTGGAAATTATTCGAGCGGAATGAAACAACGTGTAAAACTAGCACAAGCTATTTTTGCTGATACACCTATTTTATTACTAGACGAACCCTGTACTAATCTTGATCAAGCAGGTATTGATTTGTATCATCGCATGATGCAAGAGTTTGGAAAAACAAAATTAGTTATAGTAGCATCCAATGATAGCAATGAATATGCTATTTGCACAGACAAAATACAAGTTTCGGATTATAAATAACAACTCGTATGAATGAATTGAACAATCCTAAAACCATACGCGCCTGGACATATTATGATTGGGCCAATTCTTCATATTCACTCATCATAACATCTGCTATATTTCCAGCCTATTATTCGGGTATTGTACCTGAGCAAGTAAAACTACTCGGCACTACATTCAATCGTGCTGCCCTCGCATCCTATTCTATCGCTTTGTCATTTTTATTGATAGCGATCATTTCTCCTATACTTTCTTCCATTGCAGATTACAGAGGCAATAAAAAATCATTTATGAAGTTTTTCTGCTACCTTGGTTCTGCTGCGTGCATGATGATGTTTTTTTTCAAAAAAAATGAATTAGGAGAGCCCAATATTATGTATGGACTATTATGTTCTATCATTGCATCAATAGGTTATTGCGGAAGTATCGTTTTTTACAATGCCTTTTTACCCGAAATAGCTACAAAGGATGAACAAGATAAAATTAGTGCGAAAGGCTTTGCGATGGGCTATTTAGGCAGTGTATTACTCATGATATTTTGCTTTGCACTCTTGATAGCCGATGAACAATTTGGATGGAATTCGGGTGCATTACTTGCTCGACTATCATTTCTTTTAGTGGGATTGTGGTGGATTCTTTTTGCGCAAATCCCCTTTAATGTATTACAAGAAACAAACAAGGATCAACATGTAGAAAAAAATTCCATTCTAACAAATGGATACAAAGAACTTCAAAAGGTATGGCAAAATCTTACCCATACACCTGCTTTGAAAAAATTTCTTGTTTCATTTTTCTTTTATAATATGGGAGTACAAACAGTCATGTATATGGCTACATACTTTGCAAGTGATGAACTCAAAATGGAAAAAACACAATTACTGGCTGTAGTATTAATTATACAATTGGTAGCAATAGTTGGTGCAAGATTCTTTGCATATATCTCTCAGCAAAAAGGAAATCATATAGCATTGGTAACTTTGGTAATTATTTGGATTGGCATCTGTATTGCTGCTTTTATGATTCAGTCTGTCAATGCATTTTATGCGCTAGCATTCACAGTGGGTTTAGTCATGGGTGGCATTCAATCCCTTTCCCGATCTACGTATTCAAAATTACTTCCCCATACGACTGATACGGCTTCTTATTTTAGCTTTTATGATGTCTGCGATAAAGTGGGCATTGTAATTGGCACTTTATCCTTTGGCCTCATTGCCGATATGCTAGGAGGTATGCGCAATTCTACGCTTGGACTTGTATTCTATTTTATCATTGGATTATTCCTTTTACTGCGATTAAATAAGAAAGATTTGGCTGTATTGAATCAGGCCTAAATTTATATATTCGATTAGCAATAAAAATGGGATGCTTCATTTTACTTGATTATTTTTGTGACTATGAAATTACATACAATCAATACTGGATTATTCAAACTCGATGGTGGTGCTATGCATGGTGTGGTGCCTAAAAGCATGTGGAACAAAGTAAATGTAGCCGATGAAAATAACATGTGCTCATGGGCCATGCGTTGTATGCTGGTAGAAGATGGCGATCGTTTGATTTTGATTGACACAGGCATGGGAAACAAACAAGATGAAAAGTTTTTCAGTTTTTTCCAACCTCATGGCAATGATACGCTTGAGAAATCGATTAGAAACTTAGGATTCTCTACCGATGATATTACTGATGTGTTTCTTACACATCTTCACTTTGACCATTGTGGTGGGGCCATCAAGCGTGAAAATGACAAGCTTATTCCAGCCTTCAAAAATGCTACCTATTGGAGCAATGAATCCCATTGGAACTCAGCATTGAAACCGAATGTGCGTGAAAAAGCTTCATTTTTGAAAGAAAATATTTTACCTATACAAGAAAGTGGTCAGTTGAAATTCATTGATGAAAAAGACGGGATTTCATTTACAGACCATATAGATATTTATTTTGTAAATGGGCATACCGATTTAATGATGTTACCATTGATTAAATCTAATGAAGCTTCCATCCTCTTTTGTGCTGACTTAGTTCCATCTATGGCACACATTTCTCTTCCATGGGTGATGGGATATGATATGCGACCACTAAACACATTATCTGAAAAAGAGAAAATGTTTCAATTGGCAATTGAAAACAACTGGCTGCTATTTTTTGAACATGACCTAAATAATGAAGCATGTTCACTTATACAAACAGACAGAGGGATTCGACATCAAGATGTAATTAAACTCATTGAGTTATAATGACTATTGAGTTACCCAATAATCTCAACCAATTCAATTTCAAACGTAAGGTCTTTTCCAGCTAAAGGATGATTACCATCAAGTACAAAAGTACCTTCCTTGATTTCTGTAATCGTAACTGGCAATTGATTGCCTTCGGGATCGCTCAAATGCAACATCATTCCAATACTAGGTTCACCTAAATCAGGAGGAAATTGATCCAACGGGAATTCAATAATCATTTGATCATTCAACGGTCCATAGCCTTCCATAAATGGTATATCTACAACTTTTTTATCGCCAATTTTCATTTCCAATACACCATTATCGAATCCAAATATAACCATACCATCACCTACTCTAAATTCCAATGGTTCTCTTCCTTCTGAAGAATCAAAAATAGACCCATCGGTAGTGAGGGTTCCTTTGTAATGTACTTTGACACTATCGCCTTTTTTAACTTGTTGCATTTAATTTTTTTATGGGAGCGAAGATAAATATTAATTTAAGAGAAAAAGGATTATACGATTTCTTTTATTGAATAAGTTTCAATCATTTGTTCAAACACTTCATTTATTTCTGCTAATGTATGGGCATGCACTAGTATATGCCTGAATTCCTTTATGTTTGGAAAGCCCTTTAAATAATTGGCATAGTGACGTCTCATTTCAAGTATCCCCAAGGTATCACCCTTCCATTTCATAGAAAATAAAAGATGACGTTTACATACATCCACTCGATCTTGAATCCCCGGCAATTGAAGAGTTTCTCCTGTTTTTACATAATGTTTCACTTGATTAAAAAACCAAGGATTCCCGATGGCAGCTCTGCCTATCATTACACCATCAACACCATATCTATTTTTATATTCCAATGCCTTCTCAGGTGTATCTATATCTCCATTTCCAAAAATTGGTATTTTGATTCTAGGGTTATTCTTGACTTTTGCTATTAATGACCAATCGGCATGACCTTTATACATTTGTGTACGTGTACGACCATGGATTGAAAGCGCTTGTATTCCAATATCTTGCAGCCGTTCTGCTACATCTTCTATATTTTTTGTTTGCTCATCCCAACCTAATCTTGTTTTAACTGTAACTGGAATTTTTACAGCATCCACTACAGCTTTGGTCAGCGATACCATTTTGGGTACATCTTTTAATATACCAGCACCAGCTCCTTTGCATACTACTTTTTTTACAGGACAACCAAAATTAATATCTAATAAATCGGGACCAGTTGATTCTACAATTCTTGCAGAAAGTGTCATGGCCTCTTCATCTCCCCCAAAAATTTGTATTCCAATGGGTCTTTCATAGTCAAAAATATCGAGTTTTTGTCTGCTTTTGATCGCATCTCTAATAAGTCCTTCACTACTTATAAACTCAGTATACATCAAGTCTGCACCATTTTCTTTACACACAGCTCTGAAGGGTGGATCACTCACATCTTCCATAGGAGCAAGTAGTAACGGGAAGTCTGGCAACTCAATTTGTCCAATTTTGACCATATGGCAAATGTACAACGAACGATGTATTCTCGAGTATTCTACATATATAAGAAAATGACATTAACTAAATACTTATAAGCCACTTGTACTTTATATACAAAAAAAACTAAACTTTGCAAAATTACTTAAAAAAACAAATTTTAAAAACATGAGCAATCTACTAAACTCAATCAAAGACCTTGCTACTAATGAACTAGTATCAAAAGTTGCTTCTTCACTTGGTGAAAACGAAGGAACAGTTTCTAAAGGACTTACAAGTATCATCCCTACTATCTTAAGTGGTGTAATGAATACTTCATCTTCAAACCATTCAGTATTGGGTGATCTTCTCTCTGGTGCTGGAAAAGACAACAATATGATTGGCAACATCATTGGTGGACTTACTTCAGGATCTAACTCTGGTGCTGGAAATATTGGTGGAAGTATCATCAATATGATCTTTGGTAACAAATCAGATGCAATCTCTAACATTATTTCAAATGTTTCAGGTATGAAATCTGGTTCAAGTAATTCATTAATGAGTATTGGAGCTTCTTTAGTTGCTTCTTTCTTGGGAAAGAAAATGCTTGGTGAAGGTTTAAATATAGGCGGTATTATGAATTGGTTGGGAGGTCACAAAAATGAAATCAATAGTGCTTTGCCATCAGGATTCTCTTCATTGATGGGTGGTGACATGTCAAACTTGACTTCATCTGCTAGCAATGCAACTTCTAAAACAACTAAAATGGCTACTGAAGCTATTAGCCAAGAAAAAGAAGGTGGTATGAAATGGTTAATCCCAGTTATTTTATTAGGTCTTTTGGGTGTTGGTATTTGGTATTGGATGAAAGGTTGCAATAAGGATGAAACATCTATGAAAGATGAAACAACTGCTATCCTTGATTCAGCTGGAAATTCAATAAGCAATGCAGCTAATGGAGCTGCAAATGAAATAGATAACATGACTGATAGTGCTAAAGCTGCAGTATCAAATGGTGCAACTGCACTTGCTGGTAAATTAGATGAAGCAGGAAACTGGATTGCAAGCAAAGGAGAACCAATCAAAATTAAATTGGACAATGGTATAGAAATCGATGCGACTAAAGGATCATTGGAAGATAAATTATTTTCATTCATCAAAGACCCAGCTTCTGTAGCAGGTAAAGATGTATGGTTCAACTTTGAAGATTTATTATTTGAAACAGGAAAATCTACGTTGAAAGCATCATCAGCAAAACAACTTGAGAATGCTGTAGCTATTTTAAAAGCATACCCTGCTGTAAAAGTAAAATTAGGCGGATACACTGATAACACAGGCGATTCATTAGCTAATGTAAAACTATCTGATGCTCGTGCTAAAACTGTATACAATCAACTATTGAATAAAGGTGTTGCAAAAACATCCTTTGATGAAAAAGCATTTGAAGGTTACGGTCCTCAATTCCCAATCGGTGACAATAACACACCAGAAGGAAAAGCACAAAACCGTAGAATTTCAATTAGCGTAAGAGCTAAATAATTCTAAACATATATTTAAAAAAGGGCTTTCAAATGAAAGCCCTTTTTGTTTTTCGTTCAATAATGATATAAAACATAAAAAAGGTGATTCATTAGAATCACCTTTTTTTATTAATAAATAATTTAATTATTTAGTTTGTGCTGGTTTTGCATCTTGTGCTGGTGCCACAGAAACACTCTTGTTTTGGCAACAAGATTTTCCAGTTGTACCTTTTGCACAATGGCTTGTACCAGTTGCTGTAGCTGCTACAGTACCATCTGCATTTACAGCAGCATGAGTTTCTCCACCTTTCTTGCAACATGATTTACCACCTGCAGCATCTTTGCTACATGCTTTTGTTTCAGTTTTATTTGCACATGAAGCTTTGTCTTTACAACATTTTTTGTCGGCATACATTGTACCTGCTACAAACAAAGTCAATGCTACTAATACTATCTTTTTCATTTTTTTTAATTTTTTGTTTCAACAAAGTTATGCATTTTTTTGATTTCAACCTTATTTTGATAACAAATTAACATTGTTGATTTTTTTCGGATTTATTAAGTTAAATATGTTCCTTTACATCTTTTTTGGATAGATCAGCATTACATACTAAAGGGCTTTGGGCACTTGCAGCCATTTCATTTTTTTGGGGAACCACATGGTTTGTCTCCAAATTAACCATTGCTGAAATCCCTCCCTTGCAACTCACAGGCTATCGGCAAAGCTTAGCTGGTTTACTTTTAATATTATTTCATTATTTCAAATCCAAATCATGGCCGACCTTCAAAGAAATTGGGTTTCATCTCATTCTCGGGTTTCTTTTTTTTACTTGTAGCAATGGACTTACTACGTTTGCGATTAAGTATATTCCTTCTTTTCTTGGGGCGCTTATTGGTTGCTTGATGCCTTTTGTGATGATACTTGCAAATTTTGTTTTTTACAAAGAAAAAGTGAAACCAATCGTCCTAGTTGCTTTATTGACTGGATTTGGAGGTGTTGCTATTATTTTACTTTCATTTAATAAAGAAATAGAAGCTGGCGGCAACTTTCTTTTAGGTGTACTAATTACATTATTATCGGTATTCACTTGGACCTGCGGCACCTTAATATCCAGTAAAAATAAACTTAATATTAATCCATTTCAAGGTATAGGATGGCAAATGCTTTTTGGGGGTATTATGCTTTATATTTCGTCCATATTGATCGAGCATCAAGTTCCAGTTTCTTGTATTTCGTTCAAAGCATGGGGCTACTTCTTCTACCTAACTGCGGTAGGTTCTATATTTTGTTTTGTATGCTATTTATTTGCCTTAAAAACACTTCCACTAAGTCTTGTTTCAATATATGTATACATTAATCCAATGGTAGCATTGGGATTGGGCATGCTCATTTTACATGAAAAAGTTACCCCACAAATTGTACTAGGTGCATTCATCACCTTTTTGGGAATCTATTTGGTAAAAAAGTACTCGAGATAGCAGATGTATATGTTAACTGACAGAATTTACCTGAATAAAATATTCTTAATGAAAATATGTCCAAACAATTTACTAGAAATAACCTTAGCTGTCTACATGTCTGAAAATATGTCCGATAGAGGCGTATTGGCACATTAAATGATAAGTAGAGGTGAAATAAAACATTTTTTAACTAAAAATCAATATAAAACATGGCAAAGAAAACTTCTTCTATCAACATTACGCCTTTACACGACCGCGTAATCGTGAAAGCAGCCGAAGCAGAAACGAAAACTGCAGGTGGAATCATTATCCCTGATACAGCAAAAGAAAAACCACAACGTGGTACTGTAATGGCAGTAGGAACTGGCAAAAAAGACGAACCAATGACAGTAAAAGCAGGTGATACAGTCCTTTATGGCAAATATGCTGGTACTGAAATCAGTATCGACGGGCAAGACTTGTTGATTATGCGCGAAAGCGATTTATTAGCAATTATATAATTTTTAATAAAATAGTTTATTAACTCATTCTCAAATTTTCAAATTAACTCATTCTCAAATTTATAAAATATGTCAAAACAAATTCTCTTTAATATTGAAGCACGCAACAAAATGAAAAAAGGCGTGGATACTCTTGCTGATGCAGTAAAAGTAACTCTTGGACCTAAAGGTCGTAATGTAGTTATCGAAAAGAAATTCGGTGCTCCTCAAATCACAAAAGATGGTGTAACTGTAGCCAAAGAAATCGAATTGGAAGATCCAATTGAAAACATGGGTGCTCAAATGGCCAAAGAAGTAGCTTCTAAAACTGCAGATGCTGCAGGAGACGGAACGACGACTGCAACTGTATTGGCTCAATCTATCATTACAGAAGGAATCAAAAATGTAGCTGCGGGCGCAAATCCTATGGATTTGAAACGTGGTATCGACAAAGCTGTATCAGCTATCGTAGAAAACCTTCGTGCTCAATCTGAAAAAGTTGGTAATGACAATAAAAAAATCGAACAAGTTGCGACTATCTCTGCCAACAACGATTCTACCATTGGTAAATTAATTGCGCAAGCAATGGCAAAAGTAGGCAAAGAAGGTGTTATTACTGTAGAAGAAGCAAAAGGAACTGAAACAACTGTAGATGTTGTAGAAGGAATGCAATTTGACCGTGGTTATCTTTCTCCTTACTTCGTAACTAACAGCGAAAAAATGATTGCTGAATTATCAAATCCAATGATTTTGATTTATGATAAGAAAATATCTACAATGAAAGATATTTTGCATATTTTGGAGAAAGTAGCACAAGCAGGTCGTCCATTGGTTATCATATCTGAAGACTTGGAAGGTGAAGCTTTGGCTACCTTGGTGGTGAATAAATTACGTGGAACTATCAAGGTGGCTGCTGTAAAAGCACCAGGTTTTGGTGATCGTCGTAAAGAAATGTTGGAAGACATTGCTAAATTGACTGGCGGTATCGTTATCAGTGAAGAGCAAGGTTTCAAATTGGAAAATGCTGATTTAACATACTTAGGTTCATGTGAAAGCATTTCAATCGATAAAGACAACACAACAATCGTAGGCGGTAAAGGTAAAAAAGCTGACATCACGGCACGTGTAAGTCAAATAAAAGCACAATTAGAATCTTCTACAAGCGACTACGATAAAGAAAAATTACAAGAGCGCTTAGCTAAATTAGCTGGTGGTGTTGCAGTACTTTACGTTGGTGCTGCTACTGAAGTAGAAATGAAAGAAAAGAAAGATCGTGTAGATGATGCATTGCATGCAACACGTGCTGCTGTAGAAGAAGGAATTGTACCTGGTGGTGGAACTGCTTTTATTCGTGCAATCGATAGCATTGTAAAATTGAAAGGTGCGAATGAAGATGAAAACACTGGTATCGCTATCGTACGTCGTGCGTTGGAAGAGCCTATGCGTCAAATCGTTGCAAACTGCGGATTAGAAGGTTCTATCATTATCCAAAAAGTACGTGAAGGTAAAGCTGATTATGGCTTCAATGCTCGTACTGAAGTATACGAAAACTTATACAAAGCTGGTGTGATCGATCCTACTAAAGTAAGCCGTGTAGCATTGGAAAATGCAGCATCTATTGCAGGTATGTTATTGACAACTGAATGTGTCATTGCAGATCGTCCAGAACCAAAATCGGCTCAACCACAAATGCCTCATGGCGGTGGAATGGGAATGGATTACTAAGACGAGTAGAAAGTACATAGTAGAAAGTACTAAGACAATATAAGAACCGCTTCGAAAGAGGCGGTTTTTTTTAATTCTATCAGTAATAGTCCTTTACACACATTATTACATTGATACTATCTAACCAGAATGATATAAATCATTGTTATTAGGCGATTATTGGGATTCAACAATGAGCTTCAATGATTATCTTTGCACTTCATTTTTTAGTTCATGTCAAAATTAACCTTTCTCAATAACCCTCGTCCTTTTAAAAATTTATTAGACGAACGCATTGAAAATTATTTTTCATCCAATCATATTGCACAACGTGGCAATTGGCAATTGTACAGCAAAACCATTATTTTGTTTGTCAGTTTATTTAGTGTTTATGGTGTGATATTGTCCATTCAACCTCCTACTTGGATAAGTTTGGTACTATGTGCCTTGCTTGGTTTTATTCAAGCTACCATTGGTTTCAATGTAATGCATGATGCAGCCCACGGCAGTTACAGCGACAACAATAAGGTCAATAATTTTATAGCATTTGTAGGGGGCGATTTAATGGGAGGAAGTACCTTTTTATGGAAAATCAAACACAATATCCTACATCATACGTACACTAATATAGATGGCTTGGATGATGATATAGCTAAGTATCCTATGTTTCGATTAAGTCCGCAACAAAAGCCTTTATGGTTTCACAAATTCCAACACATCTATTCTATCCCATTGTATTTTTTCACAACTTTCAACTGGATATTATTCGACGATTATTTCAAATTAGTGACCAAAAAAATCAACAATACCGAAATTCGTACCTTCAAACCCAATGATCATATTGAGTTTTGGTTGGGTAAATTATTAAATCTTGCATTATTTTTCATTATCCCAATTTTCATTTTTGGGTTTTGGCAAGCGCTCCTTGGTTTTTTCATCATGCATGCCGCATTAGGTATTACATTGGCCTTGGTATTTCAAATGGCGCATGCGGTAGAAGAAGCTGAGTTTCCTATGCCCAACGATCAAAATAAAATTGAAAATGAATGGGCCTTGCATCAGGTTAACACAACTGTCAACTTTGCTATGAATAATAAAGTTATTTCGTGGCTAGTAGGTGGATTAAATTATCAGGTGGAACATCATTTATATCCAAAAATTTCGCATATTCACTATCCTGAAATAAGCAAGATAGTAGAACAAACCTGTAAAGATTTAAATATTCAATACCATGCATTTCCAACTTTTTGGCAAGCGTTGGTATCGCATTTTACTTACCTAAGACAAATGGGCGATCCATCACATATTCACCCATCGGTTGCATAGTTTACTTTATTATTTTCCTTTAGAGTTTATTGTTTTTATTAATCTTGTTTAAGATTAGTATAATTCCTTATTCATTACCCGTTAAAGTAAACCTAATACATTTCAGAAATCTTTAATTTGTATTTACATTTGCTCAACACATCTATATGAAGAATTTATTTCTAATCTCCTTATTGATTCTGTCGGCAAGTGTAAGCCTTGCACAAAAAGACAAGAAAGAAAAAAAAGACCCTTGGACATCCACCGAATTATGGGAACCAATTCCTATCAATCGACAACTCTCTCATGATAAAATTGACAGACTTCAAAAATCAGCTGATGAGGCAGATGGATCGCTTGATGGTAAAATAACATTGAAAGATGCCACCGGTGCTAAAATGATTACCGAAGCAATGTTTAATCGTGTTGATCAATTGCAAATTATTTTAGAAAATCTTCCCTTGGATCATTGGAAAAAAGTCACCAATTTTCTTTACATAGAAGAAGATTTGAAACAACTGAACTTTGATTTGAAAAATGGCACAGCCAATGGCATTTATTATAAAAGTTTAATCAAAAACTTTGAAGACATTTTTAAAAAACAACAAGAGAACGAAAATTTAGTTGAGTATATAAACAATAACTTCTCACGTTCAGTTTATGGCAGTATGCATATGTTCAAGGATGACAAACCAGCCGTTGCAGCCGTATACAACAATATGGTGCGTTTGTATCCCGATGAAATGATGAAACGATTTTATGAGTTTTCAGATCAAGAAGCAGCACAAACATTGATGGCTGCCATTGCTCCGCAAAAACCTAATCTTATACTAACCTACGCCACAAGTACATCGGCAGAACGAAATGCCGTACGCAAATGCCAAGACCCTTTGGTGAAAAAAATTGTAGATGTTGCTGACAATGCAAAAACACCCTTGAGAGCGATTACCTTTTTGGATGAATTGAACAATGGCACTATGACCATTTCTCAAATCAATGGATTTACCGAAGACAATGCCTTGTACTTTAAAAACTTAATACTAAAACGAAATTCGCCTTCTCCTCTTACCAAAAAAGTATTGGATCGTGAATCCAAATTGATGGCTTTGGAATATGTACGTACTATGAACGAATTGCACGATGCGCAAGACCCCGTTCGCTTTAAATGCATTGAACCTTTGAATGCACGTGAAATGTATTTCCTTATGGTACTATGTAGCGACGAAATTTACACAAGTACATTCGTAGGTACATTCAATCGTATGCTAACCAAAATGGCACCTGTAAAAGGCGATGCATTCTTGAAAGAGTTGGGTATGGATAAATTTAGAACCTTTATCCGCATGAGCGCAGGTTACAATAAATTATCCCAATTCCTAGAGACAATGGAAGAAGCTAATCGAAATAACTTAATGGCCGATTTTGTACACAACATTGATAAAAATAAAGAAACCGATATAGAAGATGCTGTTGATGTTGCAGATGCATTTGGAAGTATCCATGACGAAAAACTTTTGTATTATTTGTTAGATGAAATAAAAAAAGATTATGAACGTACTTATCGAGAAGACAACAAACGTGGACTTATAGTATACTTCTTATTACATACACTTTGTACATCGATTATCAATCCAGAAGGTAGCAGCGATGAATTACAAGCACAATTAAAAGTTCCCCCCATTTCGTTTGTACCAAATAAAAATATACTCGATGAAAATGGTGTCGTCAATCAATTAGTTTTCTTTTATGGTGATGATGATGGCAAATCATCGTACGCTAACTATATGAGTAATTACAAATCGACCGAATGGAAAATTGAGAAAAACGAAAATTGGGTTACACTCACTTCTATACAGGGAAAGCCAGTCGTGATTTATGCTAATCTACCATTGGATGAACCCAAAGATGAAGAAGCTCAAAAATTAATGATCAAATACCTTGAAGATAAAAATATAAAACCATCGGTTGTCATACATCGAGGTCATAGTTATCATCTTCCTACTACCTTAAAGTATTTAACCGCCGATGATAAAATTATTATACTTGGCTCTTGTGGTGGTTATCATAATCTCTCAACCATATTAGGTTCTTCAGAAGATGCGCATATTATTTCTAGTAAACAAACAGGTACTATGTTTGTAACCGACCCTATCATTAATCTAGTAAATAAACGAATCTTGGAAGGTAAAGATGTCAACTGGATTGAAATCTGGAATGAATTAGGTATCATGATGAAGACCCCTGCATTACAAGATAAATTCAATGATTACGTTCCACCTCACAAAAATATGGGTGCACTTTTCCTAAAAGCATTTAAAATTCAAATGCTTGAAAATGGTTTAATGTAAAAGCAGTAATCTATTATAGAAACTGACATATTACTCCTCCCATCAGTGCTAAACTTACAATGAAGTATCCGACATGGATTGCTATGTAAGCAAAACTTTTTCGTTCGAACAATGATGTAATCCCAATGATTGGCAAAGCCAAAAAGAATCCAGCTATCGTTCCATGTAATGCCCCATGTTTAAATGTTCTAAAACGCATACCATATGTATCAAAGAAGTTTTTGAAATAAGCACCAACTTCAGTATTAGGATTTTTAGGCGTAATGGACAAAATAGTTGGTATTTTTTAGACGTTTATTCCAAGTGGACAAAATAGTTGGTGTTTATTTTTGCATTTTTATTGATTTTCAAAATAGCTTTTAGAACTTTGTTATACCA
>JBIIJQ010000004.1:0-92357 GCA_044233655.1 Chitinophagaceae bacterium | reverse complement strand
TGTGAAAGCATTGGAAGATTAATCGTTTTTAATTTCTTTTAGACCAATATATATTAGTAGGCGAGCCAAACATCTCATTTGTATAATATATAACTTTTTTATATGCTTATTGGCACAATAATTGTCAATTAATCTATAAATAGAAAAAGTTTTATATGAAAAAATACACCCTACTCGCACTGCTTGCATCCTTTTCGTTGACAATGCATGCTCAATCGGCTGATGAATACTATCAGAATGCAATGAGCTACAAGCAAAAAGATAACTATACAGAAACGTGGCGACAACTATCAAAAGCGCTACAGGCCGATCCACAAAATGCAGTGTATAAAGCCGAAATGGCCAACACTCAATATGTAAGAAAAACTTTTTTTGAAGCTATTCCGTTGTATGAAGAAATGCTTGCAAAAGAACCAACCAATCTTACTTACTTGGCACGACTTGCTGAAATGTATAGCATGAGTCCGAAAAAATTAAAAGGAATAGAATATGCTGAACAAGCTATGAAGTTGAAACCAACTGATGGACAAATCAACAAAATGCTTGCACGTACATTTATGGAAGTAAAGCATTTTCCAAAAGCCATCAAACTATATCAAGTAGCAGAAAATGCATTGCCTAATGATATGGATATTCCATTCAAAATAGCCACTTGCTATGCTCAACTTTCAAACTATGGCGATGCCATGAAATATTATGAAAAAGCAATCCTGCTAGACCCGGAAAATCCTACTAAATTATTTGAAGCTGCTAACAGTTGCTACGATGCTAATTATTACAAACGTGCCAATGAATTGTATCAATTGAGCGAAGACAAAGGTTATTACAAATCAAAAGTATTTTATGATAATTGGGCTCTTACATTCATTGAAATGAAAGATTATGACAAGGCTATTGAGTACTATATCAAAGCAAAAGAATATGCTCCGTATGACAAAGAAATCAACCTTTCGATTGCAGAAACCTATATGAAAAAAGGCGACTTTAATAAATCGCGTGATGTATTGGATGAGATGCTTGAATTGAATCCCAATGATGCACATGTAATCTATACCAAGGGAATGACTTTTTACAAAGCGGGCAATACAAGTAAAGCTGAATCATTTTTCAACAAAGCCTTTGAACTAGACCCTTCATTGAAAAGCTTGCGATATACCAAGAATAATTTTTAGTAAGTAACTATTTTTATTTTAAAAGCATCCATTCCTGTGGATGCTTTTTTATTTTGAAAATATTAATCCGCTCTACTTCATTCTTTTGCCAATGGAGTACTTTTAATTATTTCGTTTTACCGAACAATTATTATTCTTTTTATCGGTCGGCTGTTTGAATACTTTTACAAACTAAAGGTAGCATCCCGATATATAGGGACGCTAGCCAATCTTGTAAAAATACACTTGCGCTAGCGGAGAACTAGGATTATTATTTAGAAAATTCTATTGGTATTGAATACTGTGATAAAATTTGAATAGAATCTTCTATTCTATAAGTGACCCAATATTTATGATTTTTTATTGGAAAATTATTTAATGCGACATAGCAAGTAGAATCTGTATCACCAGGCTCCATAGCATATTCGTCAAATAATCTATTATTAAATGAATCTTTTATAATTACAACTTTATAAGCATTGGGTGGATTTACCATTTGTATAGCAGTAGTTTGTTTACTATTATCTTTTATATCAATAAATGAGTTACCAACAAATTTATAAAATTTCCCATTACTATAATATGCTCTAAATATTGGTAATTTTCGATCATCTTTTAATACATTGTTTACTAATAAACTATTCCATTCCCATTGGATTAAGTTTCCACTTTTATCATAATAAATGGTAGCCCCATTTAATTTAGATGTATCTAATGTAAACCCTGTCTTTTTAATTAACTTACCTGTTTTACAAAAACTATCTTTATAACAATAATTACCTTTTAGATTCCATTTGACATTAACGTCCTTACGAAGCGAACATGAATTTGTAATAAAGAATATTACAGCAATAAATAGGATTCTAACCATATTTTATCTATTTTTTATATTCTATTAGTTTTAAACTTTCAGGAACAGAAAAATATTTCATAGTATCGACATTTTGAAACATTAACCTATTTCTCCATTTTTGGTGTTTCGCCATTGTTGGCATTATCACCAACAATTAATAACATCAAATTCGATTTGTCAAAAAATACATATAGGCTCATACTTCTTTATATTGAATTTAATATTCAATAATTGTATTGTAAAGTTTGTGAAAAAATTTGAAGTTCCAAAAAATACTTTTTCAAATCCCCAATCCTATCTACTTCATTCTCTTATCCAATGTAAAGCCAAAGCTCGAACCAACATCCAATTTGCTTCTACACGTTACAGTATGATTGTGGGCTTCGATGATATGTTTTACAATAGCTAAGCCCAAGCCTGTACCACCTACACTTCTTGTACGAGCTGTATCGGTTCTGTAGAATCGTTCGTATACACGTGGTATATGCTCATCGGCCATGCCCATTCCATTGTCTGTAATTTCAATAAAAACATTTTTTTCATCTACCTCATATACACCTGCGGTGGTCTGTCCATGTTCGTTGCCGTACTTGATCGAATTTTCAATTAGATTTACAAGTACTTGTTTTATTTTTTGAACATCAGCAAATACCTCTACCGGTCGTTCACAGCCTTTTTTAATTTTTAGTGTAATGTTTTTAAGTTGAGCTTTTTGAGCTAATTCATCATACACATCCATGATTAAATCTTGAATAATAAATTCACTTTTATTCAGTGGTATACGATTGGATTCTAACTTAGATATTTCATCGAGGTCATCCACCAAATCGGCTAGCCGATCGATACTTTTAGCTGCATTGGATAGAAACACATGATTTACATTTTCGTCATGTATGGCACCATCCAACAATGTATGTATATAACCCTGTGATGAGAAAATAGGTGTGCGTAATTCATGTGCCAAATTCATTAAAAATTCTTTTCTGAATTGTTCATTACTTTCAAGTCGCTCTATCTCTCCCTTACGTTCCTCTGCCCATTTCTCTACATCTTCGTTTACTTCATCCAAGGTTTTTTGAGGTAATAACTCACTTGCATAAAATTCCTCCCGCTTTGTTGCTTTTGTTTGAGAAATAAATTTATAAATGAGTTTTATTTTTCGATATATAAAATTGTTAAGAACGGAGTAAATCAAATAGGATGCAACTGCAAAAATGAATAAGAAAGTTAATCCAGCATACAATATATTCAATGCTGTAACCCATACTATGATTCCAGATAAAAATGAAATGAGCAATCCGGTGAGAATGGCAATATAAGTGGGGGAACTATTTTTTTTGATTAGCACTTTGTAAAATTAATCTAAAAAGTGTTTTTAAAAGAATAATACAATGAGGAGCCCTTAGATTTCGAATTTATATCCAACACCTTTTACTGTTTGAATATAATCGACATTCAACTTTTGTCTTATTTTACGTACATGTACATCAATTGTACGATCTCCTACTATTACATCATTGCCCCATACTTTTTCTAGTATTTCATTTCGGAGAAATACGCGACCTGGTTTGGATGCAAGTAATGCGAATAATTCAAACTCTTTTCGAGGAAGTGCTACTTCTACATTATTATGCTTTACCATAAATTTCTCACGATTGATTTCCAGATTAGGGAAAATAATCGTTTTTGAATCATCTTTTATAATGCGTCTGAAAGCAGAATGGATTCTTGATACAAGCAACTTGGGTTTGATGGGCTTTGCGATATAATCATCGGCCCCTAATTCAAGCCCACGTATTTCTGATCGTTCGTCGGAGAGTGCCGTAAGGAATATAATGAGTGTATTATCATTCTCGGGATTTGCTCTCAATTCGATACATGTTTGTATACCATCTTTGTGTGGCATCATGATATCTAATAAAATTAAATCTGGTTTGAATGATTTGTTTTTGTCAATCGCATCGACCCCATTCTCAGCAGTTTGAACATCATATCCATGCAATTCCAAATTGTATTTAACAATTTGAAGAATATCCTTTTCGTCGTCAACTACTAATACTTTTCCTAACTTTTTTTCCATAAAGGAATTTTTACAAAAGTAGTCTTAGTATAATGATTTATTATTAGTTGTCGATTACGAAATTGTTAAGAATTAAGGATGTGAAAAATGATAACAATCGACTTATTTTTTATCGTTGATTGCTTTATCTAGCTCATTTCGAGCTCTTTCAATCTCTAAATTTGATTGCTTTTGTAGTTCCTCTAGTTCTTTTTGTTTTTCTTTCAATTGGTTTAAATTATTTTCACTTACTTCTTTCAATTGCTCTTGGGCTTCCTTTATTTGCTCTTGTTTTTCGTCATTATCATGTACGATTGTCAATGTATCATTGGTTACACGTATCACTTCATTTGGCTCGTCATCCCAGTTCAAAATTTCATTTTCCTCCTCATTGATATGAATATTAATGCCACTCCTATCGGCTCTAAAGGTGTGCTTCAACTGCTTTTTCAATTCACCCGATGTGATGATTGTTTTATTTTTAGGATAATAAACTGTTACTAATACATTTTGAAAATGATAAGGAGCTTTATTAGAAACTTTCACAACATGTGGCATTTTTAATACATTTCCTTCTAGTATTGGGGTGAAATTCACATCTGTTGCATTGTTCAATGCGATGTCTTTATTGGCACCTGAGCCCGATTTTTCTATTACGATACGAATGAGGGAATCACTAGATTCTCTATAATGAATTCGTACTGCTTTAATTTCATTGACATCTTTCTTTTTGTCAATCAAGTGATCAAATTCATTGAATTCATAGAACACGGCTTCATTGTAAATAGATGTAGTATCCATTGCATTAATAAATAAAG
This sequence comes from Chitinophagaceae bacterium, assembly GCA_044233655.1. Lineage (GTDB taxonomy): Bacteria > Bacteroidota > Bacteroidia > Chitinophagales > Chitinophagaceae > OLB11. The sequence continues at coordinate 87,476 of JBIIJQ010000004.1, read as the reverse complement.
TATCAGATGTAGATTCAACAAGCATTTGAGTCTTGGATGTTGTATACGTTTTATTATCATTTGCTAAAGATGCGATTAAAAATACAGTAGCCGCCCACCCTACAATATTCAATCCTATAAATGTAATACGCAAGATTTTACTTGAAGATCGTATTCCTGCAACTTTACGTATAATCCATACGATTAAACCTACTATAGGTAATACAAGAAAAAATGCAATAGAAAGCAATGCTAATATTTTATTGTAATCTGTAAAAAGTACTATATCAGCTAAGCTATAGGAATAAAAAAGTCCGACCACTAATCCAATAGCAGATGGAATCGCAATCATCAATATAAGTGATAATACTAAATAGGCAATTACTTTTAAAAATTTACTGAAGCCAGATTGAGAGGTATTGGTTATTGTTTGCATAGTGGTGGTTTGTTGTATTGTAGTAATGTTGATAGGTTCTCCTTTCATAAGCATATAATCGGTTGAGGATTTTGCCAAAGGAATGATGAACCATAAAATCAAATAACTAATGAATGATAAAGAATAAAAGGAATTACCAATAATATTAAATTCGAATTGATTGAATGTTTGTTTACTTGCAAAACCTAATACAATAGGAGCAATAAAGATGAGTCGTATAATCCAAGTTTCTGTATTGAAAAATTGAGCTAATCCACTACATACTCCTCCGAGCACTTGATCTTTTGGGTTTCGATAGAGCTTGCTTAAAATATTAGGTTCCAATTCTTTGGGTGTAAGTACTACCCACAATATAATATAGCCTAGTACACCTAAATTAAATGTAAATAACGTGGCCACATTAAACAATGTCAAGAGTATAAACATGAGTCTTACGACTATGGGGTCAATTGCAAAATAATTTGCAATACCACTGCAAACACCTGCAATAATCTTTTCTTTTTTATTTCTAAATAATTTTTTCTCTTTACTATTGAACTCTTTAGATTTCTCTTGATTCGTTTCAGTATGTTCATTTTCAAAATCTGAAGGATTCCCGATGACCGACATTAAACTTTCAATATCAGCATTTGATATTGATTCCTTGCCCATGGATTGTTGTTCCAATATTTCAGCCATTCGAAGTTGTAGATCAGTGATTATTTCATCTCCTCCTTCTTCTTTCGAAAAATAGATTTTTAGTTTATTTTCATAGTCTTGAAAAAGTTGGTATGCTTTTTCTTCAAACGAAAAAGTTCTTCCTTGATAATTGATTAATACTATTTTATCCATTTTACTATATTTATTTGGTTGGGTTTGTGATAATGTTGACTGCTGTAGAAATTTCGTTCCAGGTTTTTTCTAGTGATAAATAGAATTCCTTTCCCGATTCGCTCATAGAAAAATATTTACGTGGCGGTCCTGATAAACTTTCTACCCACCGATATTCTAAATAGCCAGCATTCTTGAGTCTTGTAAGCAATGGATATAAAGTGCCTTCTAGTACCTGCATCCCTGATTCTTTTAACTCTAGGGTTATATCACTAGGATATACTTCTCCTCGCTGTATGATAGAAAGAATACAAAACTCAAGTACCCCTTTTTTCATTTGACTTTGAATATTATCTACATTGATGATTGACATAATTTGTAATTCTAGTGCAAATATGATGCATAGTTTAGTATTATGTATTGCATAGTACCTATCTTAACACTTTATTAGCCAAGTTGGCTTAGTTACAAACAAAAAAGGCTGCCATATATGGCAGCCTTTTTACTTAATAAAAAATGAATATTACTTAGTGAGTTTAAAGAAAGTATTTGTACCGTTCTCTGTATCTGTAATCATAATCATATACATACCAGAAGCTAATGCGCCAAGGTTATCCATTGAAATAATGTTTTTACCAGGAGTCACATCAGTTGATTTGCTAGATACAACGTTTCCATTGATATCAGTAATCTTAATGCTGATTGTAGTTGAATTATCTGTTTGATACAACACATTCACATAAGAAGTAAATGGAGAAGGATATACCATGATTTCGCCATCAGTTTCTAATATTTTCACATTCACGATGTTAGAATACATGAATTTACCATCTTGGTCAACCATTTTAATTCTGTAATAGATTACATCTTTACGTTGAACAGTTGAGATGTCATCGTTAATTGCATAATTAGATGTACCGATTGTTGTTCCTGAAGCTGTCTTCGTTGCAACTTTTACAAATTCAACTGCATCAAGACTTCTTTCAATTTCAAAGTGACTAGTATTTGTTTCGTATTCTGTTTTCCAAGAAACATTTACTAAGTTGTTTGCTTCCATTTTTGCAAATGCTCTCAAATCAAGCGCAGGTAATACGAAGTCTAATTTAATACCCGCATCTACTGTTGGTATGTATTGTCCTATTACTACTGTGTATGTACCAGTAATACCAGTTCCTGCATCCACATCACTATCGGTAGAATCATTCCCTAAATTACCAAGTGTAAATGAAGATTGATATGGTTTACCATTCGGTTGGTAGTAAGTAGGTATAGTACTGAAACCAACTTTGAAGTCGCCAGGAACAAGATTACTGAAAGTATAAGCACCATTTTGATCTGTAATAGTTGTACGTAAAGCAACCATATTTACATCATATAATGTTACTGTTACACCTGGAACACCTGGTTCGTTTGGATCTTGTACACCATTGCTATTCAAATCTAACCATACATAATCACCTAAACCAGCACCTGTTGGTAAGTGGATACCTGCATCTAATGTTGGGTTGTATTCACCTGCTACTAATGTTACAGGAGCTGTACGTCCATTTGTTGGATTAGGATCACTATCAACAGCATCATCAGTACCTTCGTTTGATGGGCTAAATGATCCAGAGACAGGGATGTTACCAAAGCCTACTGAGTATGTACCTGGCTCAAGATTTACAAAGTTGTAAGCACCTCTTGAGTTGGTAATTGCCATAGTAATTGGATTATTAGCTTGATCATACAATGTTACTGTAATTCCAGAAATACCTGGTTCGTTAGCATCTTGTATACCATCATTGTTGTAATCTTCCCATACATAGTTACCTAATGAAGATTTAAGTGTAAATATACCAGCATCAATTGTTGTGTTATTTTGACCTGCTGTCAATACAATAGATGAAGTTTTACCTGTGATTGGATCTACATCACTATCTGTACCATCATTGGTATTTCCAACTACATCTTTAGATGTAAATGAATACCCTTCAGGTAAGTTAGAGAACTCAACAGAATAAGTACCTGCAGTCAAGCCAGTAAATTGATATGCTCCATTGCCATCAGTCGTAGTGTTTGCTACTACATTACCTAAGTTATCGAACAACTTCACCGTTACACCAGAAATACCTGGCTCGTTTGGATCTTGTAATCCATTTTGATTAATATCATTCCAAACATAATCACCAATACTTGCTAATACTGTATTTAGATAAATACCAGCATCTACGGTTAGGTTAATTTCTCCTATTTCAAGAGAGATAATACTTGACTTACCACCATTTGCAGGATTTGCATCAGAATCTAATTCATCATCACCGCCTAAATCATTCGTAGTATATGTATACCCTGTAGGTAAGTTAGTAAAGCCTACAACATAATCAGCTGGGATAAGATTAGTGAAAATATATTCACCTAATGAGTTAGTGGTTGTAGTTGCAATTACAGATATACCATTGCTTTGATATAAAGTCACTGTAACACCTTGTACACCTAATTCACCATTATCTTGAATACCATTTTGATTCTCATCATTCCATACTTTATCACCGATAGCACCTCTGTTATTTCTACCCGTGTTAACAACGATACCAGCATCCACTGTTAAATTCACTTCGTTTACTCCCAATGTTATCATTGCAGTATTGTTTGTTGTATTCAATGGATCACTATCAATAGCATCGTCAGTTCCTTCATTTGAAAGAGCTAATTTGTAGTTTACAGGTAAGTTAGAGAAATTAACATAATAGGTACCTGCATTCAAACCATTGAAAATATAGAAACCATTGTTATCTGTAATTGTTACTGCTTGCAATACATCAAAATTATTATACAAACTTACAGTTACACCTGGTACGCCATTTTCATTTGCATCTTGTAGACCATCTAAATCACGATCATACCAAACATAGTTACCAAGTGCACTTAAAGGAGCTGAAGGATTGTAAATACCTCCATCAATTGTTGTATTTACTTGTCCAGCTAATAAATTAATAACGGATGTTCTTCCAGTGATTTGATCAGGATCAGAATCTTCTGCTATATTGCTACCTTGACCAGGAGTTACAAATGTAAAGCCATTAGGTAAATTACTGAATCCAACTAAATAAGTACCTGCTGGCAAATCATTAAACGTATAATTACCTAATATATCTGTTACATCTGTAGCAATTACATTTGTACCTGTTCCATCATATAGAGTTACAGTTACTCCAGCTACACCAGCTTCATTAGGTTCTTGAATACCATTGTTATTAACATCATTCCACACAAAGTTACCGATAGAAGCACTTGTATTTTGCTGAGTATGTATTCCTGCATCTATATCAGTTCTGCTTTGACCAGCAACAACAGTGAAAGTAGCTGTGATTCCTGAAGTAGTATTAGGATCACTATCTTTTTCAGTATCAGCTCCTTGTGTTGGCGTTGAGAATACATATCCAATTGGTAATGAGAACCCTACTGAATAAGTACCTGGATTTACATTTGCAAAATTATATAAACCATCAGCATCAGTTATTGTATTAGCCACTGGCAAATTATTTACATCATACAATGTAACAGTTACACCAGCAACACCTGTTTCATTTGGATCTTGAATACCATTGTTATTTACATCATTCCATACTTTATCACCCACTTGAGAAGTCAATAGTGTTGGAATATAGATACCTGCATCAAACGTTAAATCAATTGTTCCTGCTGCATATGTAAATTGACTTGTAATTCCTGTATTAGGATCAACGTCACTATCTAAAGCATTGTCAGGATTAGCATCTTTTGTAGTAAATACATATCCACTAGGCAATGTAAATGCAATACTGTAAGTTCCACCAGATAAATTATTGAAATAATAATAACCATAGGCGTCTGTTACAGTACTTGAAACTTGACGATCTAAATCATCAAATAAAGAAACTGTAATACCAGCTACACCAATTTCATTAAGGTCTTGCGAACCATTTCTATCATTATCAAACCAAACACGGTTTCCAATGAATTTCAATGCTATATATCCAGCATCAATAGTATTATTATTTTTAGCTATACCAGTCCCATTCACATCTATTGTGAAGATTGGAGAAAAACCACCAGGATTTGCATCTGAGTTTAAGTCTACACCTCCAGCTTGATTTGAACTTGTTAATACATTTCCATCAACAGTTGAAGGGAATTTAACATAGTAGTTACCACTATTACATACAATGAAATTGTAGTAACCTGGATTTCCTGAACCATCAATTGCTGTTGTAGTTGATTGTAACATGATGTCATCAACTCCTCCAATTTGATTATCAAGTCCTGGAGTCCATAATTCAACAGGTACATTATTGATACCTGCAGAAGGCAACTCATCTTGAATTCCATTTATATTTAAATCGCTCCAAACATAATTACCTATTGTACCTTGTATTGTATTTACAGTGACAGTACTTACACTTGAACAAATACCATCAGTTACTGTTACACTATATGTGCCTGCACCTACAGTAATAGATGTTGCATTACTATTATTGCTCCATAAATATGACCCATTTCCTGAAGCCGTTAAAGTTGTTGTAGAACCATTACATACCTCCAAATTACCTGTAATATTTGCAATTGGTGGATTTAAAGTAACATTTACAGTTACTGCATCTGTTGCTGTACAACCGTTTGAACCTGTTACAGTTACAGTATATGTAGTTGTTACAGATGGGCTTGCTGTTGGCATTGCATCTGTTGTTGAACTTAAACCTGTTGAAGGGCTCCAGCTATAGGTATTACTTACGATTGCTGCTGTTCCGATCATTGAACTTGTTGTGTTACAGTCATGGTTTTTGTCTGTACCAGCATCCACTGTTGGTAATGTAGTATTTACATTTACAACTACTGCATCTGTTGCTGTACATCCATTAGCACCTGTTACGGTTACTGTATAAGTTGTTGTTACTGATGGGCTTGCTGTTGGCATTGCATCTGTTGTTGAACTTAAGCCTGTTGAAGGACTCCAGCTATAGGTATTACCTACGATGGCTGTAGTTCCAATCATTGAACTTGTTGTATTGCAGTCATGGTTTTTGTCTGTACCAGCATCCACTGTTGGTAATGTTGTATCTACATTTACAACTACTACATCTGTTGATGCACATCCATTAGCACCTGTTACGGTTACTGTGTAAGTTGTTGTTACTGATGGGCTTGCTATTGGCATTGCATCTGTTGTTGAACTTAAGCCTGTTGAAGGGCTCCAGCTATAGGTATTACCTACGATTGCTGCTGTTCCTATTGTTGAACTTGTTGTGTTACAATCATGGTTTTTGTCTGAACCAGCATCCACTGTTGGTAATGTAGTATTTACATTTACGACTACTGCATCTGTTGCTGTACATCCATTAGCACCTGTTACGGTTACTGTATAGGTTGTTGTTACTGATGGGCTTGCTGTTGGCATTGCATCTGTTGTAGAACTTAAGCCTGTTGAAGGACTCCAGCTATATGTATGACCTACGATTGCAGCTGTTCCAATCATTGAACTTGTTGTATTGCAGTCATGGTTTTTGTCTAAACCAGCATCTACTGTTGGTAAAGTTGTATTTACATTCACTGTTACTGCATCTGTTGCTGTACAACCGTTTGAACCTGTTACAGTTACAGTATATGTAGTTGTTACAGATGGATTTGCTGTTGGCTGAGCATCAGTTGTTGAGCTTAAACCTGTTGCAGGTGACCAGCTATAAGTATTGCCTACGATTGCTATTGTTCCTATTGTTGAACTTGTTGTATTGCAGTCATGGTTTTTGTCTGTACCTGCATCCACTGTTGGTAATGTTGTATTTACATTTACAACTACTACATCTGTTGCTGTACATCCATTAGCACCTGTTACGGTTACGGTGTAAGAGGTTGTTGTTGTAGGATTTGCTGTTGGCATTGCATCAGTTGTTAAACTTAAACCTGTTGAAGGGCTCCAGCTATAGGTATTACCTACGATTGCTGCAGTTCCGATCATTGAACTTGTTGTGTTACAGTCATGGTTTTTGTCTGTACCTGCATCCACTGTTGGTAATGTTGTATTTACATTTACAACTACTGCATCTGTTGATGTACATCCATTAGAACCTGTTACGGTTACTGTATAAGTTGTTGTTACTGATGGGCTTGCTGTTGGCATTGCATCAGTTGTTGAACTTAAGCCTGTTGAAGGGCTCCAGCTATAGGTATTACCTACGATTGCTGCAGTTCCGATCATTGAACTTGTTGTGTTACAGTCATGGTTTTTGTCTGTACCAGCATCCACTGTTGGTAATGTAGTATTTACATTCACAACTACTGCATCTGTTGATGTACATCCATTTGCACCAGTTACGGTTATTGTATAAGTTGTTGTTACTGATGGGCTTGCTGTTGGCATTGCATCTGTTGTTGAACTTAAGCCTGTTGAAGGGCTCCAGCTATATGAATTACCTACGATTGCTACAGTTCCGATCATTGAACTTGTTGTGTTACAGTCATGGTTTTTGTCTGTACCAGCATCCACAGTTGGTGATGTTGTGTTTACATTCACAACTACTGCATCTGTTGCAGTACATCCATTTGCACCAGTTACGGTTACTATATAAGTTGTTGTTGTTGAAGGATTAGCTGTTGGTTGCGCTATTGTTGTAGAGCTTAAACCTGAAGCTGGACTCCAACTGTATGTATTTCCAACGATTGATGTAGATCCAATTGTTGTTGATGTTGTTGTACAATTTAAGTTTTTATCTATACCTGCATTTACAGTTGGCAATGTAGTATTTACATTCACTACTACTGCATCTGTTGCTATACATCCATTTGCACCTGTTACGGTTACTGTATAGGTTGTTGTTACAGATGGATTAGCTGTTGGTTGAGCTATTGTTGTTGAACTTAAGCCGGTTGAAGGACTCCAACTGTAAGTATTTCCTACTATAGATGCAGTTCCTATCATTCCTGAAGTAGTTGTACAATTCAAGTTGATATCCGCACCAGCATTTGCTGTTGGTAATGTTGTGTTTACATTTACTACTACTGCATCTGTTGCTACACAACCATTTGCACCTGTTACTGTTACGGTGTAAGTTGTAGATACAGATGGATTAGCTGTTGGTTGAGCAATTGTTGTAGAACTCAAACCTGTTGAAGGACTCCAACTATACGTATTTCCTACTATAGATGCAGTTCCTATCAATCCTGAAGTAGTTGTACAATTCAAGTTAATATCTAAACCAGCATTTGCTGTTGGTAATGTTGTGTTTACATTTATGACAATTGCATCAGTAGATGTACATCCATTTGCACCAGTTACAGTTACTGTATAAGTTATTGAGGTTGTTGGGTTTGCTGTTGGTTGAGCAATTGTTGTAGAACTTAAGCCTGTTGAAGGACTCCAGCTGTATGTATTTCCAACGATTGATGTAGAACCAATTGTTGTTGATGTTGTTGTACAATTTAAGTTTTTATCTACACCTGCATTTACAGTTGGCAATGTTGTATTTACATTCACTACTACTGCATCTGTTGCTGTACATCCATTTGCACCTGTTACGGTTACTGTATAGGTTGTTGTTACTGATGGGCTTGCTGTTGGCTGAGCATCAGTTGTTGAGCTTAAACCTGTTGCAGGTGACCAGGTATAAGTATTGCCTACGATTGCTATTGTTCCTATTGGTGAACTTGTTGTATTGCAGTCATGGTTTTTATCTAAACCAGCATCTACTGTTGGTAAAGTTGTATTTACATTTACAACTACTGCATCTGTTGCTGTACATCCGTTGGCACCTGTTACTGTTACTGTGTAAGTTGTTGTTACTGATGGATTAGCTGTTGGTTGAGCAATTGTTGTAGAACTTAAGCCGGTTGAAGGACTCCAACTGTATGTATTTCCAACTATAGATGCAGTTCCTATCAATCCTGAAGTAGTTGTACAATTCAAGTTAATATCTAAACCAGCATTTGCTGTTGGTAATGTTGTGTTTACATTTACTACAATTGCATCAGTAGATGTACATCCATTTGCTGCATTCGTTACTGTTACTGTGTAAGTGGTTGTAGTTGTTGGGTTAGCGATCGGTTGCGCTACAGTTGTAGAACTCAAGCCTGATGCTGGGCTCCATGAATATGAATTACCAACAATACCCGTTGTTCCTATGGTTGTAGAAGTAGTTGTACAATTTAGATTTTTATCTACACCAGCATCTGCACTTGGTGATGTTGTGTTTACATTCACAACTACAGCATCTGTTGCTGTACAACCATTTGCACCTGTTACTGTTACTGTATAAGTAGTTGTTACAGATGGACTTGCAGTTGGTTGAGCTATTGTTGATGAACTCAAACCTGTTGATGGACTCCAACTATAGGTATTTCCTACTATTGAAGTAGAACCAATTGTTGTTGATGTTGTTGTACAATTTAAGTTTTTATCTACACCTGCATTTATTGTTGGCAATGTAGTGTTCACATTTACAATTACTACGTCTGTTGCTACACAACCATTAGCACCTGTTACTGTTACTGTATAAGTAGTTGTTGCAGATGGACTTGCAGTTGGTTGAGCTATTGTTGATGAACTCAAACCTGTTGAAGGACTCCAACTGTATGAATTTCCAACTATACCCGTTGTTCCTATTGTTGTTGATGTTGTTGTACAGTTTAAGTTTTTATCTATGCCAGCATCTGCAACAGGTATTGTATTATTTACATTTACTATTACTGCATCTGTTGAAGTACATCCACATGCATTTGTGATTGTAACTGTATAAGTAGTTGTAACTGAAGGATTTGCTGTTGGTTGAGCTATTGAAGTAGAACTCAATCCAGTTGAAGGACTCCAACTGTAAGTATTACCAGCAATAGATGTTGAGCCTATTGTAGTTGAAGTCGTAGTACAATTTAGATTTTTATCAACTCCAGCATTCGCTGTTGGCAATGGACATACTTCTTTTTTAATCCAATCTGATTCCCCTACATAACTTGCACAACCTGCACGACGAGCACATCTACGATACCATGTAGTTTGTGTTATTACACCTGGATCGTAAAACGAAGCATTTGCACCAGCAATAACTGTATAATTCACACCAGCATCTGTAGAAACTAACCAAACATATTCTAAGGTCCCTGTTCCACCTGATGGCAAAGTGATATTCGTAATATTTACAGGATCAAAACTTGAACCACAAAAAGTTTCATTAGATCCAATTGTACCACCACTAGTTACGTTGCTGCAACATGAGGTAACTTCTTTCATTACCCAATTAGATTCACCTACATAATCAGTACAACCGGAACGACGAGCGCAACGACGGTACCAAGTGGTTTGAGTTATAACACCTGGATCGTATGAAGCTGAGTTTGCACCTGCAATAACCGTTGTGGTTGTTCCTCCATCTATAGAAGCTAACCATACATATTCAATTGTACCAGAACCACCTGATGGGAGACTTAAATTTTGAATTAATGTTGGGTCTACAGAAGTACCACATAATGTTTCGTCATAGCCAATAGAACCTGCCGAAGTCACATTATCGCAAGTAGAATAATTTAAACAAAAACTAGAAGGTACTAAAGACCCAGGTCCATTATATCCATTTGCTACATCATAATGTTCGAATATAATTTGATCAATACCATTTGCGGCATAAAAACTTGTACCCAAAGCACCTTGCCAATAAGCTTGTTTTTGTAAATCAGCCAAATCATTGGTATAAGGTGAAGTGTAAACAACGATTCCACCTTTTTTAAATATCATTCTTAATCTTTCATTTGATTGGGTAACAGTATTTCTTGTAGAATATCCATCATAAGTAACTATGTTAGATATATTTATTGTAGCTGGCCCATTAACAAGCGCAGTAGGCAAACCCGAATTAATTGTATAAGAATTAGTACTTCCTGAAATTAGTTTTACAATAGAAGGATTTCCAGTTGACTGATTGATAGTCTGAGACCAATTAAACGATGTACCTGTACATGAAACAATAGGTGCGCAAAATCCGCTTGATGCAGATGTATTATTGGGATCACAAACTGAATTGGGCGCTGTATAGGTTACACACCAGCCGTCTGTTTTAATCCAACTCCCTGTTCCTGTAAAAGCAACGCTAACATAATATGTATTGGCTGGGATAGTTGCAGAAAGGTTATACAATTGAGGACCTACTGGCGAGTTTGCCAATACCTTATTTACCTCAACTTTACTACTAGAAATCCAATTCCAGTTGGCATCAAAAAAATCAAACCCAACGCTATGGTAATAGCTTGCATCATGAGTGCCTGCAAAAACACCTAACGCGAGTGTACCTCCTGGCAACAAATTTCCACTACCTATAGTCTGAGAAGCCCAGTTACTGCCAGCATTTGTAATTTGAAAATCACCAGAGAATGCTCCACAAGCAATCGCTCCACCGCCAGCTGAGAGATTTCCTCCCGACCAATTCCAGCTATTTGTTCCACTTTCAAAACTTGGATTTTGAACCAAATTTCCAATACAAGTACATTGAGCATTTGATTTGAATAAACTTAATAAAATAAGAATTAAGCTTAAAATACCTTTGGCTGAGGTTGAATAAAATTTTTTCATGTTGTTTTGATTATTTTTTTTAAAAAAACTAACTTTTTTTAAAGTTTGGCACGATTCTTTCATTACTTTTAGGTTATTAGTAGATTATAATTTTAAGTAGTACGCGAAAGTATAAAAACTTTTGATTACTAGTTGCATTATTGGTGTTACACCAATTGTTATTTTTTTGTATTTATTATAAAAATCATCCTTAAATGCTTGATTTACAGGTACTTAATACCTTTTTTACACCCACTTTTTTTTGTTTTTTTATTGTTAATTGTACTTATATTACGTTTTTTATTAATTTATAAAGTTCTATAAATAGCCTGTTTCTATACATATAGGTATGTTGATTTCGTTTAGATTCTACTTTGTTGGTTAACAACAAAATATAAATTTCAATCTTAAACAAATTTTACACATACATTAAATAAGTATTTGCTCTATTAAATTAAAAAAAGGCAGGTTTTAGCTTTAATAAATATGTTAAAATTGGAGCATAATGTATCTAGAATAATATAAACATTAGAACCTGTATCCTAATAAAATAAAAATTCTTGATTGAACTGTCAATAATTATTTCATACTTGTTTTTCCAAACATTCTCAAAACACATTAATGTCAATCCCATTTTTTAAACCCAAAAAGGCTACCTTTTACGGTAGCCTTTTTTATAATAAACATTATCCAATTTATTTTTCCTCTACGATTTCAGCATCTTGAACATCGTCGGTTGAAGCTGTAGGACCTTCAGAGCCTGGTTCTTGAGTTCCGCCTGCTTGCTGATCATTCATAGCTTTATAAAGCTCCTCACTTGCCGCTTGCCATGCATTGTTTAACTCTTCGAGTGAAGAATCAATTGCAACTATGTCTTTAGCTGCATGAGCAGTTTTCAACTTAACCAATGCTTCTTCAATCACAATTTTCTTGTCAGCTGGTAATTTTTCGCCGTAATCTTTCAATTGCTTTTCAGTATTGAAAATTTGACTATCAGCCATATTTACTTTTTCAATCTCTTCTTTCAATTTATTGTCCGCTTCTTCGTTCATTTTAGCATCGTTTTTCATCTTTTCGATGTCTTCTTTGCTCAAACCACTGCCTGCTTCGATACGGATATTTTGTTTTTTACCTGTTCCTTTATCCATTGCACTCACTTGCAAGATACCATTGGCATCAATGTCAAATGTTACTTCCACTTGTGGAACACCACGTGGTGCTGGCGGAATGCCATCCAAGATAAATCGACCTAAATTTTTGTTGTCTTTGGCCATTGGACGCTCTCCTTGCAATACATTGATTTCAACACTTGGTTGGTTTTCAGCTGCTGTAGAGAACACTTCTGATTTTTTTGAAGGGATCGTCGTGTTGCTTTCGATCAATTTTGTGAACACACCACCAAGGGTTTCAATACCCAATGACAAAGGTGTTACATCTAAAAGCAATACATCCTTTACTTCTCCTGTCAAAACACCACCTTGAATAGATGCACCAATTGCTACAACTTCATCAGGGTTTACACTTCTGTTTGGTTTTTTGCCAAAAAATTTCTCAACAACTTCTTGTATTTTAGGTATACGCGTACTACCACCTACCAATATCACTTCGTCTAATTCAGCTGCTGTAATACCTGCATCTTTCAATGCTTTACGACATGGCTCCAAGGTTCTTTCTACTAAACTATCTACTAATTGTTCAAATTTAGCACGTGTCAATTTCTTCACCAAGTGTTTCGGTACATTATCGATGGCTGTGATGTACGGCAAATTGATTTCTGTTTCTGTAGAAGACGAAAGTTCAATCTTCGCTTTTTCAGAAGCTTCTTTCAAACGCTGCCAGCTCATAGGATCTTTTCTCAAATCCACATTTTCTTCCGCTTTAAATTCGTCAGCTAACCAGTCCATTACCATTTTATCAAAGTCATCGCCACCCAAGTGTGTATCACCATTGGTAGATTTTACTTCAAATACACCATCGCCCAATTCAAGTACGGATACGTCAAATGTACCACCACCTAAATCAAAAACTACGATTTTAGAATCTTGATTCTTTTTGTCCAAACCATAAGCCAAAGCAGCTGCAGTAGGCTCGTTGATGATACGTTTTACAGTTAAACCTGCTATTTCGCCCGCTTCTTTTGTAGCTTGACGTTGTGCATCGTTAAAGTAAGCCGGAACTGTGATAACAGCTTCAGTCACTTCATGACCTAAGAAATCTTCAGCCGTTTTTTTCATTTTTTGCAACACCATAGCAGAAATTTCTTGTGGTGTATACAAACGACCATCAATATCCACACGCGGTGTATTGTTGTCGCCTTTTACTATTTTATATGTACTTTGAGCTATTTCGCCACCAACTTCGTCAAATCGACGACCCATAAAGCGTTTGATACTCATAATTGTATTCACTGGATTCGTGATAGCCTGACGTTTTGCCGGATCACCAATTTTGCGCTCGCCATTTTTCAAAAAAGCGACCACGGAAGGGGTAGTGCGTTTCCCTTCATCATTTGCAATTACTACCGGTTCGTTACCTTCCATTACACTCACACATGAGTTGGTTGTACCAAGGTCAATTCCTATAATTTTTCCCATTTTAATTTGTTTTCTTTCTTATGGTCAAATCTTGTGCCACAGCAGTTTTTTGCATAAAACCGTGCAAGAGTGTCAGAATAGGGGCATTTTTGGCACAAAATCGTGACTTTTTAGCCCTAAAAATGCCGTGTTATGCGCATTGTTGTTTTTGTGTTTAATTTTAATTTACTTCCTATTTCATATAATTGATAACAAAATCAACGATAAATAGTTTCTATTGTAGCATTAATAATCTTAAAACATTGTTGCGACAATCATTTTAAAATGATAGACTAGTTAACAAACAATGGGTTGGTAAAATAGAAGTGAAATACTTTTTGTATTAGAAACTAATACTACAACTTTAATTTCTCTTGGCTTTGTCTGTTTGAAAAAAACGAGAGAATTTCAATAGTATCATTTTCAATACGATAGTACATTGTATTAAATTTCAGTATAACAGCTTTCCTAACTCCTTTCTTAATTTCAGACTCTTGAAATAAATAAGGATTTATAGAAATTAAATACATTATATGTTCAATTTATACTGCAAGATTCCTTAATTCGCGTTCTGTAAAATTTACAATTAAATATTCATATATCGAGTTTAACTCATCAAGTGCATGATCGGTCCAACGTATTTCATAACCATTTACCATATATTTCTCGTGCTTTTGAATGCGGATTTAATTTTCCAGTATCAGCATCTTGTATCCCCTTGTCAATTGACTCTCTCTCTTCACTAGTGGTGTTTGAGCACCAATCTTTTTTACGCTCAGATAGCATCAATTCTAAAACCTTATCAACAATATTCAAATCTTCAGTTGTGGATAGCCATTGAATAAGTTCTATTTTTTTTGCTTGAATTGTCAAATCAGTAGTCATCTTATTTAATTTTGTTATAAAAATAAACATTTTTCACTGTATAGCATTTTTTCTTTTTAAAATATTATTCAAAATGTTCGTAGTGAAGAAACAGTCTTATTCAAAAGAAATAGTAATGATGAGTAAAGCAGTTTTTAACTAAAAGTAAGTTGCTTGCAGAATTAAATCATAAAAAAACGCCGTTAGTTTCCCAGCGGCGTTTTTAAATTTTATAGTATCATACTACGCTTCCATATAACTCTCAATCGGCTCACAAGTACATACTAGATTTCGATCTCCAGCTGTATTGTTTACACGACTTACTGTAGGCCAAAATTTGTTGGCTTTAACCCAAGGCAATGGAAATGCAGCTTGCTGACGTGTATATGGCATAGTCCACTCATCGGCTGTGATAACCCATTGCGTATGTGGTGCATGTTTTAAGATATTATTTTTCTCATCTACTTGACCAGTTACTACCGCTTCTATTTCTTTACGAATGTGTAATAAGGCATCACAAAAACGATCCAATTCGGCTTTATCTTCACTTTCAGTAGGCTCAATCATCAAGGTACCAGCTACAGGGAATGACAATGTAGGTGCATGAAAACCAAAGTCCATCAATCGTTTTGCAACATCTTCAGCTTCGACATGTGCCGCCTTGAATGGACGTAAATCTACGATAAACTCGTGCGCACAGGTTCCATTGGTACCTGTATATAATATTTTGTATTCCTTTTCCAAACGAGCCTTCATATAGTTGGCATTCAAAATGGCGTATTCAGTCGCTTTGCGCATGCCAGATGCTCCAAGCATTTTAATGTATGCATACGATATCAATAAAATACTTGCACTACCATAAGGCGCTGCACTCACAGCATGTGTAGGTGTATCGCCACCAACTGCATGTACGACGTGTGTAGGTAAGAATGGTGCTAATTGCGATTTTACACAAATTGGCCCCATACCAGGTCCACCACCACCATGTGGTATTGCAAATGTTTTGTGTAAGTTTAAGTGACAAACATCCGCACCAATATTGCCCGGACTAGTCAATCCAACTTGTGCATTCATGTTGGCACCATCCATATACACTTGTCCGCCATTGGCGTGTATCAAGTCACAAATTTCGATAATCGTTTCTTCAAATACACCATGCGTAGAAGGGTAAGTCACCATCAAACCTGCCAAATTAGCGGCATTGGCTTCTACCTTCGCTTTCATATCATTTACATCAATATTACCTTTGTCATCGCAGGCTACAATCACTATTTTAAAACCACACATTGCAGCACTAGCAGGGTTTGTACCATGAGCCGAAATCGGTATAATAATGACATTTCTATGATGATCGCCTCTGCTTTCGTGGTAAGCTTTGATGACTAACAATCCAGCATATTCGCCTTGTGCGCCTGAATTAGGTTGCAAACTACATGCATCAAAACCTGTTACAGCGCATAAATCTTGCTCTAGTTCTGCTACCATTTCTTGATACCCTTTCCATTGATGTTTTGGAGCAAACGGGTGCAAACTACCCCAATGCGGATCGCTCACAGGAATCATTTCAGAAGCTGCATTCAACTTCATGGTACAGCTACCTAGGGAAATCATAGATCGGTTTAACGCCAAATCTTTATCTTCTAATGATTTGAGGTAACGCATCATTTGGCTTTCGCTATGATGAGAGTTGAACACTGGATGCGTCAAATACTCCGAAGTACGTGTGGCAAAATCAGGAATATTTGTCAATGTATCGGCATACGAAATAGCACCCGCTCCTAATATTGACGCAATAGCATCTATATCTTCAGGTCGAGCAGTTTCGTCGAACGAAATACCAATATGACCTGTACCAAAGGCATATACATTATATCCTGCTGTCTCAAGTGATTTGATTGTAGCAGCTTCATCAGCAACTGCAATTTTTAATGTATCAAAATAATGTTGATTAATATTTTTATCGCCCAATGCATCTGCTAAGGCTTTAGTATAAATTGAAACTCGTTTAGCGATATCGCTAATGCCAGTTGGACCATGATAAACAGCATACATTGCAGCTATGTTGGATAACAATGCTTGTGCTGTACAAATATTTGAAGTTGCTTTTTCACGACGAATATGTTGCTCTCTTGTTTGCAACGCCATACGCAAACAACGGTTGCCTTGTGCATCCACACTTACCCCGATTATACGACCAGGAATGACACGTTTGTATTCGTCTTTGGTAGCAAAATAGGCTGCATGTGGTCCACCAAAACCCATTGGTACACCAAATCGTTGTGTATTACCTACAGCAATGTCAGCACCTAATTCTCCAGGAGGTGTGAGCAATGCTAACGCTAAAATATCGCAGGCCATTACTACTCCAGCATTCATAGCATGTGCTTGTTCAATAAAGGTGCGATAATCATTAATTGCACCTTCTGCATTTGGATACTGAACTAAAGCTCCAAAATAGGTTTCGTCTAAGGTTGTAGTTTTGTAGTCGCCGAAAACAAGTTCAACGCCAACAGGTATAGCACGTGTTTTCAATACATCAACTGTTTGAGCAAACACCCCATGATCTACAAAAAAACGATGTTTGTGATCGGCTCCTTTGGCACCGTTCAACAAGGTCATAGCTTCTGCAGCTGCTGTAGCTTCGTCCAACAAAGATGCATTGGCGATAGGTAAACCAGTCAAATCTGAAATCATAGTTTGGTAATTCAATAAACTTTCCAAACGACCTTGTGCTATTTCAGCTTGGTAAGGTGTATATTGCGTGTACCATCCTGGATTTTCAAACAAATTGCGTAGGATAACGCTTGGTGTTATAGTACCATAATACCCTTTACCTATAAAATCTTTCTTCAATTCATTTTTTTTGCCCATGGCAGAAATCTTCAGTAAGTAATCAAATTCACTGATTGGATCACTTACATTCAATGCTGACTTCAAACGGATATTTGCAGGAACAGTTTTTTCAATTAACTCATCCATTGAAGACATTCCAATGATTTTAAGCATTTGAGTTGTCTCTATTTCATTTGGGCCAATATGTCGACCAATAAATTCGTGTTGTTGTTTTGAACGTAAATCCATCGTTTTGATTTTAGATTTTTTGAATTAAGAAATGCAAATTTACATTTCGAAAATCAAATCGTACGATGTTTTTTATAGGTATTAACTATGATAAATATCAATAAATAGATTTGTGATTAATTCTATTTAAAATTTATAAAAGCAAAAGGGCTCGCAATTCCTTTATAGTCAATCAAATCCATTTTGAGCGAGCCAAATAGAATGTCTGCCTTAGCGCGTATCGGAATATGATTTTTATCGTCGCTCAACCACACAATCATATCTTCTTCATGTTTGAAAATTCGCCCTTTCTGTAGTACAGGCACAAATTTTAGACAACGTATTTTGCCCCAATCGCACTTGATAGTTTCCTTTCCTTTAAATTTGATTTGTAAATTATACATTTCACCATCTACAATAGTTGGAACAGAAAATAATTGCCCCGGCTTCGCATTACTTAGATCCATAGTACGCGCTAAATAAAAACCCGACAACATATCCTGTGTGTTTTGCCATATATCTACCATTTTGTTATTACCTACATTCACTTTATTTAGGTGATGATGAAATATATAATCTTGCGCAATTTTATATCCACCTTCATCAACCCTTCGTCCAAAAAACCAGGGCAATAAAGCTTCCTCGTCTATAAAGGTTTCGTATCGGTCACGTATTTTGAAAAAGAAATCAAAACTGCCTTTTGATTGGCCAATTCCAACTACATGATATGTATTACGGTCTGAGAATTTTTTATTTTCTTCTTTGATCTCAATGGTTGCAATAGCGGCATCAATAAATCCGTAATGGATTCTATAGGTCAATTTTTCGCCCCGCTTGAAGGCTTGATGATTAATTGTACGAAAAGCGGCTTGCCCTTTCAAAGCAAAAGATGTAAGAACAACAAGTAACAACAATTGATATTTCATGTGAGAATTCATGTTTGATTCAAATATAGGGTATTAGACTCGAGCGAAATCTGTTCGTTGTGAGATTTACCATTTATTAAGTTAATAATTTCTAATAGTGTGAACTACTTAAGTTTAAATAAAACAATTGAATCACCCATAAAAACCTACTCTAAAAGCGAACAATAGAAAACGGATTTAGCGGGTTGGAAAGATTAGAACAGATTTTAAACTTCTTACAAAGGATATTGATTTCATTATCCAGTTCCAAGGGAAGAAATCAGTCCTAAAATCACTATGTGAATCGCACAAATCAGTCTAATCAGTGTTCATGTATTATAGGCATATATGGTTAAATTGGGTTATCCTTTAAATAAATAATAGACCTTATTTCTTTTTCAATTTTACTAAACCAAAATCTTTTTTGTAGGTAAGATAAATAGAATAAGAATGTTCGAAGAATTGATTGATTAAATCGAAATAAGGTTCGAAACGTATATCTAAATTAAAATTTTCAAGGATTGTTTTTTGATAAAGTAATCTTACAAATAGTAAACTTCGATTTCGTTCCAGCACGTTCACTTGAGAATAATAAGATGACATAGATTGAAATAAATCTCCGCCGCGAGGAGCAAGATAATTGAGTCCATTCCAATAACTTACAGAAGCATTGATATGATACTTCGTTTTTAATTCTGTATTGAAATAAGCGCCCCTTCCTTTTGAAATAGCAACTAGTTTAGAAGGGGCCAGTTCTTTATAAATTGTGTAATAATTCTTTGTATTAAACTCCGTGAAAAAACCATCCAATTTTCTTGTATAATCAAATCCAATAGCAAGATTTGTTTTGGAGCGAACTGCATTTGTGTCAATGTCAACTTGGCCACCAATATGGGTAATAATACCTTGCAATGGTATTGAAAATCTATTTTTCCCATCATCTATCAAATGAAGGATTGTAGAATTACCCGCTGCAAATTCCTCCTGATAATTGGATTTATAGTATTGCATTACTTCCCAATTGATCCAAGTATCTGACCATATTTTTTTCTTATCAATTTTTACTTGTATTCCATTTTCATTGTAGTTTGTAATAAATCGTTCGTAATTAAAAACAGGTTCGATTAATCGATGAGAAAGGTTACCCTCCAGATTACCTATCATTACAGCATATCCGTTTTTCTGATATTTCAACGTAAGTAAAGGCTCAACAGAATATAAAGATGCATTGCCAAAATCCTTTCGAAAAAAAACACCCGCTTGTAATCGAAGATTCGGTGTAGGTAGGTAGGCCACCTGCGTACTCAACATAGATCCAAACAATGTATACCCAGTTGTAATATCATGAAAATATTCATTGTTCTTTAAAAAGTTTTGATTGGCAACAGAAAACAAAACCTTGTTATCTAAACTATCATTTAGCTCAATATCTTGCTTCAATAAATCATTATTAATCTGAGCATGAAGGCTCGTACAAAAGCCTAAGATAACCATTACAGATAGTGTAAAAAATAATTTATACATACTTCAAAAGTAATAGATTTAGTTTAAATTTTAGTTTGCATAATTCCACAGCGCAGTCAAATGACTATTTCAAAGCTAACCCAAGCAACAACCAAGCAACCACTATCAATGGAGCTGGAAT
Organism: Chitinophagaceae bacterium; assembly: GCA_044233655.1. Classification (GTDB taxonomy): domain Bacteria; phylum Bacteroidota; class Bacteroidia; order Chitinophagales; family Chitinophagaceae; genus OLB11. The sequence goes on along the minus strand of JBIIJQ010000004.1, from coordinate 66,658 downwards.
TTTTGAATACATCAACAAACTGAATGTAATTAAAATAACAACCAAATTGGTCCAATCAAATGGTAGGGACTGAAATAATATATATCCTGATGCCCACATTATACCTACAACTACCGCATGGATACCTTCCAATGCTCTAAAAATTATAGTATGTTGTTTTAAATTTTGATAAATAGGAAAAAAGAAAAAGAGCAATAACACACTTGGTAAAAATACACCAACAGTTGCTACAGCACATCCTAGTAATTGTGCTTGCCAACCATATTCACTCATACTCATACCACCAATATAGGAGCAAATTGAAAAAACAGGACCTGGTATTGCATTGATAATGCCAGCTCCAGTTAAAAACTGAGAAGGAGTCAAGTATTGTCCTATTTGCAAATGTTCAGGACGTATTACAAATTGTTCGTACATCATAGGCATCAAGGCATGTCCTCCACCAAATACGAAACTACCAAATCGATAAAAATTTTCAAACAAATTAAAAGCTCTTGCATAATGCCAATGTTGAATACGAGCTAATTCAGAAAATATTCCTGCAATTAAAAATACCAATACAAACCCTAAAATATTGACCCATTTGATTGGCTTTTTATTCTTTTGAATTTCTGGAATACGCTTATCGCTAAAGTTAGAAATAAGGCCCCCAGCTATTATCAACAAAGGGAAAAGCCAAGGAGATCTTAACAAAATTGTAAGAATACCAGCAATGAACATAATCGTGTATGTTGCAGGATGATTCACACTGATGCGCATTGCTTTGTATGCAGCATAAATCAAAAACCCAACTGCCATTGGTTGAATAAATTTGAATAAATTAGTTTGGATAGATTGCGCATCAAAATATTGTATAAGAAACGACAATGCTCCCATCATGATACTAGCTGGCAAAATCCAAATCAACAACGTGACGATTGCGAGTAATATTCCTCCTCGCTTATAACCTATCAATGTAATTGTTTGAGTGGAAGAAGGACCGGGTAACATTTGGCAAAACGACATGTAATCTATCAACTCTTCTTGAGTCACATCTTTTCGTTTTTCTACAAAGGTTTTCATCATCATACCGATATGTCCTTGCGGTCCGCCAAAGGCCGACAAAGAGTATTTAAACACCTCTTTCAAAAAAGGTATGTGTCTGATCATGCTCAAATCGACTCGAAAGATAATCATAGAAATGAAGAATATGAAAAGAATCCTTTTAAGAGCTATAGAATATGATTAGATTTGCGATGTATGCAATTGCTCCATAATGTAAATCTTAAAGATTATAATACGTTTCATATCAATGAAAACGCTTCACTCTTTACAACTATTCATACTGTAGACGAACTAATAGAATTATTATACTACAATGAGGCCTATCAATACTCCATTCAATTCATTGGTGGTGGTAGCAATATCTTACTTACAAAGCCAATAGAAGGTATTACGGTTTTAAATAAATTAAAAGGAATCACGTTAATTTCTGAAAATGAACATGAAGTAATAGTGGAATTTATGTCGGGTGAATCGTGGCACGAAAGTGTGATGTGGTGTGTAAATAATGGATATGGTGGCGTAGAAAATCTTTCGCTTATACCAGGCACAATAGGTGCGGCACCGATACAAAATATAGGCGCTTATGGAGTTGAATTAAAAGATGTTTTTGCTTCATGCGAAACAATAAACTTGGCAAGTAAAGAACGAAAAACCTTCTCTTTGGATGAATGTCAATTTGGATACAGAGAAAGCATTTTCAAAACTAAAGAAAAAGGAAACTATTTTATTTTATCTGTAAACTTATGCTTACAAAAAAAACCTACATTCAAAATTGAATACGGTGATATAAAACATATTTTAGCTTCTAAGTTTAACAATCAGGTTTCAATTGAATCTATTTCAAAAGCTGTTATTGAAATAAGATCTTCAAAATTACCTGATCCAAAAGTGATAGGCAATGCAGGTAGCTTTTTTAAAAACCCAGTTATAACTAAACAACTATTTGATACATTATTATCTCAATATCCCCAATTACCTAACTACCCTGCAGAAAATGGTATAAAAATTCCAGCTGGATGGCTTATTGAACAATGCGGCTGGAAAGGATATAAAGTTGGTAAAATCGGCGTACATGAAAAGCAAGCATTGGTCTTGGTGAATTTTTCAAATGCAGAAGGTTCTGCTATTTACCAACTTTCAGAACAAATTATCATATCAGTTCAACAGCGCTTTAACATTACATTAGAGCGAGAAGTTAACATCTGGTAAAAACTAGCCTGCCTAACATTTCATTATGTTTACAAAAGCCTAAACAAGATTTTAGCTTTACATGAAGGGTTACATTTGCACACTATCAACTAAACGCATATGAACAAACTTATTCAAACAGCTTTCATCATAATCGGTTTAGCAACTATATGTATTTTATTTTCATTTACACCAGTAAAAAAAATAGCAACGAATCAATGGAAAGGTATTGCTAGTTACTATCATCCTAAGTTCAATGGCAGACTTACAAGTACAGGCGAAATTTTTAGCAATGCTAAATTTACTGCAGCGAATAACTTTTTACAACTTGGTACAATTGTAAGAGTAACCAATAAACTCAATGGAAAAAGTGTAGTTGTAAAAATCAATGATCGTATGAACAAAAGCAACAAACGATTAATTGATCTTTCTCATGCTGCTGCTAATAAGTTAGGGTTAGTAAAACAAGGAATTGGTGAAGTTATTATAGAAGTAGTTGACTTCAAAGACCAAGTAGCAGATGTAAACAAGCTATGGGTCAATAGATAAATTTCATTTATATTTACATGATGCAACTTCGTATAGTTTTTATCATTCTATTCATTTTCATTTCATGGGCAACATTTGGCCAAGGAATCAAAACAGATATAAAAAAGAAAGAAGGCATTGCAAGCTATTATCATACCAAATTCAATGGGCGCAAAACCGCTACTGGCGAAATCTTCAGCAATCAGAACATGACAGGCGCTTCCAACCATTTCCCCCTTGGAACCCTTGTAAAAGTTACTAATAAAAAAACGGGCAAATCAGTTATTGTAAAAGTCAATGACCGTATGGCACCCAATAATAATCGTGTGATTGACCTTACTGAAAAAGCCGCACGTGAATTGTGTTTCAAGGATCAAGGTTTGTGTGTAGTAGTAGTAGAATCAAGTGATGGAACTTTCACGGAAACAAAAATTATTCCCATTGAGAAAGATTCATCAAAGTAAATAAATTCTCACTTTGAATTTATAAATAAAGAATTTGTATACCGAAAGATAACAATTCATTATTGAGAATATTTCACTTTTACCATTTAAAAAACTACTTTAGCGCTAAGTAATTACGCTATGCAATACGAAATCAAGCAATCAGGAAAATTCAAATATGTAATGGAAGGTCAAGGCGAAAGTCTTATTTTACTTCATGGGCTATTTGGAGCGTTGAGTAACTTCAAAGATCTAGTTGATTGTTTCAAAGAAAAATACACAGTATACATACCTATGTTACCCTTGTATGACCTTACCAATTTGGACACATCAGTATCTGGTCTTGCAAAGCATGTTTCAAAATTCATTGAAACAAAAAATCTCACCAATGTAAATTTATTAGGCAATTCGCTAGGTGGTCATATAGCACTTGTATATGCACTTAAGCATCCTGAACGTGTAAAAACAATTACACTTACAGGAAGCTCTGGATTATTTGAAAATGGCATGGGCGAAACCTATCCAAAACGAGGCGATAAAGATTACATTCGTAAAAAAGTAGAACTTACTTTTTATGATGCAAAATCGGCTTCTCAAGAATTGGTTGATGAAGTTTATAACATCGTAAATAACCGATTGAAAGCAGTCAAAATCATTTACCTAGCCAAATCAGCTATCCGACATCACTTGGGTGAAGAACTTCAAAATATCAAACAACCTGTATGTTTAATATGGGGAAAGAACGATACAATCACACCACCTATGGTAGCCGAAGAATTTAAAAAATTATTACCTAATTCAGAATTGCATTGGATAGATAAATGTGGACATGCTCCTATGATGGAAGTCCCAAAAGAGTTCAATTTAGTTTTTAGCGAATTTTTAAGTAAACATTGATAAAAATCATGTTGGTTTTACACTTTTATTTGTGATATTTACGTTCTATCTAAGTATGAACACCAAGAGTTTAATATCCTACGAATTACCAGTACTATCACTTAATGACAGTGGAACTAAAGCCATGCGCTTAATGAATGAATACCGTGTATTTCATTTGCCACTCGTACATCGTGATAATTACCTTTCACTTATCTCCGAGGATGACCTATTAGATTGGGATACGCCCGAAGAACCTTTGTCACTTGCAGAATTTGTAAATTTCAGGCCTGCAATTGTTGAGCACACTCATCCTTTTGAAGCAATGAAGGTAGCGAAAGAATTTAATCTTTCCGTATTGCCCGTAGTAGATGAACATAACCACTATGCTGGCTTAATTACCATCGAAGGTCTATTTAATTACATTGCAGACAATAATGCCATTATCGAACCCGGAGGTATCATTGTGTTAGAAATAGAACAACGTAACTATAGCTTATCAGAAATAGCTCGCATTTGCGAAAGCAATGACACAAACATATTGTGTCTATTTGTAAAAACAAAAGATGAAAATGGATTACAATGGGTAACAATTAAGGTGAACAAAACGGATGTGCAAGCGCTTATTGCAACCTTTGAACGATTTAGCTATACAGTTGTAGATACATTTGCAGTAGAGAATCATAAAGAGGATTTACAATCCAATTATGATATGCTTATGCATTATATCAACATCTAGAAATAAAAAAAAGAAAGCTTATGCTTTCTTCTCTAATGCTTTTCTTCTTGCTGCTGTGCGTGGTCTCATTTTTCCAAAAGATCCTTTGAAGATTTTACCACGTTTTGTTTTTTTGTCGCCTCGGCCCATAAAAAATAAATTTAGAAGGCAAATATAAGGTAAACTATTTAATCCAGTTTATAAATATTCAATAGGCACTATTCTTAAGTAAATAATACAATCAAAAGCCATATAAATGTTTAAATAATCAACTGCCATTATATCAAAAAAAAGCCCGCACGAAGCGGACTTTTAATTTTGAGAGTGTCAAAAATTATTTTGCAACTTTTGTACTCAATTCTTTACCTGCTTTAAATTTAGCAACTTTCTTAGCAGCGATTTTGATTTCTTTTCCAGTTTGTGGATTACGACCAATACGTGCAGCACGCTTAGATACTGAGAAAGTTCCAAATCCTACTAAAGTTACTTTGTTACCTTTTTTCAAAGTAGCAGTAACCGCATCGATAAAACCATCTAATGCAGCACCAGCTTGAGTTTTAGTACAGTCGGCAGCTTTTGCCATTGCTTCAATTAATTCCGCTTTGTTCATTTTTTTTAATTTTTTGAGTTATAAAATGTTTTTAATACCGCTAAAATACTACGTTTTACGGGTTTGCAAAATTTTTTTTTCGCTGAAACCCTTACCATTAAAGGATTTACACATGTTATCAACAATTAATATCAATTAAACTCTTTACCAGACCTAGTTTTAGCTTAGTCCATAGACTTCATGACTGTTCTAAATGCTATAAATTGACCCCCAAACAGTGCATACCCTTTTTCGCGAAGCAAAGGAGCATATTGGTTGATATACAATTCATATCTTTCTTTCGAATCGGTGAAGTATTGTGCTATATATGTAATACCATCATCATCTTCGCTAATTGGGTCTATTAATTTATAGAAAGAATAACGATCAAAAGCGCCAGTAGCAATAACTTCATCCATGTGTTCATTTTTCATCCAGTCAATCCAGTCTAATTCTATAGCTGGAGTTATTTTTATTGTTACATTGTAGATATACATAATTTAGGTATTTGATGTGATTCTATGGTTGAAAATGTTTAATTCCATTTTTATGATTTACGAAATTATCTAGTCAAATTTCAATACTAATTCTACCGGACAATGATCTGAATGCTTAATATGTGGTAATATTTCAGCATGTTGAATATGGTCTTTCAATGCGGCAGATACATTGATATAATCAATCCGCCAACCTTTATTATTATTACGAGCATTGGCTCTGAAACTCCACCAACTGTATTGATGTGGTTCCTGGTTTACAATTCTGAATGAATCTATCATGCCTTGATCAAAAAATTGATCCATCCATGCACGCTCTTCGGGCAAGAATCCACTTGAATCTTTATTTCCTTTCGGATCATGAATATCAATCGCTTGATGACAAATATTATAATCACCAGCTACTATTAATTGTTTATTTTCTGTTGCAAGTGTTGTTTTAATTAAATCAAGATATTCAGATAGAAATTTCATTTTGTAGCCTTGTCGTTCATCACCACTACTACCACTTGGAAAGTACGTATTGATCAACGTAAATTCATTGAATTTCAATTGCAATACACGACCCTCATAATCTGCTTGTTCCAATCCACAACCATAAGTAACAGCAAGCGGTTTTAATTTTGTAATAACACCAACACCACTGTATCCTTTTTTCTGCGCAGAAAACCAATAACATGTATAGCCTAGTTCTTCGAAACGCTCTGTAGGTATATCCTCTTTATTTGCTTTCAACTCTTGAAAGCAATAGATGTCAGCTTGATGTTCTTTAATCCAATCAATAAGCCCTTTATTCAATGCAGAGCGTATTCCATTTACATTATAGGATATAATTTTCATGTAAGGTTGGTATGAATTTTTATTTGATAAATTGTAAAAATAAAGAAGGCTTTCATATGAAAGCCTTCTTTGGAAATATTTAAATTAAAAATTTAGTTTTTTGTTACTCGTCGTACACCAAGCAATTTACCATTTGCATCTGCAAACTGAAGTAAATAGACTCCATCAGAAATATTATCCAATGGAACACGTATCGGATTAGGTGTAGATGAATTAATATCAAATCGAGCTACTTTACGACCTACTACATTGATTACATTCAATGTAGTTACACGATTATCATTGATTGAGATATTAATAAAGCTAGTAGCAGGATTAGGATAAACCGTTACAAGGTTATTATTTTCAAAATCTTTCACTTGAGTAGGCCATGATGTGAACTTAAAAGTCATATTACCAAAATTGGTAGCTAAAGTCACCCACGAATTTCCATCTGCCGCTGTGCTTATTGCTTTCATATCTACATAAAATACAGCTGTAGAATTAGGAGCAAGTGTTACGGTATGAGAATTATTATCAAAATTGTAGCATGCATTTGGATCGCAAATACCCGTTCCTGTCCATCCTGTCAATAATAATTCTGATGACTTACTCCATGTTACTACTGCTGGACTGGCAGAGTTATTTATAATCGAGTCCTTCAACGCATGTGTGTATCCATCTTTTGGGAAGTTATTATACCATACAGTATCATGTGCTATAGTAGTTTGTGCTAAAAGTTGACTTGTTGCGAAAAACAACATCATCAAAGAAAGTACTATTTTTTTCATTTTGTAATTTATTTGTGACTGCAATATACGAACTCTAACAAATACAAATGCTAAAAAATGTTAAATTATTTTCAAAACATAATAATAGGCGTATATTCGTATCCAAAAAAAATTATATACAAATGAAAAAAGTTCTATTATCTCTGTTAGCAATGGCAAGTTTTGCTGCAGCTAATGCACAAGTAATCTGGCAAGAAAATTTTGAAGCAACCGCTGGAACAGCGTTGCCAGCAGGTTTCACACAAGTTACACAAGCAACTGATGGTGGTTGGCTATCAGGCACTGCATCTACATTATCCTCTTCAAGTTTCGGCTTTTCTGAACACTCACGCTTTATTGCTACCAACGATGACGCTTGTAATTGCATCAAACTCAATGATTTAGTAAAAACACCAACAATGAATCTAAGTAATTACGCTTCGGGTGTATACTTGCAATACGATTTAGTATTTGCTGGAGGCACATATCAAGGTGCTACTGAGACTGCCGAAATTCAATATTCAAACAATGGCGGAACTACTTGGACTCAATTGGCTCCAATAACTGGTACTAACTCTACTGGCTGGGTTACACGCGCTATTGCTGTACCTGCTGCTTGCCTTGGTCAAAGCAACGTAATGTTTGCTTTCAAATACAGTGATGGCGGTGGCTATTTATTCGCAATGGCTTTAGACAATATCAAAGTATTGGTTCCACCTACAAAAGACGCTGGCGTTTCAAATGCATTTACTCGTAAATATATCAGCAATGCTCCTGTATTCAATGCTGTAGTTACTAACTGGGGAACAGGCGCTATGACATCTGCAACTGTAAATTACCAAGTAGGTGCTAGTGCTCCTGTATCACAAACTTTCAACTTTGCTCCTGCATTAAACTACACAGATGCAAAAGCAATATCTTTCAATCCAGCTTCATTGACTGCTGGCAATTACAGCAATTTAAAAATATGGGTATCTAATGTAAATGGTACAGGTGCTGATGCCAATGCAACAAATGATACTTCAAACTTTACTTCATACTCATATTATGTTGCAAACACTACTGTATCTCGAAATGCATTAATCGAAGAATTTACTTCTTCTACTTGTGCTCCTTGTGCTAGTTTAAATGTTTCATTTGACCCATTGTTAAATGCAAACACACCAAATACTGGTTCAAGAGTAAATGTAATTAAATATCAAATGAACTGGCCTTCTCCTGGAAACGATCCAAGTTACAACAACGATGGTCTTACTAGAAGAAGTTTCTATGGTGTAAGTGGAATCCCACAAGCTATTACTAATGGTAGAACCATCATGTCAGCTCATTCACAAGGTGAAATCGATACAGCTAAATTAGATGCTGCTTTTGCAAATATGACTGCTACATTGACTAAATCTGGAAATGCATTTACTGCAAACTTAAGTATAACTCCAACTTTATCTGTACCTACAGATTCTAGATTAGCTGTTTATCAAGTATTAATGCAGGACCAATACAATTATCCTGGTGCTTCTACATCTCAAAAAAATTATTACCACGCGATGCGTAAAATGATGCCAAATGGTGGAGGTAAAATGTTATCATCTATTTCTAATGGTGTTGCAATTACTTCAAATGATAGCTATACATTTAATGCTCCAGTAGGTACTCCTGCTCAAATGAGCTTTGATCTTTGGAATGGTTTTGGCAAAATGGAATATGTAGCATTCGTTCAAGATACTGTAACTGGAGACGTACTACAATCTGTATCTGCTAACATTGCATTAGGTCTAGTTGAATTAGGCGAAAACCAATCAATTGGTTTATATCCTAATCCTGCAAACGACTTCTCTGTTGTAGCTGTGAAATTCAATAGCGCTACTAAAGTAAGCATGGCTATCTATGACGTAACAGGTAAAGTTGTTTACAAAGTCGCAGAAACTACTATCCCTGCTGGTCAACAAGAAATTAAAATCAATACATCTAATTTACCTTCTGGAACTTATTCAGTAGTAGTTAAAACTGCACAAGGTGATTTGAAAGAAAAATTAATGGTTAAACACTAATTTTAATTCATTTTATAATCTCAAAACGGCTTCCAATTGGAGGCCGTTTTTTTTTGTATAAAAACAAACGTATTATTGTGATATGCCTTATTTAATCCCAACTTATTTATTTGATGGATTTTCGTTGAAAATGAATTCATGTATTCAAGTAGACGATGAAGGTATTGTACTAGATATTCTGACAAAAAAACCTTTTCCAAGCGATGCAATTGAACTGAAAGGACTTCTCATGCCAGGTATGATTAATTGTCATTGCCATTTGGAACTTTCTCATATGAAAGGTGTTATTCCAAAGCATTCTGGACTTGTAAATTTTTTAATGACCATTAATCAATCTCGAAATCTTCAAAACAATCTTGAAATAGCTATTGCAATCGAACAGGCTGAGAAAGAAATGATCGCTCAAGGTATAGTTGCAGTTGGTGATATTAGTAACAAATTAGACACCCTTGAACAAAAGAAAAAACATGATTTAAATTATCACAATTTCATTGAGACCTTTGGACTTGAAGATGAACAAGCTACTCATCGATTTGAAACTAGCCTTAGCATATGGAATGCCTTTAAAGAAATTGGCCCATCAAGTATTGTATTGCATGCGCCCTACTCCATTTCAGATACATTGATACAATTGGTAGATAACATCAATCAAAACAAATTATCTACCATTCACAATCAAGAATGCGATGCTGAAAACGAATTATTTCAATCAGGCACAGGTGATTTTCTTCGACTGATTCAATGGATATTAAAATCAATCAAAGACATACATCCTACAGGCAAGTCATCCCTTCAAAGTTATTTACCCAAGCTATCCCATACCAACAATTTAATTTTAGTTCATAATACTGTTACAACAAAAGAGGATATTGAATTTGCACAACAAACGAACAAAGATCTTTATTGGTGCCTGTGCCCTCTTGCAAACCTATACATCGAGAATACATTACCAGATGTAAATCTTTTATATAGCTCCGATTGCAAGCTTGTTGTTGGGACCGATAGTTTAGCTTCAAACGACCACTTATCTATTTGGGGTGAATTGTCTGTACTTCATGCTCATTTTCCTACTATTTCTTTGGATGAAAAATTGAAATGGGCGACTTCAAATGGCGCCGAGGCACTTGGAATGAATACAAAGCTTGGTTCATTTGAAAGTGGAAAACAACCTGGCATTGTGTTCATAGAAAATTTTCATATTGAATGTCCATTTGACCAATCAAATAGAATTCAAACACTCTTTAAAGCCGGGAAATTTTCTTCTTAATCTCTATCGTTTACTCTTTCGCACATTGGGCTTCACATACTCAGCATTTTCTGGAATATCCGTATACTTCACAGGCTTTTTACCTTTTTCAAGCATCCATACACTCGTAGGCGGTTTATTACTTATATGTGGCATTGTTTTATTTTTCAATTCTTTATAATTGCTATCCACCGCATTCGTATTAGTATAATCACGTTCATAAATCACTTCATCGACTTGGTATTCGATCACTTTTTCAATTTTGGATGTAGTAGGTTCGTAATATGTCCAAAGACCATGACGCACACTTCCAACATCTGCTTTAATTACAACTGGTCGTAATAAATTCGTATTAGGATCTTCTACCATCACTGTATCATATTCATACTTGGATCGCAATGCAAGGTAATTTCCAATACAATAAAGTTTACCATTATCAAAGTAACGAGCCTCACCATCTTTGATACCTGTTTTAAAATTTTCTTCAGAGACTACCCTTCCTTCATTGTCATATACATTCCATTTTCCTACTCGTACATTGTTGGCGTATGAACCATATTCGTATAACGAAGCTTCACCATATTTTCCTTCATTGAAGATGAGCCACTTGCCCTGTTTGTGCTTATTCTGATCCAGTTTATTAATGGTATCCCCATTTTCTAATACTTCATATGAAACTATTTTTGCAACTTGATTGACTATAGGCGCTGGAGGAGTTGTTTTTTTCTTTTGTGCTAAAGAAATAATGGATACCAATAAACATAAATTCATTAAAATGAATTTACGAATTTTAAATTGGCCTGCTAAAAGTTTATGTTGCAACTATTAAAGATAATATGTACTGCAATAATAACAAATTAGATTCTTATTTTATTTTCTAATTTAGCACAATTAATTTCACCTTCATGCACAAACACATTTTATTATCGTTGTTTTTAATTTTTAATTCACTATACATTTTTTCTCAAACTAGTACTCAAAAAAGAATCGCTTCATCTAACAAAAGCAATTCGGTATCAACACCATTACAAGGAGTCAAGTTTAAAAATATTGGCCCGACAGTGATGAGTGGGCGGGTAACCGATATAGAGGTAAATCCAGCAAATTCAATTGAATTTTATGTTGCTTATGCGAGTGGTGGAGTATTTCATACAATGAATAATGGTCAATCTTTTACACCAATATTTGATCATGAATCTTCAATCACCATTGGTGATATGGCTATGGACTGGAACACACGCACCCTTTGGGTAGGAACCGGCGAGGTAAATTCATCTCGATCATCTTATGCAGGAACAGGTGTATATAAAACCAATGACAATGGCAAATCATGGACGCATGTTGGACTTGAAGAAAGTCATCATATAGGCAAAATATGCCTTGACCTTACACAACCTTCGACTGCGTATGTTGCAGTACTAGGACATTTGTATACGCACAATAAAGAACGTGGTATCTACAAAACCATCGATGGAGGAAAAACATGGAAACAAACCCTTTATATCAATGATAGTACTGGCTGTGTTGATTTAACCATTGACCCTTTGCATCCATCTACTTTGTATACTGCTTCTTGGACTCGAAGCCGAACGGCCTGGAACTTTAGTGGTTGTGGTGCTGCAAGTGGCATCTACAAAAGCACTGATGGTGGCGAACATTGGTCATTGATTTCGAATGAACAATCAGGATTTCCTACAGGCACTGGTGTAGGTCGTATAGGTTTGAGTTTATGCAACTCAAATCCGCAAATAATTTATGCAGTAGTTGACAACAATTTCAATCAAGATAAAAAAGAAAGCAACGAAGAAAAAAAATTAAATGCAAGAGATATCTCTTCTATGAGTGAAGTAGATTTTTTCAAACTAGAAAATAAAAAATTAGACACCTATCTCAAAAGCAATGGGTATCCCAAAAAATATACTGCCGAAAATGTAAAAGAAAATATAAGACAAAAAAAATACACTGTAAAAGATGTAGCTGACTGGAAACTAGCCGATGCCGATGCTAACTTATTCAACACACCTGTAAAAGGTGCTGAACTCTATCGAAGTGACGACGGCGGAGTTCATTGGGAAAAAACACATACTGAATTATTAGAAGGTGTTTTCTTTACCTATGGGTATTACTTCGGAACCGTTTCAGTTTCACCTACAAACCCCGAGAAGGTATGCATTGCTGGTTATCCTATTATCATGAGTACCGATGGTGGTAAAACATTCAAACAAATAGATGGTGATAACTGTCATCCCGATTATCATCGTATATGGATCAATCCGAACAACGACAATCATATAATAACGGGCAATGATGGTGGTATCAATATCAGTTATGATAATGGCAAAATTTGGTTCAAGGCAAACAATCCTGCCGTAGGGCAATTCTATGCGATCGAAGTTGACAATGCTGACCCTTACAATGTATATGGTGGCTTACAAGACAATGGAACTTGGGTAGGCCCTTCTAACCATTCCGAATCGGTAGCATGGCATCAAAGTGGCGAATACGCCTACAAAGGCATTGGCGATGGAGATGGCATGCAAGTGCAAGTAGATACTCGTACGAATGATGATGTATACCTAGGATATCAATTTGGAAATTATTTTAAATACAATAAATCATCCCAAGATTCCAAAGAAATAAAACCAATACATGATATAGGTCAAAAGCCCTATCGATTCAATTGGCAAACACCTATTTGCTTAAGCAAACACAATCAGTCTATTTTCTATATGGGATCCAATCAATTTCACAGATCCATGAATCAAGGTGAAAATTTACAAACATGGAGTGGTGATTTAACTTCGACTAATTTTAAAGGCAATGTACCCTATGGCACTCTAACTACCATACATGAAAGTCCACTTCGGTTTGGATTGATTTATGTTGGTACAGATGATGGCAATATCCATCTAAGTAAAGATGCAGGATATACTTGGACAAAAATATCTAACAATCTCCCACAGAGTAGATGGATATCAAGAGTGATAGCAAGTCGACATCAAGAAAGCATTGTATATGCTACATTAAATGGCTATCGCAATGATGACTTTACTGCTTATGCATACAAAAGCAACGACTATGGAAATACATGGACATCCATCGCACAAAATTTACCAAGCGAACCTATCAATGTAATTCGTGAGGATCCAAAGAATGCTCAAATCATTTACGTTGGTACCGACAATGGATTGTATGTATCTTTCGATCAAGGTAAAACCTATACAACATGGAATAGCGAATTGCCTCGCGTAGCCATCCATGATATAGCTATACAAGATCGTGAAAACGAAATTATATTGGGCACCCATGGCAGATCGATCTATATTGCGAAGTTGGATTTGATACAAGAATATGCTAAGGTAAGTTCGCAAGCATGGGCCTTGTTTACCATACCAAATTCGATCTGGAATAATAGACTTGGAAGCAAATTTGCTTCATATGCTGAACCAGTTGAAGATAAATTACCCATTTCATTTTTCACAAAACAAGCAGGTGATTTTAAACTGTCAATCTTTACAGAAAAAAATCAACAAATATATACTACCCTATTCAAAGCCAATGAAGGTATTAATACGTTTGAATATAATTTCAAGGTAGACGAATCTATGTTAGGTGTATTTGCAAAAAAACCAGTCAAAGCAGATGATGGAAATTATTACCTCTCAATTGGAAAATATACGATTCAACTACAACACCCCAATGGTGAAAAGAAAACTCAAAAAATAGAGTTGAGTGAGGGGAAATAGGATAACTTAGTACAAGTTTTTACCTATCGGTTGGTGACCACCAAATAAAATCCAAATAATGTTTGGTGGGAAACCATCCAATAGAAAAGGATTTTTCTGTTTTTGAAAATGGAGTTGGGTATCAGTTACCCATGTCAGGTACAGATATTTTATTCATGCTCCGCTCTTTGTTTTTCAATTTGCAAAATATTGTTTTGAATATCTTTCATTATGTTATTTGCCCACCAACTTGCATAAAAATTAAACGTTGTTGTCAACTTGAAGTTACTCCATAAATGAAGTCTGCAAGTTTTGTTATTTAATTTTTCAAGTTCATACGTACCATTTAACACGTCAAAATATTTTCCACCAATTATCAAATGTTCGTCCATAGTTGTTAAAGGAATTTCGTGTGGAAGCGCTTTAATTGTAAATGACATTTTCTTATTGTCAATATATTCAGTAACTGTCTCATGAAAAACAAGTCCATTTGTAAAAATCGCTTCTCTATAGGCACCAACTCCTTCATAGTTTAATTCTGCTTTAACTGGTCTTGGAAAGTTTAATAAATTTGTCAACCAACCTTTGTCTTGTTCTTTACTTATTTCTCTAACTCGTGTAACATTGTCCCAAATTTTTTCAACGGGTGCATTTATGTCAATGTATGTGTATGCTTTATAAGGTGTCGAATTCGCACCTATATAGTTTTCAATTGGTGATACTAATAATGGCAAAAGTGTCAATACAGAAATATATAAATTATTGTCTTTCTTTTTAAGCTTAAAATATCCACCAACAAGTCCACCAATAGAAGAAGCAAGTAAAAAGATTGGTAATATCATTAGCAAACATGGCCAACCTTCAATTCCAAAAGCAAGTGTTATAAAGAAAAATACAAAAATCGGTATCCAAGGAATAAAAAATCTGTATGAAAATTTTCTAACTTTTTCTTCTTTGGAAAAGTATATTGTCAAAGCACCAACAATTGAAGGCAAGAGAAAAAGAAATGTTTTTGACATCATATTGAAAACTCCACTCCATGTTGATTCTCCAAAAACTGTTCTTAACAACAATGCATATATTGTCGGTATGGCTATAATTTTTGCTGTAGTTATTATTTTCTTACTATCCATCTGTAGTTTCGGTTTTTGTAATTGTGCCTAACGGTTCCTTTGCTGCAGAAGGCTGGGAGTTCAGAGAACAAAAGCTTTGTAAAAGTACAAAAGATTATTAAAGAACCAAATGATTGAAAAGCTACAAAGTCCAGCTTGCTATTGCAAAGTGTTACCTACAGTTTTTGTCAGCATATCCATAGTCCAATTCTACGTATAATTGTCCATTTATAATTTATTTTTTCCAAATATAGAGCTTCTGCTCTCGAACTATATAGAGTTAATTCTACGTAAGCCTTATTCATATCAGATGATAAAATAGGAATCGTCAATTCATAAAACCTGTAGCTTTCTCCTTTGCTTCTTTTATTCTCTTGTTCAATAGAATTTGTGGTATTTAACTTTCTTGCTAATTCATCACTAATTCTAAACTCTGTAATTGCTTCATTTTGGAACAATAAATATGATGAGTCCGCATGGTCTATAAATTCCTTTCCTATTCCATCAATTTTAAAGAGTCTAGGAATCAACACAATGTTCATGTCTAATGGTTGCACCTTTACCCCTTTATCTGGTAAAGCAACATGAAGTTTCCTCAAGTCCACTGACATTGGAGTATAGATTGGTATCCAATTCTTTCTTTTCGGTTTGTTTACTTTGTCAATTTCTACTTTGAATATTTGACTTGACAATGACAAACTATTTGAATAAATAATAGCTTCAATAATTTTTCCTACTTCTTCATTACTAGGTATAATAAAGTTTTGTTCTGTCTTTCTATTATCACAAGAAGTAAGAATTAGAATAAATATGATGAAGTATTTTGTCATACGAAATTTTAGGTAACTTACTTATAGCACCTACTTTTCTCCCATTAAACACGCACAGTAGGAAGCAAAGTTCCAATAATAAATTGTTACTTGTTTAAACGAATATAAAATGCAATTCTTACAATTCATAATAAAAGCAACTCACCTAAAGGTTGGTGTCCCACCTAACGAAATCCACTTATGTTTGGTGGGATACCAACCAATTGAGAAGCACAATCTTTCTTTGTAAAACCACACTTCGAATGTAAAATAAATTTTCATTAGGCATACAATGAAGCCAATTTCTTTCAGCCTGTTAGCGGTTGTTATTGTTTACCATCAAATTCTTGCTGTTGATTCTTAATCCTTTTTTCTGATTGTATTTAATGGTTATTATTATTGTTAACGCAATTGTAATTATTCTAAACAGGTTTGTATAAAATCCTCCCAATGCGTTACTACTTACTTCAAACAATCCCCAGGAAAGATTCATTAGAATATGAAGGAAAATGGGAACCCATAAGTTATTATTCCATTCAATGTATAACCATGCAAACCAAACACCCCCAATTGAAGTTATGAAAAAGACCCCCATGGTTTCCAGAAACGTAGAGCCTTGATAAATATGTCCTAATCCGAAAATAAAGGCACCTAATATTGAAGCAGGAATAAATCCCCAGCCTAATTTTCTGAATAATAATCCAAATAAAAAACCTCTAAAAAGATATTCCTCCATCAACCCTGCAACAATTGTTTGATGAACCAGATGTAACACATTTAAATCTGCACCTATGCGTCCAATGATAGCAGAGCTCAGAAACATAGGCAATACTGTTATAATTGAAAATAAAAGCCCTCTGATAAGGCCTGTTTGAATACCGATATTGTAAAATATATTACTGACTCCGTATAATAGACCGGTAATTAATGCTGTTGGTAATACCCACCATAAATACGAATAGGCAATTTTCAAATACGCAGAAGAAATGGAAATAGTATAATATTCAGCCAGTATCCGTTTACCATAAAAGGCAATCGAAAATGTCAATATCACTATAATCGAATCAATTATTGTTTTCTTGCTCATGTCGTTATTTTCTATTAACCGTACAACCTCAGTCTGTGAAAAAACTCAATCGACTGCGTCAATCGAAGATAAATAAAACCAATCGAAAAGTAAATTATTTGGAATAAATTAAACACTCTAGATGAAATGCAAGTAATGTTGGCAAAGCCAACTAAATGCCTGTGGCAAACAGGGAACATAGACCTCACTAAGCCATAAACTTCGGAGAGATGGTGATTCTATCAAAATGAAAAATGTAATTGCATTTGTTTTAAACCTTGTATACATTTGTATTATTAAAACCAACTATTATGAAATTTTCGGAATCAGAAAGCATGAAAGTAAATATTCGAATTTTATGTTTTTCTATTTTATTTATGGTTTCGGAATCAGTCATCTCTCAAACTAAGCCTATAAATCAATTTAATTCTGATATAGAGGTTTTATTTACAAATACTACCAGTTTTAAGGATTATTCAAACGTAGACTTGAAGAATATTATCGCAACTACTCGTAAAGATATTAAGATAAAGAGTAGCTCTTTGTCAAAAGATAATGATGGAGAAGATTTTGTGTTTATGGAGGACACAATTTCTATTAATGCATTCTATAAGATTATTGCAGAAGGCACTTCAGCACAGGCACAAAATGAAGGATTTATTTTTTACAACAATGCATATGATCTTTTATTAAATAAATACTACAAGTTAGCATTGGGTATATTAAGTGAAGAATATAAAAAGCAGTTGATCATTTCTCAACGTAGATGGTTGGATTACTATACTAAGGAAAAGGATTTTCTCTTAGGATTGTATAGTACCGGTTTGGCTAATTCGTTGCTGTATATTTGGCCTAACGTGAATGAAATTATTGAACAAAGAGTAAACACTTTACATTATATCTATTTGGGTATAAATAATAATGAAAGGGCTTTTAAAGACTTTAAAGACTAGACTTCTATCCTCGCGGACTCTCTCGCCTCGGGGACTCCGCGACTCGCCGAACGATATGTTCATCCTTATATTTTGTGGACATTTATTCATTTTATGCTACTAGCCTATGATCATAATTAATATCTTTCATATTAAATATGTAATAAAAAAAAATGCCAATTTGATAAGGTATTTTTTTCGTACTGCCATTCAGTAATGATAAATAAAAATACATAATCATTCTATAAGTGGAATGCAATTGCGATTTCGTTTTCTAAGTCGCAAAGTCCCAGAGGCTGGAGACACGGCGAGAACGGAAGCTCAAAAGAAGATAGTTCGGGGCTAGATTATTTAATGGGTTAACTTTAGCTATGGCAAAAATTTATTAGGTATGAATGCTGAGATACAATATAATTGTTTATATTTAAAAGTTCATCTAAACTACCCGCAAAAAAATAATAAGATAGTACAATTGAAAAAAAATAAAAACATTTTAAATATGAAATACATTTTACAAATTATTCTTTGTTACTTTTTATTGATAATAGGGGGCAAAGTAAAAGCGCAATGTTGGCGATATATTGATGCAGGTCAATTCTATTCTCTTGCAATCAAAAATGACAGTACTCTTTGGGCTTGGGGTGGCAATATTTATGGGGAGTTAGGAGATGGCACCTATGTTAATAAAAACGTTCCAACCCAAATTGGGGTAGATAATAATTGGAAATATGTTAGCGCTGGCAATGGGTTTTCTCTCGCAATTAAGCATGATGGTACCTTATGGGCTTGGGGACATAACGCTGATGGTCGCTTAGGAGATGGTACTTATATAGATAAGAATATACCAACTCAAATAGGTATGGATACTAACTGGCAACAAATTAGTGCCGGAAATGGTCACTCACTCGCAATTAAACAAGACGGCACCTTGTGGTCTTGGGGTAATAATTCTTATGGACAACTCGGGGATGGCACAAATTTAGACAAAATTATTCCAACTCAAATAGGAATTGGCAGCAATTGGCAAAGTATAAGTGCAGGCATCCGTCATTCTCTTGCTATTAAACAAGACGGTTCACTTTGGGCGTGGGGCAATAATGCTGGAGGGAAGCTCGGAGATGGCACAAACATCGATAGAAATATGCCGACTCAAATAAGTTTAGACACAAATTGGAAATCTATAAGCGGCGGAAATAACCATTCACTTGCTATCAAGCAAGATGGTACACTGTGGGCTTGGGGCCTGAACTTTTACGGTGAGCTCGGTGATGGTACTAATGCTGAAAAGTATATTCCTACTCACATTGGAGTAGCTACAAATTGGCAAAGTCTAAGCGCGGGCATCCATCATTCTCTTGCGATTAAACAAGACGGTACACTTTGGGCGTGGGGTTATAATAATGAAGGTCGTCTTGGCGATGGTACACAACTAGATAAAAATGTTCCCACATTAATAGGCATTACAAGCAATTGGGTGTCAGTTAGTGGAGGTAGCACTCATTCCTTTGCCGTTCGACAAGATGGTACGCTGTGGTCCTGGGGCCAAAATTTTTATGGTTCACTTGGTGATGGCACTAATGTTAACCATTATATGCCTGCAATAATAAATACCTTAAATTGTTCTCCCAGTTACATTCACAATATTTCCGACGGAAAAATTATATTATATCCGAATCCTTTTACTAATGAATTATCTGTCTATGGTTTATACCAAAATGAAGATATCAAATATGAAATAGCAAATTCATTAGGCCAAATAATTCAGTCGGGAATATTCTATTTTAATTCACCAGTGCAAGTAAGTACTTTGAAAAAAGGGATTTATTTTATCAAATTAGAGAATAAGGTTTTTAAATTAATTAAGGAATAGAATAAATGAAATTTCTATGTAAAAAATTTCCTATGTTATTTCGTCCCGCATAGTCTCCCGCCTAGGGGACTCCGCGGCTTGCAGCATGGAAATAAATTTTTGACTATCAATTTTTATAATCGACATGCTACTTGCAATCAAAGTCAACATTTTTCATGTTATGTGCCACCTGTCATGAAGTAAAGATAAAATAAGATCATAATTGAATACACGAGAACTTAATTCATGACGACGTTTCTTAAATCGCCGTGTCCCAGAAGCTGAAGACTCGAAGAGAACGGAATGTTTGGTGGGACACCAACCATTAGAGAAAAGTTGTTAAACTCCTTGATAACCTCCTTCGTAAACGAGAGTCCAAGTGCCATTTTTGTTGGTGTATATTTGATAAAAAGTCCCTTCGTAGTCTGAACATTCATAAATAAGTTCTGGCATTCCATCTCCATTAATGTCAACTTTTGAAAGTAGTTTATCGCTTAAAATATTTCCTTCGGGGTCTTTTCGCTTTGGTAAAGTTGGTCTGTCTTTAATAGTGGTAAGTCTATTAGTACCAATTTTTGGATTGTCTGTAAGAATAGATGTTTTCGGCTTTATACTTATGTGAGCTGAATATCTTGTCCAGTCGCTGTACCCAAATTCTTTAGTATCTAAAACACTAATGTCATATGATTGTTTGCCATTGTCTAAAACAAAAAGAGTAGAACCTGAATTTACTGAAGGCAATAATATTTCTTTTGCTTTTTCGCATTCATCAATTGCTTTTTGTTCAGTAGTACCAAATTCACAAGTTGGTGGGTCTAAATACTGATTGTTATAAAAAACAACAATTGGAACTGCGTAAATTTCATTGGTTTCATTTTGCTCAACACCACTATATATTGTGTACAAGATAGAATTTCCTATGTTTTCAATTGGCTCACCAACAATGTCCTCTAAAATAGGTTTTGACTTTTTGTTTGATTTAGGTTTACTGTCATTAGTTTTGATGTTTTCTACTGCTATTGTCAGCTGATTTAAGAAACTCTTTTTAAAACCAAATGCTGATACTATAAATAACAAAATAATGAAAAGAATTCTAGTTGTAGAAAATTTGTTTGGAACGGATTGTGCCGCTATGTTGTTGTAATTATATTGAGCATCTGCTAAACCAGCTTTTGCATTTAAAAATTCAGGGGTTAGTTTTTTAATTTGGCTTAATACATCGTATTCATATGTAGAAGAGTGGTTTGATGTTGAAGATTGAGAACTGTATGAGTTTGTATTGCTTTTTTGATTGTTGTTGGCTTTTAAAGTTTCATCATAAGATTTTTTTTTATCTCTGTTGCCAAGAGTTTCGTAGGCTTCATTTATTTTCTTTGCCCACTCTTCAAAATATTTATCGCCATCATTTTTGTCTGGGTGGAACTTTAATGATAGCTTTCTGTAAGCTGTTTTTATTTCTTCATCGGTTGCGTTTTGATACAACCCTAATACTTCGTAAAAATTCTTCATAGTTACTTTAACAAAAAATAAAGTGCTATTATAATCCCAAGAACCATTAGAACAACCATTATTGTCTTGTTTTGCTCTGCATTGGATTGGTCTATTTGCCTAGCACAATTTTCACAAACAGATTTCATAGAATAGTAACGTGAAGTTCCAAAACTAATTCGTTTTCCATAGTTAGTTCTTTGGGAAGTTCCACTATACATTTCTCTTTTTAGCACTCTTTCGCTAGTTGGGATGTAGCATCCACAGTTATTACAATTTGCCATAATATTAAGATAAGTCTCTCCAACCAATTATTTTATTATTTTCAATATATACTTCGGTTCGATATTTTTTATTGCCAAGTCGATTAACAAAACTGTCATAAAACCAACTTTCTGATTTTGAACCTTTGTAATATTCAGACTTAATGTCGCCAGGTTTACCCCAACTAAGAATTAAAAGCTCGGATGGCATTTTTTCGCAAATTTTTCTATTGGCTACATTTGAAGCAAATCTATCGCCATATTGTTTCAAAATTAGTTCAAAAACTGGCTTAGAAATTTCTTCCATTCGATTTGTCGAATGCGTTAAAGTGATTAAAGCAAGGTCAAGTTCATCATTATATTTGTTACGCAATTTTGAATTTTGGATAAATGTTCCAATTAAAATTATCAAGCCTGTAAAAAAAATAATTATCCAAATCATTTTAGTGTTCTGTTTTATTGCCAACACACATATAGAAGCTAATTTACACCCAAAAAACCAAAAAAGTTAGTAAAGTGGCTTTGACAGTTTGTTACATGCATTATCAAATATAAAATCTATTTACGCCAATGTAGGTGTTTTTACCAACAATTTTTTAAATGACAATTGGTGATAACATCAATTGCAGCGGAAACATAATATATCACAGGAATGTAAGTACGATTTCGTTTTCTAAGTCGCCGAGTCGCAGAGGCTGGAGACACGGCGAGAACGGAATTTATTATTATTTATTCTCTAGAGCTTGCTTGATTAAATTTTGAAACCCATTTTGAAAATTAAATTCTCCAATATATTTGGTAGTAATTTCTTTTACACTACCAAAAGAGTTGTCAATAAAAAAGAAAATCACTTCATGCTTTTTATTAGGGTACATAAATTTAATTTCTAGTTTTACAAACATTTTGCTATCAGATAGATTCATTGGTTTTTGGGTATCAATGAATTCCGATGATGCGCTATTCCCTTCTTGAATAATCTTCAAGAATCTATAATTTTCATCAAATTTATTATCGAATTTTTCTTTTAAAATATAATAAGTTTTAAAAGTATTTTTTTCGATTTTGTAAATGTATTCTGTCATTAGAAAATTGTTTTTATTTGCTTTATTAATCAATGAAAAATTCAATTAAAGTTCCAGGGTTTCTTATAGCAAAAGACATTTTAGATAATATTCCCAATTGGTAAAAAAGTGAAATAATATCAGGATAGCAATTTATGTATTTTTCCTCATTGCCAAAAATATCTTTGCTCCACATAACCCTTTCATTGTTTGTAGAAATTTGCCATAATGAAAATTCACTTAATGTGTATTTTGAAATTCTCTCACATTTAACATTAACAAATAGAATTTCAGCAAAGACTGTTCCTTTAATGGTGCCGAAAATAATATCTGCGTCAATTATTTGACCACCCCTCCAAACTTCAAATCGTGTAAAATTGAATGTAAAAGGGTTTCTTTCTATTTTTCCTAAAGTTTCTCCCATATTAGAAGGGAATTTGTCAAAAATCTGTGCCATGTTTATTAGTTCTTTGAGTTATATATTTTCGTATAGTGTTTTGGGCGATTAGCTTACAGCCAACTTGTTTTATAACCAACTTTCCACTACTAGCAAGCGCTACAAAACGGTAAATGGCATCAATAGTTTGTTGCTTATATTACCAAATATATACTCTATTTCCTACAACTCATAAAAATGTCAAAATAATAAAGCCCCCACATCCGTGAGGGCTTTATTATAAAACATTGTTCCCAACGCTATTAACCCATGTCATAAATCTCAATCGTGCATTCGAGGTCTACGGCTTGATTGTTTTGAATATTGAGTATGATAGCAGAGAGTGCATTGTAACCCAAGCTCGAAGCAGATTGACGTTTTTGCGTATTGGAGTATACTGTTTGCGTACCAGCAAAGCTGTTGGAGTCGTTGCCAAAACCATAGACCAACTCAGCAGCCGAATTATTGATGAGTTTGATTTCGGTATTGCCTTGAAGTGCTACACTGCTGTAGTCTATACTTTTGATAGATGTAGGAGGTATCATGAGTGTAACGGTATAGGATGCAGATGTATTAGCCCCTGTATCGTCTATGCTTTGTGATGCATTCCATTCGTTGTAGAGTAGGGCATTGGTAGCGATAAAGGTTTGCATATAGATGTCTAGCTTTTTGCGGATTTCCATACCCTGCGTAATGTATGGGTCTATCAATGCATTTTGTTGCGCTGCTATTTCTACTTCACGCTTAGGGTCTTGTATGTAATCGAAGAATTTCTCTTTCACATCATCCAGCATGGTAATATCAGGAGCCGAAACGGCAATATAATTTGCGCCATCTACGGTTGCCATTTGGTGCATTTCCTTTGCAGTAGCATACAGGTCATTGTCACGCTTTTTGGTCAACTCATTGGGTGTAAATTCTACCATACGCAATTCGCGAAGTTGATTGACACTCAAATAATAAGCCGCTGCACCGCGCGAGACTTTCATCATACTGTCAATCAAGTTTTGCCTTGTAATACTTTTTTGTTCGGCTACACCTGTAAGGTCAAGCGAACCTTTACCGGCTGCTGTTTCAATGTCGCTGATAAGATTTTTCAATTCAAGTGCAAGAGGTGCTAATTGTGCCACTGCGGATAATTCGCTTGCGTGGTCGTCTAGGAAATCACTCGATTTAATGAGCGAGTTAACTCGGTTTGTTTGTACGTCATTCATGTTTGTAAATTTTTTAAGTGAAACCAAATTTATTTATTTTTTTACATTCAACTTCAATGTGCACAGACTTTTTTGTTAAATAAAATCATAAAATTAAAACTCTCGAAACCCTCTGTTCATAATGGTTTTAGAGCATTTCAATACTACTATTACGCACTTTAATACTACTATTACGCATTGCAGTACTAAGAGTACGTATTGCAGTACTAAGAGTACGCATTGCACTACCAAGAGTACGCATTGCACTACCAAGAGTACGCATTGCAGTACCAAGAGTACGCATTGCGCTACTAAGATTACGCATTGCAATTTTAGAACAGAAATTCACCCATGTAGAATGATTTTTTTGTGTGTTTAAATCCTAAATTTGATTATTGAAAAAGTAACTACGAATAACTTAAAATTAGTTTAAACTATGTTTATCCTATGTATTGAAAAGCTATTAAAGTCTAAGGGGGTTGATAAACCTTATACTTGGCTTAAAGCAAATGGCATTTACCATCACATGGCCTACAAGCTACTCCACAAACCTTCTCAACGTATACCCATCGATGTATTGCATACCATTTGCGAGGCAGCATGGTGTACACCCTCCGACTTGTTTGAGTGGATACCCGACGATCCTATAAAGGATGTACCCGCGCATCCCTTGCAAGCTCTTAAGCCCAAAGAGACCATAAATATATTGCCCGATATAGCGAAGCTTACGCCTGCGCAATTGGCAAAACTTCAAGCGGAAATAAAGAAGGGGATGTAAGGAGTGAATACGCTATCTAACATGATTTCGTTTGTGTTGCGGAACGCAACAGAATACACCTACGAAGCAAATATGCTTCGTAGAACGGGTACCCGACGATCCTATCAAGGACGTACCCGCACATCCCTTACAAGCACTTAAGCCCAAGGAAACTATCAATATATTGCCCGATATAGCGAAGCTTACACCTGCACAATTGGCCAAACTGCAAGCGGAAATAAAGAAGGGGATGTAGGGAGTGATTAATACTCACCACGAACAGCATTATGTGTTGGCAAAGCCAACAAACTTGCCTGTGGTAAATAAGGAACATAAGCATCACGAAGACAATAGCCTTCTGAGAGAGGGTTATTCCCTTATTTAATATTTATATTTTCAAATTTTGCATTCTGATCAATTCAAGTTCATACCACATTTTATTCTCTTGGGTCAATAATGCTCTTGCTTCGCCTTTTTCATTTTCAAATACAATAGTGGAAGTATATAATGGATTATCTACTATTTTTTGCTCTAAGGGTTGCACTTCATTATCAATAATATTTTTGATTACTGGCAATTCCTTTTCAAGTGTAGTAATAAAATAATCAATATTACTTTCGAAATAATGATTAATACCAGAAATAGGTAAGGAAGCCTTAATTTCTTTGTTAGGATATACAGTTACAGCAGTATCAGGTAATTTTCTATCAGGTACAGTGGTAAAATCTGAACTAGATAGATGATTTAGAATGTTTAATTTTTCATCATCAGAGCCTTGCATGTTGTAGGCTTTTATGCGCCAAGCATAACACAGGTTCGTTCCTATATCTACAATAAACCAAATATTTATTACAATTTCATTTTCTTTCATATTATTCTATTTTAATTAGTACCTATTTTATTAAAAGTTATATATTGATTTATGAGATACTCATATTCAAATATTATTGTACGGTCTAATTCACCTTTTAATTCATTAGGATTTATTCAAAGCTGAATTCAAGAATCAATGGTAACAGTTTTGTAAATATATTCGTTCGGTGTTAAATATTCAAGACTTTTCTTGGTCTATTATTTCCGCCATTGCTGGTTTTCCGCCATTGCTGGTGTTTTTGCCAACAATTTTTTAATAGCAATTGGTGATAACACCAATTGCGGCGGAAAACCAAAGGATAAAAAATTTAATCTAACTTAGCAACTTAAATTTATACGGTTGTGAATCAAATAAAGATAAAACCAACAGACTTAATAAAAGATAAAAAATGACAAGTACGCAACAAAGAGCAGAATTACAAGCAAAAATTTGGAAGATAGCCAACGATGTCCGTGGCTCGGTAGATGGATGGGATTTTAAACAGTTTGTGTTAGGGACCCTATTCTATCGCTTCATAAGTGAAAACTTTTCGATATACATTGAAGGAGGTGATGAAAGTGTGGACTACAAAAACGTATCTGACGAGGTAATTACTTCCGAAATAAAAGAGGATGCCGTAAAAACAAAAGGCTATTTTATATATCCTAGTCAACTATTTGTAAATGTGGCTAAGACAGGCAATACCAATGCCAATTTAAACACAGACCTTAAAGATATTTTTGATGCTATTGAAAATTCGGCAAATGGTTTTCCATCAGAACAAGATATTAAAGGATTGTTTGCCGATTTTGACACAACAAGTACAAGACTTGGCAATAACGTTGAAAGCAAAAACCTTCGCTTGGCGGCCGTTTTGAAAGGTGTGGAAGGACTTGATTTTGGTGATTTTGAAGATAATCAAATAGACCTCTTTGGTGATGCCTACGAATTTTTGATTGGCAATTATGCAGCCAACGCAGGTAAATCTGGAGGAGAATTTTTTACACCACAAAATGTGTCTAAACTCATCGCACAACTTGCCATGCACAAGCAAGAAAAGGTAAACAAAATATATGACCCTGCTTGTGGTTCGGGTTCGTTGTTGTTGCAAGCCAAAAAACATTTCGATAATCATATTATAGAAGAAGGTTTTTTTGGGCAGGAATTAAATCATACTACTTACAACTTGGCTCGTATGAATATGTTTTTACACAACGTGAACTACGACAAATTTAATATTGCATTGGGTGATACGCTTCGTAACCCTAATTTTGGCGATGACAAACCCTTTGATGCCATTGTTTCTAACCCCCCTTACTCGGTCAATTGGATTGGGGATGGCGATCCTACGTTGATTAACGATGATAGGTTTGCACCTGCTGGTGTGTTGGCTCCGAAATCCAAAGCCGATTTTGCTTTTGTATTGCATGCACTTAGTTATTTATCGAGCAAAGGAAGAGCCGCTATTGTTTGTTTCCCCGGTATTTTTTACCGTGGTGGTGCTGAGCAAAAAATTAGAAAATATTTGGTAGATAACAACTTTGTAGAAACCATTATATCCGTAGCACCCAATTTGTTTTATGGCACTAGTATAGCCGTTTCGCTTTTGGTACTTTCTAAAAAGAAAACCGATAATAAAACCCAGTTTATTGATGCTAGTGGTGAGGACTTTTTTAAAAAAGTGACTAACAACAATATGCTTGAGGATAAGCATATTGATCAAATCATGCAAATCTTTGATAGCAAAGAAGATATAGCCCATGTAGCCATAAGCATAGATAATACTAAAATTGCCGAAAACGATTATAACCTTTCTGTAAGCAGCTATGTAGAAGCAAAGGATAATAGAGAGCAAGTAGAAATTGCCGTGCTAAATGAAGAAATTGCCACCACCGTTGAAAAAATAAATGCACTACGCATGAGTATTGATGACATTGTAAAAGAAATTGAAGCATGAGTCAATTAAATAAATTATTAGAAGGAGTTGAAGTGGAATGGAAAAGTTTAGGGGAAGTTGCTGATTATGTTCGAGGGTTAACTTATAATAAAAGTAATGAAAGTGGAAATAATACTGGTTACAAAATAATTAGAGCAAATAACATCACACTTTCACGACATACATTAAATTTTGATGATGTTAAATACATAAAATCTGACACCAAAGTTAAAGAAAGTCAAAAACTATTTAAAAATGACATATTGATTAGTGCAGCAAGTGGAAGCCGTGAACATGTAGGAAAAGTCGCTTTTGTTTTCTCTGATCTTGATTATTTCTTTGGTGGTTTTATGGCTGTTGTTAGATGTTCAAAACAAATAGAACCACGATTCATGTTTCATATTTTAACTAGTAGTCTCTTCCAAAAATATCTTGATGAAATGCTTAATAGTTCTACTATTAATAATTTAAGTTCTTCTGTTATGAATGGATTTTCAATTCCCATCCCATCCCTTTCCATTCAAAAGGAAATTGTACGAATACTCGACACTTTTACAGCACTTACCACAGAACTAGGCACAGCATTAAGCACAGAACTTACAGCTCGTAAACAGCAATATAACTTTTATCGTGAGCAATTGTTTAGTTTTAATGAGGGTGAAGTGGAATGGAACATGTTGGGTGAGGTTGTTACACTGCAACGAGGCAGACGTCTTGTAAGAAGTCAATTAGAAGAAACAGGAAAATATGCTGTTTATCAAAATGCTATGACACCACTTGGTTATTATCATGAAAGTAATGTAAAAGCTTATACAACATTTGTTATTTGTGCAGGTGCAGCGGGAGAAATTGGGTTTAGTTATGCAGATTATTGGGCTGCCGATGATGTTTTTTCATGCCTTACACCTAAGAATATCAATAATAGATATTTATATTTCTATCTACTTACACAGAATCATAAAATATTTTCACAAGTCCGACGTGCAAGTATTCCTCGACTGTCTAAAGACGTGTTAGCTAAAATTCAAATCCCCATTCCATCTTTAAAAAAACAAGAACGCATCGTTTCCATACTCGATAAATTTGATACGCTCACTACGTCTATCAGTGAGAGTTTACCTAAAGAAATGGCATTAAGAAAACAGCAGTATGAGTATTATAGGGATAAATTGTTGACGTTTAAAAAGTCTGAACTATGATTATTGTGATTTATATGATTAGGTTGATTATGGAGTGATAAAAAATGAAAAGAAAAATGAAAATCAAATAAATCAAAATAATCAAACAAATCATAGTTGAGACAATTGACACAAAATCAAAGTACATGATAAACGAACAATATAAATATTCTGAATTGACATCTAAAATAATTGGTTGTGCAATGACGGTGCATAAAGCATTAGGCAATGGGTTTCAAGAAGTAATTTATCAAAGAGCATTAGAAATTGAAATGCTACAAATGGGTATTTCGTTTAACAGAGAATTTGAAATGCCTATTTTTTATCGCAACCAACTAATAGGAACAAGAAGAGTAGATTTTTTAGTAGAAGGAATTATTTCTGTTGAGTTAAAAGCTATTACAAAATTAGAAGATGTGCACTTTGCACAAGCAATCAATTATTTAGAAGCTTACAATTTAGAAATTGGACTATTGATAAATTTTGGAGAAACGAGTTTGAATTTCAAGCGATTAACGAATAAAAAATATAAATCAGAAATATCACAAGAATCAAATAAATCATAGTTCAGACATTATGAGCACATACAACACCATAGCAGAATCCAATAATTTTATCGTACTAGATAAATATACCAAGCATTCAGAATTGAATGAAGCACCTGTTGTCTATCAAACAGAGTATGCCTTGGAGCGTGAGTTTATTCAAGACTTAGTAAATCAAGGTTATGAAAACCCTACTAACCTTACTACCATAGAAGCCATGTTTGATAATGTAAGAACACAGCTTCAGTCGCTAAATAATATGAAGTTTACCAATGGAGAATGGGCTCGGTTTTTGGAGGAATACTTAGATAAACCCAGTGATAGCTTGGTAGACAAAACAAGAAAAATACATGATAACTATATTCATGATTTTGTGTTTGACAATGGGCGTATACAAAACATTTATTTAGTTGATAAGAAAAATATTACTCGTAATAAGCTACAAGTCATTGCCCAATTTGAACAAAAAGGTAAACATGCCAACCGATATGATGTTACTATTTTAGTGAATGGTTTGCCATTGGTTCAAGTAGAACTCAAAAAACGAGGGGTGGCTATTCGTGAAGCGTTTAATCAAGTGCATCGTTATACCAAAGAGAGTTTTAATAGTAAAAATTCATTGTTTAAATACTTACAAATTTTTGTTATTAGTAACGGAACTGATAGCCGTTATTTTGCCAACACAGTTGAGCGAAATAAAAATAGTTTTGATTTTACGATGAATTGGGCAAAGGCAGATAATTCGTTGATAAAAGATTTAAAAGATTTCACAGCAACCTTTTTTGAGAAAAATACACTGTTAAAAGTATTGCTTACTTATTCTGTATTTGACACGAGCGATACATTACTGATAATGCGTCCTTATCAAATAGCAGCTACTGAACGAATTTTATGGAAAATAGAAAGTTCATATTTAGCTAAAAAACAATCGAGCATTGATGGTGGTGGTTATATATGGCACACTACAGGTTCAGGCAAAACATTAACCAGTTTTAAGGCAGCACGATTAGCTACACAATTGGATTATATTGATAAAGTATTTTTTGTGGTTGATAGAAAAGATTTAGACTATCAAACCATGAAAGAATATCAAAAATTTTCGCCCGATAGTGTAAATGGTTCTGATAGTACAGCAGGTTTGAAACGAAATATTGAAAAAGATGATAATAAAATTATTGTCACTACGATTCAAAAACTAAATCACTTAATGAAAAGTGAAAATGATTTAGCTATCTATAACAAGCAAGTGGTATTTATATTTGATGAAGCGCATCGCTCTCAATTTGGTGAGGCGCAACAAAACCTTCAAAAAAAATTTAAAAAGTTCTATCAATTTGGTTTTACAGGAACGCCTATCTTTCCACAAAATGCATTAGGGTCTGAAACTACAGCCAGTGTATTTGGTAGAGAGTTGCATTCATATGTAATTACAGATGCCATTAGAGATGAAAAAGTATTGAAGTTTAAAGTTGACTACAATGATGTGCGACCAAAGTTTAAGGATATAGAAAAAGAACAAGATGAAAAGAAACTAAGTGCAGCAGAAAATAAAAAAGCATTTTTGCATCCTGCACGTATTACTGAAATTTCTAAATATATTTTACAGAATTATAAATATAAAACAAAAAGAAATCAAGGTAGTAATATAGGCTTTAATGCCATGTTTGCTGTGAGTAGTGTGGATGCTGCTAAATGTTATTATGAGGAATTTAATCGTTTGCAAAAAGGAAGCGACAAGCCGCTAAAAATAGCCACTATCTTTTCTTTTGCTGCTAACGAAGAACAACATGCTATCGGTGAAATTTTAGATGAAAGCTTTGAGCCTTCGGCTATGGACAGCAGTGCTAAAGAGTTTCTGACCAAGGCAATTAATGACTATAACGTCATGTTTAACATGAATTATGGTGTTGAAAGCAAAGAGTTTCAGAACTACTATAAAGACCTTGCGAAACGTGTAAAAGGAAGAGATAGTCAAAACAAAAAACTTCCACCTGAAGAAAAAGTAGACTTTCTCATTGTAGTGGGGATGTTTCTTACTGGCTTTGATGCACCAGAGCTTAATACCATTTTTGTAGATAAGAATTTGCGTTATCATGGTTTAATACAAGCATTTTCTCGAACCAATCGTATTTATGATGCTACCAAAACCTTTGGCAATATTGTTACGTTTAGAGATTTAGAAAAAGCAACCATTGAAGCTATTACGCTATTTGGAAATAGTAACACAAAGAACGTAGTGCTTGAAAAAAGTTATAAAGAATATTTGGAAGGCTTTACAGACATTGCCACAGGTGAAGCTCGCAGAGGATACAATGAATTGGTAAATGAGTTAAATGAAAAGTTTCCTAACCCTGATGAAATTGCTACTGAAAAAGATAAAAAAGAGTTTTCGAAATTATTTGGCGAGTACTTACGAGTCGAAAACATCTTACAGAATTATGATGAATTTACTAATCTAAAAGCACTTCAAAGCATTGACCTCAATGATCAGGAAGCAGTTGAAGCATTTAAAGAAACTCATTTTGTTACAGACGAGCAGATAGCTTCAATGCAAAATATTGAATTGCTACCAGAAAGAACGATTCAAGATTATCGTTCAACATATAATGATATTCGAGATTGGTTAAGGCGTGAGAAACAAGGTAAAGAAGCAGAAGCGTCAACAATAGATTGGGATGATGTGGTGTTTGAAGTGGATTTATTGAAGTCGCAAGAAATAAACTTGGATTATATTTTGGAACTCATTTTTGAGCATAATAAAAAGACCAAGGATAAAGTTGCATTGGTAGAAGAAATTCGCAGGGTTATTCGTGCTAGTATAGGCAACAGAGCAAAAGAGAGTATGGTTATTGATTTTATTAATGAAACTGACCTTGATGTAATTCAAGATAAAGCAACTATTTTAGATTCATTCTATGCTTATGCACAAGGCAAATTGAAAACAGAAGCAAAAGAATTAATTGTAGATGAGAATTTAAACGAAGAAGAAGCAAAGAGATATATTTCTACTTCTTTAAAACGTGAATATGCTAGTGAAAACGGAACAGAACTCAATACGATATTACCAAAAATGAGTCCTTTGAATCCTCAATACTTGACATTAAAGCAACGTGTTTTTCAAAAGATTGCTTCGTTTGTAGAAAAGTTTAAAGGGGTTGGTGGTCAAATTTGATGCTATCAAAAATAGCGTCTGATAATCATAATATTCAGTTTTGAAGAATCCTTAAATGTGTAAATAAATGGAAGACTTTAGCTTTTAAGCAAAGCCTTTTGCATTCATCAGCTCAATAAAGAACATGTCCCTGAATTTTAGCCGCGATAGGAGGAAGCGCCGTGCGCGACGGATAGCGCGAAGTAGCTACATAATGTATCTATTGCTCAGCTTCAAAAAAATGAAAAAACTTTCCCTACCCTATCACCTGTTCAATCTCTTTGTGTTTAAACTTTTTGGTTTTAGTGCCTTGTGTTATTTCAAACATACCCATCTCATCCACTCCATTTAAAAAGCCTTTTTCCATTTCATAATTGCGTTTAAATACAATCTCTGTATGATACCCCATCAGTAATTGATTATAACTATTCAGCACGTCATTGTAATTGGCACTGAGCGATTTGTAGTAATTATTCAAGCTTTTGAGCAAGTTTTTCAATACCTGATTAATCTTTACTTTTTTTTCATTCTCCAATAAAATAGATGTAGCACGATTTAAATCGGCAAATTGCGTTTGATTTACATTTAATCCTATGCCGATAATGGCATTGGTCCAAGAATTACCACGAATGTTGTTTTCGATCAAAATACCCGCTATTTTCTTATTCCCTGCATATATGTCATTTGGCCACTTAATACTGACATCCCTTAAATCGTACTTTGTCATAAGCATATCGGCTACCGAAAGGCAAGCGGCTGCATTCAAATAGAATTGATTCTCGATAGCAAAGTGTTGCGTATCTAGTATCACAGACAAAAGCAGGTTTTTACTTTCCTCGGCTTGCCATACATTTCCCAGCTGCCCTTTACCATGGGTTTGAAAATCGGCCCTTATAGCCATCCCATGTTCTGCCATTCCTTCATTAATCAGTCGCATGGCATAGTTATTGGTACTGTCTATATCAGTTAATTCAATGATTACATCTCCTATGGGCGATATTTTCGGCATTCAGTACTTTTGTTTAGCTTTGTAAATTATTTAATTAACGCAACATAACAAAAAATTATTTTATATACTTGAAAACAGTTACAGACCCAACGCCCAAAAAACTACCGAGACTCACACTCAATAGTAAACTTATCAAAACAATCATAGCGGCGATTCACGAAAAAAAAGGTGAAGAAATCATTTCAATCAATCTTAAAAAAATACCAGAGGCTGTTGCCGACTTTTTTATTGTATGCGAAGGAAGTAATCCCAATCTGATTAAGGCTATAGCAGACAACATTGAAAAAATGGTACAGCAAGAATGTGGTGAAAAACCATTCAAGTTTGAAGGCAAATCGGGCGAAAAATGGATCCTAGTCGATTATGTAAATGTAGTAGTACATTGCATGACGCCTGACGTGAGAGGCTTTTATGCCATCGAAGACCTATGGCATGATGCAGAACAAAAAGAACACAACGAACTTAAGAAATAAATTACTTTGTAATTACAAACAATGGAAGAAAATAAAAAACATCCTATCAATACGGGCAATTCAAATCCCAATTCACCTCAGCGCAAAGGCCCTAAGTTTAATCTATATTGGATTTATGGATTGTTTGCTGTGGCTTTACTTGTCATGAACTTTTGGGGCAAAGATTTTGCGCAAAATACCAAAGAAGAATCTTTTCAAACGATCAATAAAAATTTTATTCAAAAGAAATTGGTTGATAGTATGGTTGTATTCAACAAATCGGTAGAAGTATTTCTCAAAGCCGATAGTCTTCGCAAACCTGAATATGCTGCCTTATTAAAAGAATTAAAAGGAAAAGAAAAAGGACCACATTACTCATTTAGCATTGGTAATTATGAGCAGTTTCGCGATGATATGACAGAAGCTCAAAAGGATTTCTCAATCAACGACAAAGTGCAAATCACCTATGCCGAAGATGCTAAAAGCGGATGGCTTGGCTTTTTATTACAAATCATATTACCTATTGTAATCATGGTAGGACTATGGATACTCATCATGCGTAAAATGGGCGGTGGTGCCAATGGTGGTGGCGCTGGAGGTATATTCAGTATCGGGAAATCCAAGGCACAGTTATTTGAAAAAGGCACTAAAGTGAATATAACATTCAATGATGTAGCTGGTCTTGACGAAGCCAAAGTAGAAGTAATGGAAGTGGTAGACTTTTTGAAAAATCCTAAAAAATATACTGCACTTGGTGGTAAAATACCAAAAGGTTGTTTGCTAGTAGGTCCTCCTGGTACAGGTAAAACCTTGTTGGCAAAAGCCATGGCTGGTGAAGCACAAGTTCCTTTCTTTAGTATGAGTGGCTCTGATTTCGTAGAAATGTTTGTAGGTGTAGGTGCTAGTCGTGTTAGAGATCTTTTCAAACAAGCTCGTGAAAAATCTCCTTGTATTATTTTCATCGATGAGATAGATGCAATAGGACGTGCAAGAGGTAAAAATCAAATGATGACCAACGACGAACGTGAAAACACATTGAACCAACTATTGGTAGAGATGGATGGCTTCGGCGGCGATAGTGGCATTATTGTATTAGCTGCTACGAATCGACCTGACGTATTGGATACAGCCTTGTTACGTCCAGGACGTTTTGATCGTCAGATATCAATCGACATTCCAGACCTTTCGGGTCGTGAAGATATATTCAAAGTACATTTGAAAAAATTAAAAACATCTGCCGATTTGGATATTCATAAATTGGCAGCCCAGACACCAGGTTTTGCCGGTGCTGATATCGCCAATGTATGTAACGAAGCAGCCTTGATAGCTGCACGTAAAGGTAAAACCGAAGTAAACATTGATGATTTCAATGATGCCGTTGATCGTATCATTGGTGGGCTTGAGAAACGAAGTAAAATTATTTCGCCCGACGAGAAAAAAGTAATTGCTTATCACGAAGCAGGCCATGCTGTATCTGGATGGTTCTTAGAATATGCTTACCCATTGGTAAAAGTTACGATTGTGCCACGTGGTGAGGCTGCATTGGGTTATGCTCAATACTTACCAAAAGAAAAATACTTGACCTTAAAAGAAGAATTAGAAGATCGTATGGCGATGGCATTGGGTGGGCGTGCAGTGGAAGAATTAGTTTTCGGTAAAATATCGACAGGAGCATTATCCGATTTACAACAAGTAACCAAAATGGCTTATTCGATGGTAAGTGTATATGGCATGAATGAAAAATTGGGCAATATTTCGTTTTACGATCCGCAAAGCGAAGGTTCATTTCAAAAACCTTACTCTGAAGAAACTGGTAGAATGATTGATGATGAAGTAAGACTATTATCAGAAAATGCTTACAATAGAGTCAAGAAATTATTAACCGAGCGTATGCCAGAAGTGAAAATGATTGCTGAGGCATTGCTTCAAAAAGAAGTTTTGTACAAAGATGATTTGGAGCGACTTATAGGCAAACGTCCATTTGAAGAACATTCAATCCACGATGATGCAACGACTATTGCACCAATCATATCAAATGAAGCTGAAATAAAAACTGAACCTGCACTCCCTACAAACGAATCAACTGAATCTTAATAAATGTATTGAATATGTCTGGACAATCGCGCGAAACAATATTAAACACTATCCGCAAGGCATTGAGTGAAAATGCTGTTCCTATGCCTTTTCCCGAATCAGAAAAAGTGCACGATTTTTTTGCAAAAACGGATATAAGTTTAGAAGAAAAATTTGCAGAAGAGTTTACTAAACTTGGTGGAAAGTTTGTGTACTGTAGCGATGAGGCCGATATGATTCAGCAACTCGAAGCATTGGCCGATACGATGAAATGGAGCAGCATTCATACACGTGATCAATTTTTATTAAATTTATTTAAAGAAAATAATATCGAATTCATTCAACCTGCTGGTGATATGCACGACCTTGAAGTGGGCTTATCTTTGTGCGAATGCTTGATAGCTCGTACAGGTAGTGCAATTATGAGTTCGGGACAAGATTATGGGCGATCATTACCTGTATACTCTCCTATTCATATTACAATAGCCTTTACCAATCAATTGGTATGGGATATAAGCAATGCTATTTCTTTACTGAAAGAAAAATACAATAATCAATTACCTTCTATGATGAGTTTGACCACTGGTCCTAGTCGTACAGCTGATATAGAAAAAACACTGGTGGTAGGAGTACATGGACCGAAAGAAGTGTATATATTTTTGATTGATAAACATTGGAAAAAGTAAAACATTTTTTATTAAAAAAAACAACGCCCGAACAGATTGTTCGGGCGTTGTTTTTTAATACACGATCAACATATAGTTTAAGCGCTTACTGGTTACCGCAAAACATAATAGTATCGAAAAGAATATAAATCCATAAGACGCTAACATATATCAAATGCTCTTCGTCATACTTTAACAAAACCTTTTTTATATGAAGAAATTCGTTTTTTATTTAGCTCTTTTTTCTATTGCGATCATGATTTCATGCAATAAGAAAAATAATATACCTAATCCAACTTCATACAATCTCAATGTAACTGCAGATATAGTTGGACAGGTTATAGATGAAAATGGCAACCCAATACTTGGAGCTATCGTAAAAACCAATACACATACATGCATTACAGACTCTGATGGGTTTTTTCTATTTATGCAAATCAGTACTTCAAAGAATAAAACAACGTTAGAAGTAACAAAACCAAATTACTTTAATGGTTACCGTACGATGAATATCATAGCAAACCAAGACAATTACACTAAAATAAGACTGATTGAGAAAAAAAATCCTTCCAATTTCAATGCTACTACTGGTGGTTTAGTACAAGTCAATGGAGGAGGTACGATTATCTTTGCAGCAAATTCAATTGTCAATAAAAGTACTGGAGCCCCTTACAGTGGAAATGTCACAGTATATTCATCGTGGATAGACCCTACATCGGATAAACTGGGTGAATTGATACCAGGCGCATTGCGAGGTCAAGACAGTAATGATAATGAAAAACTGCTTGAATCGTATGGTATGATAGGTGCAGAACTCTATGATGACAATAATCAAGCTTTGCAAATAGCATCTGGATATAATGCTCAAATTACGTTTCCGATTCCTTCTTCATTGAGTAGTAATGCCCCAACGACAATTCCACTTTGGCATTTTGACGGAACAACAGGTATGTGGAAAGAAGAAGGCTTTGCGCAAAAGCAAGGAAATGAATATGTGGGTTCTGTGTCGCACTTTTCATTTTGGAATTGTGATGTACCTGGCAATTTTATTCAATTTGAAGCCACTTTTAAAAATACAAATGGGACACCTCAAACGAATGTTATTGTAAAAATAACCAATACTGCAAACTCTACTATTAGATACAGTATAACAAATTCACAAGGAAAAGTGAATGGTATGATTCCAGAGAATGCTAACTTATTTTTAGAATTATTTACTTTAGAATGTAATACAATTTTTTATTCTCAAAATATAACTACAACAACTGCAAATTTAAGTTTGAACAATATTATTGTAAACGTACCAACTCCAAATCAAGTCATCATTACAGGTACAATATTAAACTGTACGAATGAAATTTGCACCAATGGATATGTCAAGTACAAACATAACAACAATGTTAAATTCATTAAAGCATCAAGTAATGGAATTTTTTTTAATTCTACAATAGAATGCATTACCCCAATTAACGTAAAATTGATTCCTTATGATTTTGACGAAGAAGTCTTTGGGTCAGAAACTAATTACAGTTTAAACTCAGGGCTAAACAATGTAGGAAATTTAATAGCATGTGGCAATGCATATGATCAATTTGTAAAATGCGAAAATACGATCAATGGGGTTAAAACGAGTTATACAATAACAGATATTAAAGGGGTTTTTGAAGGCGGATTAACCTTAGATTTTGGACCAAGCTTAAATGGAATAGGTGCTGCTGATTCTTTTACAACTAAAGCAATAGCTTTCGCATTCGATGGTGCACAATCAATGAATGGCAATCATTATTTAGTTCATTATGGCGACCATTTAGATTACGACCTTTTAAATGACACTACAAATTCATATATCAATACGATCATACCAGTAACATTAACAAAATATGAAGCTATAGGAGGTAAAATTGAAGGCAGTTTTAATGGAAATATTAAAGGCTTAAACATTCCTGATAGAAATGTAAAATGTACATTTAGAGTCAATAGAACACAATAATCTCTGATAATATTATATAAGTATTGACTGATAATAAAAGCCCGAACATCAAATTCGGGCTTTTAATAATATATGCAAATCCTTTTATTACAATCTTGATTTCACATTTGCAATATCATCAATTCGTTTTTGAGCAATTTTCATTGCTGCTTCTTGGGTTGTAATATTTTCTGTTTCAGACAAAGTGAAAATATCTAAAATACGTTGATAAATTTTCTCTACATCCTTGGTTACTTTCTCACGGTTATATGAACCATCTGCTTCTGCAGCTACATTTATAAGCCCTCCTGCATTGATTAAAAAATCAGGTGCATAGATAATTCCTTTTTCAATTAATTGACGACCATGTTCTTTTTCAACTGCTAATTGATTATTGGCAGCGCCAGCAATGATAGGGCATTTCAACATTGGAATCGTTTCCGAATTGACGGTTGCACCCAATGCACATGGTGCGTATATATCTAACTCCATATCTAACATTTTCGAAGGTTCTACATATTCTGCTTTATATTTATCAACTGTTTCTTTGATACGAGCTTCATTAATATCGGTGATATACACCTTGGCTCCAGCTTCGGTTAAATGTCCTACTAAATATTGACCAACATGACCTACGCCTTGTACCATCACTTTTTTTCCGGCTAAACTATCATTGCCCCAATGTTTTTGAGCACACGCTTTCATACCTACAAATACACCATAGGCAGTAAATGGAGAAGGATCTCCACTTCCTCCCATATATTCTGGAATACCAGTAACATGTTTTGTTTCCAAGTGAATGAACTCCATATCACTTGCAGAAGTATTCACATCTTCGGCTGTGATATATTTACCATTAAGCGAGTTTACAAACTTGCCATATCGTCGCCACAACGCTTCGCTTTTTAAAGCAGGATCTCCAATAATAACCGCTTTACCACCTCCAAGATTTAACCCTGAGATAGCCGCTTTGTAGGACATACCACGTGATAAGCGCAATGCATCTACGACAGCGTCATCATCTGATGCATAATTCCACATACGAGTTCCTCCTAGTGCAGGCCCAAGTGTTGTATTGTGTATAGCGATTATTGCTTTTAGATTTGATTTTGGATCATGACAAAACACGACTTGCTCGTGTTCCATATCTTTCATAAGTTCGAATACTTTGTTTGACATTGTTTTTTATTTATAATTTGGAGTAAAAGTTCTTTTTAAGTGAGAGGCTCATTAGTCGGCCATTTCATCATTGATTGAAGTTGGGGTTGTTTCTACGTTTATTTCTGTTATTTCAGTCTCTGGAGAAGAAACAGGTGTTGTAGAATCTTGTTCTATTGTTGCTGTATTCATATCTACATCATTCGTTTCAACCTCTGTTGTAGTTGGAGTTTCATCAATAGGTGCATCATTTACAATAACTACATTTTTAATGGTTGATGACTCGCTTTTATGTGATTTAGATTGCTGTTCTTTTGTGTTTTCTTTCTTTCTTGGACCACGCAAAATGTAATTTATCTCTCGTTCGTCTTGAAATATTTTTTCTTTTACATCTTTTACCTTCGCTTTAAGTTGGTTGATTTTATTTTCAATTTCTTCCACCATTTCTTTTAGCTCTTCTCGTTTCTCATACGAACGAAGTGTGGCAGGCAAATTTTGCAATCGATCATTTACATCAAAAAGCAATTCTTCTTCACGTTGTAATTCACGATTCACTTTATTGTAAA
This sequence comes from Chitinophagaceae bacterium, assembly GCA_044233655.1. GTDB lineage: Bacteria > Bacteroidota > Bacteroidia > Chitinophagales > Chitinophagaceae > OLB11. The sequence goes on along the minus strand of JBIIJQ010000004.1, from coordinate 25,646 downwards.
AGCCACGATTTCGAATAAGTCTTTCTTGCAAGTCTTTCGACATCTCTTGTTTACGTAAATCACGATTGGCATCCTTACGATCAAAGAAATTTTTCTTTGCCTTTTGGAAACGTTCCCATGCATCATCGCCATATTCTTTGGGAGTTCTTCCTATGGTTTTCCACTCATCAAACATCTCCATAAATTCTTTGGTTGCATTTTCAAAATCCATTGAATGTTGCAATTCCTCCGCATGATTTACGATAGACATTTTGCGAGCATAATTATCTTCGAGTTGTACTTTTATTTTAGAATAGTAGGCATCTTTATTTTGAAAAAAGTGATTTTTTGCTTCCAGAAATTGATTCCATACTTCATCGCTTTTATCTTGAGATACACGTCCGATTTTCTTCCAATCTTCCATCAATTGAACAAACTCTTCAGATGTTTTTTTCCAGTCTTTACTTTCTTTGATGCTTTCAGCTTTGGCAACTATTTCTAATTTTTTCTCCAAGTTACCACCTTGCTCTACTTTTATTTCATCAATATGTTCTCTTTTTCGGTTAAAGAAAATATCCTTTGCAGTACTAAATCTAAACCACAACTCTTCTATGCGATGCTTTGGCACCATCCCTATTTTTTTCCACTCCTCATTCAATTCCTGATAGAGTTCAGTTGTCTTTTTCCATTCACCTGAATTCTGTAAAGCTTCGGCTTTTTCACACAATTCTAGTTTCTTTGATAAATTATCGAGGAGGTCTAATTCAAAGCTTTCGAAACTAGCTTGTTTTCCTTTAAAAAATTCATCTTTCGCTTTTTCAAAACGTAGTCTAAATTCTTCGTTTTTCAAATCAGGTACAGTTGGCAAATCTTTAAATGCTTTTTGCAAATCTCTTAATTGGTCTGTTGCATTTTTCCATTCTTTAGTCTCTAGTAAGGCTTCAACTTCATTACACAATTTCTCTTTTTGCACCAACACTTCATCCACTGCCACTTTGATTACAGCTTCAATTTTATCTAATACCGTGAGCAACGATGGATAATCTCCTATAGCCTTTGCTGTACATATATATGACTTTGTTCGAACTACTTTACCAGCCAGTTTTATTTTATCCGAAGTGGCATCAAATTCTTTTTGAAGTTCGTTTACTTTATCGACTAACTCCTGAAAGCGCTCGACCAATGCATCGATTAAATTCTGTTGATTATGTTCTGTAGGTAAATCGGCGATGGCTCGTTCTTCAAACCATGTAGTAGAAGGAATAAATACCTTCTCTTCTTTGAGTATATAATTTTCGCTTGTAGACATATGAAATTTCTTATTAGGAAAGGTGACAAATGTATGAAAAATAATAGGAAATTAACGTTATTTTACTGTTCTAACTCTATAAATATACAATAGCATTTTACAATTCTTTTCGCAGTCTAGCGACTGGTAAATTGAGTTGTTCTCGATATTTCGCAACAGTTCTCCTTGCTATATTATAGCCTTTTTCGTTGAGCATCTCGGTTAGTTTTTCATCCGACAATGGCGACCGTTTCTCTTCTTGTTGTATCATCTGATTCAATATCATCTTCACTTCTCGAGTCGATACCTCTTCACCACTATCGGTTGACATGGATTCTGAGAAAAAATACTTGAGTTTGAATGTACCAAACTCGGTTTGAACAAATTTACTATTAACTACTCTCGAAATCGTCGAAATATCCATGCCTGTTCGATCAGAGACATCTTTCAGTATCATTGGCCTCAAGCTTGTTTCATCGCCTGTTAGAAAAAACTCTTCTTGCAAATGCATAATTCTTGTCATGGTAAGCATCAATGTCTCTTGCCGCTGTCTTACTGCATCGATAAACCATTTGGCCGAATCAATTTTTTGCTTGATAAAGAGTACAGCTTCTTTCTGCCTATTATCCTTTTTATCCCCTCGGTCATAATCCTTGAGCATATCTCTGAAAGTTGAACTTACTCTTAAGTCGGGTGCATTTTTTTGATTCAACTGAATTTCCAATACGCCGTTATTGTTGTAGATTATAAAATCTGGTACTATGTATGCTTCAGTTTTGCTACCTCCTGTATAATATGCCCCTGGCTTTGGATTTAGTTTAACGATTACTTGAATAATTTCTTTCAAATCTTCATCATTCAGATTCATCGAACGTTGAATTTTTTTGTAATGCTTTTTGGTAAATTCATAAAAAAACTTTTCAAGAATTTTGATTGCATAAAGCACATTCATATTTGAACCTTTCTTCTTCAATTGAAGTAAAAGGCATTCTCTCAAATCGGCCGCAGCAACACCTGCAGGTTCGAGTTCCTGAACTAATTTCACTATTTCTCGAACTTCTTTTTCATCTGTTGATACATTTTGACGAAACGATAAATCATCAACAATAGATGGAATATCGCGACGCAAGTAGCCATCATCGTCAATACTCCCAATAATGAATTCTGCTATTTGATAGCGTTTAGAATCCAGATTCAATAAATTAATTTGTGCTTTTAAATGCTCGTAAAATGAAACTTCAAAACGAGGTTGATAACCTACTTTTTCGTCATCGGCATTGTAGGCGTCTGCTTGGAAATTGTAATCAGCATCATCATCGTCTCCTTCTTTTACATACTCGGTGATATCGATTCGTTCAAACTCGTCTGTATCTGTTTCTTCGGCAATATAATCATCATTATCATCGGTCGAAAATTCATCTTTTATTTCCTCATTCGTTTTTTCATCGAGTGTTTTTTCTTCATAATCTTCACTGCTAACTTCCAAGGCAGGATTCTCTTCCATTTCCTCTTTGATACGTTCTTCAAGCATGGCAGTAGGCACCTGCAACAATTTCATCAATTGAATTTGCTGAGGAGATAACTTTTGAAGTAACCGTTGCTGTTGAGAAAGTGATTGCATAATACGTCAGTCACAAAAATATAAATAAGAAGAACAAAAAACGATTTTATTATTCTAGTTCTTTTATTATCTTTCCGTAAAATAAATATTGCATTCTTAGAAATTTAGTTTGCTTCTGCAACTACTTCTTTCACTTCAGGTATCATACGCTTCATCATACCTTCAATACCCGACTTTAAGGTAATCATAGATGAAGGACAACCACTACATGAACCTTGCAAAACCAATGATACAACTCCATCATTGTAACTTTTAAATGCAATGGCGCCGCCATCCATTTCTACGGCAGGTTTTACATAGTTTTCAAGTAATTCTTTTATACGAGCTACGATATCAGTATCCTCACTCAATACAATATTGTTATCTTGTTTTGCAACAATTTCATTTTCATTGATAACCACTTTCCCTTCCTCAAGATATTCTTTCAAAAACTCGCGAAGACTAGGAATCACATCATTCCAATCGGTATCGGGTGTTTTGGTTAGCGTTACAAAATTGCTTGCAATAAAGACCCCTTTTACAAATGGAAACCCAAACAACTCTTTTGCCAAGGGCGAAGGAGCTGCTGCTACTTCATTTTGAAATTCAATACTTTTGCTAGGATATAATAATTTATTGGCCACAAACTTCATAGTTTCAGGGTTTGGAGTCATTTCTGTGTATATACTTACAATTGGGTTTCCTGTTTTTAACATAGTTGTACTATTAATAGTGTAGCAAAAATACATCTATTTGAATTGAAAATGTAGATTACTAACTGTTTCTTGTTTTTTTTCGTCTATAGATTATTGACTTTCGCAATAAAATCTTTATATTTACTTACAAAATCGTTTGCTTTGAAAAAGATATTTTTAATCCCTTTTGTGTTATTGGTTTTTTTATCAAGCCAAATCTTATATGCACAGCATGCACATAATTATTCTACTGTAGAGTATATCGAAAATAAAGGACAATGGGATGGCGATTTTATTTATCGAGGCAATACGCCAAATGGCGATATATTTCTTAAACGCAGTGGGTTTAGAATTATGCAATTAGGTGCTGACTTTCATGAATTAAGAAGACAGCTTCACTCAACTCCTACACCAAGCATTCAGACTTTCAATTACCATGTATATGATATGAATTTTGTAAATTCTAATCAAGTACATGATGTTTCTGTAGAAAAAAAACAAAAGCATTATTATAATTATTTTCTTGGAAACGATGCATCTAAGTGGAAATCTGAAATATATCCTGTATTAGCAGTTAACTATAAAGACCTCTATGATGGCATTGATGCCCATATTTATTCAGAATCTGGAAATGTAAAATATGATTTAATTGTAAATCCAGGTGCGGACGTAAAAAAAATAAAAATAAGTTATACAGGTATTAATTCAATCAAGCTTGAAAATAACAAATTAATCATCACAACATCTGTAGGAACAAATACTGAATTAGCACCTTATGCTTATCAGTTTATCAATAATACTAAAAAAGAAGTTCCTTGTAAATATGTTTTAAACGAAGAAAACCAAGTTAGCTTTCAATTTCCAAAAGGTTTTAACGATGATGTTCAATTGATTGTCGACCCCGTTCTTATTTTCTCTTCCCTTACTGGCTCTACAGCAGATAACTGGGGATTTACAGCGACTTACGACACATCTGGCAATTTTTATTCTGGAGGCATTGCACAAGGCCTAGGATACCCACTTATTGCTGGTGCATTCCAAGCCACCTATGGTGGAAGCGGTATAGGGGGCGGTGGATTTGGATGTGATGCAGTTATTAGCAAATTCAATGCCGCGGGCAGTGCACTTATATACTCCACTTATTTAGGAGGTGTAGACAATGACCAACCTCATAGTATTGTAGTAGACAACAATGGCAATTTAGCAATAGCCGGAAGAACTTATTCTAATAATTTTCCTACTTCTGCAGGTTGTTTTGACAATACAGCGAATGGAGCAGCTGATTTATTTGTTACAAAACTTAATAGCACTGGTACTGCACTTATTGGCTCAACATACATAGGTGGAAACGGTGCTGACGGAGAAAATATAACACCTGTTTATACAACTTTACTTAGCTTAAAACATAATTATGGCGATGATGCACGATCTGAAATAATTACAGACGCCAATAATAATTTATGGATTGCGGCTAGTACTTCTTCAGTCAATTTCCCAACAGCTCAACCTAACCAAGCTGCCCTATCTGGAAGTCAAGATGGCGTAATATTTGAATTAAATAACACTTGTTCTAACCTTATTTGGAGTACTTATTGGGGTGGTTCGGCTAACGATGCTTGTTATGTATTATCTTTTGATAAAACCAACCCAAATACATTGTATGTTGCGGGGGGTACCGAAAGTAGTAATTTAACTGTAACACCCGGCACTTTAAATCCTTCATATCAAGGGGCCATAGATGGTTTTTTACTAAAATTTAATGCTAGTACGCATGCATTACAAGCTGGTACATTTATAGGAACTAACTCTTACGACCAAGTATATGGTGTACAAACCGATGATAGTAACCATGTATATGTAATGGGCCAAACAACTGGTCCATATCCAGTTACTGCAGGTGTATATACAAATCCAAGCTCATCTCAATTTGTAACCAAAATAAACAATACACTTACTTCTATTTTGGCATCCACTGTATATGGTAGTGGCACTAACTTTACAACGAACATTTCACCTGTTGCTTTTTTAGTTGACAAATGCGGTAGTATTTATGTTTCTGGATGGGGAGGCCCTACAGGCGGAAACCCTGGCAACACAATAGGAATGCCTACTACGGCAGGAGCAATTCAATCGACTACAGATGGTAGCGATTTTTATTTCATTGTGTTTAGCAAAAACTTTCAAAATCTATTATATGCAACCTTTTTTGGACAAAGTGGTGGCGGAGGAGAACATGTGGATGGAGGGACGAGTCGATTTGACCCAAATGGTGTTATATATCAAGCTATTTGTGCTGCCTGTGGAGGAAGTCAACTTTTCCCAACAACTGTTGGTGCATGGTCTACAACAAATGGTAGCTTGAACTGTAATCTAGGTGCTGTAAAAATTGATTTTCAATTACAAAACCCAAATGCAATTGCCTCGGCAGCAGGACCATTAAAAGGTTGTGTCCCTTTTGCAGTTACTTTTCAAAATAATAGCTCTAGTTCAACCACCTATTCGTGGGATTTTGGCGATGGTAATACCTCCAATGCATTTGCACCAACCCATACTTATACAACAGCTGGTATATTTACAGTTACTTTAGTTGCATCGAATCCAAATGGATGTACAGCAACGAGCGATACTAACCAAATTGTAGTGACCGTAGTAGACGATTCAATTTTTGCAAATTTTACGGTTACAAAAGTAGATTCATGCGGGCCTTATACCGCTACGATTACCAATACCAGTACCACCAATAATGGCCCTCCAGGACCTGGTGTAATATATACTTGGGATCTTGGAAATGGGTCATCATTCTCAGGTCCAAATCCAGGCTTGATCCCTTACCCATCGGCAAGTACATATACTATCACGCTTACAATGAACGATACCAATGCTTGTAACAATCCCTCTGTAAAAACAATTGTGCTCGATTTTATCTCAAGCGTCGTACTATCAGCGTTTGATATGCCCGACTCAGTCTGCTTACCGGCCCTTGTCAATTTTATAGATCAATCAACAAATGCAACTACTTGGAATTGGATATTTGGCGATGGCAATACATCTACACAAGCTAACCCATCTAATACCTACAACTCTGCTGGTACTTATACCGTTTTCTTAGTATCAGGGAATCCAGCTACTTGTAATCTTTTTGATACATCTCAAAAAGTTATAAATGTATTTCCATCTCCAGTGGCCGACTTTAGTTGGACACCTAATCCTCCTGAACCAAATACACCAAACCAATTTACAAATTTATCGACGGGTGCTAAACGTTACCTCTGGGACTTTGGTGATGGTACGACAGATACAATCACAAACCCAGTACATGTGTACGATAAAGATGGCACCTATAATGTATGTCTTACAGCTACGAATGAATATGGCTGTGTCGATACAGTTTGCAAACCTGTTAGAGGAATCGTGTTACCACTCGTTGATGTTCCTACCGGCTTTTCTCCCAATGGAGACGGCATCAATGATGTAGTGTATGTAAAAGGTTATGGTATAGACAAAATGACTTTTAGAATATTTAATCGTTGGGGCGAAAAAGTCTTTGAATCTACTCGTAAATCCGATGGTTGGGATGGTCGTTATAAAAGCATAATGCAAGAAATGGAAGTATATGGCTATACACTTTCAGTTACATTTTTTGATGGCACCAAAGATTTCAAAAAAGGCAATATTACTTTACTCAAATAAACTTACGTATCGTGAAAAAATTATTTACATTTTTTATCCTTGCTAGTATTTCTAGCTCGATTGCAAAAGCACAAGGAATGCATTTTTCTCAATACTATAATGCACCTATGTTATTGAATCCAGCAAATACTGGCTTTCTACAAGACAATGATTGGCGTGCAGGAGTCAACCTCAGAAATCAATGGGCGACAACACCAATTCCCTATAACACGTTTAGTGCGTTTGCCGATTTTGGATTGATGCGCGACAAGTGGGAAACAAGCTGGATAGGCACAGGACTTGCTATGTGGCGTGATGTAGCAGGTAATGGCAACCTCGCATTGACTAAGATACAGGCCAACTTAGCCTATCATTTACTGGTAAGTGATCGAAGTACGTTATCTGCAGGTTTAGGAATGTCATATAATCAGCGAAGCGTAGATATAAGTAAATTGACTTTTGATGTGCAATGGGATGAGTTTTCGTTTAATAAAGGAGTTTCCAATCAAGAAACATTTACAAGGCAAAAGTCGACTTATATGGACATGAGTGCTGGAATGAATTACTCATATGCCAACAATAATAACTTATTCATCACCATGAGTGTAGGTGGTATGCATATCAATCAGCCCATCGAAACATTTTATGGCATGAGCAATCGTAAAGGTTTTAGACCAATTGCTAATTTGGATATTGTATTTAAAGCTAGTGACAATGTAATGTTGAACCCATCTGTTTATTATACTCGTGAGAAAAAAGCAAGTGAATTGGTTATGGGGTCCCTCTTCAATATCAATACAGGTGGTGGCACAAGTATCATTTCAAATGAATTGATACTAGGCGCATTTTATCGTAATAAAGATGCCGTAATTGCCGCAGCAGGATATAAATTCAAACAAAATAAATTTATATTCAGCTATGACCACACTATCTCACAAATGAGCCAAGGTAATAATGGACTTGGTGCATTTGAATTATCCTTGATATTGCAAGGTAATTACAAGAAAGGCAACGAATTAAGTAGAACCTACGGCTGTCCTAGATTTTAATTTGTTTTATTACTTTTTGTGTAGAATATCCTTTTAATTTGCACTTTCTAACAAAATTATCAAGGAATGAAACCATCTTCTACTATACAACTTAATATAACCCTCGACGAACAAAAAGTACCTGAAACCATCCATTGGCAAGCAGCCGAAGGTGGCGTAGAAAAACCCACTGAAGCAAAAGCTTTCATGTTGAGCATTTGGGATTTGAACGAAAATGCAGCGTTGCGTATAGACCTTTGGACTAAAAAAATGATGGTAGATGAAATGAATGATTTCTTTTTTCAAACTATGATGACCATGGCTGACACCTACCAACGTGCCACCAATCAACCTGAGTTAGCAGAAGAAATTAGAACATTTTCAAAATCATTTAAAGTAAAAATGGAAGAGGAAATGAAAAAAAATCAATTATAAACTATAATAAAATTTCAACATATGTCACTCGAACAAAATATAATGACCGAATTAAAGGCTGCCATGCTGGCAAAAAACGAAGCTGCTCTTCGTGGTTTACGAGCTATCAAATCGGCTATTTTACTTGCCAAAACAGCTGATGGCAAAGTAGGAGAAATTACAGAAGACGACGAGATTAAGCTATTGCAAAAATTAGCTAAACAGCGTAAAGATTCACTTGAAGTATTTGTAGCTCAAAATAGAGAAGATCTTGCATTGAAAGAACGTGAAGAACTCGCCATCATTGAAAAATTCCTTCCAACACAACTCGATGAAAACGAAATACGTGAGGCTGTAAAATCAATCATTGCAAGTACTGGCGCCAATTCACCTGCCGACATGGGAAAAGTAATGGGAGTAGCGACCAAACAACTTGCTGGCAAAGCTGATGGTAAATTAATTTCCTCTATTGTAAAAGAACTTTTAGCTTCTTAATTCACTTTCTATGATATTAGATGGCATCGTACTCATTATTTCAATTCTCGCTTTTATAAGAGGCTGGAAAAAGGGATTATTATGGGCTGTTTTTTCATTTGTAGCTGTAATCATAGGCATTATACTTTCTTTAAAACTATCGCATACACTCGCCGACTATTTATTCAAAAACAATATTCTTACAGGTCAATACACATTGTTGCTTAGTTTTATAATTATTTTTTTACTAGTATTGTTTGCATTTCGATCAGGTGTGAAATTAGTTGAAACTTTTCTCGATAAAGTATTTCTAGGATGGGTCAATAACTTAACAGGTGGCCTTTTATATACTTTTTTTGTATTGTTTATCGCTAGTACCTTTTTTTGGCTTGCCAATAAAGCAGGCTTATTGAAAGATGATTTGAAGAAAGAGTCTATCTCTTACTCGTATATTGAACCTATTTCACCTAAGGCCATTGAACTAGCTTCAGGTTATTTACCACTTTGTAAGAATTTATATCATGATGTAGAAGAATTACTTTCAAAGGCAACTAGTAAATTTGATAAAAATTTAAACTAAATAATTCCTTCACGAATTAAATCGTGTAAATGAATGATGCCAGCATATTTCCCTTCCTTTAATACAATGAGTTGTGAAATATTGTTACTTCTCATTTTCTCCAATGCGTTGACTGCTAACTCAGTTTCTTCTATCGACTTAGGTTGAGAATTCATAATATCGCATGCTTTCAATGAAAGCCAATTTTCATATTTTTCGAGCATGCGACGAATATCGCCATCGGTAACGATTCCTTCTAGATGAGCCTCGGAATTGACAACTGCACATGCACCTAATCTTTTTTGAGTAATCTCCAAAATGGTTTCTTTAATATCAGCATCTGAGAGAACCTGTGGTTTGGCATTCATCGAACTCAAATCACTTACTTTCATATACAATCGTTTACCCAATGCACCTCCAGGATGATACTTTGCAAAATCACTAGGTTGAAAGCCTTTTAACTTCAATAACGAAACAGCAATCGCATCACCCATGACCAATTGTGCCGTAGTACTACTTGTAGGTGCTAAATTATTGGGACAAGCTTCCTCATCTACACTACAATTAATAAAGAAATCAGCTTGTGTTGCTAAAAATGAATGCTCACTTCCACACAATGCAATAAGCTTATTTCCAAACCCTTTGATAAAAGGAACTAATACTTTAATCTCGGCACTCTCACCACTTTTAGAGATTACAATAGCTATATCATCAGGCTGCAGCATACCCAAATCGCCATGTATTGCATCGGCTGCATGTAAAAACAATGAAGGTGTTCCTGTACTATTGAGTGTAGCTACTATTTTTTGCGCAATGATAGCACTTTTGCCAATACCACTAATGACCACTCTACCCTTGTTCTGATGTATCAACTCAACTGCCGAAGCAAATACATCATTGATACCATCAGCAAGCCCCTCTATCGATTTAGTTTCAATAGCAATAGTATTCAATGCCGCTTGTATAATAATCTTTTTTTGCAAGGTTTGTTTTTTACAAATGTATGAAAGACACAAGAATAACAGTTGAGTTTGTTTCAAAAAAAAGAGTTGCAATTGCAACTCTCTCATTTAATTATTTTCTCTTTTTCGTTTTTTTATATTTCGACTTTCTGATTACTTTTTTCTTTACTGGCTTATCGAGGTAAGTGCCAGACATAAGGCTTATAATTTTTTGTTGCACATCTGCACTAAAATTATTACCTGAATAATCAAATTGATTCAAACGATTTAATTGAGCAATTTCTACAGGAACATCCGTCAATTGATTGTTCATTACATTCAACTTTGTCAAGCCAGACATCATACTGATTTCAGCAGGAATAGCCTGTAGTTGATTGTTGCTCAAATCAAGATTTGTAAGCCCTTCTAATGAAGTAAGTACCATTGGAAAATCTACAAAACCATTGTTAGTTGCAATCAATGTTTTAAGTTTTTTCAAGTTAGAAAACGAAGCTGGCAAATCGTAAATTTTATTACCAGGATGAGCAGGATCACCTAATATCAAGGTTTCCAATTTTGTTAACTGATTTAATTCATAAGGTAAAAAATGTAAGTTGTTGTTTGACAAATTCAACTCGCGTAAATTTTTAAGATACTTAACATCAGAAGGCACAAAATTCAAGTTGCAACCACTCAAATCAAGATTAGTGATATGCTTCATCTGACGAATGATTTGTAGCAACAACTTTGGATCCTTAATTTCGTTACCACTGAATTTAAATGTAGTTAACGCTTGCAAATTATTAATTTCATTTGGTATGAAATTGATTGGATTGCCTGTGATATCTATTTCTTCAAGATTAGTACAATTCGCAATTGAAGCAGGCAATGTATTGATTTTATTATTTCTTAAAATCAACTTACGCAATTTTTTCATTTCCCCTACTGTAGCTGGTATTGAAGTAAGGTTATTATTGGACAAATCTAATATCTCCAAATTATTGAGTAAGTAAATATCAATTGGAATTGAGTTGATATTTGTATTTTGTAGCGTTAATTCATGAAGATTTGGATAACGGAATATCTCTTTTGGAAATACATTGTGTGGCTGACTTGTAATGCGTAGATTGTATACACAATTATTATCATGCGCTGCATAGGGCAATCGGTCATATACTTTATCAGGATCACAAGGACTTGCTAAAGGGTAATATTGCTGCGCAGAAACTGCCTGCATACAGAATAAAACCGCCAAACTGAATATCAACTTCTTCATTGTTCGTTTAAAATTTGGCTTAAAAATAGATTGTTTTTCGTCAAAAACATAATTTTTTAGAAATAAGTCATCATCTAGTATTAAAAAACACTGTTTTGGTGCCCTGTTTCAATGAATGTTATCAATAAATGAATCAATATTGCATTATTGAAAAGGCTTATACCTTAGCTTACCTTCAAGCCAATTACAATATTCTAAGGACCCTAACCTAAATCGAATAGGCAGAACGGTCCATTTATCGACCATCAATTCTTTTTTACAAAAAAAACCAAATGAGAACATTGTATAATTAGCTGGAATCAACTTAATCTCTTGGTTATTCAATTTGGTTAATTGCACTTTACGATTTGAACTATCTATCACTGAATTAAAACGAACTTGTGCAGAAGATGTACTCAATAGTCCATGCAACAAAACGAAAGTTAAAAAGAATATTTTATTGTTCATCTGAATAGGTGAAGTTACTCAATTTGAATTAAATATTTTAAATAATAGTTTGAATTATATTTCGGTACTTTGTTATGTAAACTTATTTAACTACTTAAAAAATAATTAAAATGGAATTCCCAAAATTTTTATTAGGTGACAACACCGACTTCCCAGATGATATCTTTATTATCCATTTAGACTATCCTCGTTTTATGGTGAATCTTAAAGATGACGAACTGGAACTACTAGAAGAAGTAGATGAAGAAATGACTGAAGCTGAATTGCAAACTGAACTTACAGGTCTTGTGTCACAAGCAGTAGAATTTTACGATCGCGAGATGAAACGATATGAAGAATAGCTCAAAAATATTTCTAGATCAATAATAATGAAAAAAACCGATAGTATGACTATCGGTTTTTTTCATTATTACGTTTACACGTTATTTTTTCTTCATCCAATTTGACATTTTGCTTTTACGATTGAGTGCCATCAACATCATGACTGGAACAATTATAAGTGTAATAATAGTTGCAAATCCCAAACCAAATATCATAGTCCAAGATAATGGTCCCCAGAAAGCAACACTATCGCCACCAAAAAAGATATGTGGATTAAACTCTGTAAACAATGTTACGAAATCCATATTTAAACCAACTGCCAAAGGGACTAGGCCTAGCATAGTTGCAGTTGCTGTTAGTAATACAGGTGTCATACGTGTACGACCAGCCTCTATCATTGCTTCGCGTGGCGCCATGCCTTCAGCTAATTTAATATCAGCAAATTCAATCAACAGAATACCATTTCGAACTACTATTCCAGCTAAAGCTACAATACCAATTCCTGTCATTACAATTACAAAATCCATATTGAAAATACCAATTCCTAAGAACACACCAATCACACTTAATACGATTTCACTCATAATGATGATAGTTCGACTAATGGAATTGAATTGAATGATTAAAATCAAAAAGATTAATAAGAAGGATACACCCAATGCACTTACTAAAAAGATTCCCGTTTCAGCTTGCTCTTCTTGTTCACCACCCATTTTAATATTTACTCCAGCAGGTGCATTGAATTGATTGATTTCATTTTGAATAGCAGCTACAGTTTCATTCGGATTAAAATTGGACAATACATTGGAAGAAAGTGTTATAATTCTTTTTTCATTTTTTCGTTTAATACCACCGTAGGTGTTACCATATTTTAGATCTACAAAACTTCCAATAGGAACTTGCCTTACAGCACCTCCCATCCCCATATCTCTATAAGTCATATTGATATTTTTTACAACATCGATATTATTACGTTGCTCCTCATTTAATCGCAAGGTGATAGGATAATCATCATTGGCGTCTTTGAATCTTGAAATTTCGGAACCAAACATGGCAGTTCGTAAATCACCCGCTATCATACCTGTACTAATTCCTTCGATATTCATTCGAGCGCGCGATAAATCAAAAATAATTTCTGGCTTATTTGCCTGAAAATCACTTTTCAATTCTTCAACTCCAGCAATTTGTTTGTTATCCAAAAATTTCTTCAAACTCTTAGAGGTCGATATTAATGAATCAAGATTTTCACCCGTTAATTCAATCACAATTGGTTTTGCAGTAGGCGGTCCATTACTTTCCTTATCCACTGTGATTTTAGTACCAGGTATATCTTTTACTCCAGCTCGTATTTTATCTAATAATTCTTGAGAACTTTTACCATGTCTTTTTTCGAATTTGACAAACGAAACCGTAATTTTACCACGATTAGGGTAATCACCAATTTCACCACTATTTTGATCTGTAGCTCCTACTTTCACATTCGAAATTATAGAGGTAACCAATGGGTTATATTGATTTTTTGCTAAATCAATATCCAACGATTTATATACTTTATCTTCAAGCACTTTCAATACTTCATTGGTTTTATTCTGATCGGTACCTTCAGGCATGGTTAAATATACATACGCAAAATTGGGCTCCGCCGAAGGGAAAAACAATACTTTTGGACTACGAACCATGATAAGCAAAATAGATAATACCAATAAAATGATCACAGAAGAAAATGAGACAGCTCTATGGTCTAATGCCCAAGTCAATAATCTTAAATACCCATTTTGAACCTTTGGCCAAATACTATGCTGAAATGCATAAATAATTTTCACAAGTATAAACTTGTTTAATAAAAATAATAACCACAAAAAGACAACAAAATTTCCTAAGCCAAAAGACTGTGTAGCATAACAAATCAACGCAATGACTAAAAAAACAATCGTTGTAATCGTTGTACCTTTTTTCCATTTGATTTTTGATTTGCCATCATATTCTTCATCTTTCATAAAATCAACTGCAAACACTGGGTTTATAATATAGGCGACTAACAACGAAGCTACCAATGTAATAATTAACGTGATAGGCAAATAGAACATAAAGCTACCAATCACACCTTTCCAAAATGCCAATGGAATAAATGGCAACAAGGTTGTGATCGTTCCAGTTAATACAGGTAAGAAAACTTCTTGTGTTGCTTTCTTAACAGCTTCTTTGGCAGTGACTTTTTCCTCATGAAATATTCGATGTGAATTTTCAATAACCACAATGGCATCATCTACCACTATACCTAATGCCAATAAGAAAGCAAATAGCACAATCATATTGAGAGTGAAGCCTATACCAGGCAATACCATAAACGCAATTGCACAAGACAAAGGAACTGACATGGCAACAAAAATCGCATTGGTAGTGCCCATAAAAAACATAAGAATAAAGGTTACCAATACAAATCCGATAATGATTGTATTAATCAAATCATGCAACGTTGTTCTTGTTGCATCGGATTGATCGCCTGTTACTACTACGCTCAACTCTTTTGGCAATTCGCTTTTCTTCATCTCATCAATAATCTCATCGATTTTATCTGAAGCTTCAATCAAATTCTTCCCACTCGCTTTAATAACATTAAGTGTGATTACATTTTTAGAATTTAAACGGGCAAAACTTTCTTGTTCCTTATACGTATCTTTTATCTCTGCAATATCTTTTAAATAAATACTTGCTCCCATTGGGTTTTTTACTACAACATTCCCAATTTCATCAGCCGTTTTAAATACTTTTTTAAGACTAATAATTCGTTGCTCTCCATCTACCTTTACAATACCTGGTGTAGCTTCTACATTCTCATAAGCTATAGCACCTTGTATATCTCTGAATGCCAATTGGGCTGATTGCATTTTAAACAAATCAACATTGATTTGTATTTCACGATCAAGTCCTCCAACTTTATCGACACGTTTAATTTCTTTCAAGCTTTCAATTCGATCTTTAATTCGATCTGCATATTCCTCCAATCGATTCACATCAAAATTACCTGATATATTTACAAATCGAATGGGGAATTCGGACACATCAATATCTTTTACTTCCGGATCATTGGGTAGGTTTTTTGGTAAACCGTTCGGATCAGACTTCGCTTTATCAACTGCATCACTTACATCTTGCTTTGCTTTGACTACTTTTACATCCGTATTAAATTCAGCAATTACAACTGAAAAGTCTTGAAACGAATTACTAGTTACCTTTTTAATACCCGAAATATTTTTCAATTGCTTTTCAATGGGTTTCGAAACCAGATTTTCCATATTTTCGGGTGAGGTACCTGGATTGATTGTTTGCACAATAATCTGTGGGAATTTCACTTCTGGAAATTGTTCTTTGGGTAAATTAATATAACTCACAAGTCCAATCAATGTAATGATGATTGTGAGGATATAAATACTGGTCCTGTTATTAATGGGCCAATTGGATGGATTGAATTTCATATAAATAATTCGATGATTTGAAAATAGGATAACCTAAAAATTATTTTACTTTCAATTCTCTTTATTTTAATTAATGATATAAATTAATAGTTTTAACTTGGTATAGTGCTATTGACAATAGATTATTCTCCAATCAATAATTCATCACCTTCATTTAGTTCTTCATAACCGGTAGTGATTACATTATCACCCAATGCAAGCCCACTTACTATTTCTACTTTACTTTCGTATGTGTTGCCCAACTGCACAGGTATTAATTTTGCTTTTTTATTCTCATCAGCTATGAAAACAAAATTACCCAATTCTGTTTTTTGTATCAATGACACTGGTAATACAAAAGCTCTATTATTTTGGTAAGTAGCAATTTTAACTTTCGCAATCATATTCGGTTGATACTTATTACTAGCTGGCAAAGGAATATATGTGGCATAGGTACGAGACACATTATTAATCATCCGTTCGGCATATGATACTTTCGTTAAAAGCGTATCTCTTAAATCTGGGAAAATCAACATAACAGAACTACCTGTTTTTACTACTGATGCATAGTTTTCGGCTACATCAGCTTGAACTCTCAATTTTCCAGTATTAATAATACGAATCTCGGGACCATTCATAGGCGATGCATAGGATTGACCCACTGTTGCATTGACGGCATCTACTACACCATTAATCGGTGAGTACACATTGAACGTGTTTTTAGTGGTCAGGGTTGATTGCTTTTGTTTCAACAACGCATCGTAATTATTTTTTGCTTGCAACAATTGAATCTCTGTTCCAATTTCTTGATCCCAAAGTCTTTTTTGCTTGTCATACACAATTTTAGCAAAGCTTATTTGTTGATCTATTAAGTCAATTCCTCTGTTGACAGATTCCGATCTCAATGTAGCTACTACCTGCCCTTTGTGTACATATTGACCTGGCTTAACAAGAATAGCACTAATAATGCCCGGTGTTTCTGGAATGGCATTTACTACTTCGTCTATATCCACTTTACCTTGTACATCAATATAATTATTAAAAACAGTTGGAGTCATTGAAGTAACATATACAGCCACCTTTCGAGCACCTTTTACCGGTCCTTCTTTTGCCTCCAATGCAGCTATTTTAGCTTGTATATCTTTTTGTTGTGTTTTAAGTTTAGCCAATTCACCTTTGGCATCTTTTGGTTCTTGACCTCCCCCACACGATGCTAATAAAATAATTGCAGTTAGCGTGAAGGTAATTTTAATGAAGGAATTCATAATTTTGTTTTTGTAATGAAGAGTTTTAAGTGTTTTTATTTGAGCAAGCCCAATGATTTTTGATAATCAATTTTAGCAATCATCGCTTCAAACAATGAATTGAAATAATTTGTTTGAGCTTCTTTGTAAGCTGTTTCTGCTTGTAGTATTTCGATATTTGAACCCACACCTTCTTTATATTTCTTCTGCGCGATGGTGTATACTTTATTGGCTAGTTCAATATTTTTTTGCTGATTTTCGAGCGATATCATACTATTCTTCAATTGAGTTTTAGCGTTTTTACTTTCAAAATCGACTGCCAATTTCAACGCTTCCATATCGTTGTCGTTTTTAAGCATATTTAACTTTGCTTGTTGCATTTTAGCTTTTCGTGTATTACCATCATAGATAGGCACTGAAGCATTTAATACTAGTGCTCCTGTAGGGAAATAGGGCAGCGTAAATAATTCTTTAAAAGCAATTGTTTGTGTCGCATAACTACCTGAAACTGCAGCTGCTATTGTTGGCAAATACCCTTTTTGATATCGTTTATAATCATATGAATTTAATTTTTTAATAGTTTTTAACAAATCCATTTCAACACGGTTGTTATAATCTACTATTCGATCTAGTTCCATATCTTTTTTAATAATTTCTAGATTCAAATCATCTGTGAGAGTTACTGTATTATCCAATGGCATACCCATTTGAAATTTCAACATCATGTAACTCAATTGAATTAAATTTTGTATTTTTTCTCTTTCGATTATTAAATTATTCTTTTGAACAGTTAAACGATCAGCATCAATTTTTTCGGCAAAGCCTTCTCCAAATAATTTTTGTGTCATATTTTCCAAGGAAGCAAGCAATGTAATATTGTCATTCAACAATGCAACTCTTTTCTCAGCAATTACACAGTTGAAATATGCTTTCGAAATACTTACTCTCAAGTCTTGTTCGCTACGTTTTGTATTTAATACAGACAACTCTTCAAGACTTGTTCTTGCTTTGAGCGCTATTAATACACCCGCATCAAATAGTATTTGAGTTGCTTGAATGCCTGCACTCATATTTAATGGCAAACCAAACTTTAGTTCGCTGTATTTTTGCTTAGGCTGTTGCTGATAAGCTAAAAAAGCAGGGGTGTCTATTTTAAAAAAGCTCAGACTAGATGTAAAGTCAAATGCATTTGCATCTGCACGTTGCTTTGGTATTATAAAAAGATATTGAAACTGCCCGGTAGCCTGTATTTGCGGGCGTGCTATACCAAGTACTTCTTTGTTTTTTTCTAACTGTATTTGCTCGTCGAGTAAAGCACCTTTGATGTTATTGCTATTCTTCATTGCATATGAAATACAATCTTGCAATGAATAGGCAGTTTTGTCCTGCGCCTTTGTATATATTGATATACTTAATAACAAGAAAATGAATAATTGTTTTTGAAAACTCATACTTACTTTTTTAAATGATTGGATAAATATTTTGACAATAACTTATGCCCTTTCAGTGTGGCAACACCATACATGTAATTTGCAAAAATCTGTGTATTGACTTTTACGATATCATATTTTTCCTGAGGAAAAATATTATTTTGAAACACAATTAATGAAGACTCCATTCTAAATCGCGCTATAATATCTATATCAACATCTTCACGATACAACTCTTCTTTGATACCTTGACGTAGATTTTCTGCAATGCATTCAAACAAATAGCTTTCTTTATGCTCTTGCAAGTATTTATAGGCCACAGGATAATGTCGTTGAAGATCGATGTAACATACTAAATTCATTCCTCGGACCATTTTTTCCATGATGACTAAAATGGCAATTATTTGCTCAACAGCATTTTTAGATTTTTTAAATGCATCTTCTGTTTCGCATTGATTGCTATCGAGCATATATTTTACACTTTCCAGTACCAAATCATCTTTATCTTCAAATAATTCATACAAGGTTTTCTTTGACACCCCGATATTTCGTGCCAAGTCATCCATGGTAACATTTTTGAATCCAAATTGCCTAAATTGGCTAAAGGCTGCTTGAACTATTTGATGTTTTTGAGTATTCACGATGCAAAACTATGGAAACTTTTTATACTTCAAAAGTTTTTTTAATACTTTAATTGCAATGAAAGATAGAAAGACTCGATAAATCTTGCAAAAGCATTGCTATCAGTGGTTCATAGAATTTAGATTATTTTAATGTTACCTACTATTAAATATTAAATTCTATATTTAAAAGATCTCTATAACAATCAAATTAAAAAAAATGCTTTCATAGCTTAAGTTTAATTGTAACTTTACCCTCCATTTATACAAACTAATAATACAAATGTCAAAAATACATGCAGCTATCACCGCAGTAGGTGGTTATGTACCAGAAGATAAAATGACCAATGCCGACTTGGAAAAAATAGTTGATACCAACGACGAGTGGATTACATCTAGAACAGGCATCAAAGAAAGAAGAATATTGAAAGGCGAGGGTCTTGGCACGTCTGATATGGCAGTTCATGCCGTACAACAAATTATTGACAAAACAGGTATTGACCCCTTGGATATCGAACTATTGATATGCGCTACTACTACCCCTGACTTTACATTTCCTGCGACTGCAAATGTTATTACAGATAAAGCTGGACTTAAAAATGCTTGGGGCTACGACATCAATGCAGCTTGTAGTGGATTTATCTATGCTCTAACTATCGCTGCACAATTTATTGAAACTGGAAAGCATAAAAAAATAATTATAGTAGGTGGTGATAAAATGAGCTCTATTTTGAATTTCGAAGATCGAGCGACTTGTATCATATTTGGTGATGGATGTGGTGCCGTATTACTTGAACCCAATACCGATGGGTTTGGCATTATTGACAGCATACTCAAATCTGACGGAGCTGGCCGAGCCTATTTGCATCAAAAAGCAGGCGGATCAGTAAAACCTGCCACGATAGAAACAGTCATGAACAAAGAACACTTTGTTTATCAAGAAGGGCAAACTGTTTTCAAATTTGCGGTAACGAATATGGCCGATGTTGCATATCAAATCATGCAACGTAACGAATTAACGTCTGATAACGTTACATGGCTTGTCCCACATCAAGCCAACAAACGTATCATAGACGCAACACGCGAACGCATGGGACTAGACGAAGAAAAGGTAATGGTAAATATTCAACGATATGGCAATACTACCAATGGCACCTTACCACTTTGCCTTTGGGAATGGGAAAGCAAACTACGCAAAGGTGATAATATTGTGTTGGCTGCATTTGGTGGTGGCTTCACATGGGGAAGTACATATATTAAATGGGCATATGACGGGAAATAATTCCTCGATTTTTTAAACTTACAAAAAAAGCTGTCTTGGTTAAGACAGCCTTTTTTGATAGAATACTATTCATTATTTTTTCTTCATAGCTGCCTCTATCTCTTCGGTAGTAATTGGCATAGCTTTGAACATATCAATATTTCCATTTTTAGTAACCCAAAAATTATTTTCGATTCGTATACCCATTTGCTCTTCTTTGATATAAATGCCAGGTTCAATGGTAAAAACCATTCCTTCTTTGATAGGCGTATTTCGAGTACCAATATCGTGTACATCAATCCCCAAGTGATGTCCTAAACCATGATAAAAATATCGACGACAGGCTTTATTGTCCGCGCTTTCATTTTTAATGTCTTCTTTGGTAAGCAATCCGATTTTAAGCAGCTGTTTATTCATTTCAATTTCTGATGCCGCAGTTATGTCGAGCCAAGTCACACCAGGTTTCAACATTTTCTGTGCATATCGATGCACATTCAAACAAGCATCATAAACCTCTTTTTGTCGTTTGGTAAACTTTCCATTTACAGGAATCGTACGAGTTAAATCAGCACAATAGTTTCCATATTCAGCACCAAAATCCATTAAGATTAATTCACCACTTTTACATGCTTGATTATTTTCTACATAATGTAATATGCGTGCATTATCTCCACTCGCAATGATACATCCATATGCGTGACGCGTAGCTCTATTTCTCAAAAACTCATGTGTAATCTCTGCTTCAATTTCATGTTCAAAAACACCAGGCTTGATAAACTTGCATACACGCATCAATGCTTTATGAGTAATGTCTACTGCTTCTAGCATCACCGCAACTTCGTGTTTGCTTTTAATAGCACGAAGTTCTTTCATAATCAAAGCGGCGCGCTCATATTTATGCAATGGATATCGTTTCATCAAATCATGTACATACAACAAATCGATACGAGGTATTGAAGTATCTAATCGATCATTTTCATTACTATCGAGATAGATGTGTTCAGCATGATGTATCCAAGCATGTAACATGGCATCTAGTTGGTCTAAGAAAATAACTGTTTTAATTCCAGAAATTGCTGTTGCTTCCTCTTTGGTCAATTTATGTCCTTCCCATTTTTCAAGTACTTCATTGGGTCTTAGAACTACCAATACTTCTCTGAAATTTTTATCAATATTATCAGGGTACAATATCACCATTGTTTTTTCTTGCACCACGCCACTAAGCCATATCACATCAGAATTTGATTTAAAATGATATTGCGCATCGCCATTCTCAGGAAGATTTGGGTGTGCATTAAAAATTGCAATAGAGTTAGATTTCATTTTTTTTACAAACCGCTCACGGTTATGTGTAAATAATTTAGAATCTAGTGGAAGATATTTCATACTATAAAATTGAAGTACGAAGGTAATAGAAAAAGAGAAAAATAAGGTAAAGGAATTTTATAAAAATTGACTTCCTTCAATTATTGAATTATTCATATCGCAATGCATTGATAGGATTTAAGTTGGAAGCTTTAATAGCGGGGTAAATCCCAGCAGCTAACCCTACAAAAATACAAATACTGATACCAATTCCAATCCACATCCACGGTATCACAAATGGTGCACTAAATGCTAATGACAATAAGTTGCCAATTAATATTCCAATAATGATACCAATAATGCCGCCTTTTACACTGATAAAAACGGCCTCGGATAAAAATTGCAATCGGATCGTTTGGCTATTTGCACCAATAGCTTTGGACAATCCTATTTCACGTGTTCGCTCTGCCACCGACACGAGCATGATATTCATTAGTCCTATTGCAGCACCTAGTAAGGTTATAAATCCAATGAGACTTGCCGACAGGGTTACATATTTTAAATTATCAATTAATGAATTTGCTATTTCATCATTTTTATTTACTGCAAAATTATTTTCATCGCCAGGCTGTAAACGTCTCAATGTGCGCATTGTACCTTCTGCTTCATCAGCTGCTGCTTCCATCCATTTTAGATCATTGACTCGCACACTAATTACACAGGATTTTTGCGAAATGGAAAATCGCTGACGAGCATTATTCAATGTTATTATTACCATATTATCTGAACGATCAATAAAACTAGCGCCTTTACTTTCCATAACCCCTACTACTCTGTAACGAGCATCTCCTATATTAATTAACCCATTTTCAGCATTCTGAACTGAATTAAAATATTTCTTAGCTATCCCATTCCCCAAAATACAGGCATTTTCACCGCTCCCAATTTCTCTTGTACTAAAATTTCGACCAGCCACAAGATTGGTGCCCGACACATTGATATAATCTTCATCAGCACCCATCACAAGGATATTTGGATTTGATTTTTTATTTTCTCTTTTTACAATTGCAGCATTCGTTGCCATTATATTGATACTTACTTTACCAGGAAACTGATATCGCTCTTTAAACAATCGTGCATCTTCAAGTTTGATTCTATTCTTTTCATCACTTGTATTTACTCTTCGACGTCGACCATTTTTTTTGTTTTTAGAAATGACACTTTGCGATGAAATATTAAATGTATTAGAACCCATACCAGAAAAACTATTGTGAATAGTTCCTTTCAACACTTCTATGATTGTAATAATACCTATCAAAGCGGTAATACCTATTGCAATGATAGCAATCGTAAGATTAGAGCGAAGACGATTGCTTTTAATTGCTTTTTGAGCTAATGAAAAAATATCACTTAGTTTCATGAAAGTTCAAAAGTACAATATTGAATTTAAAATGATGAAATATAAAATACCACGAAGTACTTATCGTACATCAATAATTTTGAGTTGTATGGATTTATTCCCTTGCCATTCATTTTCTTCGATGTGATAGAGTATATCAAACATTTTTCTAGATTTCACTGCCTCTATTTTATCAGCCATATTGAATCCAATGCCATTGAACGTTCTACTTCCATTTTGATAAACAACCAATCGCAAATGTTTTTCTTTCACGACTGTACTTAACCCTTGATAATCTATTACATTTCGAGAAATGAATACAGGCTTCATATTCTCTGGACCATGAGGTCCAAACTGATTTAAAATACGAAGAAAGGCATCATTGATATCTGAAAATTGCAGTTCAGCATCTATCTCTATTTCAGGAAAAAATGAATCTTCGGGAACCATGCTTCGTACTACTTCATCAAAACGTTTGCGAAAAGCAACTAAATGCTCTTCTTGCATAGTAAGTCCTGCAGCAAAATAATGACCGCCATATGTTTCAAGAAATTCGGCACATTGATTTAATCCATCAAACAAATTAAACCCTTTAATCGAACGTGCAGAGCCTGTCACTTTTCCATTGGAATTGGTCAAGACAATGGTTGGTCTATAATGATGATCAATCAATCTTGAAGCAACGATTCCTACAACACCTTTATGCCAATGTGGTTGATACACTATTGTAGATCGAAGCTGTTCATGGCTTTCATTATCAGTTAGCATATCCAAAGCTTCTAATGTTGTCGTTCGGTCTACCTCTTTTCTATCATTATTGTCGTCATGCAATTGATTTGCAATTTCTTTTGCTTTCTCCTGATTATCTTCAATAAACAATTCAACAGCTTTTCTTGCATCATCCATACGCCCAGCTGCATTCACTCTTGGTGCTATTATAAATACCAAATCAGAAATTGTAAATTGTTTATTCAACTCACTAATTTGCTTTAATGCTTGTATCGGTATAGATGGATTTGAATTTACTTTTTGCAAACCCAAAACTGCTAGCGTTCTATTTTCATCTGTAATTGGTACAATATCAGAAGCAATGGCAGTTGCAACTAAATCCAAGTGCCTATCGACGATATCTTGCGATATTTGATTTCGTATTGCATAAGCGCTAATTAATTTATAACCAATACCACATCCACATAATTCTTTGTATGGGTAAGAACAATCAGATTGTTTAGGATTTAATATTGCAAGTGCCTTTGGCAAATCTTCATCGGGCATATGATGATCACATACAATCACATCAATGTGATGTTGGTTTGCAACATCTATTAATGCGCTTGATTTAATGCCACAGTCTAGGGTAATTATTAATTTAAACCCATGATCTATGGCGTAATCAATGCCCTTTTGAGAAACTCCATATCCTTCTGCAAAGCGATGAGGAATATAAAATTCAATATCAGAATAAAATGATTTAAAAAAGCTAAATACAACAGCTACAGCCGTAGTTCCATCTACGTCATAATCCCCATAAATTAATATTCGTTCATTATTTTCAATAGCTTTAAGGATTCGATCAACAGCCAATTGCATCCCTTTCATTAAAAAAGGATCATGCAAATGTTCCTTTACTGTTCTGAAAAAATCTTTTGACTGCGCATAAGTATGAATACCTCGCTCGATTAATAATCGACATAATACAGGATGGATTTTTAATTCTTCTTGTAATGCAACCACAAGTTCTTCATCCACTTTTTTTAGTGCCCATCGTTTTTGTAGCATAGATGATTAATTCCTGTATATTTTAATGATAGAATTAGATTAGTCTTACAAGATACATATTTTTCTTTTAGAAAAAACTAGCATTTTATTACCATAAATTGATCATGATACCAAAACGGTAATCAAGTGTCTGATAATACCTTGAATTGGGATTTTGTACTAAATCATAGCAAACCATTATGTAAGAGTAACCATAATTACCAAATCGCTGTGCATAGCCTGCACCTAACAACATTGCAGGTATAAATCGTCTTTCGGAGCGTTCTTTTACCTTGCCGGTATTTAAATCATAATCTGCCATTGAATTAAATGGAAAGTTTGTTATGTACTTTGTATTATTAATTTCTGGTTCGAAATTTAGCAATAAAAAGTTTCCAACTAAGTATCTTGCATATACAGATAATGAATAAGCAGGTAGTTTATACTTGTAGACTTCTTTATTTCCGTTGACGATATTATTAT
>JBIIJQ010000034.1:0-29262 GCA_044233655.1 Chitinophagaceae bacterium | reverse complement strand
TCATTGACATAGCGGAGTATCTCTTGCCATTGTGTAGAATATAGTAATTTTTGCTTCGCAAAATAACTCCACATCATACCTTCATTTTGTTGACACCATTTCAATTGTTCAGGCGTGTAACCAATCAATAATTCTTCATTGGTTTCAGGTAATGTATATTCTAAAAACAATTGTTCTTTACCTTTCATAATCATTAAATCGAGTAAGGTTTTACCTTCAGCATTCATAGGATAATTATTTTCGTAGATTGCTTTTGCTACATTGACTGGAATGTATTCTTTCTCACATCGTTCTATTTGATAGGCAGGTATTTGCACCGAAGCATAAAAAGGATATTGCTTGCCCAAATACATATCAAGACCAACACCAATCGTACTATCCACTGTCACAGCACTCCAAAAATTGAGCCCCGTGATAAAATAATACACATCGCCTATTTTTTGATTTGGAAAATAATATTTTATATGCTTAAATAGTTTTGCCAATTCAGCATCTATATCTTTTACATCAGGGAATTTTACGAACACAGTATCAAACAACGCTCTGTAATCTTTATAGGTAAGAAAATGACGAACCGAATTCATAAAAACTTTATTGTCATCTGTTTTGGAGAAGCCTGTCAACTCGTTAAAATAAATAGATGAAAAATCTGGATACTTACTACCCAATGCATTCACACTCATTTCAAGATTATTGGTATCGCATTGATATAACTCTTGGTCATATCGTATACTTTTAAAATCTACTTTGATATGACTGACATCAACTTTTTTAGATTCAGTTGAATTTTTACAAGATGAAAAATTGAACATCGTCAAATAACAAACCATTAATATGAACCCCTTATATAAAAAGTATCTTTGCCCCATAATCAATTACATTATTTTGAATGCAAATTTGATGTAATTATTCTTAACTATTTACTAAAATATAAAAACATGAAAAAACTGCTCGTTTTAGGCCTATTATTCAACTCATTATTTGCAACAAATGTGAATGCTCAAGATTCAAAGGTGGATGAAATATTCAAAACATATCGCTTTGGTTTATTTTTAGGACCAACGTTCAATTCATTAAGACCTACTTCATCTTCTGCCGACAATTACTTTATTTCAAAAGGAAAAGGCAATGTTGGATTCAGCTTTGGTATCAATGCAGATTACAATATCAATGACCGATATGCAATCTACACAGGCATTGGTATGGATTGGAGAGGTGGCTCAGTTACAGCTACTGACACATCAGTTACTTTGAAACCAGATTACCTTCGTAAAGCATCTGTTACATACAAGCATCAATATCTTACTATTCCATTGGGATTGAAAATGAAAGCAGCTGAGTTTGGAAAAATCAAAGTATTTGCACAAACTGGTTTTGACTTAGGTATACTTTTAAGTAACCGTGGTGATTATTCTGGAACGTTGAGCAGTGGCTTAAATGTTGTTTCATCTAAAACCAAATTAAAAGATATCGCATCGAGTGTGCCTGTTAATTTAGGTTGGCAAATAGGACCTGGCGTAGAATATGCATTAAATGACAAAAACTCTGTATATGCTACTATTCTTTATAGAAATGGTTTTATAGACGCTACTACACCTCAAAACAATAACAATGGTTATAAATTCAGCGATGGAAATGTACGTAGCAATACATTTGCGATTCGTTTTGGATATTTTTTCTAATGAATTTCTCAACTTCTTTTACAAGCCACGCATTGCGTGGCTTTTTTTGTATACTATCCCATAAAGTATTCTATTTTTGCTCCTATGAAAATCATACTTGCCCAACAGAATTACCACATTGGAAACTTTGAACAAAATACAAAAAAAATAATTGAAGCAATCGAAGCTGCAAAAGCACAACAAGCCGATTTGATTGTATTTTCTGAATTGAGTGTTTGTGGTTATCCTCCGCGCGATTTTTTAGAGTTCAATGATTTTATACAACGTTGCTTAGCTGCTGTCGACGAAATCAAACTACATGCTGACACCATCGGTGTATTAATAGGTTGTCCTTCTTACAACAAGGTTCCTGAAGGGAAAGATTTATTCAACAGTGCTTATCTTCTATACCAACAAGAAGTACAAGACATCGTACACAAAACCTTGTTACCGACCTACGATGTATTTGACGAAAACCGATATTTCGAGCCTTGCTATGAATGGCATGTGATAGAATTCAAGGGCAAGAAATTGGCTGTAACCGTTTGTGAAGATATTTGGAACTTAGGCAACAATCCCTTGTATCGGATTTGTCCGATGGACCAACTCATGTCGTTCAATCCTTATGTGATGATCAACTTAAGTGCATCTCCATTCGACTATACACACGTAGAAGATCGCAAGGCTATTATCAAAGCCAATGTAACAAAATACAAACTTCCATTGCTGTATTGCAATGCTGTAGGTTCGCAAACCGAAATCGTATTTGATGGCGGCTCATTAGTATTTGACAAAGACTGTCATTTGATACACGAAGGCAGGTATTTTGAAGAAGATTTAATCGCAGTCAACTTGCTAGACGATGGCACGTTTAAAGAATCAATCCAAACAGAAGCGGATCAAATTCCGAACGAAGAATTAAATCCGACCACCTATCACGACAACTTACACATCGATCGAATTCATGATGCCATCGTTATGGGTATCAAAGATTATTTTACGAAGATGGGATTCAAAAAAGCCATCCTCGGTTCGAGTGGTGGCATTGATTCCGCAGTCACATTGGCATTGGCTTGCGAGGCCTTGGGTGCAGAAAACGTAACAGCTGTTTTAATGCCCTCGCAATATTCTACTTCGCATTCTGTTGACGATGCCGTACAACTTTCTCAGAACTTAAACAACCCATACCATACCATCGAAATCAAACCCATCTTCGATGTATTCATGACACAACTCAAACCTTTGTATCAAGACCTTCCCTTCAATGTAGCTGAAGAAAATATACAAGCGCGTAGCAGAGGAAACTTATTGATGTCGATAGCCAACAAATTTGGACAAATACTCCTCAACACCACCAACAAAAGCGAATGCGCTACAGGTTATGGTACACTCTATGGTGATATGGCTGGCGGCATAGCCGTGCTTGGCGATGTATACAAAATGCAAGTGTATGCCTTGGCCAATTACATCAATCGGAATGAAGAAATTATTCCTCAAAACATTATCGACAAAGCACCTTCGGCTGAGTTGCGACCTAATCAAAAAGACAGCGACTCCTTGCCCGATTATCGCATACTTGATGCCGTATTATACCAATACATAGAGCGACGTCAAGGACCGAATGAAATCGTTGCACAAGGCTTCGAACAAGCCATCGTAGATCGCACATTAAAACTTGTGAATACAAACGAATACAAACGAAATCAATTTTGTCCTATCATACGAGTATCGCCCAAAGCTTTTGGCGTGGGACGAAGAGTGCCTATTGTGGCGAAGTATTTGAGTTAGTATTTTTTGGAGCCCTGCATTAGTTCATTCTTCAACTACTTCTCGCTGTTAGCAGCACATGGTGCATGCTTACATCAAGGCTAGCTTTCATCGTCTATTGCATGAGTTGAGCAACTGAAATGCAAAAGTAAAATGTTTATGATTTACAGAAATGTAACTAAGCAAAAGCATTACATAAATAGCAGAGCATTCAACTATTCGAATATAGTGGCTTCTTAGAATTTTATTTGACGAGGCAAAGCCTGCCGAGAACATAGAAACTAGGAAGGCACAACCTTCGCAGAGAGTGGTTGAATAATTATAAATTCCAAGTATGATTCTTTAGTATTTGAACCTACTAATACTTGATAATCAAAAAATAATGAATATAATTTTAAACTATAAAATTATTTATTTTTCTTTATGATTAATCTAAACTTAATAAACCATGAAAAACAACTTTTTATTCCTTGCAATTTTATTTGCTACTTTATTTATCACTTCTAACCTTTTAGCTCAAGATGTTGTTAAGTATTATTATGTAAAAAACTATTGGACTAAGACCTATCTATTTGGTGGGCAAGACTTTGGATGTGGAGGTAAAAAGGCGACTCCAGATGCTAACTCTTGGGCGTTTGAACCTGTACCTGGTCAAAAAAACACCTATTTTATAAAACACTATCAATCTGGAAATTATCTGAATATTGAAACTGGGCAACTAGATTATGGTCAAATTAAAAAAGGTTGGTTCAGTGCTCAATGGGTGCTTGAGAAAGTTGGTAAAGAGGCTGGTGTATATAGAATTAAAAATAGATGGAAGCCAACGCTTTACTTGAATAATGAGAAAGTGAGTAAAACGAATGGAGTTGAATGTACGACAAGTAATTCAGGTTTCTGGAGTTCATATTGGCAGTTGATTGAAGATGGATTTTAAATTCATCAGTAAAAACTAACGGTATTAGTAATAAAACCGAATCAACTTTTTTTTCAATATTACTATGTAAAATTTTATCCTTATTCGATTAAGTTTAAGGAATAAGTAAATTCATTTAAAAAAGAAATTATGAAAATTAATCTAATAAAAACGACCTTATTTGCTGCAGCAGTAATGTTATTAAGCACCATTTCAAAGGCGCAAAGTTGGAGGAAAATAGATGGGAAACTCATGCAAATATCTGTAGGCAATAAAAACAATGTATGGGGAGTCAATGATCAACATGATGTTTATAAAAGTACCGATGATGGCTGGACAAAACCTCAAGAAGCTGCAAAGCTAAAACAAGTATCAGCCTCTGCAGATGGAAATGTCTGGGGCATCAATGCAACTAATGTATTGTATCGTTGGGAGAAAACTGAATGGAAACGGGTAGCGACGGATCAAAAGTTCAAGTGCATTGCGGTTGGTTCTTCGAGCCAAATTTGGGCGTTGGATCAGAACGGAGTTGCCTTAATTTATAACACGTCTAACAAGAAGTTCGAATCAGCAGGAACAGATCAATGGCGGTTTGTTCAAGTAGCTGTAGGTGCAGATGGTGATGTATGGGCAATAAAAGAGGGAGGAAATGTTGTGCATTTTGTTGAGAACGCTTGGGTAGAACCTGAGTCAAATGCAAGGCTAACCTACATTTCAGTTGGTGATGCTAACCATATTTGGGGAGTAAATGCTGGTGGTATGGTATATACACAACAAAATGGTAAATGGAAGAAACCAGATCCTAATGCTAGATTAAAATGTGTCTCGGCAAGCTCAGATGGGCAAGTATGGGGTGTAAACCCATCAAATGTAATTTACAAACTAGATTAACTTTGATATTTTAGAATTAAGACATTTTTATAAATCGGCGAGGTGAATTTTCAAGTAGATTAATTATCATAGCGCGGAACTAAAATCATATCGTACTATTTAAATTAGTAAGATTCTATTCACTAACTTGATGTTTTTAGTGAGGTGCTTATTTTATGTCATTCCCATGTCATTTCTGCGTCATCGTTTCGTCATATTTGATGGTTAGGTTATTAATTACAAATTCAGGGTATTAGTTTTGTTCAAAATCATTTTTATGAAAAAGATTAGTTCACTGGTGTTGATTATTTTATTTTTGTTCACTTTACAAAGGCTCAATGTTCCATAAATTTAATATCTACAAATGATCCTTTATGCTATGGTGCAAGCAATGGACAAATAGGTGTTTCTATGACCAACTCTATAAACTTTAACTTAAGCCCTAGTAATATTAATAACACCAGTGGTTTGTTTGCTGGGTTAATTGCTGGCACATATACTGTTACTGGTACGGATAATATCTCGTGTACCTCATCAACAATTATTACAATTACTGATCCACCACAATTATTAATTAATACTAATTCTATTATTGGTTCATGCAATGTTTCACCATTTTGTAGTGGTGGTATATCAGTAACAAGCTCAGGTGGCTCAGGACTAATCAATTTCTCAATAAATCCAATGGCTACTCAAGCACCTGCTGGCGTATTCAATAATTTATGTGCTGGGATTTATACATTAACAGCTACAGATGCAAATGAATGCACAGCTACTACTACTTCTGTTATAAGTCAAACAACAAGCCTTATGCCTGCAATTAATTCGACATTCTCACCTACTTGTGTGCCAGGTTGTGATGGCGTGGTTATTTCAACTGCTATTGGCAGTAATCCTCCCTTTAATTATTCAATATTTCCTTCTGGTATTATAAATAACAATACTGGCGTGGCTACAAATTTATGTGCAGGGACTAATTATACCATTCAAGCTACAGATGCGAATAACTGCATTGCTACAACTACTGTTTCATTATTAGGCCCAAATTCGCCCATAGTATCTGTATCAACAATGACAAATCCTACATGCGCAATTGGATGTGATGGTTTTGCACAACTGACAATAACAGCAGGCGCCAACTATACTATAACCGGACCAGGAACCCCTTCTATCAATGCAAATGGATTTGCTTCGAATTTATGCGCTGGTGTTTATACTGTTGTAGTTACAGATGCGAACTGGTGCACTGGAACGACGCAATTATTTCCTGTTACCAGTCCATTCAATCCATCCATTCAAGCTGGTGTAATTACTTCATTAGGTTCTATCATATCATCGCCCAGCGGAGGCACTCCTCCTTATCAATACAGTTTAAATGGTAGTCCTTTTTCAACAACGAATTCGTTCAACTCTCTTTGTAGTGGTACTTATACATTGACAATAAAAGACAATTTTGGTGCAGGATGTCTCAAAGATACTGTTGTCACAATCGTTGCAGATACTGCTTTTCCTGGAGGTAGTGTTACGCCAGTTATTGTAAATCCTACTTGCTCATTGAGTACAAATGGCATGATAAGTTTAATCGTAACACCTGCCAATACCTATCAATACCTTTGGAATACAAATGACACTACTTCGTTTTTGAACAATATTGGTGCAGGAAATTTTTCAGTAAATATTAAAAACCCAGCGAATGAATGTATCTCAGTAATCATACCAGTTTCAAGTATAGGTAGCAACTGTGGCAATATAAGTGGAACAGTTTATTTTGATTCTATTTCGAATTGCATGCAAGACATAAGTGAACATGGGATACCCAACACGATGATAATTGCCAATCCAGGTAATATTATTACATATACTGATGCCAATGGTGATTATAGTTATAATCAATTACCCTATGGAACTTATACAATATCGCATCAAAATAATATAAATGCATATTACACGCATTGTGGCAACAATCAAAACTTCACTTTGAACGCTTTGAATGCTAATCAAATTAATAATTATGGTGATAGTGCAACTACATTCTTAGATTATTCTATTTATTTAAATTATAATTCATGTTTTATAGTTCCAAGTCCAGTGAAAAGTAAACAAATTATTGCATACCATAATAATCCAACTTATTCTTCAACAGGAACAGTTTATGCTGTATTTGACTCGATTAATCATTATGTAAATTCTAACCCGACCCATACTTCAATTTCAGGAGATACTGTTTTCTGGAATTTGACAAATATCAATGCTTGGTATAATGCTATACAAATCAATTTCACATTCCCTACGTCTTATACTGCAGCCAATACATTTCCATTCATTATTGGTCTAAGTAATTTGCAATATATTGATACGAACTTGTTGAACAATCAAATTAACTACACCATACCCTTCTGCAATTCCTACGATCCAAACGATAAGCATGTAGCGCCTAAAGGCGAAGGGCCAAATGGCAATATCTTAGCTAGCGATTTATTGTTGACCTACAATATCAATTTTCAAAATACAGGTAATGCACCTGCCTACAATATCGTAATCGAGGATACCTTGAGTGACAAACTTGATATCACTACCTTCAATGTATTGCAAACAAGTCATCCGTATCAATTGGAAGTAGTCAACAACCAAATCATCAAGTGGAAGTTCTACAATATCATGCTACCCGATAGCACCACCAACGAACCTGAAAGCCATGGACATATCCACTATCAAATACGTCAGAAAAATGGCAACCAACTTGGTGATGTGATCAAGAATAAAGCCTATATCTATTTCGATTATAACCCACCGATCATTACCAACGAAACCATCAACACAATCTATCAACCCACAGGCGTAAAGAATACAGCATCTCTGCGAAACCAAGTTGTGATTTATCCTAATCCAGCTTCCTCCGAAGTGTATATTGATGCAGAGAGAGAGTTTACACAATACACGATTTATAATCAGCAAATGAGCGTAATCGAAATCAAAAGCTTTCCGTCTACCAAATCCAAAAAGCTAAACATCGCTGCACTAAGCAATGGTATCTATTTTATCAAAACCAATAATGGCGAGATGATGAAATTGGTGGTGCAGAAATAAGGCAAAATAATCTTCAAGGTTTTTAAAACCTTAAAGATTATTGTTACACTACACGATTGTCATCACTGCATAAAGTGGAATATTCGTCATCCACTCTTGTATACGATACTTACTCATAGAGGTGCGAATTGCATGCTTTGTTTCGTAGGTATCTTCAAATACTTTCAAGCTTTTAGATTTTAAATTCTCTTCCGCTTTCACTTCTATCGGTACGATAGTTTGTTCATGTTGCAATAGAAAATCTACTTCAGCTGTAGCATTTTCGGCTGTCCAATAATACACCTCTTTGCTGTTGGATAATTCCTGGCAAACATACTGTTCTGTCAAAGCGCCTTTAAATTCTGTTAGTAGTTGATTCTGATTCAATAAAATTTGTTCACTCACATTGGCCATTGCATTCAACAATCCTATATCCAACAAATACAATTTAAACACATCATAATCAGCATACGACTTTAATGGAATGGAAGTCTTATTGATTCGCATACACTTAATAAGCAGACCTGCATGAATCAACCAATTTATGGCCGATTCAAAGTCTTTAGCACGTGCCCCTTTCTTCAGTTGTCCGTATATGAATTTCTTGTTTTCTTTGGCCAATTGCCCAAGGATAGAGTGCCAAACGAGTCTAATTTTAGGTACGATCTCTATAGGTGCATACTTTGCAAAATCGTTTTCATATCCTTGTATAATATTGTTTTGTATTGTTCTTACTTGATTGTAATTCTTGGTTTCGATATAGGTGTTTACAGCTTCTGGCATTCCTCCTACAAAATAATATATACGTAAATATTGTATCAGTTTATCATGAAAAGGCTCTACCGTAGTCCATCGTTTTTCTTGAATCGCCTCTACTAATTTCTTTTCGTTCAGACTGATTAAAAACTCTTCGAAACTTAAGGGAAAGAGATTTAAAAAATCAACCTTACCAACTGGAAATGTATTATTTTTTTGCAACGATACACCGAGCAGAGAACCCGCAGCTAGCACAAAATATTCAGGCGCATTTTCGTAAAAATATTTTAACGCCGTCAAACCCTTTTCAGCTTCTTGTATTTCATCTAAAATAAGAAGTGTATGTTGTGGGTCAATCGAAATGCCACTCTCTATTTCAAATACAGAAATAATACGTTGAATGTCAAAATCATCTTTAAACAGGTTTTGTAAACGAACACTACTTTCAAAGTTGATATAAACCGTTTGTTCAAAATAGTTATGACCGAAGGATTTCATGATCCATGTTTTGCCAACCTGTCTTGCACCCTGTATGATGAGTGGTTTTCTAGTCTTTTTTTGTTGCCAACGAACTAATTCAGCTATTATTTTGCGCTCCATACCATCTAAATTTTATATAAAAATACACACTTTCATTCGATAAAATGTAATATTTAACACTTTTTCCTTCGAAAAAATGTAATTCAATACACTTTTTCCTTTGAAAAAATGCAAAATGGTTTTTTGAATTGTTCCTAGTTCAATGATTAACTCCTACAATTTTCAAATTCGCAAATTTTCAAATTACCAAATTAGCCGTACCTTTATTATCAAATTAAACTCCTTATGGCAAACAATAACACAGACTTAAAAAATGTCTTCGCTCAAAAATTCAATGAATTTCAATTGAATGGTTTACAATCGTATGGTCGCTATTTAAAGCAACAACAAAAGCTAGCCAAAACACATGAAAATTGGGAAAGTTATGGCAAGTACATAGAAAATGAAATCAAACGCAACGATAAAAAAATAGCTGCATTGAACGAGAAAATGGCGTAATTTTTATTTCTTTCTAAAAAACAAGCGTATCGGC
Organism: Chitinophagaceae bacterium; assembly: GCA_044233655.1. Taxonomy (GTDB): domain Bacteria; phylum Bacteroidota; class Bacteroidia; order Chitinophagales; family Chitinophagaceae; genus OLB11. The sequence continues at coordinate 19,157 of JBIIJQ010000034.1, read as the reverse complement.
AAGCCTCTGAAATTGAAATGATGGCGAAGTTTATTTTCTAAATAATTTTTGTATGCCTCTTTAATTTCATCGGGGTGATTGCTATAGAATGCAAATGATGGAACTACCACTGGCAATTGAGTTACATACTTGATGGTAACCGCATTGCCTCTGTAAAATGGTGGTGGATAATGTTGAATCTCTTTCAACATGATATCGTTGATTTTAGAGGTAGGGATTTTCTGAGATCGATTCTCAACAATTTGCAATGCCTCTTCGATGGCTTTGTGAATTCTTAATTTTTCCGTCGCTGAAATAAAGATGATTGGGAAGTCGGTAAAAGGTGACATCTTATGTTTGATTTCATCTTCAATCTTTTTGGAGGTCATGGTTTCTTTTTCTACCAAGTCCCATTTATTCACTAATACCACAATTCCTTTTCCCTTGCGTGTAGCCAAGCTAAAAATATTGACATCCTGCGCTGTAACACCTTTGGTTGCATCTATCAACAACATACATACATCAGCTTCTTCCAATGCCTTTACAGCACGTATCACAGAGTAAAATTCAATATCTTCTTTCTCTTTATTTTTTTTACGAAGTCCGGCTGTATCGATTAAAATAAATTCTTTCCCATATAATTTGTAATGGGTATGTATACTATCGCGCGTGGTACCTGCAATCTCAGACACTATATTTCTATCTTCACCTACCAATGCATTCAATAAGGATGATTTACCTGCATTTGGTTGACCCACTATGGCGATTTTTGGCAAGTCATTGTCCAACTCATTGAAGCTCTCTTCTACCATCAAACTCGTAACCTGATCGAGCAAATCGCCCGTACCTGAACCTGATAATGAAGAAATAAAATGCATATGTTCAAAACCTAAAGCATAAAACTCAACTCCATCTACTTGTCGACGACTATTATCTACCTTATTGACTACAACTAATACTGGCTTTTTACTTTTTCGAAGCAACTCTGCAAATTCTTCATCTAGGGGCGTGATACCTGTACTTACATCCACTACAAATAATATTACATGCGCTTCTCGTAAGGCTATTTCAACTTGTTGACGTATTTCACGTTCAAACACATCGGTTCCATTCACGACATAACCACCCGTATCGATTACATGAAATTGCTTGCCATTCCATTCGCTTTCGCCGTATTGTCGATCGCGGGTTACACCACTCACATCATCTACAATGGCTTTGCGTTCGCCAATAAGACGATTAAACAAGGTTGATTTTCCGACATTCGGTCGTCCTACGACGGCTACTGTGAATAAAGACATAATAGTTGAAATTAAAAATGGCAAAGATAATCTTTGCCATTTGATTTTTGTTAGTTGCGAGGACCGGGATCGAACCAGTGACCTTCGGGTTATGAGCCCGACGAGCTACCGCTGCTCTACCTCGCGGTGCAAAGGTAACCAAAAATAGTTCTCCTCCCAATTCAACTTGTTATATCGTTGTTACGAGAATGTATGTTTTGCCTATAATGCCTATGAATAAAGCGTTTCAGTTGCATAAATAATACTTTTTATAATTCCTATTTGAATAAATAAATTATTCATTAGGTGCTTTTAATATCAAATTAAATCAAGCTTCGTTCCTATCTTTGTAAAGATGACAGACTATAAAAGCGGCTTCGTAGGTATTTTTGGCAAGGCCAATGCAGGTAAATCGACCTTGCTCAATGCAATTTTAGGTGAAAAACTCGCCATTGTATCTCCCAAGGCACAAACAACTCGAAATAAAATTTTGGGTATTCTAACCGAACCTACCTATCAAATCATCTTTTCAGATACACCTGGGCTTCTTAATTCGAAGTACAAGTTGCACGAAAAAATGATGAACGAAGTGAGTATGGTCAAACAAGGTACCGATGTGGTATTGTACTTAATCGATGCGAATGACAACATCGAAGAAAATACTGAATTGCTCAATAAACTGAATTCGAAACAACCCACCATCCTTGTCATTAATAAAATAGACAAAGCAAAAGCTGGCAAAATAGACGCTGTAAAAACAGCCTTTACAAAGCTTCCTCAGGTAAAAAAAATGATTGAAATTTCTGCCTTGGAAAAAATAAATATTGAAGAATTAATGACTTCCATCGTAGATCTTTTGCCTGCCATGCCAGCCTACTATGATGAAGACACTTTGACCGATAAACCAATTCGCTTTTTTGTATCGGAACTCATTCGAGAAAAATTATTTTTCGAATTGGATGAGGAATTACCCTATCATGCAGCAGTGCTCGTACGTCAATACGAAGAAAAAAACACCTTGACTAAAATCGTTGCAGACATCATTGTAAGTCGTGAATCACAAAAGGGAATCATACTTGGAAAGCAAGGCTCTATGATAAAAAAAATAGGACAACTCGCACGTGAAGACATCGAAAAATTCATTGATCGAAAAGTGTTTCTTGAATTGCATGTAAAAGTGAGAAAAGACTGGCGTAACAATAATTTGTATTTAAAAGAATATGGTTATTGATCCATCCATCGAATTGATTTCATCCATCCATCATCCATTAATAGGTGAATTTGGCATCCAATTGGATATGCTTCGTTTGGACTTATTACATCCTGCTATATCAGGCAACAAATGGTTTAAACTCAAGTACAATATTGAATACGCGCTCGAGCATAATTTCACCTGTCTTGTTTCATTTGGCGGAGCCTATTCCAATCACTTACATGCAATGGCATATGCAGGCAAGGAAGCAGGCTTGAAAACTATTGGGTATATACGTGGCGAAGAAGTCCAAAATCCTACTCTTATGGACTGTAAAGATTTGGGCATGGAACTTCATTTTGTATCACGCACTGACTATAAACATAAAAATGAACTTGAATTTCTCGAAACACTTCAACATAAGCATCCTGATACCTATATCATACCTGAAGGCGGTAGTAACTCACTTGGATTAAAGGGTTGCCAAGAAATAGTTACAGTTTCAGATACAAGTCAATACGATCTTATTTGCTGTGCAGTTGGCACAGCCACTACACTTATGGGTATAGCACAATCATTATTACAACATCAGTCAGCTATTGGATTTACTGCAATGAAAAATGGATCGTATTTAAAAGATACAATCTCGCTAGCTGTGAATCATAATCGATGGCACTTAGAAACTGAATATCATTTTGGAGGATTTGGGAAAAAAAACAACACTCTTGTAGATTTTATCCATTCATTTAAACTTGAACAAAATATTGAGCTCGACATTGTATATACAGCCAAAATGATGCTAGGATTATTGGATTTAATTCAACAACAAAAATTTCAGTCAGGCTCAAAAATACTTGCCATCCATACAGGAGGCATACAAGGAAATCGCTCTAGCTAATTCAAAAATTTTGGCATTTGTTTAAAGTATTATTTAATATCTTCGCCCACATCAAAATAGTTCAGGTGAATTCATTCCGATTACTTCTTATACTCTTTTTACTTCCATTTGTTGCACAAGCACAATACCCTGAATTACCCTCTATGAGTGTAGTGACAGAAAATGCACAAAACAAACTGAGTTGGACATGTCAATACGATGGTGTAAAATCTATTGCAATTCAACGTTCGGCCGATAGCGTCAAAAATTTTATTACCATAGGTGTTTTAAATAACCCGAAAAAAGGGATTCAATCTTATATTGATAACAGACCCTTGGCTGGAAAAAATAACTATCGTTTACAAATTATGTTTGCGGGTGATGTAGAATGGTTTAGTAATTTATATAAAGTCATTTTGGACTCGAACGTAATTGCCAAATCGATGGAAGGTATTATTAAAACAGGCTCTACAAATGCCAATACCGATTACAACAATAGTGGCAATGGTTCTGTCTCGACCGATTTTTACTACACACCCTCTTCTCAAATATACACCAATCCTTACACAGGTCATATCAACATCAGCCTTAAAGATGCACTTACCAAAAAGTACTCGATACGATTCTACGATCCTAAGAAAAATGAAGTATTGCGCGTGTCACGTGTAACCAAACCAATGTTGATATTAGACAAAAATAATTTCAATTCGCCCGGAACTTATCATTTTCAATTGTATGATGGTACAACATTGTCTGAGACTGGATACATTACTATATACTAAAAACAATAACCCCAATCTGAGGTTATTATATATATAAATTAAAAAACATCTTAAAGTATTTCGCAGTAATCTAATTGGTATAGATTTACTATATCCTTTGCATAATCCTCTGTGAAGTAAACTTTTGCTCCAAATTTTCCAAAAACAGGATATTTATCATCGGCCGTTTCTTTGGATTTGAAATTATAGCCTACCAAATACAAGTTAGGCTCAGCCTTCATTTTTATACGATAAATCCTGCGATGAGTAGCCGTTTTCAACCACTCAACTATAGGCTCCGTATCAAACACCTGATCTTTTGGCAATTTCACTCTATACAATTCTTTACCTTGATCATAATGATCAGTAAAAATCAAATTAAAATTATGAACATAGCATGCCAAACAATAATTATCTTTAATCACGGCGGGAGTTTCCATGTCTCCGATTATTTCAACTTCTAGACCCAATTTGGTCCAAAACTGATCCAAACGCTGATTTCTTTTTTGAATTGTTTGTTTTAAATCTTTGTCGAGCTGTCGCTTCATTGTCGTTCTTTCCATTCTCTAACTGTGTTTAAATCAACCTTTTATATGCAAATATAAGACCACTTGTTATGCAACTTGCTAACAAAATGATAAAGATGTCATAATATGCGATTAACTTAACATATTGAATATAAAGAAAGATGATAGATAGGCAATGATGCCCATAAACAAAAACTGCGCTATTGGTAATGTCCAACTTCCGGTTTCTCTTTTTACAACAGCCAAGGTACTCATACACTGCATAGCAAAAACATAAAAGACAAGCAAGGACAATCCTGTAGGAAGTGTATAAACCTTGGTTCCATCAGGCCTTTTGGCAGTTGCCATTTTCTGAATAAGGGTTTTATCGTCCTCTTCATCTACACTATAAAGCGTCGCCATAGTACCTACAAATACCTCACGGGCAGCAAAAGATGTAATCAATGCAATGCCAATCTTCCAATCGAAGCCCAATGGCTTAATAGCAGGCTCAATAGCTTTGCCCGTAATGCCTGCAAATGAATTTTCCAATGAAGTTTTTTGTACAATAGCAGTTCCTTTAGAACCCGGTCCATACGATGAAAGGCCCCAAAGAATAATAGAGATAACTAAAATAATTTTACCTGCATCAAATACAAAAACCTTCGCTTTTTGAATCATGGTAATACCCATATTACTCCATCGAGGCATTCTGTATACGGGCAATTCCATCAGGAAGATACTACGTTCTTTAACTTTAATAAATATGTTTAAAATAAAAGCGGTCAATAAAGCCATTAAAAAACCAGCGAGATAAAGCCCCATCATAACTAAGCCTTGAATATTGAAAATGCCCATGATAGAATGATTTGGGATTACCAAAGAAATTAAAATAGTATACACAGGCAATCGAGCACTGCAACTCATAAAGGGTGTTATGAGAATCGTAATGAGTTTTTCTTTTTTATTTTCAATAGTACGTGCAGCCATGATAGCTGGAACTGCACATGCTACCGCACTGATGAGTGGCATAACGGATTTCCCGTTTAAGCCTACACTTCGCATCAATCGATCCGAAAGAAAGCTAATACGCGACATATAACCTGAATCCTCAAGCAAGGTAATGAGGCCAAACAAGATCATGATTTGAGGAATAAAAACCACAATACCATTGATTCCCGCTAGGACTCCATTGAGAAGCAAATCGGTAAAAAAATTATCGGGGAGTGTGTTTTTTAGATTTGAAATCAACCATCCAAACCCATTATCAATCCATTCCATTGGATATTGAGCCAACCAAAAAATACTTTGAAAAAGAAAAAACAACACGACTAATAAAAACAAGTTGCCATACAATGGATGCAAAAGAATACTATCAATACGACGGCTAAATAACTCCTTCTTCAATGGGTCGCTTTCTACCACACAAGCAGTCATGATCTTTTTTATTCTGGCATAACGCAAAAGAGTTTCTTCAGCTTGAATTTTTGTTTTATTAAATTTTACATTGGTTAATTCCTCGGTCAATCGTGCCTTGGTTTCTTCTGTAATAATATTGAGGACAGGATATGCACTTGCAAAATGTATAGCAGAATAATCGCTTGTAACCGTTTTATATTTCTTGACAATATCAACGGCCTCTTTTGCCAAATGATAATTATCAATAAAGTCTCTAATAGGCGCTTCGTGCCGTTGGCTCAAGGTAGCATCGAGTTGTTTTTTCAACTCATTGATTCCTTTGTTTTTACGCGGGTTTACTGCAATCACTGGCACCCCTAACTCTCTGGACAATCCATTCACATCAATTTGAATTCCTTTTTGACGTGCTATATCCATCATGGTGAGTACCACAACCAATGGTTTTTTAATATCCATGATTTGTGAGCAAAACAATAGATTTCGTTTGAGATTGGAAGCATCTACTACTACAATAACCAAATCTATTTTCACTGCTTCATCATCATCAAAAAGCACATCAAATGTAACAATCTCATCGGCACTCTTAGGGTACAAACTATATGTACCTGGCAGGTCAACCATGTTCAATACTTCACCAGACGAGATGGTGGTACGACCCGTTTTTTTATCCACCGTTACGCCTGGAAAATTACCTACTTTTTGATTCATACCCGTCAATGCATTGAAAAGCGAACTTTTCCCGCAATTAGGGTTGCCAACTAAAGCTATGTTTTTGATTTTCTTCAACTCTATGATTAACGAATAAACGATTATACTTACAAAAGTATCTATGAAAGTATGAAATCAGTTGTGCAATTGGGAAAAAGATTCTATAGTGAATAAATAGATTCTTGAAAAATATTACATGCGACTTATTTTTACACATGCTTCAAATCAAGTACAAATCTATTTCGACTGAATTTCATCATCCATTTACCACAGCTCATGGGCTCAAAACCCATCAGCCTGCTTTATTGGTAGCCATTACGTTCAATGGCCTTACAGGTATTGGCGAAGCGCCCGCTATTCATTATTACAATGTAAGTGTTGAAAGCATGATAGAAGAGTTGCTTCAGAAAATGCCCATACTAAGTCGATACTCCTTCACTGAACCTGATCGATTTTGGCATTTTTGTCATCATCTATTTCCTACCAATCATTTTCTAGTTTGTGCACTTGATATGGCTTATTGGAATATGTATGCACTTATGAAGCGAAAAAAAATAATCGAATTATGGGATACCCCTTGGGAAAATTGTCCTCTCACCGATTATACCATCGGACTGGATACACCCGAAAAGATGATTGAAAAAATGATTGAAAAACCATGGCCGATCTATAAAGTAAAATTGGCTGAGAAAAACGATTTAGCCATTTTAAAAAAAATGAGATTAGAAACAGATGCTATCATTCGAATCGATGCCAATGCGGCATGGTCGCTCGAGGATGCACTTACACTATTACCTGAGTTGGAAAAACTAAATATAGAACTGATCGAACAGCCACTTGCCAAAGACAATTGGGATGGCATGAAAATACTAAAAGAAAAATCCACTATTCCACTCATAGCCGATGAATCATGTGTAACCGAAGCAAATGTAGAAAAATGCTACGAAGGGTTTCATGGTATTAATATCAAACTGACCAAATGCAGTGGTATTACACCAGCCAGGCGTATGATAGAGCATGCTAAGAAATTAAACATGAAAGTGATGATGGGTTGTATGAACGAAACTGAAATAGGCAGTGTAGCTATTGCAAACTTTTTACCCCAACTAGATTATGTAGACATGGATGGACCCCTACTATTAAAAGTTCCAGAGTTGACGCAACTTAACTATGAATACGGCGTTGTAAGTTGGTTATGATTTTTTAGTTCATATTACTCAAAAATATTAATTTCGTTTGGTCATTAATACCTACATCATGACCGAAAAATTATTCCAATATATTTGGCAACATAGATTATTCAATCATTCACTTCAACTGCAAACGATTGAAAACGAAGATGTAATTATCATTCATCCGGGCACATTAAATACACATGCTGGACCTGATTTTTTAGAAGCGAAAGTAAAAATAGGTGATACCATTTGGGCAGGCAACATAGAACTCCATCTGAAAAGTAGTGATTGGAACAAACATCTCCATCAGCATGATGTCAATTACTCAAACCTTATACTACATGTTGTGTATGAATATGATGAACCCATACATATATTTGAAAACAAGTCATTTCCAACGTTATCACTTAAGCATGCAATCAATATGAACTTGATTGATAATTACGAAAAGCTAATGAACAATGCTGCATTCATTCCTTGTGCTAGCTTAATACATACTACCAAGGAAATAACCATCAGTCAACAACTCGATCGTATGCTAGCAGAGCGACTGGAAGAAAAAACAGATTACATCAAAGAGCTGTTGTTGAAATATAAAAATAATTGGCAGGAAGTATTTTATGTATTACTTGCTAAAGGATTTGGATTGCATATCAATCAAGATGCTTTCGAGCGATTGGCATTACAAACCCCTTTAAATCTTTTTGCAAAACATAAGCAACAACCTATACAAATCGAAGCACTCCTTTTTGGACAGGCCGGATTTCTAGATGATTACTTTGATGAAATTTATCCTCAATTGCTTCAAAAAGAATACGCCTATCTAAAGAAATTATATTCTCTTCATGCTGTTGAAAAACATCAATGGAAATTTCTACGACTACGACCTGCCAATTTCCCCACGCTTCGCATCGCAGAATTTGCTCAATTACTACATGAGTCAACCCATCTTTTTTCAAAGATAGTAGAAGCCTCAAGCCTTAAAGAAATTGAACAACTTTTAAAAGTAACCGTATCAAACTATTGGCTTACTCATTATACTTTTCAAGAAAAAAGTAACGAGCAAAATAAATCAATGGGTAAAACATTTATCCAACTACTCATCATCAATGTAATTATACCTACCATATTTATCTATGGGAAATTACAAGGAAAAACGACTTATAGTAATAAGGCCGTTGAATGGATAAGACAAATTCCTGCAGAAAAAAATAGCCTAATTTCGCAATGGATATCACTTGGTATCAAACCCTCATCAGCTGCCGACACTCAAGCCTTACTTCAATTGAAAAAATACTATTGTGATAAAAAACGATGCTTGGAATGTAGTATAGGATACACATTCATAAAATAAATATTTACATCAATTCACTTTTACAAATCGTTTACCATTGAAATACAACAAGGCATCCTCTTCTCCAAAAGGATGCTTAAACGTCAATGTATAATTCCCCCATTCTCCTATATCAAATTTGTAATCATCATTTTCATAATCGCTTGCTCCATTTGATTCATTCATCCACCATGCTCCATTGGTCTTGAGTTGCATTTCAAAACTCGAGTCAGTTATTTTTTTAACTGCAAATGAATCCTGATCAGTTATTGAATTGTACCATGCTACTTGTACTACTTGATTAAATAAGTCTTTATGATAGATAGCTTGATATGAAATAGGAAAACGATACTTAGCCCTAAAGAGATACGCATTGCTACAATACGAGGGCACATTCATTAAGTATATTTTCCCTTTAATAGTATCCGGAAATTTACTTAAATAAGTAGTATATAGTTTAGCACTATATGTACGTGATTTCACATTGGGGAAAATGAAAAAAACATATAAACCTAACAATGAAACTATCAGAATTCCCCGCAACCATTTATTGAAAAGAAACAAAACAAAAACGATCAATTGCATCATAAAGACAGAAGCAAAATAACTATATCGATTATTTTCAACTTGATTAAAATACATAAAATAAACGCGTACAAAAGGTGCAAACATGAGTAAGCAACTCAACAACAAAAAGTAGATTCCTATGAGTTTGCTTTTCTCTTTGTAATAACACCAACCCGAAATTGCAACTATCAGAACACCCCAGAGTATGAGCATTCGTTTCCAATGAATAGCCAAGCCATAGACCCACTCTCTTGTTTTCAAATCGAAAAGATGTATCTGTCCAATTAGTTTCATCAAGTGCTGAGACAATGTCGTAATCATATAAGGCACAGTAATCACTGCGTCCATCTGACTTCGATCATGTGGAATCCAACTGCCATTTTTAAGACGATAAAAACAAATATATACACCAACTAGAATGATTTGTGGTAGCAAGATTTTAAGCAAATAGACAGGGATGGATATTGCATTTTTGCGAGCAATAATAAGTAGCAAAAACAACAAGATAAAAACGAGAGGAAATAAAAATGAAATCTCTAAAGTAATGAGCGAAAACGCAAACAATCCATGAAACAAATAAATAGAAAAATTCCTTTTATCTTCAACTATATAATCTACCAGCCAATTCATTCCTATCAAAAAAATGCATAAGGTTGAAAAATAATGAGAAGTAGCCCCCCAAATAATATTTTCGGACTGATAAGGCGAAAGCAAAAACAACAAAGCACCAAACAATGCAATCCAACTGGATTGACTTCCTTGTACAAATTGCTGATAGATTTTTTTAAAGACTGTAAATATCAATGTTGAATTCAACGCATGCATTGCTGTAAAAACTAAAAACCAGCCTAACTGATTGGTTCCGAAAATTAAATAAATGAATCCAATAATGATATAATGCCCATAATAAAAACTTTTGAATCCGTAGGATGAAAGAAATCCTTTCAATCCTTCTTGTTTCATTTCCCACAAACCGCTAATACCATCATCAATTAATAAAGCCTTGTGAGCAGGATAATAAATCACTCCGATTACAATCCAAAAAATACTGAACAACAACCATCCTATCCATTTTTGTTGAAAAAGTGTTTCTAGTTGTTTCATCTAAAAATAAAGATAATGTGTTTGGAATAAATACAAGAATGATTACTCTTCAAAATAAATTCGCTTTACACGTTGCGAAATACCGGTCATAATTTCATAGGGTATAGTTCCTGCCCATTCTGCCAATTTAGTAACAGATAATTCTTCACCAAATATTACGACAGTATCTCCCTCCTTTACATCAGGGACATCTGTTATATCTAACATACACATATCCATGCATACATTCCCAACAATTGGTACAAGATGTCCATTCAAATACATTTTACCATTACCATTGCCCAATCGACGAGAGATACCATCGGCATAACCAATGCATACAGTTCCTATAACAGTATCTCTCTTCAATATGCCTTTACGATTGTATCCAACTGTTTCGGTCAATGGCACCTTTTTAATCTGAGAAATAATTGTTTTTAGTCGACTCACATTTTTCAATTTGTCGTTGATATTATTAGAAGTATCTACACCATAAAGCCCTAAACCAAGCCTTACCATATCAAAATGCAAATCCGGATGACGAGCTATGCCAGACGAATTGCACAGATGTCTCATAAAGGAATAACCTAATCCTTGTTTCAATTTTTCAGACATTCTGTTGAACATTTCTGCTTGATACTTGGTAAAATCATCCAATTCTTTTTCTTCGCTGCCCGACAAATGAGAAAACACAGATACCACTCTGAGTTCTTGATTATTCTTTAATACTTGAATAAGTTCATCCAACTCATTTTCTTCAAATCCTAATCGATGCATACCAGTATCCAACTTGATATGAATAGGATATTGAATCACTTCTGCAAACTGAGCCGCTTCCAACATTTTACGCAGTGTATGCATATTGTATATCTCCGCTTCCAATTTCCAATCAATTATTAAGCCGAATGAATTATCATCGGCATTCATAACCATGATTGGCAAATCAATTCTATTCTTACGAAGAAAAATACCTTCATCGGCATACGCCACTGCTAAATAATCAACCCCTTCAAATTGCAATTTATTGGCCACTTCAAAACTACCACTTCCATATGAAAAAGCTTTGACCATCGCCATTACTTTAGTAGGTTTCTGTAACAATGATTGATATGTTTTTAAATTACTGACCAATGCATTGAGATTAATTTCAAGTAAAGTTTGATGCACTCGTTCTTCCAATCGTTTGGCTATTTTTTCAAACTCAAATTTTCGTGCACCTTTGATTAGTATACTTTCATTGGCAAAAGAAGTCGTATCGATTTCGTGTAAAAATTCTTCGGTTGTTTTATAAAAAGAGGATTCTAATTTTCGATTCGCTCTGAAAATACTTTTGTTTCGTATGAGGGTATCGCCAATTCCAATAAAACGATTTATTTTTTTTTGTTTTAGCAAGTCTGCCACTTCAACATACAATTCATTTTCACGCCCACTTTGTAAAATATCAGACAGTATCACTGTTTTATTCTCATGCTGATTTTGTTGTACCAACAAATCCAATGCAATTGAAAATGAGGAAACATCCGAATTGTAACTATCATTGATCAACGTACAATTGTTCAATCCTTTGATTAATTCTAATCGCATAGCAATATGCGTCAGCTTTGACATTCTCGATTGTATTTCATGTTGCTCTATATTTAAATGCAACATTAGCATCCAACAATGAATTGCATTTTCGATCGATGCATCATCTATAAATGGTATAATAAGTTCTAGTATACTTCCTTTGTAGGATGCCTTTAAGGTAGAACGATTCAGTTGCTTCTCTACTTGCAGAATTTGCAATACAGCTTCTGTTTTCTTACTCCAATTCAACAATAAAATTTCTTTATCGTTATTCGTTTTTAACTGTGTTGCAAAATGCAACATACAATCATGTAATTCATAATAATCTTTGTTATAAATAAGGACTGGACAATTTTTAAACAAATTGAGTTTCTCATTGATCTTATGACGTTGATTTAAAAAACCTTCATTGTGTGTTTCACCAATATTGGTAAAAATGCCAATAGTAGGTTTAATAATTTTTTCCAGTTGAATCATTTCATCCGCCTGCGAAATGCCCGCCTCAAACAATGCTAAATTATGCTCTTCGTTCATTTGCCATACCGACAATGGTACACCAATCTGCGAATTAAAACTTTTAGGACTACGAACTATTTTAAAATCCATTTCGAGTAACTGATAGAGCCATTCTTTTACGACTGTCTTTCCATTGCTACCAGTAATACCAATCACAGGGATAGAAAATTTACTTCGATGCCATGCAACCAAATTTTGCAATGCAGTCAATGTATTTTCGACCTTTATAATCCATGCATTCGTATAGGATAACATATCAATCGATTCGCTCACTAAAAAAACACGAACACCTGCCTTGTATATTTCTGGCAAAAACTGATGTGCATTTCTTCGTAGGGTAACAAGTGGTATAAAAATGGAACTATCTGGATGAGCCAACCGTCTACTATCGAGCAATAAATTATCAATTACACAATCTTCTCCACGTGAGAGCAACTCCCCCTTTACCACACTGGCTATTTCATTGGCATTAATCATGTAGCTTTTCTAGTTTACTATTTTTTCTATTATGATAAATTGAGTAAAATATTGCAGACGATATGCAAGTTACAATAACTACCAATGATACCCAAACAGGCATGTGAATATCAATAATTTCTAAAAACATTTTTGCCCCAATGAAAATTAATACTACAGCAATACCTTGTTGAAGAAAGTCAAACTTATCGGCCGCTTTTTGTAAAATAAAAAACAATGCCCTAAGACCCAACACAGCAAATATATTGGAGGAAAACACGACTAAATTATCGGTTGTAATTGCAAACACAGCCGGTATAGAGTCTAATGCAAATACAATATCGGTGATACCTATCATCAATACTACCAAAGCGATTTTAGTAAAATAGGTTTTACCTAATCGATTCACAGTATAACTCCCCTCGGCTTCTTCTTCAGTATATCGCAAGTACTTTCGTATGAATTTATAGATTTTACCATCACGCACATCGTTTTCTTCTTCTTGATTTTCAAAAAACAATTTCACGCCTGTATATAACAGCAATGCCCCAAAAACATACATCAACCAATGGAATTGTTGAATAAGCACAATACCTATTGCTATAAAAATTATTCTAAATAAAATGGCTAATACAACACCTATCATCAATACCCTTCCTATATATTGACTACGAACCTGTAGCGATGAAAATATCATCACAAATACAAATATATTATCGATTGACAAGGCCATTTCCATGAAATAGGCCGATAGATAATTCAACGAAGTATGCGAGTCATAATTGACAAATAAGTATACAAAATAAGCCAATGCAATACTAACCCAAAATAAATATTGATAAGAGGCACTTTTGATAGAAACGTCTTTACCCTTTTTACTGAACACAAACAAATCCAATATAAATGAAAGGATTAAAGCAACAATAAAAATGAGATAACTGATTAAATCTTTATTCATAGACGGCAAAGCTATTGGTTATAGGGAGGGATATCAAATAAAATTTTTAATTCACTATTGATCCGCTTCATAAAACTCTGGAAAAGAACGAAGCATTTTCTCTGCATTCTTTCGACTTAAAATTAAAAAATCTTTTTGATTGAGAAAACCAAAAAATGAATCGAAATCGTATTCTATACCACCTACTTTAAAAATACCCTTAGTCCCTTTATCGGGCGGTTTAAAGAAAATGATTAATTGCTGTGGATTACAATTAGCACGCTTTATGGTAACTGTCGCCATTTGTCTTCCATTGTTGATTACACTGTCCTTTTCAAGATATCGTTCTTCAAAACCGGTACAATACACTTCGTTGAGTATTTTTAAATAGGTATTGACTCTTTTCAAATTCAATGGCTTTTCAATGACTGTATTTCCTTTCATTACAGGATTTCCATTGACCATACTGAGTGTAAAAGAATATTGAGTAGAATCTTTGTAATTGACTTCAACTGATTCAATTGCATTATTGGAAAATAATATTTTACGATCACGCCAATCATTTAATCGTGTAAAATAACGCACCCCAAGGAACATATTACGCATGGGGATTTTTACAATATAAGGGCGCTTAGCACCTTCGGTCAACATATACGTTACATTGTTGTACCCAGCATTGCGAGCAACATAAAATGTATGTGTTTTTTCTTTTTCATGATAAATCTCCACCTTGGTACTATTGGCACTCAATTCTCGAATGGCCGCATCGTGGTAGCCGCTTGGTACTGGCTGCTCGGCTTTTTGCAATGTCAACGCTTCCAGCATAAAGTCTACTGCATCTTTGCGCACTGCCAAGGAATCGTTTAGTACCCATCCTTGATCCTTTCTGGAAATCTTTACATTATCACCCAACATATCGGTGAGGAAAATACTTGTAATACGCCCAGTATCTTTTACATTGAAATTGGCTTCTGAAGTGTCATACAATTCTGATTTTTCACGGAACACGAAATAATAGGTTAAAAAACTGAGGACAAGTAAAATAAACAAATACAGCAAATTTCGATTCATGGCGCAAAAGTAGCTTTTTTCAGCTATCATTTAGTTGTATCTGGACGTAAAATATATTGATAACTTACATTGGATTAAAGAAATAATCGCTCAAATAAAATTAAACGTGTATGTGCTGAGGTGTTGTCCTTGATTTGAAGCAAAGGCTTTTTTTATTAAAATCGGAACCCAAGATTGATACCAGCACCTCTAAGTCCCAGCGAATTCATATTCCCTTTGATTCTAAGTTCATTGCCTGTAACAGAGTATGAATAGTTCTTAATAAAGGTAGAAAGTGGTTCTTTGGTAGACGCTAAAAAATCATTCACTTCCAACTGATCTGATGCAGATAAGGTTTGACTAGTTTTAGAACTAATATCGATATTGGTAGCTGAGTAGTGACCTCCTAATATGAACCAATCGAGCGAAATACTATTTCCGATTTTAAAATTAGCCCCTATCATAATGCCGCCACCAATCGTGGTGAAACTACCTTTCGTATTAATTGTTTGAGCTTTGTTATTATCATCGGTATAGTTAATTGGGAAGTTGATACTCATATTGCGGATACGAGCATAAGGTGCTATATAAAAACCTCGAAGTGCTTCTTTTACATAAAAACGGAATTCGGGGGTAACAGCCCAACTGCTAATTTTAAGATTTTTAAATATATTAATTGTATCTGTAGAATAATCAGACAATTGACTTGTACCAGGAATTGTTCCTTCAAGCATATATCGCCCCTGCAAAGCAAATGAAATTTTAGAGGACAACGCTCGTTCGTACTGCACTCCAATATTTTTATATGCCAAGGATGACAAATTGAGTTTGATGATATTTTTTTTAGTTAAACTTCCACCTTCTGATTCAGAACCCGTTTCGCCTGCAATACCTGTACGAATCACTCGTAAGCGGCCATCTTCATAAATAGTACGTTGCGCTAACAATGGAGTTGCAGAGATCAACAATAAACTAATACCAATTAAATATTTCATAATTCAAAAATATGGGCAAAAATAAGTTAAACCACTAATTTATCGAATAAATTTTAACTATACTCTAATCATATTGGGTTAAACAAAGGGTAGAAAAGAGCTGAAATGTACTTATTGATTTAACCAACAACATCATATTTCGATTGAATCAAATATAATTTAACCAATCAAGAAAACATTTGATGTCAGTATCTTCTCAAAATCTCTTTTTATCCAAATGTCCTTTTATCTTTGCAGCCTTATGGAATTGTCTAAAAATTATATCGCTCAGGAAGCAGAAAATAAATGGTACGAACATTGGGTTAAGAGTGGCTACTTTAGCTCTATGCCCAACGAAAAGCCAGCTTATACTATTGTAATACCTCCCCCGAATGTAACGGGTGTATTGCATATGGGACATTGCTTGAACAACACAATTCAAGATATACTGATACGTCGCGCTCGAATGCAGGGCTATAATGCCTGTTGGGTACCTGGTACCGATCATGCATCTATCGCTACTGAGGCTAAAGTAGTTCAGATGTTGCGTGAAAAAGGCATCACTAAATCATCCTTAACACGGGATGAATTTTTGGCTTATGCTTGGGAATGGAAAGAGAAGTATGGTGGAATCATTTTACAACAATTGCGCAAATTAGGCTGTTCCCTCGATTGGGATCGTACTTCATTCACCATGGATGATGATTATTACCAAGCTGTGATAAAAATATTTGTACAATTGTACAACGATGGCATTATCTATCGTGGTCTTCGTATGGTTAATTGGGACCCAGCTAGCAAAACAGCTTTAAGCGATGAAGAGGTTATATTTAAAGAAATAGATTCTAAGCTTTACTATGTTAAATACCCATTTTTAGAGTCGAATAATAAGATGGTTGATCCTAATCAAGATCCCTCAACCCTCAACCCTCAACTCTCAACTCCCAACTCTCAACTCTCAAGTCCCAACTACATCATGGTGGCTACTACCCGGCCAGAAACTATCTTAGGCGATGTGGCTATTTGTGTAAATCCAACTGACGAACGCTATAAGGATTGGATAGGCAAAGAAGTTCTAGTTCCTATTATTAATCGTACGATTAAAATTATAGCTGATGAATATGTAGATGCTGAATTTGGCACTGGGGCGTTGAAAATCACACCAGCCCATGATAAGAATGACAATGAAATAGGTCGTAAACACAACCTCAAAACGATTGACACACTTGATGCCGATGGCAAGTTTACCACAGAACAACTCATGGACGAACAACCAAATGAATTGGTTATGAGTTATCATGGTATGGATCGATTTGATTTACGTAAAAAAATTGTTGAAGATATTGCTGCGCTAGGATTGATAGAAAAAATTGAAGACTATAAAGGACAAGTAGGCACGAGCGAACGTACAGGTGCTATTATCGAATCACGCTTGAGTATGCAGTGGTTTATGGATATGAAAACTTTTTTGGGCAAACATCCCGAAACATTGTCTGCAGTGATGAATGATGAAATTAAATTTCATCCTGCTAAGCTTAAAAATACGTATAATCATTGGCTCGAAAATATTAAAGACTGGTGCATCAGCCGTCAGCTTTGGTGGGGACAACAAATACCCGCTTGGTATGATGAAAATGGAACTTATGTAGTGGCTGAAAATCTTGAAACTGCACAGAAGTTATATGTAGAACGTTGCAAGTTGAACGATGCAACTTACAACCCACAACTCTCAACCCTCAACTTGAAACAAGACGAAGATTGCCTCGACACTTGGTTTTCTTCATGGCTGTGGCCAATGGAAGTTTTCAAAGGTATTAGTCATCCCAACAATGCTGAGGTGAATTATTATTATCCCACGACTACCTTGGTTACAGGGCAAGATATTATTTTCTTTTGGGTAGCGCGTATGATTATGGCTGGGTTTGAATTCAAACAACAAATACCATTCAAAGATGTGTATTTTACTGGTATGGTGCGTGATAAGCAAGGTCGCAAAATGAGTAAACAATTGGGCAATAGTCCCGACTTGCTTGGTTTGATAGATCAATATGGTGCAGATGCAGTTCGCTTTGGTATAATGATTGCTTCACCCGCTGGCAACGATTTATTGTTTGATGAAAGTGGATTGGAACAAGGCAAACTCTTTGGCAACAAACTTTGGAATGCATTGAAACTACTTCATATCTTAAACGAAAAAGAAAAGCAAGTGGACGATACAAGTGAATCTACTTTTGCTAGTTTATGGTTTGAACAGCGATTGAATGAAGTCAACATTGCAATAGAACAAGACATAAAAGAATTTAAACTAAGCGAAGCCCTCAAGAAGATTTATTCGTTGATATGGGACGATTATTGTAGCTGGTATTTGGAATGGATTAAACCTGCACATGACCAACCAATCAATCAATACAATATTGAAAAAGCATATTTCTTTTTTGAAGAATTAATGAAAATGCTCCATCCTTTTATGCCTTTTATTACCGAAGAAATTTATCATTCATTAAATGATAGAAAAGAAGGAGATGATATTACAGTTTCGCAGTTGGCAATACACAACATCCAATCTATAGACGAACGACGTACAGTATTAAATCAAGGTGATGTATTGCAAAAAATGATTACTTCGATTCGTGATGTACGTATAAAACAAAATTTAAAACCCAAAGACGAAATAGAATTACAATTACCAATTGCTTACCAAGACGAATTGAATCCAATAATTAAGACGTTGCAAAAACAAAGTTTCGCAACTTCAGTTTCATTTGTAAGCGAGCTTGT
>JBIIJQ010000048.1:0-22898 GCA_044233655.1 Chitinophagaceae bacterium | reverse complement strand
CAGAGAATTTTCTTACTATTCAAATTGGAAGTGGTATGAATACGATCAGTACGTTTAAACCTTATCAAGATAGCAAAAACAGTAAAACAGACTGGTTAGGTTATGATAAGTCAATGCGTGTAATTCCATCTGATTTTCCTTCTAAAGAAGTAATGTCACAATCGCTTTCGCAATTTACATTGAATAATCGTATTGATGCATCTAAAAAATTTGAAAATACTTGGGGGGTAGAACGAAAGAATTCAATGGCACCTTTCCGAAACATGCAAATTGCAGGTGGCTTACTTAAAACGTTTAAGCAACATAAAGAAATGAGTTTTGGCGTATTGGGTGCTGTTTCGTACAGCCGAAATTTTAGAACAATTGCATTTGAACGTAATGAGGTAAATGGTACTACTGAAGCTTATAAATTCAAGGATACAACATATCGTGATAATGTATTAGTTGGTTCTATGTTGAATGTTGGTTTCAAAATCAATAACAACCATAAGATTACATTTAAAAATTCATTTACCATTAATTCAGATGATCAAACTGTTATACGTAATGGTGATTTTATTGATAACGAGTACTATGTAAAAGGTACCGCTCTTTGGTTTTCTAACAATCAGTTATTATCAAATCAATTGAGTTCTGAACACATCATATCAAAACATAAAATTAAATTGCAATTAGGTGTAGGTCGAAATAGCATTGCACGTACAATTCCTGATTTGCGTCGTTCTATCTATACACGTAATTACGATGCTACAGATAGTAACTATGTTGCCAATGTTACTACATTCCCAAATCCATTTTTCATGGGACGTTTTTTCTCTAAAACTAAAGAATCTATCTATAGTGGAAACATTGACGTAACTGTTCCTTACAAATTATTTAATTCAAACCATTCACTCAAAGCTGGAGCGTATATGCAATCAAAAGATCGTTCTTATGATGCACGAGTGCTTGCTTATGTTAAAGCTAAGCAAGTTGGATTTGAGCAGGATTTATTGACATTGCCAATCGAACAAATGTTTTCGCAAGAGAATATTAAATCTACAGGATTTATATTGAGTGATGCATCGGTACCTCAAGATCAATATACCGCTAGTTCAAGCTTGAAAGCTTATTATATCATGAATGATAATTTGTTTGCTGAGAAGTTTAGATTCGTATATGGTGTTCGTATCGAAGACTTCAAGCAAAATTTAGTTACAGGCAATTTAGTTCCAGGTGATTTGACTGTTGAAAAACAAAACACAGATATATTACCTTCACTTAATTTTACTTATTTACTAAATAAAAAAACAAACATACGTTTGTGTGCATCTAAAACATTATCAAGACCTGAATTTAGAGAGTTGTCTCCATCTGCATTCTACGACTATAATATGTCTGCAACCTTTACTGGTAATACTAATTTAGAACAAACTCGTATCCAAAATTATGATTTACGTTACGAGTATTTTATGGGTAAAGGTGAAATGGTTTCTGGATCTTTATTTTACAAACATTTTGATAACCCTATAGAAACTACCGTGCCTTTTGGTTTGGCTACAACTCAAAAAGTATTCAGCTATGTCAATGTGCCAACTGCTCAAAGTTATGGTATTGAGTTGGAGTTTAGAAAGTCCCTTTCATTTTTGACTAAAAATGAAAAATCACAACTTAATAATGTAATATTTTTTGGAAATTTTGCATATATAAAATCAGAGGTTGAAGTAACAACAACAAGTGCTGGAGGAGAAACAAGTGTTTATAAAAGACAAATGCAAGGGCAGTCACCTTATATTATAAATGGTGGAGTAAGTTACAATCATCCAACGTCAAACATAGCTTCTACATTGGTTTTCAATAGAATTGGCGAGCGTATTTTTGCAGTTGGTAATGGAGAAATTCCTGAGATGTATGAAGCACCTCGAAATGTCTTAGATTTTAGCTTGAGTAAAAAGTTTTATAAAAAGCTAGAAGTTAAGTTTACTATTTCTGACATCTTAAGTAATCCACAAGTATTGTATTATAACATTGATGATAAATTTGCTATTGTTAGAGATGAAAATCAGTATAATAAAAATAAGGATTATAATGTAATCCGATCTCGTTTAGGTACCAATTTCGGTTTATCTGTTGCCTATCAATTTTAATATTCAAGTACACTAATTTTATTAAATGCGACTTATATGAGTCGCATTTTTTGTTTTTAAAAGCATAACATTGTGGTAATGTACGGGTAACATTTAAGTAATATGCGTTAAATACTTTTGCTATCAAATAAGAAAAATATATGAATCGAATTATCTCTACATTCGCAATTTTAGTAGCTGCTATTTCTAGCAGTATGGCACAGGCACCTGTTAAGGCTGTGTCTGGAAATTTAGTTGGTACAGTAAACTGGAGTGCCGACACTATTTATAAACTAACTGGTAAAGTCTACGTAAAAGCTGGTGGTACCTTAAACATTGCTCCGGGTACTGTTATCAAAGGTGATAAATCAGCTGCTGGTTCAGCATTAATAATTGTACGTGGTGCAAAAATATATGCAATAGGAACACCTACAAAGCCAATTGTATTTACATCAAGCGAAGCCCCTGGTAACAAAGCTATGGGTGATTGGGGTGGTGTTGTTATTGCAGGTAATGCACGTATCAATGTGCCTACAGGTATTGGAACATTTGAGGGTGGCAATTTAGCTAACCCAGATGGTACTCCTTCTGATGGTCAGTATGGTGGATTAAATGATTTGGACAATAGCGGTGAATTGAAATATGTTCGTATCGAATATGCAGGTTTTGCATATGCACCAAATAATGAGTTGAACTCTTTGACAATGGGTGGTGTTGGTAGCGGTACAAAAATTTCATACGTACAATGTAGTTATGGTTTAGATGATGCATTTGAGTGGTTTGGTGGCACAGTAAGTGCTGATCATTTAATTGCATTCCGTGGTAACGATGATGATTTTGATACTGATTTTGGATACAGTGGTAAAGTGCAATTTGGTGTTTGTTTACGCGATACATTAGTTGCTGATGCTGTTTCTGGTGCTATGGCATTTGAAAGTGACAACGATGCAGCTGGTTCTGCAAACGGTCCTAAGACTCAACCTGTGTTTTCAAATATGACATTGATTGGGCCACGTTTTACTCCTACTACAACATACGATCCAAACTTCAGAAGAGGTGCTCATATCCGTCGTAATTCTCAAATGAGTTTGTTTAACTCAATCGTAATGGGATGGCCTACAGGAATCAAAATTGATGGTGATAGCTGTCAAAATAATGCAAACAATAGTTTGTTGAAAATTAAGAATACTGTAATTTCTGCTTCTAATTTAAATTTAGATTCTGCAGCTACAACCACAGCTTGGGGTATTTCAGCTTGGTATGGTACCACTGGTTGGGATAACATGGTTTATTCTGCTAATACAGATGTAATGTTGTCAAATCCTTTTAACTATACAAATCCAAACTTTAGACCTAGTGCTGGATCACCTATGTTATCTGGTGCATCATTTGCAGATCCTTTCTTAGCTTCTGGTTTTAGTACTGTAACATACCGTGGTGCATTTGGTGCTGATGATTGGACAGCAGATTGGACTAATTTCAATCCAGATACTGCATCATATAATTATGGTTATATTTCTGTAGGTTTAAACGAAGTAAATCTTACAAAATTGGATGTGAATGTATATCCTAATCCTGCTACAAACGATGCTTCTATTTCTTTTACAATGAAGGAGAGTGCAATGTTGAATCTTGAAGTAGTTGATTTAAACGGAAAAGTAATGTTTGCTCAAAAACAACAAGTAAACAAAGGATTTAATGCTGTACATTTTTCTACTGAAAACTTTGCAAATGGATTCTATGTAATCAAATTAAGTGGTGGTAATTATACTGCTGCTGAGAAGTTATCTGTTTTACGTTAATCTTTTCATTCTGTATATAATAAAGGAGCTACCGAAAGGTAGCTCCTTTTTATTTTTTAAATTCTATAAGTGGATTTTACTTTTTCACTAACATGAGAAGTTGAAATAATCTTCTAGTTATTTATTTAAAATGACCTTTTTCAAATTATTTCTTTCAATGTTTTGCATTCAATTTTATTTATTAAAATAAGTACAATTCGTTACTTGATTATTTATACTATTCATGCTTTATTTTTTTGGTCGTTTTAGTAATGACTAATTCACAATTAACTTAAACACCCACCACATTTCTTCTGCTATTTCTAAGCTACGTTCTGCATATTTTGCTGCCTGTAATGTTGTGTCATCAAATGATTTAGGGTCATCATATTTAATCGGGAAACGTGCTTCTGCACCTATAACTAAGGGGCAACCTTCATCTGCATTATTGCAAGTCATGATAGCCCCAAAATTATTTTTAGGATTAAAATCATTGCAATATATTTTTGAAAAACAAATGACAGCATGTTCGTTCGAAGCAAACTTTACAGCATATACTGGGTTTTCGTTTTCTGAGAAAACTTGTATTTGAAACCCTTGCTTAATCAATGTTTCTGTTACTTTTGGATACATGGCTGTAGCTTCAGTTCCACCTGAATAGCAGAACACATTTTTTAAACCAAAATGATAAGCCATCGTTTGAGCCCATATTTGCGATAAGTGACTTCTGCGAGAATTGTGTGTACAAATAAAGTTGAGACGAATAGTTTCGTTTTGATTTTTTTTAGCTTGAATATAATTGACAAGTGGTCTTAATACTTCTTTACGCTCTACAGAAATATTTTTTTCATTGAAATCGGCAATTGTATTTTTAATTTCTTGATACATAATGTTTACTTCTAGTTGATAATTTCCAATTCGTAATTTTAATTTGCTGTGAAGTATTTTTCCTTTAAAAAATAACTCACTTTGACTAATAGAATTAAAGCAGGCACTTCCACCAATGGACCTATAACACCTGCAAATGCTTGTCCACTATTGATCCCAAATACACCTATTGCAACAGCTATTGCCAGTTCGAAATTATTTCCGCTAGCGGTAAACGACAAGGCTACGGCATCACGATAATTTGCACCAATTTTTTTACTCACAAAAAACATGAGAAAAAACATGATAGCAAAGAAGATACTCAAGGGTAATGCAATGCGCAATACATCCATTGGTAATTGAACAATCATACTGCCTTTCAAACTAAACATTATAACGATCGTGAAAAGCAATGCAATTAATGTCATAGGTGAAATTTTAGGAATGAATTTAGTATTAAACCAAACTTCCCCTTTTTGTTTAATGAGAAATGCGCGGCTAATCATAGCAAGAATAAATGGAATGCCTAAATACAAGAAAACAGTCTCTAATATTTGCATAAATTCAATATCAATTGACAAAGCTTCTATCCCAAACAAGGGCAACATAATTTCTAAATAGAAATAAGCATACGCACTAAAAAATAAAACTTGTAATAAACTATTAATACCTACCAAGCCAGCAGTGAGTTCACGATTACCGCCAGCTAATTCGTTCCATACAATAACCATTGCTATACATGGTGCCAAGCCGATAATAATAAGACCTGTCATGTAATCAGGATAATCTTTTAGAAAAATTGTAGCTAAAGAAAACATTAAAAAAGGACCAACAATCCAAGTGATGAAAAATGAAGCGCCGAGTAGTTTAGGTTGATTAAACATTTGAGGAACTTTTTTAAAATCGACTTTAGTTAAAGGCGGATACATCATCAGGATTAAACCTATTGCCAATGGGATATTGGTGGTGCCACTGTTAAACGAATTAATAAAATCAGGTGTGTTTGGCAAGAAATATCCAATGGATACTCCGATAGCCATGGCAAGAAAAATCCAAAGTGTTAAGTATCTATCTAAAAATTTTAATTTTGGTTGCATGTGTATTCAATTAAGAATGAAAAATTACATATTACGATATGTGATTTAAGAACTTATATTTGTCAATAGTTGCTTAATTTCATTGACATCAGCTACTCTTCCTTTTATTTTCATTTCTTCGTTTATCATCAATACAGGCGTTGTCAAAACATTGTATTTCATCATTTCTTCGATGTCTTCTATTTTCACTACATTGGCTTCTATTGCGAGTTGTTTGACTGCTTCAAGGGCATTGTTGTAGGTTGTTTTGCATTTAGCACAACCTGTACCGAGTACTTCTATTTCTATCATAATAATATTTTCTAAACTTAATTATTCGCAAATATACGAATAGAAAATGCATTCGTAATATTACGAACGTTATTTTTATAAAGTTATTATTTACATTCCTCTTTCAATACAACTTCGTCGAATAGATGCAGGAATAAACCCTTTGCTTTGGCCCAATTTTCTTTATGTATGCAATATTTAACAGTAGGAGGTGTAATATTACCTTGTATCAGTCCTGCATCTTTGAGTTCTTTGAGATGCTGAGATAGGGTAGATTTTGCAATAGGCAATTCTTCTGCCATATCACCATGATAACAACAGGCTTGCGTACTTAACAATTGCAAAATTGTAATACGGACAGGATGAGCCATTGCTTTTGCAAATCGAGCCAATTGTTCTTGTTCGGATGTATAATAAGTTGACTTTGTCATGGTAGTTCGCAAATATACGAATGAATAAGAATAGGGTTAAATTTAAACGTTGTAATTATTTCTGTTAAACATAAATGCCATCTCAAGCCCTCTTAAAGTGACAACGAATTAATTGTTTATAATATACTAAAGTTTAATTAAACAATCTTTTCAAATAGAATGTACCAAAAGGAACCAATGAAAGAAGAAAAGCCAATATGCTTTGTTTAAAGCCAAAAACTTTCTTGCTAAACAATAGTATGATGGTAAAAATAAATCCAACAAATAATACACCATGTAACATGCCTGTAACACGAACTGCTTGTGGTAAGTCGAAAAAGTATTTCAACGGCATCGCTATAAAAAGTAGTATTAAGTAACTGTAGCCTTCTAGCTTGCCTACTAATAGAAAATTCTTTACATCTCGATCTTCAAATCGATTCGGTGTATTCATAAAGTTGTAATAAAAAAATTAAACTTTTAAATGGATTAATCCCATTTATGTTCTTTATACCAAAATTCGATTTTCTCGCGATTGTAAATTCGGTATTTCAATGATAGATAAATGCCATAGAACGTATTCGATGTAGGATCGCGTTTAGCGTTTATATCTACTGGTCCACGATATTTGATATTCATATTATAAGGCTGGAAAGGAATCGTAGAAGGTGGGTTTGTCTCGAAATTAATATTCATTTTATTTCGATTTTCTACTTGGCTTAAGCCATAATCAAATCGACCACTTATACCGAAAACTAAGTTTCTTGTTAACATTACATCGATACCCAATGATCCAAAAACAGTTAAATCAGTTTTGTTATACAGAGGTGCAGTTAATGTACCTTTAGTTTTTACAGTGTCATACCATTCAACATCATTGTTTTTAATATCAAAAACAAAACGGTCGTTATTGTAACGAATCAATTCATAACGCTCTTGATAGCCAGTAAGTAAGCCATATGTAGCACCACCTGCAAATGTAAAAGCAACGAGCCTACGTGGGTTTGAGCCAAAATGAATAGCAAGTCCTGGTCTGATATAATTCAACCGACTATAAGCATAATATTCTGTGCTATCTTGGTACTTGCCATAATAATTTTGACCTAAACGATTAGCAGCCAATTGGACACTAATACCCATAGGCAATGTTTTAAATAAAGTAAAATGATAGCCAGCATCTACTCCAATAGTAGGCTTGTAGGTAGGTACATAGTCTCCAAAGGCAGCATCTTTTGCATTGCTAAGTATGGTTTTATTTACTCCTGTAAAGAAACCTATTCGGCCTTCATTTTGCGCAAATACTTGTCCGGTGATTATACTCAGCAAAAGGATGTTGATGATTCGTTTCATGTTTCGTTCGTTCTGTTCAGATTTATTGACGGAAGTATTTTCTTATGGATAAAAAAGCACCGACTGAGAAGTTTTTTGTGGCAGGCCTGTTGGATTGAAAGCCAGCTAAATTATCAAGAGCATTTGGTGAATTGAATTTTGCATAAAGCCCTTCCCAAGGGTTTCCAAAATCAACTTCTGATACAGCTCCATCATATTTTATTTTTCTACTTCTTTTGTCTTCCACATCTGAAATGCCTACATCAGTACGAATATGAAGTGCAACAGTAGTGCGTTTCCATAATCTTATTTCACCGCCAACACCAAATACAAAACCAAGATCAAACGGCTTGTAAATATTGCCATTTAATTTCCCTTTTACTCCATTTGATTCGTACGAAGTACCATTGATACCACTCGTAGATTTGAAATTAGGGTCATCATCTTTCGTTAAGGTTACATCATCAGAAAAAGAATTTAATAAAGCAACATAAGGACCGAACATAGCGCTAAATCGAGTTCTGCGATTTGGATAATATCGATTAAATGACTTGAAGTGAAACAACAATGGTAGTTTCAAGTAAGTGAATTTTGTGGTTGCACTCAGATTAATTTTACTTGGATTAGCTATAAATGTATCTGTACCAGTATATTTTGCTCCGCCATTCCAATAGAGTAATTGTCCACCAAAACCTACAGTTTTTTGAAACCAATAAATTCCTTCTACACCTGCTGTATAATTGAAATTCATCATTTGAGGATTCAAACGCCCATCAGCATTGATATCATCACGATTGGTAAGCATGGTAGTCATGCCACCACCAGTTAATCCCCATTGCATACCTAGTAAAGGGGCATCATTTCGTCCATTGGGAGCATAATCGAACTGAGCCGATGCTGTATAGCAAGCAAAGAGGGACAGCAAAGCGAGTATATGTTTTTTCATTTACTTTTATTGATTTCTTACTCACAAATATATAAAAATAGATGATATTTTACACTATTCTTTAAAAACTTCATAGATTCCTGGAAAAAGATATTTTTTTCCTGACTTTATTTCAGTGCATTCGTAACGAGTTCTTCGTTTTGATAGCATTTTAAAAACACTGCCTTTTGTAGTTCTAAACAATTCACCTGGGCGTATATTTTCAACTAATGTCATACCCATGTTTTCGTCATATTTAAGCAAAGCTCTATACAATACAGGGTCGCTACAGGTACTTGCGGATAAATTATGTATTGATTGTTGTATGGCTTCTTCAATATCAGGGGGGAATATTTTTTTTGTTGTAAATCGATTAAGCAACGTTGCAAAGACTGTTTTCCATTCTCTGCCATGGGGATTTACGTTTCGTTGATGGTTTAAATAGTTTACTAAGTGTGCTAATTCATGAATAAATGTAATGAGAAAATGATATTTATTTAATGTGCCATTGACTGAAATAGTGTGTGGTTTCCCATGATGTGCAGGTCGATAGTCACCTAACACTGTTGTTCTATCTTTTTTTACTTTTAAGTGAATTTTATAGCTATGCAAAAAATCAACAACATCTTGAACTGCTTCGGCAGGTACAAAATGATACAACGCATTTAATTCATGATCAACCAATGCCATCGTTTATTACAAAATTGCTTGTCTAACTCTAATTAATTTTTCCATCAAGGATTGAATCTCGCTGAGAGGTAGCATATTTGCTCCATCACTTAATGCATTGGAAGGGTCGGGGTGCGTTTCTATAAAAAGCCCATCAGCACCTGCTGCTATTGCACATTTAGCTATCGTTTCAATGAGTTCGGGCTTTCCTCCAGTTACACCTGATGCTTGATTAGGTTGCTGCAACGCATGTGTACAATCCATTATGACTGGTTTGCCAAATTGTTTCATAATGGGGATTCCTCTGTAATCAACAATTAAATCTTGATATCCAAATGTAGTGCCTCGTTCGGTAAGCATTACTTTTTCATTACCATTGGATTGAACTTTTTGTTGTGCAAATTGCATAGCTTCTGGAGAGAGAAATTGCCCTTTTTTAATATTGACTACTTTCCCCGTTTTAGCTGCAGCAATTAACAAACTTGTTTGCCGGCACAAAAAGGCAGGGATTTGCAATACATCTACATATTGTGCCGCCAATTCTGCATCGGCTTCTGTATGAATATCAGTAACTAATGGTATATTGAATTGTGTTTTAATTTCGGCTAATAATTCAAGCGCTTGCTGATTTCCAATACCCGTAAATGAGTTTACACTACTTCGATTCGCTTTTGTATATGAGGATTTAAATACGAGAGGAATTTTTAATTTTTCAGAAATTTCAACTAGTTTTTCTGCTGTGCGAAACAGTATGTCGCGATTTTCAACTACACAAGGGCCTGCTAACAAGAAGAAATTGGTTGCAGAATAATTTTCTTTAAATAATTCTTTTAAAAAGTCCATGACGCAAGTTACAAACACTTTTGTATTTTCACAGAAATTTAGAAAAATCTAAAATTCTTATGTATAATGTTGGTATTACTGGGGGTATAGGAAGTGGAAAAACCACCGTTTGTAAAATATTTGAAGTATTGGGTGTGCCAGCTTATTATGCTGATGTTGAAGCTAAGAAACTATATGATAACGATTATGAATTGAAGGAATTGATAATACATCATTTTGGGAAAGAAGTTTATTCTAATAATAAATTTGATCGACATAGAATGCGTGAAATCATATACAACAATGATGATAAACTAGCTTTATTAAATAGTTTGGTCCATCCTCGTGTAATTCAACATGCCAATAAATGGATGAAACAGCAAACACACAGTTATGCAATTAAAGAGGCCGCTTTGATGATTGAATCTGGTTCTAGCAAAGAATTAGACAAATTGATTCTGGTAAGTTGCCCAGTCGATATACGAATAGAGCGTGTTTCATCAAGAGATCAATTAGCTCCTGAAGAGGTCATGGCGCGAATTGAAAAACAATTGCCTGAGGAAATAATGCGTGAACATGCTGATTTTGAAATCGTCAATGATGAATCTTTATTGTTGATACCGCAGGTTGAAGCTATTCATACACAACTGCTAATGTTAGCAAATCAACAACGACAACAACACTAAAAAAAAGTGAATCTTTGTAAAAGTATAAAAAGTATAAAATGAAAAATAATATTCTCATCTTGATTAGTATGTTTTTTATAATGTCTTGTGGTAGTCAGCCTGAGTCTGATCAGGTTCTAATTGGTGCCCAAAATTTTCAATATAATTACACATTGAATCAACTGTATTCAGCAGATACCATAGTTGATAAATTTAATGCTACATTGTATATAAATTCTAATCAACTTGGTCGTACGCAGTTTATTGTAAAATTAGAGGGTACTCAGCTTGGTAAAACATATAAAGTAGGGATTTACGACAAAGATTCTTCCTTCTCGAGTAATATAAAAGATAGTGCAAGGGTTAATTTCGATTTAATCAATGCAATAGATACTATAGAAATGACAAACTCACCGTTAGTTGAATGGTATTTAGATTCAATAATCAATAATTACAAAGGCTATTTAACAGTTGTTTCTAGTGATCATGATTCTCTTTTGGATAAGAATTTTCTTATCAAAGGTCAAATAGGGAAATAGTACAGTCTTATTTCCGAGCTATTTTTGAAAGGAAAAGTGCTTCACCT
Organism: Chitinophagaceae bacterium; assembly: GCA_044233655.1. Lineage (GTDB taxonomy): Bacteria > Bacteroidota > Bacteroidia > Chitinophagales > Chitinophagaceae > OLB11. Next base: position 11,372 of record JBIIJQ010000048.1, on the reverse strand, counting down.
AATGTGAAAACTAAATAAAAGCCCATTAAGACATATAAGTCAGGTTTATGTAATGATTTTCTAAGTGTAAGTAACATAATTGCAACTCCAACTACACACAAGAAAAATTTCAACATCGTCATGCCCATTACCATTCTTACAAATTTATTGGGATTTTCGTCGTTTACTGAGCGTTCAGAAAATGTATAAGTAGTGAAGGTAAGTGCTGTCAAAAATAATATGCCAAGAATGACAACCTTAGGTGTAAATGTAGGTAATCCTATTAGGTAAATTATACTTACAAGACTTATTGTTGTAATGGCTAAAAATGAATAGAATGGTTTTTTTATCATATGTTATTCGAGTCTTTATATATTTTATAAAACAGCGAAATTAAAGCGATTAATGGAAGGGTGATGGTTAATAAAGGAAATTTCCAATGGAAATAATTATCAGATTTGAACCCAATAAAAATAGCCACGCCTAGCGTGGCTATTAATTGTGTAGCCAATCCGGCATATTTTAATAAATCATTATTTCGCATTCAAATCTACCGTAGTTGTAGGTTTTGGTGGAGTTGGAATAGATGCAGCAGCTTGTTGAGTAGGAGCACCCATCGTACAACTACCATTGAATTTAACTCCATTTTCTATTACAAGTTTGCCCGTATTGATATCGCCATCTACTAGTGCATTTGCTTTTAAAATAAGTACATCTGCAACTTTTAGTTTTCCAGTAACATGGCCAGATATTTCAGCGTTTTGACAAATAATATCGCCTTCTACTTTTCCGGATTTCCCCATCATTACTTTTCCTTTCGAAGTAACAGAACCTTTGATTTGACCATCGATTTTTATATCACCTTCGATTTTGATTTGGCCATCAACTAAGGCTCCTTCAGATATATTTGTGATGGATGCAGAAGTTGTAGAAGATGAATAAGAAGGTGTAGGCGTTGTAGCAGCTGGTGTTGGATTTGATACTGGTGGTACATAGCCAGGGTTAGGATTTGATTCTTTTTCTCTATTGCTTGAAAAAATTGACATATTTGAGGTGTTTTTTAGTGTTAATCGCCAAAATTAACTGATTTATTAGCTTAATAGTCTGTTATAGACTATCTTTTTTATGAACCGACTTATCCACATTTGTATCCGGTTTTTGATTTTTCAAGTAATCATATCGACTCGCTCGATCTATCTGATTTGTATTTTGTATCATCGCTTGATTTATTTCTCGTTGATTCAATAGGTTGGTATCTCGCAAAAAAGGGGCATTCCCTTTGGTAATTTGAAGTAGATTGTAAATATATTTTTCTTGCAAACTATTCAACTTGGTCACAGAATCTGACAATTGTTGCAGTTGTATCAATGTTTTTCTTGATACTTCTTTATTGTTGTTGCCTGGCACATAGTATTTTAATGGGGTGAAAAATATCAAAATTGAGAATAATAAGAACATCGAAATAAACATACTTGATAAGACAATAAATACACTTTTTTTTGTCAAATGCAATGTCAATGCCTCTTGCATAGTCTCTTCATTGATAATATTTACCCTATACACTGAGTTGATTTGCTTAAAAATACGTTTCAAGCTTTTTAATAGGCTGCCTCCTGTAATTTTTAACATCTAAAACTAAAAGTAGTATAAAAACGAATTTAGCAAAAGGTTTTTTCATTAAAGTAAAATAATTTTCTTTATTTTGAGTTTATAAACTCGTGAATAAAAGACCTTATATATATATATTCATTTTTGTATTGGGATTTCTTTTTTGTACTTCTGTAACAAAAGGGCAAACTAAATATGCCCCCAATAATGTAGATACAGCAGCTATACAAAAACGAATTAATAATGAATATGCTCGAAGAGATAGTATTATAGCGGCTGCCAAGCAGAAAAGAATTGATGATAGTATAGCCAGAGTAATTCAGAAACAAAAAATACAAGAATATAGGGATAGCTTAGTAAATGCTCGAAATGCCAAACGAGCTGCGGATAGTATTGCACGTGTGCAAGCCAAATTGAAATTAGAAAATGATAAGCGTATTAAAGATAGCACGGATGCTGCCCTTAAAAAGAGGACGCAAGACAGCTTAGCCATTCAGCTTGCAAAGCAAGATAGTATACGAAATGAACAAAAAAGAATTTCTGACAGCATTGCATTTGAACGCAAACGTGTTGCAGATAGTACAATGCTTGCACGCAAAGTATATGATGATAGTATAAAGCTTGTGCGTCAAAATGAACAGCGTAAGAAAGCTGAACTCGTTAAATATCAAAATAGCAAACAATATAAAGATAGCGTAGAAGCTAGAAAAGCATTTGTAAAAGATAGTATTAAAAATGCTCGTGATGCCCAATTGAATGTAGTAAAAACAGAACGACAACGTGTCAATGATAGTCTTAAAAATGCTCGTCAACTTTATAATGATAGTTTAACCGCAGTAAGAACTAAATACAATGATAGTGTTTCAACTGCTCAAAAAAATCTTATCGAGAAAAACAAATCGGAAAGGCAACGCTTGAATGATAGTTTACTAGCTGTAAGAACTCAACGAAAGGATAGCCTAGATGCAGTAAGAAAGAAAAATCAAAAAGAAACAGCAACTACCAAAGAGAAAACAAACGCAGAAAAACAAAAGTCACTTGCTATTAAAGTACATGAAAAGAAAAAGGAAGAATGGAGTAATGATAAATTGCTGAAACGTAAATGGAACATGCCTCGTCGTATTTATCAAAATACTGTCACAAGGTATAATTACTACTATAATGCAAAGCGAAAGTATGATGAGGCGATTAAAACAATCACCAAGAATCATAAAGAAGATTTTGATAAAGTAATCAACATTGATCCCTATGATATTCAAAAACAGGGTGGTTCGATCGCTTCGTTTATGGATACTGTGATTAAAAAGGCTTCGTTTAGTACACAAATTCATGATCCCCGTTCTAAGTGGTTTGACAATTTGTTTTTCTTAATGGGGAAAGCCTCTTTTGCCAAAAATGATTTTGATGGTGCTATTACTACTTTTCAGTTTATAGCCAATGAGTATAAAGACGCCCCTAAAAAAACAGATAAGAAATTTTCAGAAAAAGACGAGGTCAGCATTGCTACTCTAGAAAATAGAAAAGGAATCAAACGATTTCGTCACCATCCAATTCGAAATGATGCATTGATATGGTTAGCCAAATCATATATACAAGCTGAGCAATATAGCGAGGCTCAGTCATTGTTAGGAACCTTGGCGAAAGATAAGAATTTTCCTGATCGTAAAAAGTCCGAATTGTTTTTAACAAAGGCTTCTTTAGAAATGCAACAAGGAAATAAATCTGATGTTATTGAGTCACTTACTCAAGCACTTAAACAAGAGTTGCCTTCAAAACAAAAAACGAGAATTGAATTTCTATTAGGACAGCTTTATGCAGAAAATGGCGAATATGCAAAATCCTCTGAGCATTTTAAAAAATCAATCAGTAAAAAAGCGAGTCCTGAAATGGATTTCTTTACTAAATTGAGTATAGCAGAAAATGCAGCAAAGGGTGGTGGAGACAAAGCGTATGCAGTAGCTCAATTAGAAAAAATTATTAGCGATCCTAAATATGCTAAAAATAAAAGTCAAGCATTGAATACCTTGGCAGCGATTGAAGAAGAACAAAATACAACTCGTTCTATAGAATTACTTCGTAAAAGCATCGATAATCCTGAAAATAAGGATACAAAACAAAAGGCACTGGCATTTGCCCAATTAGGCAATATTTACTACAAATCTTCTAATTACGAAGGCGCTAAAGTGTCATATGATAGTGCTTCTTTTTACGGTACTACACCACCTCTTGAGAATATCAATGAGATAAATATACGTAAAACAGTTTTAGGTGAAATTGTATCTTATATCAGAATAATTCGAATGCAGGATAGTATGCTCGTATTAGCTAAAAAAAGTGAAAAGGAACAAAAGGCAGCAGCAAAACGAGAATTAGATAAAATAAAAAAAGAACAAGCTACTTCACAAGCAGCAAATAATAATACGCAAGTCGTAGCATTACAACCTAATAATGCAACTAAATCTAATTGGTATTTTTACAACTCTACGTTAATTCAAAAAGGCTCTACTGAATTCAAACAGAAATGGGGTAATCGAAAATTAGAAGATAACTGGAGAAGAGTTGCTGCAACGAACTCATCGTTTGTATCAGGTGACAAACAGGAAGGTGATGAGGAAGGCAGTGAAGAACAAACCGACAAAATGAATGTTGGTGGGAATACAGTCGCTTCATTGATTTCTAAATTACCCAAAACACCCGCTGAAATAGATATCGCGACTAATAAAATTATGGATGCCTATTATAATCTTGGACTAACCTATTTTTCTCAGTTACAAGATTACAAACATTCAATCGATATGTTTGATACACTGTTATATAGATTCCCAAATACTTCATACAAAAAACAATGCTATTATGGGTTATATATTAACCATGATAAATTAGGGAATACAGTTCAAGCAACTAAATACAAGAAATTGCTCAATGATGAATATACAAATACCGAATTTGCAAAACTTGCCAGTGATCCTAATTACAAAAAGGAGCAGGAAAAAGTAGCAAATTCGATTTTTGAACATTATGATATTACATACTCAACATACAAAGAGGGTAAATTTCAAGAAGCAATCGATCGTACTGCATACGCACATTCAACCTATCAATCAAATCCTATACTTGCAAAATACGATATAGTAGAAGCTATCTCGTATGCAGGTATTAGTCAAAATGAAAAATGCAAAACCCTTTTACAACAAGTTATTCAAAATTACCCAAATACTGCAGAACAAATGCACGCTCAAAATATTTTGAGTTATATGTCTCAAATGGTTGCTGGGGATACAGCGAACGCAAGTAATAATAATTTAAACGATTTGCTATCAGTAAATGCGGGCAATAATAAATACCAAGATAGTTTAGAAGCTAGTAATATATTCAAAGAGTTACGTGCAGTAGATGGGAAAGGTCTCTATATTTTAGATTTAGAATCAGATCACAAAGTAATGGTATTTGTAAAAAATGTAGATGGTAGAACCATGGGGTTGAAATCTGCATTAAGTGATTATAATTTACTCAAACACAATGTAAAAGAATATACAACAGGGATGAATTTACTTACTTCTCAACAAGCTTTGATTACTATAGAGAAATTTTCAAATGCAATTTTTGCTAAAAAGTATGCTCAAGATATGAGTAATGAAAAATTATTGTTTAGTCAACTAAAGAAAAACGAATACGATGTTGCTATCATTTCATTTGTAAATTATATAGAATTGATTAAAACACGAGACATTTTAGGTTATATTCGTTTCTATAAAAAGAACTACAAATAATCAAGCTATTAGGCATTTTTCTCAAAAAAGAGATATTTTACTGCAATACCTATCATCACCACGGCAAATACTTTTTTAATCACTATAGGTGACATATTTACGGCTACTTTACTTCCAAAGTAACCACCAATGACAAATCCAATACAAAGAATCATAGCTACCCGCCAATCGACCATTCCTTTTTTATAATAAGTCATGGCAGCTACTAAGCTTACAGGAAATGAAAGCATGGCAAGCGTGGTACCTTGGGCGGTTTGTTGGCTTAAACCTAGTAACAGCACTAGAGAAGGTACAATTACAATGCCACCACCAATGCCCACCATGCTACTTAATATGCCTGCACATATACCTATGAGAATAATGCCAATAATAGATCCGATTGTCATTTTATAGTTGTTTTAACACAACAAAATAAACCATTCGTCGTTATATATTAAATGTTAATTACTTTTTTTTTCAAAACTTGTTTTTATCAATGATAAATCTATCTTTGTATCTCTTAAAATTAAAATAACAAATACCTAAATTACAAAATTTAAAAAAAACAGAATTTATGGCAGACGTAAAATCAACTGTATCAAACACAGTAAACACAGAAAAAAAAGGTGGTAACTCTATGCTACTGAATCTTATTATCGTAGTAGTATGTATTGCGGTAGCCCATTTAATTTTCTACACAGTATTTGCAAGTACTGGTAATTTTAATGATGGTGCAGCAAGACATCAACCTAAAAATTTAATGGGTACTATGTATCTTGGTGGTTGGGTTGTACCTATTTTGATCTCTACATTTTTGGTTCTGATTTCATTTGTAATCGAAAGAGCCCTAACTATTTTCAAAGCTCGTGGTAAAATGTCAAATGCTGAGTTTATCAAAAAAGTACAATATCACTTGTCTTCTAAAAATGTTGACGCTGCAATCGCTGAATGCGATAAGCAATCTGGAAGTGTTGGTAATGTGATGAAAGCTGGTTTGAAAAAATACAAGCAAATGATTTCTTCAACTGAATTTGACACAGATCAAAAAATTGAACAAATTAAAAAAGAAGTAGAGGAAACAACTGCATTGGAATTGCCAATGTTAGAGAAAAATTTAGTTTTCTTATCTACTATTACATCGGCAGCTACCTTATTAGGTCTTTTCGGTACGGTAATGGGAATGATTCGTGCATTCGCGGCTATGGCAAATGCTGGTGCTCCTGATGCAAATGCGTTGGCTGCTGGTATCTCTGAGGCACTTGTTAATACCGCTCTTGGTATCGGTACTTCATTTATTGCGATGCTTGCTTATAACTTCTTTACTACTATTATCGACAACGTTACCTTTGGTATCGACGAAAGTGGATTTACTTTAGAGCAAAGCTTCAAAGCAAACTATAAATAATTTATTATTTTCTCTAACATATTGATTAAACAATTTTAATCATCTTAAAAAAAATAATAAACAATGTCAAAACATAAACTGCCAAGGAAAAGTACTCATATCGACATGACTGCGATGTGTGACGTAGCGTTCTTGCTACTAACCTTTTTCATGTTGGCAACAAAATTTAAACCTGACGAACCAGTAGTCGTAAAAACACCTAGTTCCATTTCTTCAATTCCTCAACCTGAAAACTCAATTTTGCTTACAGTAGATCCTCAAGGTAAAGTATACTTTGACTACGATAACAAAAAAGCAAAAAGATTATTGATTGACAAGGTAAATGAAACGAAGCAATTGAATTTGACAGAGGAAGAAAAATCTTCATTTGTAAATGGCGCTTCTTTCGGATTACCATTCAGTCAAATGAAACAATATCTTGCCATTCCTCCAATGGAGCAAAAGCAATTTACATTTACAGGAATTCCTATTGACACATCCTACATGGCGGCTACAAATGAATTAGGCTATTGGGTAGAATCTGCAAGATATGCTGGTCAAGAAGAAGGTCATCCACCTCGTATTTGTATTAAATGTGATGCAGCTACGGCATATCCTAAAGTGAAAGACGTAATTAAAACATTAACCAAAAATAATATTGATCGTTTTAATTTATTGACCTCATTGGAAGCTATTCCTGAAGGAACTCAAGCATGGGAAGATAGTAGAAAAAACTAATTTTATAATTTATTAAACAGTATTAACAATGGCTGAAATTGCAGAATCGGGTGGTAGTAAGAAAGGTGGACCTGGGGTCAAAAAGCCCAAAAAACTGTCGACAAGAATTGATCTTACGCCGATGGTTGATTTGGGATTCCTACTGATTACCTTTTTTATATTTACAACTACTATGAGTAAACCGAAGACCATGGAAATCAACATGCCTTCGGAGAAAAAAACAGATAAACCCAATGAGGTAAAGGATTATACTGCGATGACGATTTTATTAAGTAAAGAGCATCGTGTATATTATTATTTAGGCATGGCTAATGACCCATTGAAGCCACCAAAAGTAGAAGTTACCTATTTTCAAAACAAAAACGGTATAAGAGATGCCATCATCAATTTAAAGAAAAATGTGTATGCTGAACGTAATAATGGTATGCCAGGTCACAAAGCTGATGATGAACCAGTTATCATTATTAAACCAGATACAACTAGTCAATACGAAGACATGGTAAACATTTTAGATGAAATGCAAGTAAATGGAATTAATATTTATGCAATGGTAGACATCTCTGATGTAGATCGTGAATTTATTAAATTGACTGAACAAGCTAATGGAAATTAATTTTATGGAATTAATAATCCAATTGCATCATACAATTAAACAATATTAAAATGGATAGTAAAGACATATTAAAATCGGATGTTCTTGATATCATTTTTGAAGGAAGGAACAAACAATACGGAGCGTATGAGTTGCGTAAAAACTATCGTGTAAGAGCTCGTAAAGCACTTATCATAGCGTTAGTTGCCGCTGGTACTTTGGCATCAATACCTGTAATTGCAAGTTTGATGAACAAATCCAAAAAGGTAGTAAAGCCTATGACAAAAGTGACTGAGTTGAAGGCACCTCCTCCAATGGATGAGAAAAAACCACCACCACCACCTCCGCCGCCGCCACCACCACCTGTAAAACCTCAAGTGAAGTTTACACCACCGGTGATTAAAGAGGCAGAAAAGGTAAGTGAAGAAGAAAAGCCACCACCAAAGGAAAAATTGGAAAAAGCAACAGCTAGTACAGTCAATGTTGAAGGTGATGAGAATGCCAAATTGGATGCGCCAGTTGTAGAAAAAACACCTGTAGCAGTAGAGGCACCAAAAGTAGAAGCTCCAAAAGCTGAAATTTTTGAATTCGTAGAACAAATGCCTGATTTCCCAGGAGGCGAAGATGCATTGGCAGCTTATCTTGGAAAAAATATCAAGTATCCTAAGCAAGCAAATGAAGCTGGTATACAAGGACGTGTAGTGTTAAACTTTGTGGTAAATGAAGATGGTGACATCTCTGATATCAAGGTGGCACGTGGGATAGGGTATGGTTGCGATCAAGAGGCCATGCGTGTAGTTAATTCTATGCCTAAATGGAAACCAGGGAAACAAAATGGTAAAGCTGTAAAGGTTTCTTTCAGTTTGCCTATCATGTTCCAATTGGAAGAGTAGAAGCTTTAAAATCAACAATAGAAAAGGGTTGTCTGCGAAGACAACCTTTTTTAATTAGCTTAGGTTTATTCATTGTAGTTAGTTGCATCAATACTCTAAAATTGTTAACTTTACATTTCTCCCATTATGAAAATAAGATTTTACTTTACATGTTTCTTTTTGATTTTTTTGATTTCATGCAAAGAAGAAAAACCAAAAAATTCCAAACCCATTACATTAGGTGATTCTACAACGATTGTTACCGAAAATGATTCAGCTTATTTGGTTAATTATACAAAGGATATTTCTCCTGTAAAAAAACAATCCTCGGAACGGCAAATAACCCAAATGATGGTACAAGTTGATAGTCTTAAAGCGTCTCAAAAATTAGAGAATACAGGAAATAAAATGCCAGAAAAAATTCAAGGGTTTACAATTAATTTCAATGAATGCAGTGTGATATTGAATGGCATGATTGCACATGCATTGAACAATACACAAGACGAGCGTAAATTGAATAGTGTATCTTATTTGAAAGATGGAGGACAGTTTCTAGATACCAAAATTCAAATAGATGGGTTAACCGAAGTGCGTATCGAGCAACGAATATTTACAAAACTTTTCGTTGAACAAAATAATGAAACCTATGAATTAAACGATTTAGGGAAATTTACTTCCCAGTGGTTTAACCTAGCAGGAAAAGACAATCAGTTTGTTTCTACAAGTAGTAATAGTATTGGATTTAATTCAGTTGACCATGCCAAAATAAAAAATGCACTGGATCGCGAGTTGCGTAAAAAGAAACTGGATCGAAAACAAATAGAGGCATGGATGAAATTGATTGATAAAACACAAAGCTATACCGATGCACCATGTGTGGTAAAAATTGTATCGTCGCAATGGCGAATTTTCGGCGTGAAGAATGGTAAAAAAGTTCAAAAGCTTATCCAGTTTGATGAGAAAGGGATGTAGTATTAAACATTGATACCAAATAGAAACCTCTTTTTGAATTTTCCGAAAAATAATCTCATTTTTGTTGAATTGAACAACGAGTTGTTCGGACTACAATAGCAATCAATTTATGAATAAGTATATAGACGTTATAGGTGCACGTGAACACAATCTAAAAAATATCGACGTTTCTATACCTAAAAATAAACTCACCGTTATAACTGGAATAAGTGGTAGTGGCAAATCATCTTTGGCATTTGATACTATTCATGCAGAAGGTCAACGACGATATATGGAAAGCTTTTCAGCTTATGCGAGGCAATTTGTAGGAAGTATGGAACGGCCCGATGTTGATAAAATTGATGGTTTATCACCAGTTGTTGCCATTGAACAAAAAACGACTAATAAAAGCCCGCGATCAACTGTAGGTACTGTCACTGAAATTTATGATTTTCTTCGATTGTTATTTGCTAGAGCAGGAGAAGCATACAGTTATAATACTGGAAAAAAAATGGTTCGCTATTCTGAGGATGAAATGGTTGAACATATACTTGAAAATTTTTTAAATAAAAAAATAGTATTACTTGCACCTATCATCAAAGGACGTAAGGGACATTACCGTGAATTGTTTGATCAATTGCGAAAACAGGGTTATGTAAGAGTAAGAATTGATGGGGAGATTCAAGAGTTGAAAGAAAAGATGCAAGTAGATCGATATAAGATTCATGATATTGAAACAGTCATAGATCGATTTACTGTTACAAAAGATGGCCGCCAACGATTAAATGAAAGTTTACAACTTGCATTGAAACAAGGGAATGATCAAGTATTAATTGCGAATCATGATCAACCTGATAAAGTACAATTACTATCTAAACAATTGATGTGTGCAGAAACGGGTATTTCCTATGATGAACCATCACCTAATTCGTTTTCTTTTAATTCGCCTTATGGCTCATGTCCGCAATGCAAAGGATTGGGAACTGTTTATCAAATCGATTTAGAGTCTGTAATTCCTGATAAAAACATAAGTATAGCTGATGGTGGAATTGCACCCTTAGGGCAGGCACGTGATGCGTATTTATTTCAACAAGTAAAAGCATTGGCAACAAAGTATAAGTTCGATGTCAATAAACCAATATCAACGATTTCTGAAAAAGGAATGAATGTATTGCTTTATGGAAGTGAAGACGCAAAGTTGTCAATTGAAATTAATTTCGATGAAGTGCCTAAAGTATACGAAACTCAGTTTGAAGGTATCGTAAATATGGTGATTCGATGGTTCAATGATACTGGAAGCGATTATGTAAAACAATGGGCCGAAAAATTTATGATTATCAATGCTTGCCCTAGTTGCAATGGTGCACGATTGAAAAAAGAAAGTCTATGGTTTAAAGTGGATGAAAAAAATATTGCTGAACTCGGTGAGATGAATTTGAATGAACTGCGAAGATGGTTTACAGGTATCAATAAACGGCTTTCTAAAAAACAAAACACTA
>JBIIJQ010000007.1:0-72115 GCA_044233655.1 Chitinophagaceae bacterium | reverse complement strand
TTTTTTATTGGAAGTAGGACTCGAATACTTGACATTGAATAGAAGTTCTCGTAGTTTGAGTGGAGGTGAAAGCCAACGAATCCGATTGGCAACACAAATAGGTTCTAAACTGAAAGGAATTACTTATATTTTAGATGAACCTAGTATTGGCTTACATCAACGCGATAATCAACGATTAATAACAGCACTTAAAACTCTTCGGGATGTAGGGAATACTGTTATAGTAGTAGAACACGACAAAGATATCATGCTCTGTGCCGACCATTTGATTGATATAGGTCCAGGTGCCGGAAGGCTAGGGGGTAACATTGTAAGCGAAGGAGTCCCTTCAACATTTTTAAAACAGAATACACCCACCGCAAATTTTCTAAAGGGAACTAAGAAAATTGAAATTCCAGTTGAACGAAGAAAAGGAAATGGTAACACAATTGAATTGAAAGGTGCTCAAGGGAATAATCTCAACGATGTAAATGTGAAATTTCCGTTGGGTAAATTAATTTGTGTAACTGGGGTATCCGGCAGTGGAAAATCTACATTAATCACTGAGACTTTTTATCCAATACTTTCTCAGTTTGTATATAAAAGTAAAACCCAACCTTTGACTTATAAATCGGTCAAAGGTTTGGAATTTATTGATAAAGTAATAGAAATTGATCAGTCTCCTATAGGACGAACTCCACGAAGTAATCCTGCTACTTATTGTAATTTTTTCAACGATGTACGACAGTTATTTGCAATCATTCCGGAGGCTAAAATACGAGGATATAAACCAGGTCGATTTTCGTTTAATGTAAAAGGTGGTCGATGTGAAGAGTGCGAAGGTGCAGGGATTAAAACAATTGTAATGAATTTTTTGCCCGATGTGCATGTGCATTGTGAACGTTGCAATGGACGCCGATTCAATCGTGAAACACTTGAAATAAAATACAAGGGTAAATCAATATCTGATGTATTGGATATGACTGTTGCAGAAGCTACCGATTTTTTTAAACATATTCCATCTTTATATCGGAAAGTAAAAACACTCGAGGAAGTAGGGTTGGGGTATATAACCCTAGGGCAAAGTGCAGTAACCTTAAGTGGTGGAGAAGCACAGCGTGTAAAATTGGCCACTGAGTTAGCCAAAAAAGATACTGGAAAAACATTTTATATTTTGGATGAACCTACTACTGGTTTGCATTTTCAGGATATAGAAATGCTATTGCACGTATTGCAAAAACTAGTTGACCGTGGTAATACTGTATTGGTGATTGAACACAATATGGATGTAATCAAAATAGCTGACCATATAATTGATATGGGCCCTGAAGGTGGTAGTGGGGGTGGCCATGTAGTAGCAACAGGTATGCCTGAAGAAGTGATAAAAATAAAAGCAAGTATTACGGGACAATATTTAAAATTAGAATTGTAAATCAAAAAAATGTACATTAATTTCGGCGAATATGAAATCAATTAATCAATTTATATTAAACAATATTAAGCAAGTAGAACTATTAGGTGTCATAATGCGTATTGTAAGTTTTTCCTTAGTTAGTTGGATGGGTGAGAAAAGTCCGTTTTTGTTTGTCTGGATTTTTAATACTATTGATGCATTAATACTTTCATGGTGTGCATTGTTAAAAAAAGACAGAGCCTATACATTGCTCAATGTGTTCTGGATATTTGTTGGATTAGTAGGTATATTTAGAGCCTTAGGTTGGTTGTAATCATTGATTTTTTTAAACTTAAATAAATAAAATGAAAAATATTTTTGATATAAATATAACGAATGAATTGATTGAAAGAATCAATCAATTAACATCGTCGACTACACCACAATGGGGCAAAATGAGTGTAGCTCAAATGTTGTCACATTGCAATGTTACCTATGAAATGGCTTTTGAAGATAAACACCCAAAACCCAACGCATTTATGAAGTTCATATTAAAATTATTAGTCAAAAGGAATGTAGTGAGTGAGAAGCCATATAAGCACAATGGGCAAACAGCACCTCAATTTATAATTAAGGATGACAAAGATTTTGAAACTGAAAAAAAACGTTTGATTTCATATATTACAAAAACTCAACAATTAGGTGCAAGTCATTTCGAAGGTAAAGAATCTCATTCATTTGGACCTTTAAACCAAACTGAATGGAATAATATGTTTTACAAACATCTTGATCATCATTTCCGACAATTTGGGGTTTAAGTTGATAGGAAATTTATATTATTGCTTGATTATTTTTTCACTATACAACAAATGACCATTGCCATCTTTCATTTGAAAGAAGTACATTCCATTGCTAATATTATTTAATTCAATATTTTCTTGATGCTTTCCTTTGGAGTATTGTTTAATAGCTGTAGACAATACGACTGAACCTTTTGAGTCTATCAGTTGGTATACTAAAGAGGCTTCTTTTTCGATATTAGTTAAAATTGTCAATGATTCATGGCATGGGTTTGGTGATATACTAACTTGATATTGTTGCTTGTTTAAATCACTTACGCCACTCGGATGATCAATGGGTTTGATGGATAGTTTGAATAATTCCTCTCCTGAAGTAGTGTCATTAAAGGCATTAAAGTAAAGTGCATTATTGAATAATGTAAAAAAGCGGGCATTGCTACCTGGTGTTCCTGGATTTACATCCCATACCATTGAAGGAGTTGCTATGCCATTGGTGTGCCATATTTCTATACCACTGATAGTGTCTGTGCTCGAAAAGAATAATTTATTATCATACAAGGTGAAATATCGAGGGATGCAACTATGAGTTGCGCCTGCGCAATAAATAATCGAAACTGTATTAGTCGTTAAATCATATTTGCCAAGATTAATGAGGTTGTTTGATTCGTTGGCAGCAAAATAAATACTACCATTAAAATAAGTAGGACATGATTGGTCGCTTGTATATACACCTTGTCCTGTACCTGGATTAATATCAGTTAGTCGTGTAATTTGAGATCCATCGTATTTGTACAATTCTTTGCCATATATAGGATCTGTTGCAACAAAAAACAAGTCATTATTCACTACACTTAACATGGTTGGATTTGATCCAATATTACCAGGATAAATATCTGCAATTTGTATAGTAGTATTTGTAGCTATATCATAACAATATAATTCTATACCAGTATGACCTGGAAAAGTATCATTCCCATTGGAGGCAGAGAAATAGAGTTTATTGTTCAATAATGTAATATTAGCTACAGTGCTAGAATTTGGACCTACATTGATATCGGTTAAATTAGTTGTGGTATTTGCTATAGGGTCATGTACCCAGAGTTCTGTGCCTGTAATAGGTGATGTAGCTTGAAAGTAAAGTTTGTTATTATGTGTTACAAAAAAGCGTGGATTTCCACTTCCACTACCAGGGTTTATATCCATTACAATTGAAGGCATCGATACAGCATCGTATGAATATAATTCTCTACCAATTGGATTCCCAAGAATGGGTATATATAATTTGTTGTTTACAATTCCCATTTTATCATTTGTACTTATAGTGCCATCTCCAAATACTGCATTGCCAGTTACATTGTTACACATAACTGGAAGAGTATTCGGTGTTAAAGAATATATTTTATGTATATCGATTCCGTCATTGGCAAAAAAATACAATGCTCCATTCCATTCTGTAAACCATCGTGGATTGCTTCCTGTATTGTTATTCAAATTTTTAACTAGTTCAACTGTGTAGTTCTGAGCGAGAATGCATTTTGAAAATAGAAGAAAAAATAATGAAAATAAAAATGGTTTCATTGGTATGTTTAATTCTAATGATGATTTAATAAAAAGACGTTCATTATGAATTATTTGTTGGAAAGCATTGAATAATTAATAATTTTTAAAGTATAAATTTACGGAATGGAGTTGAATACTCAACGGTTATTGCTTAGAATAGTAGAATTGAAAGATCTTGATCATATTCATAGGTTGAATTCAATTCCAGAAACAGATCAATATAACACATTAGGCTTGCCTGATTCTATTGACACTACTCGATTTTATTTAATGGATTGGATTAAATGTTGTGAAGATACACCTCCCTCAAAGTATATATTTTCAGTTTTTTTGAATGATCTGACTTTCATAGGTATGCTTGGAATAAATATGGGAAAACAAAAATATAAAAGTGCAGAGCTTTGGTATAAATTAGATATTAACTTTTGGAATCAAGGTTATGCAACAGAAATGGTATTTGCATCCTTGGATTTTTGTTTTCGAAAATTATGCATGCACCGAGTAGAAGCGGGATGCGCTACAGAAAATGGTGCTTCTCGACGAGTACTTGAAAAAGTAGGTATGAAGTTGGAAGGAACAATGAGAGCAAAATTACCTATTCGAGGGGAATGGAAAGATGGCTACTTTTTTGCAATATTAGAAAATGAATACATGAAAAAATAAATAGTAATTAAATGAGTTGAATTGCTATGCTATTCGCAAATTTCATTATTGTCATACTTGTAATGCTTTCGAAGAAAGTTAGGAACTTTCAATTTGCTAATTCGTATTGATAGTTTAACATTCATTGAATAATAAAAATCTCGATAGGATGGATTCCCTCTTTGTTGACCAGCATTGTATGGGTTGTCTGGGTCAATTAAATTAGATTTATTATTTAAAATAGTCGCAAGTTCTAAGGTTTCGCCTGTAAAATAAGATGAATAAATTTTAGGGTCAATATAATTTGTACTTACATCATCTAGGTAATCGGTAAAAAGATGACGACCTATAAACTCAAACGAAAGACTTGTTTTATTTCCAATTTCATATCTAAATCCTGCTCCAAATGGGATGTTGAATTGTGTCAATTCATATGGTTTTCGTGTAGGGTATTCTTTCATACCTTGACCTTCGGTTCGAAGAGGTTTTAGATCGACCCAAACATAATCATCAGCTATTTCATCAAAATAACTTCCTTGTGGATTGAAACTAAATAATCCTATTCCACCAATTAAATAAGGTTGAAAATTCCATTGATGAATTGATTTATGATAATTTATGAATTTAAAAGGAAATAGTTCAATCATCAAACTACCTTCATTGATTTTGGATCTGAAATCAAGATTACGTTTGTATCGGGTATAGGCATTGTCATTTTTTGTTTTAAATTCTACATCCCGATCACTGCCAGCTATTTGCCCTGTATTATAACTCAGACGAAGTCCTAAAGCTTCTCTTCTAAGATATGAAAGTGATAGGCCATAAAAAAATGTACGCTTCTTAAAATTATTATCATAAATAAATTTCCGACCTATTCCTTCATTGCCACCTAAATCTCCCAAATAATTTGAAGGGCCAAAATTGAAAGATAAATAAGTAGATTTTTTCAGCGGAGGATTTCGAACAATTTCTTCGATGTAATATGTATTGCCATCATAAAATCCTTTTATCTGCGCAAGCAAAACATGAGCAGATAGAATAAGAAAGAATAATATGTACGCACTTTTTTTCAAATAATTGAATTTGATAATTAAAATTAATTGTTTTCGACTGTATTGCCAAGCATCAAGTAAGCTTTGATAAAACCATCTATTTCTCCATCCATTACTGGACCCACATTTCCTACTTCATAATCAGTGCGATGATCCTTGATCATTTTATATGGATGAAAAACATACGATCTGATTTGTGACCCCCATTCGATTTTTTTCTTACTTGAATTGGATTTGTTTTTCAATTCTTCTTGTCGTTGCAATTCTTTTTCATATAACTGCGATTTAAGCATTTTTATTGCCTTTTCCCTGTTTTCACCTTGAGTACGTGCTTGCTGACATTCAAGTATGATGCCACTAGGTATATGTTTAAGCCGTACAGCTGTTTCTACTTTATTTACATTTTGACCACCCTTGCCACCTGCTCTGAAAAACTCCCATTCTATATCTGCGGGGTTTACTTCGATTTCAATCGTATCATCTACTAGAGGATATACGAATACAGATGCAAACGATGTATGACGGCGCGCATTGCTATCAAATGGAGATATACGTACAAGACGATGTACGCCATTTTCAGATTTGAGTAGTCCATATGCAAATGGGCCTTCGATCTCAATAGTAGCTTGTTTGATACCAGCACCATCGCCCCATTGTATATCTATTTCACTTACTTTGAATCCATTTTTTTCGCCATACATTCGATACATTCGTAAAAGCATTTCTGCCCAATCCTGACTTTCTGTTCCGCCAGCACCTGAATTAATTGTCATTACAGCTGGCATTTCATCTTCAGGTTGATTCAGGGTACTTTTAAATTCTAAATCATCAATTGAAGTGTTTAATAATTCAAAAACTTGTTTTGCATCTTCTTCGCTTGCTTCTCCTGCCTTCCAAAATTCAAACATGACGATAAAATCTTCAAGATGTTGATTGACTTTTTCAAATAGGTCAACCCAATAGGAGTTTGTTTTTATTTCTTTTAAGATAGCAGTGGCTCGCACATTGTCATCCCAAAATCCTGCAGACAAACTTAATTGTTTGTCGTTCTCAATTTTGTTTTTCTTTTCATCAATAGCAAGGAAGGAATGTAAGGCCATTACACGCTCTCTTTTTTCCTTGATTTGTTCTATTGTCATAAGGACAAATGTAAGAAGGTTTCACGAATTTTGTTTTTATCAATCCAAATACTTCAAGTACTCCTTTCGTGAAATCATTTCGGCACCCAAACTTTCTAAGTGATTGGTATGAACTTGACAATCGATTAGTTCAATAGAACGTGTTTTAAGATAGTTGACAAAATGAATGAATGCAAATTTGCTGCAATTAGGAGAGAGACTGAACATGCTTTCGCCACAAAACACCTTTTCAAGCATAATGCCATATAATCCACCTTTGAGCTCGCCATCTAGCCAACATTCAGCACTATGTGCAATACCTTTTTTGTGTAATTCTATATACGAATGTTCCATTTCATCAGTAATCCATGTTCCATCTTGATTTTTTCGTTGATTCGTTTTACAATGATGTATGACTTGTTCAAATGATGTATTCATCTTGAATTCTAGATTGCTTTTTTGTAGAAATTGTTTCATACTCTTGCTAACCTTCAAGTTGGCAGGGAATAATACAAATCGAGGATCAGGACTATACCATAAGATGGGTTCATCCTCACTATACCATGGGAAAATACCGTGTTGATATGCATTGATTAATCGTTCTTGGGTCAAGTCGCCACCAATAGCGATAAGACCATCGGACTCTGCAAGAAATGGAGGCGGAAATTGAATAGATTGATTTAATTCAAATACAGGCATGATTTATGAAGCCAATTCTTCTACTGTGGCATTGATTCCCCGGTCTGTTATAGCTACACACATTGGTTTGAGTGTGTCATAATCGCCATGCTTAACAGCATATTTTCCTTGAAAATGAATAAACATAGCACATTGTTCAGCTTGATCTTTGTCATGATTGCATATTTCCATGAGGGCTTTGATCACCCAGTCAAATGTATTCACATCATCATTCCATACAATGAGTGTAAACATATCACCTGTCATTTCTAAAACATCCGTTTCAAAAGATTCTTCCGAACTATATTCTTCCTTAGTATTCATTTCAATGCAAAGTTATTAATTTTATCCTTTCAAAAATACATCAAGATGGATACAGTTGAAACAATAATGCTAGAACTTGAAAAAATGGGTACCGAACAAACTCGTAAAACATTTTTGCGACATGGAGCTCCTTCAAGCATGTTTGGTGTGAAAGTGGGGGATTTGAAAACGATCGTAAAACGTGTGAAAAAGAATCATACATTGGCCAAAGGGCTCTATGATACAGGTAATTCAGATGCCATGTATCTAGCAGGATTAATAGGAGATGAAACCAAGATGACCAAATCAGACTTAAACAAATGGGCCAAAAACAGCACTTGGCATATGATTAGCGAATATACAGTTCCATTTGTAGCAGCTGAGAGTCCATATGCCATTGAGTTAGCCTTGGAATGGATTGGCTCTTCAAAAGAAAATATTGCATCTGCAGGATGGGCTACCCTTAGTTTGTACATCAGTATTACGCCCAATGAAACGATTGACAAAAAACAAATCAAGGGACTGATGGCGCAAGTAGCGAAAGAAATACACAATGCCCATAACCGTGTACGTTACACAATGAATGGATTCATACTTTCAGTAGGTGCTTACATACCAGGTTTGACCGAAGATGCTAAAAAAATAGCATCGAAGATAGGGGATGTATACGTCAATATGGGGGATACAGCCTGCAAAGTACCGGCAGTTATACATTATCTTGAAAAAATGGAGAAAATGAATAAAATAGGTCAAAAACGTAAAAACGCTCGTTGTTAAACCCAAATTACACGATAGGATTTGAGGAACGAAAATTCTAGCGTGTTAGTTGGGGTTACCCCGATTTAGAGCTTGTTTTAAAATTATCAAATGTAATGAATTACAAGCTCTTAGTCGTTTACGCATTTCTAATGTGTAATCTGGGTTAAAAGCTTTAAAACTCAATACTATTTACCTATTTTTGCAACTAAAATTAATTCATCATGCCATCATTTGATATAGCTAGCAAAGTCGATTTACAAACCCTCGATAATGCAATTAACACTGTGAAAAAAGAAATTACGAATCGGTTTGATTTCAAAGGTTCGCATGTAATAATAGAACTTAATAAAAAAGATTATAAACTCAATCTTGAAGCTGATAGTGACATGCAAATGGAACAAATTCTTGATGTATTAGTTTCTAGATCTATGCGTCAAGGATTGGATGCCAATTGTTACGATTTAAGTAAAGAGGCTTTTCCATCAGGTAAAATAGTAAAAAAAGAAATTAAAGTTAAAAATGGACTAGCGCAAGACGATGCCAAAAAGATTGTAAAATTGATAAAAGACTCTGGATTGAAAGTTCAAGCAGCTATTATGGATGATATTATTCGCGTTACGGCCAAGAAAATTGATGACCTGCAAGATGTAATACAATTGTGCAAAACCACTGATTTGAAGCTTCCTTTGCAGTTTATTAATATGAAAAGCTAGATTTTAAGCATTTTTAGCAAAAAAAATTGTTCAAATTAATAATAATACATACCTTTGCATTCCTTTTAAAACGAAGCATGGTTAGTATCATGCACTAAAATAAACAACAAATGAAACAAGGCATACACCCAGAAAGCTACAGAATGGTCATTTTCAAAGACATGAGTAATGAATCAGCATTCTTATCACGCTCTACAGCAAAATCAAACGACACAATGGTTTGGGAAGATGGTAATGAGTATCCAGTAATCAAATTGGAGGTTTCTAACACATCTCATCCATTCTATACTGGTAAAAATATCTTGTTGGATACAGCAGGTCGTATCGACAAATTCAACAAACGTTACGCAAAGAAAAAATAATTTTTCAAACTGTTTTTATATCAAAGGAGTTCCTCTAAGGGACTCCTTTTTGTTTTTGACATAATCTAATCATAGTCTATATTTGATTTTATATGGGTATACTCGAAGTCAATCAAGAAAAATTACAGATTTATATCTATTCCAATATTTTTTTATACGGTAACGCTATTGGTGAAGAATTACGACGAAACATAGAAGAGGAAATCAATGATATGTGGAACCAACCACGAGGATTGGTTTGGATGAATCAGCTACCTTATCTAGTTAATTTTGCTACCAGTGTATTTTTATTTCCTGATTTAAAACCATACGATATAGTAGCCAATACCAATCCACGAAATAATTATTTTCGAATTGAAGATTTTGCACTTGGCAACATATCTTACGTAGATGGATTAGGGAGCAATACGGGGTATTTTTTGCTAGATAATTTATACAAAGGAAGTACTACGGCTGCTCATGAGTATGGCCATACATTGGGTTTGCCGCATCCTGATGATTTAGATATACGTGGTAAAGGCATTCCTGGTATTATGTTTCCTCGAGGTACGTTGGTAGATGCCGAATATCAATACGATCCAATGGTAGCCGCTGGTGAAAAAGGTGGAACCATTTATCCTATCCATCGTAGGGTATTACAATCAGATATTGATGATTTAAACATAGCAGGTCTACTAAAATCAAATAAAATGGTGATTGGTAATTTTAGTTCAAAGTACCATGAAGCGCAAGAGAAAATATAGATTCTATAAGTTAGAAAAATAGAATTCTATTTCTCACGCTTATCTTTTTTGGGAATACAAAGTGGGGTAGGTTCAAACAAGCCACAAGCATCCCGTATAACCCATGATGCCATATTTAATCCAAACAAAGCAGGTATATAAGATATGGTTCCGTAAAACGATTTTTTATAATTGCTTCCATCAGTTTCTTTTATGGATGCTCTATTGGCAACTTCTTCTGAGAAAACAGCCATTACACCCGAGTAGACACCTTCTTTACGTAATCGCTTACGTATGTAAAATGCAAAAGGGCACATATGAGTTTTGGAAATATCGGCATATTTTATTTTCATAGAATCTACCTTGCCACCTGCACCCATACTACTTATTATTTTGCAACCTTTTTCTTTGGCTGCTTTTATAAGGTGAAGCTTTGGTGTAATAGAATCGATACAGTCTAATACATAATCATAGTCCTGACTATTGACTACGGTCGTAGTTTCGTAAGGATTAAGAAATTGATTGATAGTGGTGAGATTAATATTCGGATTAATATCCAATAATCGATCACGCATTAATTCAGCTTTGCTCACTTTCACAGTAGAATGTAATGCAGGTAGTTGCCGATTGATATTGGTAATATCTACCACATCGCCATCCACGATTGTCATTTTACCAACGCCTGCACGTGCTATGAATTCAGCTGCAAAACTTCCAACGCCACCGAGTCCTACTATTAGCACATTGGTATTGGATAATTTTTCTAGTTGTTCATTCCCAACCAGTAATTCGGTACGTTCAAGCCAAATAGGTGTAGAAAACATAAAATGAAATTAATGTGGTATCTGGATGTTATCCTAGTTCTTCCAATGCTTTTTTTAATCTTGTTACAGCTTCTTTCAATTTGTCGAGAGAGGTAGCATATGAAATGCGTATGCAATGAGGATCTCCAAACGCTTCACCTGTTACACAACTTACTTGCGCTTTGTCTAATAAATACATACATAATTCTTCGGCAGTATGAATATCTTTTTTGCCGAAATAATCACTTACATCGGGGAATACATAAAATGCACCGGGTGGGTTATTTACTTTGAGACCTTTTATTTCGCGTAACGCTTTTACAAGATAATCTCTACGCTCTTTGAATGCTTTTTGCATGTCATAGGTAGGCCGCATATCGCCATTGAGCGCTGTGATTGCAGCTCGCTGCGTGATAGAATTTGGACCTGAAGTAAATTGGCTTTGAATTTTTTCGCAAGCTTGTATTACTTCCTTTGGTCCGGCCATATAGCCTAATCGCCAACCGGTCATTGCGTAGCCTTTGGATAAACCATTTACTATGATTACTTGATTTTTAAGTTCTGGAAATTGAGCAATGCTTTCATGTGTTCCTTCAAAATTGATGTATTCATATATCTCATCTGAAATAATAAATATTGACGGATGTTGAATAAAAACATCGGCCAATTCTTTTAATTCTTCTCGAGAATATATGGACCCGGTAGGGTTACATGGTGAAGAGAAAATAAATAGTTTTGTTTTGGGTGTGATGGCATTTTGTAATTGTTGTGCTGTGATTTTAAAATCATTGTCAAATTTGCCATTCACTTGCACGACAGTTCCATCAGCTAGTTTTACCAAATCGGCATAAGTAACCCAAAATGGTGCTGGAACAATCACCTCGTCTCCATCGTTCACAATACTCAACATGGCATTGGCAATACATTGTTTGGCACCTGTACTTACCATTACTTGATCTGGGGCATAGTCGAGATGATTGTCTCGTTTGAATTTATCTGATATAGCTTGTCTCAATTCTGGAAAACCTGCTACGGGCGGATATTTAGTATATCCTTCTTTCATGGCTTGAACTGCAGCGGCTACTATATGATCGGGTGTTTTAAAGTCGGGTTCTCCAAGGCTAAGATCAATGATGTCTTTACCTTGTGCTCTTAATTCGCGGCTCAATTTAGCCATCCGAATTGTTTGTGGTTCATCTATTTTAGAGAGGCGTGATGCTAAAATCATATGTCAAAGATAATGTGGTTAATTGAGAAAAACTATAGTAGAATAGAGATTTGTAGAGTTATAATTTAGCTATTACAATTTGTAAAAGGCCGATTAAAAATCCTAATACACCACCAATTATTTCAACAAATTTGAATTCTTTTTTCATGATTGAAACCAATATTTCTTCCAATTTGTCGGATGAAAAATTACTTACTTTATCAACTACAATTTTTTCAACATCTAAATCTTGTTTCATATTGGCAGTCATTTGACCAATCATTGCAGGAAACATAGTTTCAACTTCATTTACGATACCCTTTTTAATATTATCCATTGTTTTATCTTTTATAAACATTGATAAGAGTGGTAGCTCTTCGGTTAGTTTGGTTTTAATAAAATGATCCACTCGTTCTTCTACTATGGGTATAATTTTATGTATGGTATCTGGTGAATTTATTTTAGACGAAATATCATCAAAAGAAATAAGTTCATTCGCGACTAAGGTTCCAAGTTTTTCAGCAAATTGTTTTTGTCTTTTTGGAAATATTCCATGCAAGGTAATTCCCAATATATTGATAGGTTCCTTTGGATGGAACAGCATTTTGATAGCGATCCAATTGGTAAACCAACCAATAAATGCTGAAATAATAGGGAGAAAATAGAGTGTCATGTTTTTTAAATTGAATGTTCAACATTGAACACTATTCTACGTTTGTTTTTTCATACTCGGCCTCGCTCATTTCAAGATATTTGCGTTCAGCAACTTTGTATTGATCGCCTTTTGCCATAAAATGCACAACAATATTTTCGACCGATATAGGACTGCCATCTGCAAGGTCTGCAATATTTGTATGTCGTATATTATGACCATCTATAATGATAATCATACCCGAACCAATAGCTTCCATATCATTTCCATCCTTAATCAATAAGCCGGTATCTTCGCCAAGTCCTATTCCAATACAAGATGGATTGCATGATACTGCTTGAGCTAATCGACCAAATCGACCGCGTTTGTCAAAATGAGAATCGAATATTACATTGCCCATAAAGGCTAAACCTGTCGTAACTTTAACAGCGCCTTTCAGATGCGCATTGGCAGCATTTCCTTCATATATCATGGTATTACTCATCGCCATTGCTCCTGCACTTGTTCCTGCAATTAGAAACCCATCTTCGTTTAAATAACGATTTTGAAGAATATCTAAAATTTCGGTTCCTCCGAAACATGTAGTTAGTCGCATCTGATTACCTCCACTAAACATGACTGCATCAGCATCTTTAATACGTTGTATATATTCCTCTTTGAGGCAATCTTCACGATTTCTAATATTCATAACCTGCACATTCGGGCAAGATAATTTCGAAAATGCTGACAAGTAATTTTCACCAACTTCTACCGGTATAGTAGAGGCCGTTGTAATTACTTCTATTTTACTTAGTTGTTTGTGATGGGTTTCATCTACAATCCTTCTTAGAATACCTTGCTCGAAAAATATAAGATTATTACGTTGTATTAATCCTTTTTCCAAATCTGTGCCTTTATCTTCGGCTCCACCTACAGGTATTAGTTTTCCTTTTGGTATAATCATGATAAATTATGAGGGTGCAAATATATAGAAATGCTTCATTTATATTGCATTCACGGATGCTAAATGCAGGTTGTAATCGTTAAAGTTTACCACTAAATGTGAATAACCTTACATTTGTTTATTCGATTAATCTATTCTGAAACTAGCGATTTATAGAGTTTTTCGTACATAGGTACGATATTGTCGATATTGAATTTTTGAGCCTGCTGCCATGCATTTTGTTTAAATTGGGCTAGTTTTACTTCATTGGTGAGTAATTCAAGGCTGTAGTTGGCCATGGCCTCTACATCACCTACTTCTGTCAAAAAGCCTGTTACGCCATGAATATTAATTTCGGGAATACCGCCAGCATTGCTTGATATTACCGGTACTTGACATCCCATAGCCTCTAAGGCTGCGAGACCAAAACTTTCATAAGCACTTGGCAGCAAAAACAAATCTGTAATAGATAATATTTCTTCTAATTTTTCTTGCTTTCCTAAAAAACGAACATCATCACAAGTGCCTAACTCTCTGCACAATTGTTCCATCGATTGTCGTTCGGGGCCATCACCAATCATAAGTAGTTTACAAGGTAATTCTTTATGAATTTTGTGAAACGTACGAATAACGTCTTCAACACGTTTTACTTTCCTGAAATTGGAAACATGGGCTAGTATTTTTTCACCATTGGGAGCAAGCATTTTTTTGAAATGCTCCTTGTTGCTTTGTGAAAAACGTTTTATGTCTACAAAATTGGGTATTACATGGATTTCTTTTTCAATTACAAACGAACGGAGCGTTTCGTCCTTGAGATCTTCAGATACGGCTGTAATGGCATCAGACTCGTTGATAGAAAATGTAACAACCGATTCATACATTTTATCTTTGCCTACCAATGTAATATCGGTGCCATGTAAAGTGGTTATAAAAGGAATGTTTTTGCCAGTCTTACGTAAAATTTGATTAGCTAAATAGGCCGATGAAGCATGAGGAATAGCATAGTGTACATGTAATAAATCAAGCCCTTCATTTGAAATTACATCAACTAAGGTAGAAGATAATGCTGATTCATATGGAGGGAAATCAAATAAGGGGTATGTTGGTACAGTAACTTCATGATAAAAAATGTTGGGATGAAATGAATCAAGTCGAACCGGTTGCTGATAAGTAATAAAATGGACGATATAGCCTTTATCGGCCAAGGCTTTTCCAAGTTCAGTAGCTAGCACTCCGCTTCCTCCAAATGTTGGGTAACAAACAATTCCTATTTTCATTCGCACAATTTTGTGCAAATGTAAATGAATAGTTGAATACAAATTATCAAGAATTGCTTTGTAGTATTGAAATTAAGAATAACTTCATTTTGCAACTATTCAGCGTTAATTGTAATGTGTTAAATATGAAAATATTGAAATTTTTTGTAAAAATGTCGCAAGTATCCCTTTTTTTAAGATAGAAAAAATGGTAAATCCGAAAAAAGAAGTACATTTGCACCCCTGTAAATTAATAGTGGGTATGAAACAAAGTCGGGAATTTGAAATTGCCTTTGTAGGGCTAAAACCTGATATTCATGTTTTTAATTATACTATTGAAGACAGTTTCTTTGAAAAATTTGAAAAACCTGAGTTTCACAACGCACAAGTTGATGTAAAACTAACCTTTGATAAAAAACAAGGTCTGTTTTTATTGCAATTTGATATCAATGGTAAGGTAACAATACCTTGCGATCGATGTGGTGACGATTATGAATTACCCCTTTGGGATGAATTCAAAATTGTAGTGAAACAAATAGATGATGAACTAGTGGCTGACAAAGTGGATGAAGATGCAGAAATTGCATATATCGGACGCTCTGAAAGCATACTGGATATATCATCATGGATTTACGAATTCATTGTGTTGAGTGTGCCTATGCAGCATATTCATCCCGATGACAAAGATGGAAATAGTACATGTAATTCGCAAGTTTTACAGTATTTGAATAGCATAAAAGAAACTTCAACGAATCCATTGTGGGACCAGTTGAAAAAAAATATAAACGATAAAAATTAAAAATTAGAGCGATATGCCAAATCCTAAAAGAAGACACTCGCAACAAAGAAGTGCAAAGCGTCGTACTCACTACAAGGCTACAATTGATACATTAAGCACCGATAAAACTACCGGTGAAATGCATATGCGTCACCGTGCACATTGGGTTGAAAACAAAATGTTTTACCGCGGACGTGTAGTTATGGAAAAGCCCGTGAAAGACGAAGCGCCAGCTGAAGAAAACGAAGCTTAAACAAACTTAACCCCACACATTATGCGCATAGCCATTGATATGATGGGCGGAGATTATGCACCCAAAGAATCGATTTTGGGTGTTTTGTCATTTCTGCAAAAACACAACGACTGTGAGTTAATCCTCCTTGGTGATGAACAACAATTACGCGAAGGCATGGGAGATACTTCCTCTTTGCCAGTAACATTTGTACACACAAGTGATGAAATCAGTATGAAAGAGCATCCCATAAAATCCATGAAAGAAAAACCCAATTCTGCATTAGTGATGGGGTTTGGAATGCTTGCCAAAGGGATGGTGGATGCTTTTACAAGCGCCGGCAACACGGGCGTGATGTTGGTAGGAGCTACACATGTATTGAAATTGGCCGAAGGTGTTCTTCGTCCTACGATTCCTACACCTGTCCCACAAATAGATGGTGGATATAGCATTATGCTTGATGTGGGCATCAACGCTGACTGTAAACCTGAGAATCTTAACCAATTTGCAATAGTTGGGAATGTATATGCCAAGGAAATTCTTGGAATAGACAATCCTACAGTAGCACTTTTAAACATCGGTGAAGAAGAATCGAAAGGCAATTTATTGGCTCAAACCTCCTATCAATTGATGAAAGAAAACAAATCGATCAATTTCATTGGGAATATTGAAGGGAGAGATGTTGTTGATAATAAAGCCGATATCATAGTTACAGATGGTTTTACAGGTAATATTATTCTCAAATTTGCAGAATCTCTGTATGATGTGATAAAAGTAAAACGAAATATTCAAGACGAATTTTTAGATAAATTTAATCATCGTTTGTATGCAGGTGTGCCAGTTTTAGGTTGTACTAAACCTGTCGTTGTAGGACATGGCGTATCAGATAAGGTATCATTTGCTGGTATGTGTGAACTTGCCCGCAAGATGATCGTGACTGATATGTGTAACAAAATCAAAGATTCATTAGTCGCAATCTAATAAGAAATTCAACTAGTTAATATTAAAAGGTATGAAGATTTCATACCTTTTTTTATAGTTCTAGGATACAACATAAGAGTAAAAAATGAATTATTTGGGCGGTTTAATTTAAATGCTTTAGAAATCTTAATTAAATTGACTATTTAATAAAAGTATATAACATGTTATTATTCAATAGATTAATAAAATAGTTGCTTTTTTTATAATTTAAATTGAATGCTTCGGTTATTTCTTTAATGCAAATTTGCCTCATTCGTTCAGATTTAAGTAAAGGGGTAATTGTACATATGTATTCTCAAATTACTTAAATTTAAGTATTTAATTAAATGTGTAAAAATCCGCTGATTCTAAATCCTATATCAATAAAGATAGGGGTCTTGCTTAAGAATGTATCGATGTAAATATCTTATATGATTCTTCTGCCTGAATCACTAACATATCATACCCATTTTTAATATGAGCGCCTTCGGCTTCGCAAAATTCAAGAAATTTTGTTTTAGCAGGGTTGTATATTAAGTCGTAGACATAATGAGTTTCATTGATCCATTTATACGGGATGCGGATACAGTCATCAATATTGGGGTAGGTGCCAACGGGGGTAGTATTAATAATTAATTGATGTGATTCTATAATAAACTTGTCTAAGTCATTGTAAGTGATGGAGTTAAGAGTTTCATTTCTGCTGACCAATTGTGCATTGAAGTTATTTTTTGAGAGAACATAGCTTATTGCTTTACTTGCTCCACCCGTTCCAAATACAAGAGTATTTACCGGCTTGTGTAAAAAAGACATCAATGATTCTTTAAATCCAATCACATCGGTATTGAAACCAATTAATTTACCATTTCGAATTTTAATACAATTTACTGCACCTACTTCTTTTGCAATAGGATCTATTTCATCAAGAAAAGGAATGACTTTTTCTTTAAATGGAATAGTGACATTCAGTCCATCAAGTTTTTCCTGCATTAATAAGTTGGGAAGTTCCTCAATATCTTGGATAGCATAATTGTTATACTGAGCATCAATTTGCTCATTTTCAAATTTTTGCTTGAAATAGTTAGCCGAAAAGGAATGTTCTAATGGGTAACCAATAAGTCCGTATTTTTTCACAAGTTGGAATTATTTATCCAAATAAAACATAAAGGTATCTCCTCGTAATCCTATACGTGTAGCTTCTAATGGAATAACTTCATTGGGAGCAATATTGCCTAAATTTACATTGCAGCCACATAATTCAAGAAAATAGACTTGTTGTGCTTTTTGAGGAGCCTCCCATATGATTTTTTCCATTGGGATTTGGGTTAATATTTCTTGAACTAATCCTTCACGAACTTCACCACTGCTTCTATAAATGCCAACATTGCCAGCTTCACGTGCTTCAGCAATTACATATTGACTACCAGATTCTAATTCAGCTTTCATCAATTCGATCCATTTGTAGGGAGGAATGATATGTGCGGCGTCTTTACTGCCTACTTCACTAAATACAGTCACATGTTTTGCGAGTTTTTCGATGTACCCACATTTTTCGCTATGAGGTATACTGATAGACCCATCAGATACTTCTACATGATTTAAACCAAAATCTTTGATCATAGTAAGATATTCGTCAAAACAATTTCGGATAAGAAATGCTTCGAATAATGTTCCACCAAGGTATACTGGTATATTATTTTTTGCATAAATGGCTAGTTTTTCTTTTAGGTTGGGTGTAACCATGGATGTTCCAAAACCAAGCTTTACAATATCAACATAGGGGCCAGCAACAGATAAGAAGTTTTCGACTTCACCATTGCTTAGTCCTTTATCCATTACCATGGTATAGCCATCTTTTCGAGGTTTACTTGTTCTTTTTGGTATCTGAGGAAGATTGAAATTCATGTTGCAAATGTAATCTAAACATGCAAAATAATTCTGCATTCTATTTTGTTAAAAATTTTATATTGTAATTTATTTTAGCTAACTATGTGTAAATAATTAAAACCATGAAAAAACTTTTACTCATTATTCTCCTTTTTGTAGGCCATTTTGCAAGATCACAAACTACAATTGCAACCAATTATGTTTCTAATTCACCTTATTATTTTAATGCAGGTGCAGGATATCAGACCTTCAGTATTCAAAACACGAATGCATATCCGGTTTTATTAACAGGCATTGAAATTTTTCAGTTACCAGTTTATTCAAATAATAGTTACAAAGTTTCCTATTCAAGCACTTCGCTATCAGGACCTCCTGGTTTAATTGCATCACCCATTTGGAATTTGGTAGCTGATTCCTCAAAACCAATTACTACATCTACACAAACCAATGTAAGTCCGTTTAAATGTATTAATTTCCCTATTCCTGCCAATACAACTTATCGATTTGTAGTAGAAGCTACAAATGGATTTATGTTCAGATCAAATACAGCACCTTATTCTACCACGCCCAATATATTTTCGGCATCTGGTGTCAATTTATTAGTTGGAGATTATCTCAATGGAGGTGTACCAGTTGGAAGGGCTGGGATAACCAATTTAGGTTTGATCTATACAAATCCTAGTTTTTTCTTTGGAAGCATTACAATAGCACCGGCTAATACTTATACAGATTTGTATATTTCAAATGTAACCAAACCAGGAACTATTTGTGGTCAAACCAATAGTTTAATGACGGCAACTTTGTGTAATCGATCTACACAAGCCATCGATTTTTCTGTCAATAATACCACTGTAAATTTCACATTAAATGGCCCTAATGGCCCGCAAAATCAATCATTTCTTATAAATACAGGCACTTTAGCGCCCTGTAATTGTAGTAGCCCCACTGTAATAGGTATGAATTATAGTGCGGCAGGTACATATACATTAACAGCCACTGCGTCTATCAGTGGTGCTACCGATGTGAATCTTACGGATAATACATATTCCGACTCCATATCAAATTTTAAAATAACACCTAACAAAACAATTGACAGTATTTGTCAAAATTCACCTCCAGTGTTTTTTAATCCATTTTTAGGATCAGGTTGTTTACCTAAAACAGGAAAAGTAGTTATTAACCTTACGACTAATAATATAGTGCCCGTAGATGGAAGCAGTGATGCAACGTGTGGACTAAACTTTGCGAATGGCACATTACCAACGTTACCCAATGGTGCTGTGATAACAGGCGGAAAGTTTTTAATTAAAAATCTAAGGAATACCACGCCTTCAAAAGCCAATGAACCTCGCTTTACAATTTATGGGGCAAGCCCTAATGGTCCATCTACTCCTTTTGTACCTGGGATTTCTGGAAACCAAAATGCATTTACATTTTATCGATTTGATTATGAAACCGATTTAATGGCTTCGCAATTAAATGCAATGTATACTGCTTTAGGTTCAGGAGGTTCATTTCAAGTTGGATATTGGGAAAGTTTGGACGATTTGGTAGGTACAGCAGATATCCAATTGAATGCTCAGTTATATGCAACTGCTACACAGCTTACTATTGATTATACAATCATGCCTGAATCTAGATGGTATTTAAATCCAACTGGAGGACCATTGTTAGCAACAGGGTCTTCATTTAATCCATTTTTTGTTACAGGAGGTATTGCCAATACTGCCACACCTGGTACTACTATTTTTTATGCAGCATGTAGCGGTGATACAGTGTGTAGAGTACCCGTTTCAGTATTAATTAAGCCGTCTCCTACAGTCATTCAAGATTCAATATATGCATGCGAATTGATTTCAAGTACTGGGAATAGCATTTTTGATTTAACGACTGTAGATGCCAATGTTTCAAATAATTTACCTGGAGCCTCTGTTAATTACTTTTTAGACAATACATTGACATCACCGGTACCTACTCCAACCCAGTTTAATACTAGTTCAACAGTTGTTTATTCAAAGGTTGAAGTACCAGGTGGTTGTGCTTCGTCAGATAGTGTATTATTGTTTGTAAATCCTAAACCAGATTTTACAACCCAAGTATTTACAGGATTTTCTTGTGCGCCGGGTAGCATAGATGTTTCATCCTTATTGAATCCATTTAGTACCATTCCTCCTGGTACAGATACATTTTACTTTAGTGATCCATTAATGACAATTCCATATCCTAACCCATTTTCAGTAAATATTGCTGATACAATCTATATGTTATTTTCAACGAATACAAGTCCTGCATGTGCTGATACGGCAGAAGCTTATATTAATATTGTACCATTGAGTGGATACATTGCAAGCCAGGATATCGGATTTAATGTATCCATAGCAGGAAATGTAGGCTGTAATAATATTTTTTACACAGATGGAATGGTTGATACGATTAAAACCAGTTCTGATTGTAGACGAATTGCAACTATTACCGACGTTTCAAATTTGACAAGTTTAGGAAATGTTTCAGCATGTGAAGATATCGCATCTAGTACTCCTTATCATAATTTACAACCATATGTAAATCGGACGTATCAAATCACAGCTGCTATTAGTGATACAGCAAATGTATGTTTATACTACTTGAATGATGACTTTGAGCAATACAATGCTGATGCTGGATTTAATGGATGGCCTCTGTTGCCTACTGCAGCAACAATGCCAGCTAATATGGGTAATATTGCTATAACAAAAGTAGATAATGGAGATTTAAATGCGCCTGGTCATATTGCCACAGCTATTCCAAGTGGATCTATTACAGCTAATTATAATCCATCAACTACAGTATGGGAAATTTGTTTTCCAGTAAGTGGTTTTTCATATTTTTACCTACATGCAATTAATTCAGGAAATGTTCCATTGCCTGTAAGCTTATTATCTTTTAGTGGAAAATCAATGGAGGGCAAATCTAGTTTACAATGGAGTACATCTTCAGAACAAAATAATAGTCATTTTATAGTTGAACGTAGCCGAGATGGATTATCGTTTAATTCCATTTCATCGAATATTGAATCAAAAGCTATGAATGGAAATAGTCAAGAAAAACTTGATTATGCATATGTAGATAACACGCCATTCCCAGGTCACAATTATTACAAATTGAGACAAGTTGATATTGATGGAAGAATCAGTTATAGTCAGGTAGTGGATGTTTACTTTGGAAATGAAACATTGGTTACTTTTTACCCTAACCCTGTTACAAGCAATTTGAATATAGATGTGAATACTCCTAATGCAACTCATTCTCAAGTAAAAATTACTGATGCAACTGGACGAATTGTAAAAATCATTGAAGTACAATTGCAATCCGGAAATAATACAATACAAGTTGACATGCAACATCTTGCAGATGGAATGTATATGGTTCAAATTACCAATAACAAAGGGTTGAATTATACACAACCAATTCGAAAAAACTAATTTTTTATAGCCAACACACTTTAAACGCTGTCAATGTTGACAGCGTTTTTTTTATAATCATCTTAACGAATGGTATTATAATTTTGATTAAAAGAACAAAATGAAAAAAGTAATTGGAGTTACATTGGTCTTGATCATACTTGGGATTGTAGTTCCTAAAATAATGGTCATTGGTAAAATTAAAAAACATATTTCCAAAACTGAATATCATGATGGCGATATTATTTTTCAGGCATCCAATAGTCGGCAATGTGAAGCTGTAAAAATGGCAACACATTCAGATATTAGCCATTGCGGTTTATTGTTTCAAGAAGAGGGTAGTTGGTATGTGTTAGAAGCGGTAGAGCCGGTACAAGTAATATCATTGTCTGAATTTATAAGGCGTGGTACAGGACAGCATTATAAAATAAAACGATTGAAAGATTCGTATCCTTTATCCAATGATGTAAAAAAGGCGATGACAACACTAGGTAAAAAATGGATTGGCAAACATTATGATATTTATTTCAATTGGAGTGGAGAAGAGTTGTATTGTTCTGAATTGGTATGGAAGCTCTATAGTCAAGTAGCACATATTGATTTGTGTGCATTACGCCCACTGAAAGAATATGATTTAAAAGATAATTTGGTAGGAGAAATGATGCGTGAGCGATATGGGGCTAAAATTCCTTATGATGAAAAAATGGTTGCCCCGTCTGATATTTTTGCATCAGATAAATTAGAATTAGTTGATGAAAAATAATTATAAAAAGTGATTTTTTGATTAAGATAAATTATTCTTTAATTAATTTTTGAACGAAGTTATAGTTAGGTGTTTGAATATTAATAATATAAATACCACTTGCCAAATTGGAAATGTTGAAAGTAGTTTTAGGCTGTGTAAGAAGTGAATGAGATACAAATTCTCCAGTGATTGTTCGAATTTGCAGTTCACCTAAATCTTCAGATAGTATAGTAAATGATTGACTTGCAGGGTTTGGATATACTTGAATATTGTTCGATTTATTTTCAATAGTTGAAATGGATAAAGGGGCATCGCACATACTTGATTTTCGTCTTAAATCATGTTGAAACATAAGCCAATCAGGGCCGTTGCCATTGCCAGCTGTTACCATATAGGCACGGCCATAATTGGTTTGGAAATTTGGATAATCTGTATTGCCACCAACAATGAAAATGTCAATTTTTCCATCTTGATCAAAATCAGCAATCAAAGGAGCGTGATTAATATCAAATGTTTTACCAATATGCGCTGCTAAATCTAAGTTCCAAATCAATGACCCATTATTGCCATTGAGAACAATTAGATTTCCTTTGCCCGTCCCAAAAACAACATCCAATGAGTTGTCGCCATTAATATCTCCAACTGCAACACCACGAAATGCATTCGCATTATTTGGAATTGTATAATACCACATTAATGTACCTGTTTTTGATAAAGCACCTACACCAAAACCATCGCAGAAAATAATATCACAATTTCCATCTTTATTCAAATCGGCAATTGTAATAGGTGCGCCTACATATACGCTTGCTTGATATTGCCAAAGGAGGCTTCCATTTTCACCATTGAGGGCATATATTTTACCATTGTAATCTCCAATTACCAATTCAGGTTTGCCATCGTTATCAAAATCAGCAACAGCTGTTCCATGATATGTATAATCAGAAACGGCCTTTGACCATAACAATGTTTGGTTGTTGCCAGTGTAAGCGTAAATTCTACTTGTATCTGGACTGAATGCCCATGTCCCAACAACAAAATCAAGTTGACCGTCATTGTTAAGATCTACAATAGTTGGAGCAGTTTGAACCCAACTATTGGAAAAAACATTTTTATCCCAAGCTATACTACCATTTTCACTATTAATACAAAGTACATGACCATCAAATCCACCATGTAAAATCTCAGCTTTACCATCATTGTCTATATCTGCAATTGTAGGAGGGGAGTCGCTACCGGCGGTGTTGGTTTGCCATTGAACTACACCAGTTTTACCTTTTAAGCAAAATGTTTTTGGATTGCAAGAACTTGGTACAATGACTTCCAATGTATCATCATTGTCAACATCATAAAGAGCAACTGCAACATCATTGCAACCTTCTGCATTCTGCACATGTGCATTGTATCGCCAAAGCAATGTCCCATTTTCTGCATTTAAAGCGTATATACTGCTATCATTTCGATAGCAACCAAATACGATTTCTAAACGCCCATCTTTATCTATATCACCTGCAGCAGATTGACCAAAGGCAGAATCATACACATCATACCACCATTTTATTTGAGGAACTTGTGCATTCGATTGTATGCATATGAAACTTAATAATCCAAAACAAAAGAATATCTTTTTCATGGTATTTATTTTAATAAAGGTAAGCAACAATTTTTTCAATATTGAAATACTATAGACGAAACGATTTTTTTTAAGTTCAACTAATTTTTTAAAATTAGTTTTAAATGACAGTTTATTACTATGAATTTTTTTATTTGAAGTGGTTTTTCCAATAAAATAAGCCGCCTCATTTGAGGCGGCTTATAAAGGTTGTTTGAGTAGGGGTTATTTAACGATGACTAGTTTTACGCCATAATTATGTGTGCCACTATTCAAATGAATCATGTATGTTCCAGAGGCAAGATTGTTTAAATCCATTTCCAAGGTTGGTAGTTTGTAATCTACCAATTTGACATGATATACAACGGCACCATTCATATTGATTACATTCAATGCGGCATTTGAGTTCATATAAGCGCTTGTAAGTGAAACCGTTACTTTTCCAGAGCTCGGGTTTGGATAAATATTTACAAGTTCTGCATTGTCACTAAAATTAAGCACTCTTACTGGCGTATAGATGTATTTACCATCCTTATCCAGTTGTTTGAGTCTATAGTAATTTTGACCTTGTGCAGGATTTTCATCAGTGAAATTATATTTAATTTCAGTTTGTGAATTGCCTGTTGCTTTTACTTCGCCTATTTTAGTAAAACTTACAGCATCCAAGCTTCGTTCTACTTCATAGCGGTCTGCATTTAGTTCCGATGCTACATTCCATTGGAGCAATGCATCTGTGTCGAAGTTCGTTTTATTCGCAATAAAACTTATGAAAACAACTGGCAAAGGACCTGAAGGTTGATAGGTTGAAGCCCAACCATCACCAATACCACCTTTTCTTACATCATCATATGGTGAATTATAGTTGCCTACATTCCATCCATCACTTGTGCCTCCTTTTCGTATTTCATCATATTGAGAATTGTAGTTGCCCACATTCCAACCATCGCTGGTACCGCCACTAAATATATTGGTTGTAGCTGATGAATAGAGTTGAGAATTCCAACCATCACTTGTACCTCCTTTGAATATTGAATTTCCAGATTGTTCGAAACTGGCTTTATTCCACCCATCATTTGAACCTCCACTGAAAATGGCATTATTCTGAGCTAATACGACTTGATGAAAAAGTATGAATAGCAGGCACCATCCTAGTTTTATTATTTTAGTATTCATATTGTTATTTTTTTTGGATGGTTAACAATATTATTCTGCAGTACGAGCTAAACGAATACCAGTGTATAAATTTCTAGCACTAAAATCAGATGTACAATAGTATCTACCAGAAGTTTGTTGATACCCTGCTGATCCACCATATCCTGTAGTTGAAAGGTATCCACCACCTCTTGCTGCTATGCCAGAATTTAAATTTGCCCAAACTGTTATATCAGTATTTCCTCCTGCATTCAAGGTACCATCACCATGTGTTGCAGCTATAAATGCTCTGCCAGAAGGTGATCCTATGCCAACAGTCATTTCCCATACATTACCACCCATTTCCATTACACCATAATAGCTACCACCACTGGTTTCTCTATTAGACAATGGAGTTGCGAAAATGCCACAACGACGTGGTACACCACTATTGTAATTGGAATTACCAGAGGAAGCAATTTCATTGTCTAAACCAGCATAATTGATAGTTCCAATATCAGTGATTGTTGTATTTCCCCATGGATATTCATTTGGAACAGGCGAAATATTAGCTCCACGACATGCTTTTTCAAATTCCATTTCAGTATATGGTCTCAAACATGACCAATCTGCAAATGCTGCTAAGTCAGGCCAGCTTACATTATTATATGCTCTTTCAGGTTGTGGTGCAATTAATCCTGGGTGGGTTCCAGTAAATGCAGGCGAAGATCCATTTCTAACAGTAGCTCGAGCTAAATCAAGATTGTTTATAAAGTCGCAATATTGTTGTTGACTAGCTTCATATTTCATTATCCAAAATGAGTTAAATCCTTTTGGATAGTTTGCCGGAATAGGTCCCAATAAATCACCACCTGATTGGAAATAAGAGCTAAACCCACTTGTTGCTTGACCATAATACAAATTATTTAAAGTAGGTCCAACTTGAATGGCTGCATTAGATACTACTTGATAAGGATTTGTAGTTGGAGCTGCTGCACCATAGGCAACAAAGCAATTCCATTCACTACCACCGCTTCCTAAGCTATAAGCTCCAGCAGGTATATTTACTAACTCTACGGCATATACATTGATTTCAACACTATCTGCATCTAATACACCGTCAACACCATAGTTCCAACGTAGTTGAGCACCACCGAAATATACATTTCCAATACCATCTGCATCGCGGTATATCCATGCTCCTTTTCCATCAGCAGATTGTTTTAAAGTAGAACCTGAAGGTTGAGTATGTCCACAAGCAGCAGGAGTACCAGGTGATACATAATTTAAGGTTGCATGCTTCCACAAAGATGTACCTTGTTTACGGAATTTTACAAAAATCCAAGCGCCATCATAGTTTGACTCATTGGTACTTGTACGCCAGCTGTTATCCCAATTAATATCAAAATTCACTAGGGTGAAATTTGATGCTGCATTTTGTCCACTTAAGGATGTGTTTGAAATCTGAATGTTGTTTGCGAATGTTGTTACTGTTGCTACCAGCAATACAATAACGGATAAGAATAGTTTTTTCATAATAAATTTATTTTTGTTTAGAATACAAAACTACTTTTATATGAAACTGTATACAATACCCTGATTAGGGTATATTTTGAAATTTGGATTAAATGAGTTTTCTTTTTTTAGCAAAATCAATTAAACTTATTGCCGAGTGCATATTGGTTTTACTAAATATATTTTTACGATGTGTTTCCACTGTTCGTTCACTGATAAAGAGTTTATCTGCAATTTGTTTGTTACTTAAGTCTTCAGCTATACACTTTATTATATCAATTTCACGTGAAGTAAGATGAATAGCTTCGTTCTCTTTTTTTATTTTTTGAAAAGAATGCAATTCTTCTAATATTTCTTTTGCAAAATATGTATCACCTTTGCTTACAGATTCAAGAGCTGTAACTAATTCTTTTTTGTCAGTTGTTTTTAATAGATAGCCTGCTACATCGGCCTCTTCGATCATTTTATCAATTAACATGCCTTCTCCATTCATGGACAAGGCCAAAACTTTTACTTGTGGAAATTCTTTCTTAATCCTTAATGCTACTTCATATCCATCCATTTCGGGCATCATAATGTCTGTAAGTACTATATCGACGGTAAGATTTTTTAGTTCTTCTAATAAATCAGTCCCTTTGTTGTATTCAGCAACAATATTAAATTGTGGATGATCTGAAAGTAGAAGCTTAAGCCCGTCGATGACTATTTGATGATCGTCAAGTATTGCAATAGAAACTGCCATATCAAATGATTTTTATCTTCCACAAAATAGGATTTAAAAATAATAATATTGATACTATTTTTGATTGGGTATAAAAAAGGCAATCAGGGTGCCTTTCCCTGGTTTAGAATCTATATCCAATGTCCCTTTTAAAAATTCGATACGTGCCTTTATGTTTTTCATTCCAATGCCATTTTTAGTGGTTAAATCGGATTTATTAAATCCAATGCCATTGTCTTCAATGGAAAATCGTAATCCTTCTGGCTCATTGATGATAGAAATATCGAGCTGGCTGGCTTTTGAATGTTTTATAACATTGTTTACAGCTTCTTGAATCACTCGATATACAAATAACTCGGTATTTGATTCATCGATTTCGTTTATACCTGTGGTATTTAAATTTATACTTAATTCGTTGCTTTCGATTTTATCAATAAAATCTTTTAAGGCATTGCCTAATCCAGATTTTATAAGAGAATTGGGCATGATATTATGTGATACATTTCTTACTTCTTTGCAACTTTCATCAACGAGTGATAAGGCTTTTTGACAGATTAATTTATCTTCTTCTGTGTTAAGATTAAGTCTGCTTTTGAGCGCTTCCATATTTAATCGAGCTGCAGTAAGTAGTTGGCCAATACCATCATGTAAATCTGCTGCAATTCGTTGTCTTTCATGCTCTTCTGCTTCAATTACAGCTTTGGTAGAAAGGTCCTGCTGATGCATGATTTCAAATTGAAGTCGTTTGTCTTGTTTATGTCTATGATTTCGATATGCTGCAAAAGCCAAGAAACTACTCAACAGAAATACAGAAATACCGCCTGTAAGTAATATGTTTTTTTTATTTAGTTGAAGTTCTTGTAAATGAATAATGGATTCTTTTTTTTCAGTTTCATATTTAGCATTCATTTCGGCTATTGCCTTTTCTGAATTTTGTTGATAGGTTGAATCCTTTATGTCCGACATTTTTTTAAGTGCTATTGCCTGCAATTTATATTGTCCCGATTTCTCATAGTTGATAGATAGAGCCTCATATGCCATAAATAGTTTTCCTTTAAGATTATGATTATTGGCATATTGAATACATTCATTGGCAAGTTGTATTCCCTTGTCAGTCATTCCCATGTTGGCATAATGGATAGCAATATTTGACATATCGGATACTATAAAAAAGGGATCTCCATATTGTTTATGTATTTCGAATCCCTTCAAAAAATATTCTTGAGCAGATTTGTAATTATTTTCAATTATGTAAATATCACCTTTTATGAAATATGCATTTGCAATTGACAATAAATCATTGTTGAATTCTGCGGATTGAATGGCTTTATTATTATAGTAAAAGGCAGAATCAAATTTTCCTAAATTTCCAAAACAAGATGCTAAATTATTATAAATTGTACCTGCATTTTTTAAATAGTCCTCATTTTGTGTTGTTTGCAATGCTTTGTGAAACCAATGAATGGCATCATCCAATTGGAAAAGTTCCATATAGGCCCATCCAATACCATTTTTCGAAGCTACAATATACAAACTGTCATTGGTTTGTTCGGCTAGTTTCAATACGTGTAATTGAGTGTTGATTGCTTCTTTAAATTGATTCTTTTTTATCAGATAGTATCCATAAT
This sequence comes from Chitinophagaceae bacterium, assembly GCA_044233655.1. Taxonomy (GTDB): domain Bacteria; phylum Bacteroidota; class Bacteroidia; order Chitinophagales; family Chitinophagaceae; genus OLB11. Next base: position 42,545 of record JBIIJQ010000007.1, on the reverse strand, counting down.
ACAAATTATAACGAATTTCAAGTGCTATGTTTGATTTGAGTTTTTCAATATTATTTGAATATATTTTTTCTACTGAATCTAAATCACCTCGTTTGTAGAAATAGACTAATCGATAATAATCAGATTTTAATTTGTCAGCTGAATTAGTATAATCAAAATTGGATAAGTTCGAGGTGTAGAGTTGAAATGTATCAATAGGAAGCATTCTAGAGTTATCGCATAGTTCAAGTAGGATTAGTTTTTTTTGATCTTTATCAGTTGAGGAGTAGTATGCTTGCCTTAAACTATCAATTGCAATGGGTGTTGCAAATAATTTACTTGATATTGTAAATAGAATTGTAAGTATAATTTTGTAACGCATTTTAGCTGTAATATGGGGTAATAAAAAATTAACACAATGTACAGAGTAGGTACTTTGAATTAAATACCTTGATCAGGGTATATTTTCAATTGATTGGCTTGTCGTAAGTCTGTAGCTATAATAGCAGCAATTCCTAAGTAGAACAAACTTCCAATTTTGTCAGTTTCAAGCAGCTCACTAAAAAAATTATTTACAAACAAAGCTGCAATCATGCATAGAGAAGACATTACAACGATTTTGTCAAATCGACCTTTACATTTTGCATATACCTTTTGACCATAATAAAATATCATAAAAATCAACAGCGCATACAATATCATAGCAGGATAGCCTTGCTCAACGAGCATAAATAAAAAATAGTTATGTGTTGTTGATCGCTCAGGATTTCTGCTTACCCATGTTTTAAATGAAGAAACTGTATAGGATTTATAATAGTCATAAAAGTTGTTTGGTCCTACACCCGTGATAGGTCTATCATTACTCATACGGATAGCTGCAATCCATCTGTAATAGCGTTCGGCTGATGAAATGTCAGTTCCTTGAATGGTAGCCATGATATGATCTTCGAGAGACTCATGCATGATGGTCTTTTCAAATTTCGGTTTGAAATCTAAAAATTTATTGTGATTGGACATCCACATGACTGCTGTGAAAACTAGAATATAAAACAACAAAAAGGCATAGTGCATTATACGAAGCCTGATCATCACGAAGGTAGCGCCTGCAAACAATACGCCCATCCAAGCTGCACGTGAATAGGAAAAGTATACAGCAAAAAGAAACAGTACAATACTTAAAAGTGCAAAAATCCATTGCAAACTTAATTTACGGCTTAACAAAAATGCACCAAAGGTTATCGGTATCGCACAAGAAACCATAGAGCCATACATTACATGATTTTGAAAAAAGGGTTGAAGCGGGTCATGAACTTTTTCAAATCTAAAACCAACTGCACTGAAACGAACAACAACTATGGCAACGATAATAAAAAGGGTAGTGAGTAAAAGTTGAAATGATTTTTTTATACTTTTTTCATCGTTGAAAAGTAGAATTGGGAAAAAGAAAAATGGGATTAAAAACCATACCTTTTTCAGAATATATTTTATTGAAAGTAAAGGTTTTTCAGAATGAAATACAGAAACAAGTGTCCAGCAAAATGCAAGTAGAATAATAATAACAAGTGGATTTTTTAGTATTGATTTAAAATCAATTGATTTGCGATTAAACAAAACAAAAAACACAAAAAATAAGGTAAGTAACAACATCAATGGCTCGTCGGGAAAATCTAAATTTAATTTTGTGAGCTCTGATAAGTTAATTGAAAACGGTAATGAGAAAATCAATAAAAAAAATGCATTGCGAATATCTCGAATAAAAAAGAATCCTACTAAAAGTATGGATGGAATAAAAATTAGAAGTTGAAATTGAAAATAAAATGAAAGTGCAACTGTAATCAAAAATGATATGAACCCAGTTGTGAAGAGTAATTTTTCATTATGAAAAAAAGCCTTCATCATGCATTTAGTCGCTCTTTGTTAGACCCAAACAAATCAATCAAAATAGCTAATAGTAATCCGAATACTAAACTTGCAAAGAAAACCGTCAATACGCCTAATATTCTAAAAGGTCCGGCTTTGGGCCCATTGGGTGTAGCCCATTGAGTTACGTGTATCATAGGGAAACCTCCATAGGTCGATGTTTTAAACTCATTGGATAATGACATGTATTTAGCTCTATCCATTGCTAGTTTATCTTTGATCTCTTCTATATTTTGAATGGCTTCTATTCCTTTAGCATATTGAACACCACTCGAACGAGGTGTGAAGTTGACCATATTTTTTCTTCCTGGTCCTATCAAATCATATATATTGTATTGAACTCGCAAGTTTACTAGCGAGTCGGTATACATATTTAATGATGTGCTGATAGAATCTAATCGGTTGTCGATGGCTGCAGCTAAATGAGTATTAACACTGATGTATAATTTTCGTAATTGATCATCGATACGGTTCATAGCTTCATTGACTACTTTGTATGCAAATAGATTGTCCTGGTCGGTAAAAACCACTTCAATATGTTTGAACCCCGATCGACTAATCGAAAAATTCTTCATGAATTTTTTATAAACCTTCTTAGCGCCATCGGGGTCATTTTTAGTGTCAATTTTATAATGATCGGCTATTTTAAAAGTGTCTATAAGGTAAGAAATAACATTGGCTGAGTTACCTACAACAGATGCACGATCTACCTCGTTTTCACCCCCAAAAAAATCGATCCATTCTTGATTGGTTTCTCTGAAAAGATTTATTCGACCACTCATAACTGCTGAAGCAGGGAAAAATGAGCCATAAGCTTGGTATGTATTTTTTTCAATAATGTAATATATACTAGCTATTAATGAAGCAGCTATTGCTAATCCTAGTATGTATTTCTTCCATTTGATGCCGACTCGGATGACATCAAATAAATCAAATTTTAATTCTTTGTTTTCCATATAAATGTATAGACAGAAGACAAATATATAATATATCTAGTAGTGTTTAGGTTATCTAGCCGATTTAAATTGGTTGATATAGGCTGATAGCGTTGTACGATCCCATAGTTTGATTCCATAAACGAGTATTACAAACACTATAAAATTGATGATAATAGAAGGTATTAGACTGAGTCCGATGCGTTGTGATAAAAAATTGAGGACTAGCATAATGCCAAAATGAAGAAAAAATTTCAAAATCCAACTTGAATGAAAGGATAAGTTTAATTTTTGCCTTGCAAAATATATAAACGTAATAGCAAGGCACCATTCAACGATTAAACTTGCTAGAGCAGCTCCAGAGGCATGGAACCATTTTATTAATAAAAAATTGAGAATTAAACTAGTAAAACTACCACCCAATGCTATTTTAATCAATAATTGAATATTGCCATTTGCTGTAAGTAGTGTAGCAAATATGTACATAATACTAAAGGCAGGAAAGCATCCTATCGTAATTTTATATAAATCGGTTAAATGAGTATAATAGTCTGGATAAAGTAATTTCATTATTTCTTGACTATGAAAAAAACTAAATGCAACTACAGAAAAGGCAATAGGAAGCAAAATATTACAACTTGTGTGCACAATTTCTTTTACGTCCAATTGTTTGGAAATTAATCTAGAAAACATTGGTAATAAGATACTTGCAAACAGAAAGCCTGACATATTAACAATATCTAATATTCTATAAGTTGAAGCATAATAGCTATTTAGTTCAGGGCCTTCTAGCCGTTCAAGCATAAGACTGTCGCTTCGCATATAAACGCCCATCAGTAAAATAAGCAATGCATAGGGAATACTTTGTTTACAGATGTAAATCATCTGAGTAAAAGAAAAATGATTGAAATTCATTTTAGAGTATCTGGTCAAAACAATCATCAACGCTAATAGAATTGCTATCAAATAACAGATAAGTTGGGTGTAAATAAACCATTCGATTACAAAAAGTGATTTGAATTGAGTACTGTAAAGTAAAATGCCACAAATGGCAATCATAAGTATTTTGTCAATGACCGATAGTATACTATCCGTTTTGAAATCTTGATGAGCAGAAACATAACTTCTCAAATATTGTAAAAATGAATTTAAAAATTGAACACCTGCTAGCAGAAGCAATAGATAAAGAGCTCTGCTGTTATAATTTAATAAAAGAGCGACAGAAAAAAGTATCGTAAAATAAATAATGGATAAAAAGCCTTTGGCGACCATCATATTGGGCAAGGATAGACTTATTTGACTTCTATCGGATGCTAGATTTTTATTGTTGAGATTAGTAATGCCCATATCCAACAGAATATTGAATATAATAGTGAGGCTTACCAATGCACTATAAACCCCATATTCCTGATGGCCTACAGTGAGTTGTACATTTCGATCAATAAAAAACACCCATATTGGCTTGACTAAAATATTTAGAACAAGCATAATAAGTATATTGGATACAAAATAGCGTTTCAGCATAGAACTCTTACACTCGATGTGTTTTCATCTGTTGTAAATGTATAATAAAAACACAATTTGACTCTAATTTTTTCATAGTAGCGTCCAGGTTATAGAATCTAGAATCCTAGTTTTTACTAATAAATCCAAAAGATAGATGCTAAATAGTAGAATATTCATTTGTATTTATACATTTGCTTAGGAGTATGAGAATAGCGGTCAATACACGATTTTTACTAAAAGGCAAATTAGAGGGCATTGGATGGTTTACCAATGAAATCATAAAACGCATGGTTGTTAATCACCCAGAACATCAATTTATTTTTTTGTTTGATAGACCTTTTGATCCTGAATTTATTTTTGCTGACAATGTAATACCCGTCGTGATTTCACCGCCTGCAAGGCATCCTGTATTATGGTATATTTGGTTTGAGTGGTCGGTCAAGAAAGCGCTGGAACGCACCAAAGCTGATGTATTTATTTCAACCGATGGATTTGTATCATTGAAATCCAAGGTGCCCGATTTATTGGTCATTCATGATTTAGCCTTTGAACATTATCCCGAACATTTGCCATTCAAATTCAGGTATTATTTAAGAAAATATACCCCGAAGTTTATTCAAAAAGCGAAGCATATTATTACTGTTTCTAACTATTCTAAAAGTGATATTGTAGAAAAATATCATACATCGCCTGATAAAATAAGTGTTGTTTACAATGGTGCACATGAAATGTACAAGCCATTGAGTTTTGAACAAAAGCAGGAAGTTAAAGACAAATACGCACAAGGTGCTGAATATTTTGTTTTTGCAGGAGCGTTGCACCCGCGTAAAAATGTGGTCAACTTGCTCAACGCTTTTGCATATTTCAAAAGTAAGCAACGTAGTAATATGAAATTGCTTATAGTAGGGCGATACGCATGGAATTATGAAGAAATTAAAAATACGTTAGATAATCATCCTTTTAAAAAGGATGTAATAATGTACGATTATATGCAAGTGAACGAATTGAGTAAAGTAATTGGGGCGGCTTATTGTCTTACGTTTGTATCACTTTTTGAAGGTTTTGGCATTCCAATATTAGAAGCTTTGCAGTGCGAGGTGCCAGCTATTGTATCCAATACATCTTCAATGCCAGAAGTGGTGGGTGATGCTGGGATACTTGTAGATCCTACCAAAGTAGAAGAAATAGGAGAAGCTATGCGTAGTATTTATAAAGATGAATTATTGAGAGATAAGCTTAAAAAGGCCACATTACCGCAGGCTTCCAAGTTTACTTGGGATAAAAGTGCAATTGATTTTTATAGTATTCTAGAAAAATATTTGTTTTAAAATTACTTTCTATCAAACGAAGGCTTAAATTTGACCCTTCATGTCAGTCAATACACCATCATATACTATTAAAATCGACCAATTTGAAGGTCCTTTTGATCTTTTGTTGTTTTTTATAGAACGCGATGAGATTGATATTCAGAATATTCCTATCTTTTCAATCACCACAGATTTTCTCAATTATATTCATGCTTTGCAGGAATTGAATATTGAACAAGCGAGTGAATTTATCTTATTTGCTTCTACATTGATTCGTATCAAAGCTAAGATGTTGATACCTCGTAAAGAAATTGATGAATTTGGCAATGAAATTGACCCTCGTAAAGAGTTAGTGGATAAAATACTTGAATATAAGCGTTTCAAAGAAGCTGGTGAGGAAATGAAGTTGATGGAAGCTGAACGTATGCTTCAATACAAACGAGGTAACGTGATGCAGGAGTTGGCAGTAATCGGTGAAGCTATGAGCGAAGGCACTGAAATACAGTCGGTTACCTTATTCAAACTTTTTCAAAGTTATGAGAAAGTATTAAAACGTATGAATGATCGTAACCTCAAGCCTGAGCATGTAGTGGTAAAATATAATTATTCCATGGAAGGTCAACGTGAATTTATCATGGACTGGACACTTCGTGAAAAGAAAATTGCATTTGAGCGTATTTTTCAATCCTGCGAAACGCGCATTCATGCTATTTTCAACTTTTTAGCACTCTTAGAATTGGTTCAGCAAAAGTATCTTTCTTTATTAGTAGGTGAGGGACGTAATAATTTCATTTTGGAATGGAACGAAGAACGTGAAGAAGATGAACTAACTATGCTCACCGATCATTAATAAGTTTATTCAGTAGGAGGGAATTTCTTTGTTTTCTTGATCACCTCTTCTTCCAATGATTTCTTATAAGCAATTATTTTCGCTTGAATGGATGTATCTGCACTTCCTAGTATTTGCATAGCTAAGATACCTGCATTTTTACTTGCATTCATAGCTACTGTTGCAACGGGAACACCATTGGGCATTTGTAGTATAGACAAAATTGAGTCCCATCCATCGATTGAATTGCTCGATTTCACAGGAACACCAATCACAGGCAAAGGACTTAAACTTGCAACCATGCCTGGTAAATGTGCTGCACCACCTGCACCCGCAATAATGACTTTCATGCCACGTTGATGCGCCTTTGATGCATAGTCAAACATTCGTTTGGGTGTTCGATGAGCACTTACAATGGTGCATTCATGTTCTATTTGATGTTGTGTCAAAAAGTCTGAAGCGTCTTTCATTACCTTCCAATCGCTATCACTACCCATGATTATGCCTACGAGTGGCTTTTTGCTTGTATTTGTTGTTTTGCCCATAATGCGTTGTTTTTTGCTTCTTCAATTGATAGGTTGGTTACAGTAATATGTCCCATTTTTCTAAATGGTTTTGTTTTCTTTTTTCCATATATATGAACGTAAATACCTTCTTTACTTATACATTCTTCTATTCCTTCGTAACATACATCACCACTATATCCTTCTGCACCCAATAAATTGACCATAGCTGATGGGATTTTAATAGTGGTGCTCCCCAATGGAAGATTTAAAATTCCTCGAAGATGTTGTTCGTATTGCGAGGTCATCGAACTTTCAATGGTTTGATGTCCACTATTATGTGGACGAGGTGCTACTTCATTGATGTATAATTCGTCGTTTTGATCAATTAAAAATTCGACTGCCAACAAGCCACAAATATTGAATTCATTAATAAGCTGAATAGAAATTTCTTTTGCTTTAGATGAGATATAAGTATCTATTGGGGCAGGGTAAAGCAAGAGGTCCAATAAATTAGCATCTTCATGGAAATCCATGGATACGGGGTCATAACATACTACTTGTCCATTGGAATTTTTGGCGACTATTACCGCAATTTCTGTTTTAATATTGATGCAATCTTCAATAATACATGGCATCTCAATTAGTTTTTCTAAATCTTGATCAGATTTAATGATACTGACTCCTTTGCCATCATATCCTGCAGTTCTTGTTTTTTGCACAAAAGGATAGTTGATTCTATTTTCGGTAATTGCATTTTTGATTTCAGCAACTGATTCGTATAAAGCAAAATCTGCGGTAGGTAGGTTCAATAATTTATAAAACATTTTTTGAACGCCTTTATCTTGAATTCTGCTTAATGCTTCTGGATCTGGATGTACAATAACGCCTTCAGATTTTAATTTTTTAAGAGCCTCTGTATTTACATGTTCTATTTCAATTGTAAGAACTGTACAGTCTTTTCCAAAATTATAAACTGATTCAAAATCTTTTAAACTACCATTTACAAATTCAGTACAAATTGACCTAGAAGGTGCTTCTGGGTCAGGATCCATTACCTTGGTTGTAATGTCCCATGTTTGAGTGCATTGTAACAGCATTTTGCCCAATTGGCCTCCACCTAAAATGCCTAATTTATGTTTTGAAGAAAAGAAAGTTGGATTCATAATTGAACTACAAAGCTAATGCTAAATATGTGATTTTTTAAATCTGAACGAGTAACTGTTTAGAAAAAAAATACTATTTTAAATTACCACACGTTCAATAAGATTGCTACCATAGGCATAAGGTAAATAAGATATCCCATTGACAGGTTTTGTTATGATTAATCTGGCTTTTTTGCCTCGTTTTATACTCCCCAAGATTGATGTCATTTCCATTGCAGCTGCTCCATTGATAGTGCATGCATTGATTGCTTCCTCAGGTGTCATTTTCATTTGAGTACAAGCCAATGATAGGATTAAATTCATGTTTCCGCTAGGGCAACTACCTGGATTGAAATCGGTGGCTAATGCAACAGGCAAACCAGCGTCTATTAACTTTCGAGCTGGCTGATAGTGCATAGCTAAGAAAAATGCAGCGCCAGGTAATAATGTAGGGATAGTGTTTGAGTTGAGTAAACAGTTTACTTCTTCATCATCCATAGTTTCAAGATGATCAACACTAATGGCTTGATGTTTTACGCCTATTTGTACACCACCACTATTGTAAAGTTGGTTAGCATGTATCTTTGGATTTAAACCATATCGAGCACCAGCTTCTAATAGTCGATCAGTTTCGTCTACATTGAAAAAACCTTTTTCGCAAAATACATCCATATAATCGGCAAGGCCTTCGGCTGTTATTCTTGGTAACATTTCATCAATAATTAATCGAATATAGCCTTCATGATTTTCTTTGTATTCCAATGGATAAGTATGAGCAGCTAGAAAGCTAGCTTTAATATCTATTTTCGAACATTCTTTCAATCGTCTAATAACTCTCAACATTTTTATTTCAGCTTCGGTATTTAATCCATAGCCGCTTTTGATTTCAATCGCGCCTGTTCCTAAGGCTATGACTTCTTCAAGTCGTTGAAGTGATAAATCATATAATTCATCTTCAGAAACTTCCTGCATACGTTTTGCTGAATTGAGAATCCCACCACCACGTTTGGCTATTTCTTCATACGTAAGACCATGAATACGGTCTACAAACTCATGTTCACGACTATGTGAAAATACTAGATGAGTATGCGAATCGCACCAGGTGGGAAGTACGAGTCGTCCGGTCAAATCATACGTTTGGTCAAATTGCAAATCGTTTGAAAGTGTATTCATTGAGCCAAAATCAACAATTATACCATCTTCGGTCAATAGCCAAGCATGTTCAATCGATGGTAGTATTGCCATCTCTTTGCCTTTAACTATTTTTTTTTCGACCGTATTGTTTTCAATCTGAATTAATTGTTTGATATTTGAGTATAAAGTTCTCATGGCGTAAAGATAATCAGTGCTTTTGGAAAATCGACTCTTCAAAAAAAATCTTACAACTTCAATCGTTCAAATGAATTTTATAAAGAGAAAAAAATGAATTCATTAGGATCCTTATTTAAAGTTAGTTCGTTGGGCGAATCGCATGGCGATTATGTAGGTTGTTTAATTGAAGGTTGTCCTGCAGGGCTTTCATTAGATTTTGAGAAAATTCAATCGCAGGTAAATCGTCGTAAAACTGGTCAACAATCATTTTCTTCTGCACGACAAGAGGACGATCACATAGAAATTGTTTCTGGAGTATTTGAAGGTAAAACACTTGGATCTCCCATCTGTATATTAATCAAAAATAAAGATTCCAAACCAACTGACTATGATCATTTGAAAGATGTATATAGACCTGGTCATGCCGATTATACCACGCAACTAAAATATGGATTCCGTGACTACAGAGGAGGTGGACGAAGTTCTATTCGTATTACAGCACCTATGGTTGCTGCTGGTGAAATAGCATTACAATTAATTCAACATTACTACCAAGTCAGTATTATAGCTTATGTATCACAAATTGGATCAGTCCTCTGTGAAAGGGAATATAAGAACTTGAATTTTACTCAAATAGATAACTCATTGGTAAGATGTCCTGATGAGGATACTAGTAATCGCATGATAGAACTTATTGATCAAGTACAACAAGAAGGGGATACGCTCGGTGGAAAGATTACATGTGTCATTCAACAATTACCAGTGGGAATAGGAGAGCCTATTTTTGGTAAATTACAAGCACAGCTAGCACATGCTATGATGAGTATCAATACAGCCAAAGGTTTTGAATATGGTGATGGATTTGCTTCTGCATCTATGAAAGGTAGCGAATCGAATGATCTTTTTCGCAAGACAACTAACGGCATTGAAACAAGCTCAAATCATTGCGGAGGAATATTGGGCGGTATTAGTAATGGTATGGATATTTATTTTAATATTGCATTTAAACCTATTTCGAGTATTCAACAGGAGCAAATAACTTTGAATACAAATCAAGATGAAGTTAAATTAAAAATCAATGGACGTCATGATGTATGCGCTGTCCCTAGGGCCGTTCCCATTGTTGAAGCTTATACAGCGATTGTATTAGCTGATCTTTTATTACAAACTAAAACAAATCAATTATGATAAAAAAAACAAGTTTAATCGTATGCTCTCTTTTATGTAGTTTAGGTCTATTTGCACAATCAAGTAGTCAATCAAGCAGTAAATCGAGTTCGTCGAGCTCGTCAAGTATGAGTGAAACTGTGCGTAAGTCCAAAGAGCAAGAGGCCGCAATGAAACAATCACAACAAGTAAATCCGAACGAAAAACCATTGGCCAAAGTGGGCGCATCGCTACCAGCTTTTCATTTAGTCACCTCTGATGAAATTTCTTATTTTGATTCAGATATAGATAAGAAAAAGCCATTTGTACTTGTGATTTTTAACCCAGATTGTGGACATTGTATTGATATGGGAAAGGCAATAAAAGATTCTATTTCGAAATTCAAAGGCTCAACTATTATTTTTATAACTGCACTAAATCAATTAGGACAATTGAAATCATATGTAAAAGCTACAGGGTTGGAAAATATGGACAATGTAAAAATATGTGCAGATAATTCAGAAGTATATAAATATCTTTTTGAGTATAATGGGATGCCACAGATTATGGTATACAATAAAAAACGAATTCTTCAACGTACGTTTTACAAATATGCAGCTATGGATAGTATTGCTTCTTATTTAAAAAAATAAAAAATCATTAGCATATGTTTTTCCCAATTGGAGATGTGAATTTGCAAAAAGGTGTAAAACCTATATTTACTTATATCATTATAGCAATTAATGTATTAGTGTTTATTTGGCAATTTTCGATGGGACCACAAGAACAAAATAATTTTGTATATGAATATGGAAGTATACCCAATGAAATATTAAATGGGAAGGATTTATTTACGTTGGTTACCTGTATATTTCTTCATGGAGGTTGGATGCATTTAATTGGCAATATGCTTTTCTTATGGGTATTTGGAGATAATATTGAAGCTACGTTGGGATATGCAAAATACTTACTTTTTTATATAGGTGGTGGTGTTTTTGCATCGATCGCACATTGTGTATTATCACCTGGCAGTATGGTGCCTTGTGTAGGAGCTTCTGGAGCAATAGCAGCTTGCTTAGGCGCTTATATTATTATGTTTCCTAAGTCACAAATTAAAGTATTGTTTTTAATATTATTTTCTACTTTCAGAGTACCCGCTATTTTCTTTTTAGGTTTCTGGATCGTACAGCAATTTGTAGCCGGAGTAGGTGCACTCAGTGCTACTACAACCGACACTTCAGGTGTTGCTTACTGGGCTCACATCGGAGGCTTTGCTTTTGGATTGGTGGCAGGCATGATATATCGTAAGCAAGCTTATGCTTTGCAACATGAAGGATAAAAAAAGCATGTTTATTTTTCGCCAAGTTTGCCTCCTATATATGCCATCGGTACATAAGCAACAATCAAATCTAATAATGTAAACCACAGTGGTGATGGTAGTACCTTTACCATATAAATACCACCAAGTAAAAATAGGAATCCTAAACCTAATGCAAGTTTCATTTTATTTGTTGCACATAATTTAGCTATTACAAATGCACCTATCAACGTACCCAATGCATGTGCTAGGAATGGCATGATGAAATGGCGAGGTTCAAATAAATGCATGGCAGCTTTTAATCCTTCTTCTGTGGTAAGATCGGCACCTGCAGGAGGTGGGATTATTGAGCCACTTATAGATATGATACCTCCATTTACAAGACTACCTAAAATAATTCCTGCTATAACTGCAAGGCTATTTTTCAAAATTGGATTCATATTATTTGATTTAGTTACAAACAAAGATAAAATATCTTTTTATTATTAGAAGTGTGGGTTTCATTTAGAATAGGATGTACAATTCCCAATATAAAAAAAGGCTGATTAATAAAATGTATGCTACTGAATTAAACGTAAATAGTATCGTTGGAAATCGCTTCCATTGATTTGAATGTATGATTTTAAAATTTGAAATGAATTGAATAATAAATAATGGTAAGGTGAAAATTGGAATATATGAAGCTATATCTAACTTAGAGAATTTATAATCTTTGTAAGGTGCTGCATAATATACTATATATGTGTGTCGAGACAGAATATAAATATAGTAGAACAAAATAATACTAAGGAATAGTAAAATCTGTTGATTCGGTTTATAGGATATAGGATTTCTTTTTTTTAGTGCTAGAATTAAAAAATAAATTATTGAAAATGAAAAAATTCCCAAGCAATAAAGAAATGCAAATCGAATATATAGATTATTATGTGGTAATTGATAATTGATGAATTTTTGAAATTCTTTATTAGGAGGAAAAATCTTTTTTAGTTCATAATAATGATCACCCTTGCTTAGTTCACTTTTCAGATCATATTGTATCAAGTGCTTATAGTCATGATAAAAGTAGAGTGAAATTAATCCATTTTTTAAATCCCAAATCGAAGAGAGCAAGGTGCCATCGCCTAGTTTCTCTCTACACACATGCATGGTATCGATGAGTGCAGTAGCAAATGCCAATGAAGTATCTACATGCTGTTTGAGGTATTCAACTCCTCTGTGATACCGTTGAAGATTGTGAGCATACGTGGATGATGTAACAGAAGGGCAGAAATTAGAAAGTACATAATTAGAATCAGTGCCTTCTGTCAATGTATAAGGTTCTACAATAAGATAATTGCCCGATGGTTCAATGTAAATAAATACATCTTCCATAAAAGAACTATGATCATGTTTTTCAATGTAATGTTTAACCTCCTTAATGGTAGAACAATTATGTATGATATCTTTTAAATATAACGTAGGCTTCGTAATTTTAATCTTACTTGACATGTCAACTTGTCCCGATTCTGGAGTAGGGGCTGCTAATCTAGAAAAGGTTAATCCAGCTTCATTCATACCCGATTGTGGAGCAAATCCTTGGTCCCCATCAATACGTCCGCCACTAAATGCAGCGCCATATTTCATCGTAGAACTAGAAACTTCAAACCAAATACGAGGTGAGGTATAATAGGCATCAAAGTTAGTACCAACGAATGTTTTAGAATGTAATGTAACTTTATACATACTGCAAGCAGATGAATCATGTATATCAAGAATGCTCATGATACAGATAAATAGTATTCTTATTTCAAAACGGATTTTCATTTGTTAATTTATATAGAACGCATAAGGGATTAAGAATATTGCTAAGGATATTTGGAAGTCTATTTTTATTAATCAATTGCTTCACCAAAAGTCAATAAATTATTGTCGGGATCCAGCAGCGAAAATTCTTTTTGTCCCCAAGGCTTTAATTGTAAAAGTCCATGAGGATGTATTTCTACTTTTCTATTCATAAAATCTTGATATAGTTTGTCAATATTATTTGTGCGTATATAAACCTGCCCATAATTTTCATTTATTGATAGTTCGTTGAATTCAAAAAAATGAAGTTCAATAGCGTCTTTTTGAATCATTAAATACCCTTCAAAATCCTCTCTGCCAATGTCTTTAAATTGCAACTGATGGATATAATAATCACGTGTGATTGATTTATTTCGCATGGGTAGTTTTGGATGTATGGCGGTAAGCATAGATGTTTTGTTTATAAATAGTAAATCTAATTAACCTTCAATTGTAAAGCAATTATTATCTATCACTTAATGATATAATTGGTTTCATTTATCGCATATATAGTTAGATTGATCCTCAATGAGTGTTTTTGCCTTATTTTTGAGTTCTAAATTACTTTCTGTGAATAAATTAACGTTTTCTCTTTCAGCACTCAGTTTCTTAATTCTGTTACAAATTAATAGTAAGGCTCAAAATCTAAACGACCTTTTACAAGGTCGTAATAATTTAAATGAAATTAAATCTATTGCTGATCAATATTTTGCCGAAAAAGGTAAAGGTTTGAATCCAAATTTGAAATACGAAGACAACGAGTATATCAAATACAATCGTATTTTATATAACCTTGAGCATAGAGTCATGCCAGATGGTAGTTTCCCTGATCTTACAAAGCAACATCAGTTGTACATGAAACTGCAATCTACCGGTCAAGCAAAAAAATCACGAGCAGGAAACTGGAGAAATATTTCTCAAACGGTTTCCACTAGCGGTTATAACGGTATGGGACGATTGGCTGCTGTAGCATTTCATCCTACTGACACAAACATTATTTATGTAGGTGCCAACAAAGGAGGAATTTGGAAAACGACTACAGGTGGTAATAATTGGACACCGCTGGGAGATCAATTGCCCTATTGTAGTGTAGGTAGTATTGTTGTTGATAAAGTAAATCCTTCAATTTTATATATAACTGTTGGACTCAATGAAGGTTGGTGGCATTATGGACTTGGTGTATACAAATCGCTGAATGGAGGTCTAACATGGACAGCTACCTCACAATCGGGCTATTTTACCAATAATATTGTTTATTATAAATTGATCGCCCATCCAGATAGTAACCAAGTGTTATACAGTGCGCAATCAGATGGACTTTGGAAAACGGCTGATGCGGGTGCAACTTGGAATAAAATTAGAAATGGTTTGTGTCGTGATATTGAATTTAAACCTTTTAATCCTGCTACTATGTATATTGCTGGTGCGAATGAATTATATCGTTCAACCAACAGAGGTCAAACCTGGGTTGCTAAAACCTCATTTGGAACCGCTACCGATATCGAATTGTCTGTTACGCCTGCTGACTCAAATTATGTAGCTTTTGGAACAGGAACTGATGGTTTTTATCTTTCTACAGATGGAGCCAATACTGCTTTTGTTTTGAAAAATAGTACCATTGATGATAATGCTATTATTCAGATTTCGCATTTGAATAAAGATCGTATGTATTGTGGATACGTAACAAATCATCGTTCAACCAATGGAGGTTCTTCATGGACTAAAATAACTAATTGGTATAATGATGGTGTTTTACCTCCTGTTCATGCTGATAATCATTTTTCAGATATCAATCCTTTAGTGCCAAAGTATTTATATGTATGCAATGATGGAGGATTGTATAAATTGAATGAACTTACAAATCAATGGACCGATTTATCAAATGGTTTAATCATCACTGAATTTTATAAAATAGCCTGCTCCAATCAAGATTCAACATTTATGATAGGTGGTACGCAAGATAATGGCGGCCGTAAGCGTATAGCAACTGGTCTATGGGATGCAACCAATGGAGGCGATGGTATGGAAGTCGCTATTAATCAAGTGAATGATCAAACAATGTATACAACCTATGTAAATGGTAATCTTTATCGTTCTTATGATCAATGGGTGAATGATACCTATACAGATATCACTGCAGATACTAATCTTGGTTCGTGGGTGACACCTTATATGCTTGATCCCAACGATAATAATACATTGATAGCTGGCTATGCTGATGTATGGCGTTCAACTGATGAGGGCAATAACTGGTCTAAAATAAGTAACAATATCACTGGAAATGCAAGTAGTAAATTAAAAATATTAGATGTTGCTCCTAGTAATTCGAATGTAATCTATACAGGTCGCAATGAATCCTTGTATTATACAAGCAACCTCGGAGCCAACTGGCAGTCTCTTTCTATCCCAGATTCAAGTGGTACGTTCGAAGATGCTACAATGGTGAAAGTACATCCTAAACAATCGAATGTAATTTATGTAACAAAAGCTGGATACGGAGAAAATAGCAAAGTGTATAAATCATTGAACAATGGAACTACATGGACCAATATTTCATACAATATACCAAATGTTCCTGCCAATTGTATTATTATTGATAGAGAATCGGATAGTTTGAATATCGACATTTATGTTGGAACCGATGTAGGTGTATTTTATAAAAAAGACTCAGATATAACATGGCAGTACTATGGAACAGGAATGCCCAATACGCAAGTAAGTGATCTTGAAATCTATTATCCTTCTGGCAAATTGCGTGCAGGTACCTATGGAAGAGGAATATGGGAAAATGATATTGCACGTCACATCACACCATTGAATGTCGGCCAAGTTAAATTGAGCCACTCAAGCATTCAATTAATTCAAAATCCTATAAATGCAGAATTGCATTTACAACTTGAGATGTCAGATTCTCAAGATCTACTTTTTGAAATTTTTGATGCCGCTGGCCGAAAAATAAAAACTTATAATTCTTACGCTACCAAAGGTCAATCAACTTTGCACTTAGATGCTACTATGTTAAGTACAGGCAATTATATTATGAAAATAGTAAGCGAAAAAGGATTGATTCAGTCATTTAAATTTAGTAAACTTTAATGCGTCCTTATCAATATTTATTTTTTGATCTCGATCATACATTATGGGATTTTGAAACAAATTCTGTGAATACCCTTCGGGATTTATATCAAGTTTCTTCTCTTGCACAAAAAGGTATTGAAGACTTTAACGATTTTAATAAAGTCTACCATGAAATCAATGATAAGCTCTGGGCTAGCTTTAGACAGGGAACATTGAGTCGTCAAGATTTAAGATGGAAACGGATGTGGCAAACATTGTTGCATTATAAAATAAATGATGAGTCATTAGCAAAATTCATGAGTGAAAAATACTTGGAAATACTTCCAACAAAAAATGAGTTGTTTCCTTTTGCAATCGATGTACTTGAATATTGTAAAGTCAAAGGATATGAGATGCATCTTATAACCAATGGGTTTGAATTGACACAACAACAAAAACTGAAAAACTCCAATATTGATTCCTACTTTGATAAAATGATAACTTCTGAAATGGCTATGAGTATGAAGCCTCATAAAGAGATATTTCATTTTGCTTTTTCAGAAACGGGTGCTCAACCACAAAATAGCATCATGATTGGAGATGCATTGGATATAGATGTATTGGGCGCTCGTAATGCTGGTATGCATCAAGTTTATTTTAATCCCAAGGAATTGTCTCATGAGGATGAACCAACTTTTGAAATAACTTGTCTATCTGAATTAAAAAATATATTTTAGTCCATTATGGAATTGATAGCGACTAAATTGAAAGATTGTTTTATACTAAAGCCTAATGTTTTTACTGATGCGAGAGGTTATTTTTTTGAAAGTTACAATCGTCAGCAATTTGCATCTATAAGCGGTTTGGATGTAAATTTTGTTCAAGATAATCAAGCAAAATCGAATTATGGTATTGTAAGAGGACTACATTTTCAAGTTGGTGAATATGCTCAAGCCAAATTGGTAAGAGTCCTGCAAGGTAAAGTGTTGGATGTAGTTGTTGATATGCGATTGGATTCGCCATCTTATCTTCAGCATATAAGTATAGAGCTAAGTGCAGATAATAATTTGCAATTGTTTGTTCCTCGTGGATTTGCACATGGTTATTCTGTATTAGAAAATGATACCATTTTCTTTTACAAATGCGATAATTATTATCATAAAGAATCTGAAGGTGGAATTTTTTACAATGATCCTTCGTTGAAAATTAATTGGGGAATACCTGATGAAGATATTTTAGTTTCTGAAAAAGATCAGCATTTGCCTACAATTCAGTAAATAGATTTAATATAATTTACTTTTTACAAGACCCCATTTGTGTAGACGGTGAACTATTGATACCCTTAATACACCTAAGCCATATTTCATACTTCTGCTAAAATTAATGCTAGAAGCTTCTTCAAAATATTTAGTTGGACATGTGACTTCTGCAATTTCAAAATCTTTCATGAAGATTTGAGAAAGCATTTCATTGTCAAAAATAAAATCATCGTTGTTGATGTTGAAATTAATCGATTCTAATACTGTTCTAGAAAATGCTCTATAACCCGTATGGTATTCGCTCAGTTTTTGACTAATTAAAATATTTTCTGATAAGGTAAGAAAACGATTAAATACATATTTGTAATATGGCATGCCACCTCGTAATGCACCTTTGCCTAATATGCGTGAACCTAAAACAACGGGATACAAATCTTGTGCAATGATATGACACATAGATGGAATAAGCTTAGGGGTATATTGGTAATCGGGATGAAGCATTACTACAATGTCGGCACCTAGCTCGAGGGCTTTATTATAACAGCTTTTTTGATTTCCACCATATCCTTTATTAACATCATGACGAATGATATGCTGAATGCCAAGCCTTTTAGCTACCTCTATAGTATCATCCTTGCTTAAATCATCTACAAGAACTGTTTCATCCACTATATCAAAAGGAATTTCGTTATAAGTACGCTCTAGTGTTTTGCTTGCATTATATGCAGGCAACACCACCACTATTTTTTTGTTATGTAACATTTCGATGCAAGATAATTATTTCTTAAGAATGATGAACTGTTAGGTTAAAAACTTCTTTGTCGGTATTGACCAAGTTTGATTTGGCATGTGCAATGATATTATCATCTAGGTCGTAAATATAACATTCGATATTCGCAATTTTTTTACCGCTACGCATTACATTGGCTTTTGCTATCACTGTACTTCCAATTGGTGCACTATACAGGTAGTCGACTGTGAGATTTACAGTAGTGTAAAATGTTTTATAGCCTAAACTATAAAAAGCTAATCCACATAATTCATCCGAAATCATCGCAATCATGCCGCCATGTAAGTTTTGTGAAGGATTTGTCATTTCTTTTCTAACCTCAATGGACGCCTCAATATAGCCTGGCTTTACCATCAATAACTTATAATTTAACCATCTGCCAGCCATGGACTGAGAGTAAGTGAAAAACTCACCCTCTAATTTTTTCAATTGAACGTAAATCTGATTATCCATAGAAATAATTTATAATGTAAAATTATGAAAATTGATAATATTGACCTAACTTTATAAATAAAATTTATAAAAAATGACGTTAACGCAAATTGAATACATCGTTGCAGTAGAGAGAAATGGTAGTTTTGTGACTGCTGCAGAGAAATGTTTTGTAACTCAACCTACCTTGAGTATGCAAATTCAGAAATTGGAAGAAGAATTGGGAATCAAAATATTTGATAGAAATCATCATCCAATCATAGCTACCGATATGGGTAAAAAAATATTGGACCAAGCTAAAAAGG
This sequence comes from Chitinophagaceae bacterium, assembly GCA_044233655.1. Taxonomy (GTDB): domain Bacteria; phylum Bacteroidota; class Bacteroidia; order Chitinophagales; family Chitinophagaceae; genus OLB11. Next base: position 22,982 of record JBIIJQ010000007.1, on the reverse strand, counting down.
TTCTTTTTGAACGTAATAAAATTGATGAATTAATTAGTTCGCAAAAAGATCAATTAATTGGGAGTTTAAATATTGGTATAATACCTACAGTTGCTCCTAGTATCGTTCCTTTTACTTTGAAATCGTTTGTAAAGAAACATCCACTTTTGGATATAATCATTACTGAAATGAATACAGAACAGATAGTTCAAAAAATAAAAGAAGGCGATCTGGATTTTGGTATTCTCAGTACCCCTTTGTACGAAAAGTCATTGAAGGAAAGTATTCTTTATCACGAACCGTATGTTGTTTATGCTGCAAAAGATCACAAATTACTTTCTAAAACCATGTTGACACCTGACGATTTAGATCCAAGTGAAATTTGGTCTTTGGGTGATGAGCATTGCATGCGTTTTCAGGTAATTAATTTATGTGGCAAACAGAAATTTTATGGTACTCAAAATCCGTTTACGTATAATTCAGGTTCTATTATGTCTCTAATTCGAATGGTAGATATCAATGGGGGGTATACAATTGTACCCGAATTAAGTTTAAGTGGTTTTCACGAAGATATGCTTGCTCAAGTTCGTTATTTTAAAGATCCTGCACCTGTGCGTGAAATCAGTTTGGTTACCAATAAATATTTCACTAAAAATAAATTAGCTATCGCATTTACTGAAAGTGTTTTATCTGGTGTTCCGAATGAAATGAAGGCGAAAAATAAAAAAAGAACTGTACTAGCAATCAACTAATTTTTACAGATATAAAAATAATTTAGGTTGTGTTTGATAGGTTCTACATGATTAAATGTGGTTTTCAATCTATTCTCTACAATCAATTGTTCGTTACTACTTGTAAAGGTTAGATTAATTAGTGCAATCCCTTGTGGCGTTAAGCGTTTTTTTATTTTTGAAATAAACTCACTTGATTTTACAAATAGTGGAACAGACATGTCTACGAATATGTCTATACCTATTAGGTCATATTGACCCAAATGTTGCTCTATATAAAACGATGCTTCCTGACAAACCCATTCTACATTTTGTTTGGCATTCAACTCCATTAGTTCTTTACTTAAATCTAACAAGGTTTGATTAAAGTCTACTAAAGTGCTTTTTGGATAGCATTGATAGTTATCTTGTAAAATTTTAAGAGCACTTCCTAATCCAGTACCCAATAATAAAAAACTATTTACGAATGGGATTTCCTTTTTTATTTTCTTTAGCGATTTAGAAAAAGGATAATAATTGACACCAAACGAATAGATAGCAGAAGAAGTTGAAAGCATCAATTGATTTTGATACAATTCTATTTTGTGTTCTTTACCAAAAAAATCATTTTTTTTTTCAAGTAATATCGGAAACAAAAAACTAATTATGCGTTTGTATAAAGGAATCGTCATTGAATATCTTAGTAACTCAAATGTAAAATAAAAATTATTAGGAACGGTTTCCAAATAAAAGACTTCCTATACGAATCATTGTGGCGCCTTCTTCTAGCGCTATCGTATAATCATCACTCATGCCCATTGATATCTCGTTGAAATCATCTCGATGAGGAAGATAACTGTTCTTTGCAAATTTAAATAATTCTGTTAGGTGCTTAAATTCATTTCGTCGTATGCTCATATCATCTGTATTGGTAGCCATACCCATGAGTCCTTTTATGCAAATATGATTGAGTGGTGAAGGGGAGGCCGTATAATACTCCAGAATCTCTATCAATTCTTTTTCATCTAGCCCAAATTTTGATTCTTCCGATGCAATATGAATTTGTAATAAAACGGAAACTGTTCTATTCGCTTTTTCAGCTTGTTTTTCAATCTCAAATAAAAGTTTGAGACTATCGACAGAGTGAATTAAATGGATGAATGGTACTAAATATTTTACTTTATTCGTTTGCAAATGACCAATCATATGCCATTGAATATCGTTAGGGAGTTGCTCATGTTTATCTAATAATTCCTGTACTTTATTTTCTCCAAACGCTCGTTGACCTTGATTGTATAAATTTAAAATAGCTTCGTTAGGTTTAGTTTTAGATACAGCTATTAATTGTGCATGATGCTGGGTCAAACTATTTAAAATATTGGTATATAATGAAGACATGCTATTATTCTTTTGAAAATAATTTACGAATAATACCTTGATTTGTATTGAGAACTATAGTGTAATTCCCATTAGGGATAGATGAAATGGAAATGGATTTTTGTTCCAACGTAGATTTAACAATTGATCTTCCCATTATATCGTATACCTGATATTCGTTTATCTGTATAGATGTAGGATAGTTTAGACTTAAAATGTCATGCGTTGGTATGGGGTAAAGTTGAATTTGTTGTGCCCATTCTAAATTAGAGAAACCAACTCCAGCACAATCGACTACCCCCCATATACAATCTGCAAAAACAGGGTAGTCTATAAATGGATTTCGATTATTTTGAATTAAATAAATAGCATTATTCCGGTTGATTTCTTTTTGACTTACAGGATCGGCATGATGCCATGCCATTAATAATGTAATAGCGTCGGGTATTAATTGTGCACCATTTGCCATTGTCCAATTACTCCATCCGCCATCTTCACTTTCGTATCGTGTAGTCATATAAAAATAAATACGTGCAAGGTCACCTTTGAATGAGTCAATAGGTTCAAATACTTTATCAGTATAGCCTGCATAGGTATTCGAAAAACCTATTTTAGAATTATTTTGAGAGATCCAAGATGATGTTGTCGCTTCTCCATAAGGAAGATTACTTCGTTTATTGTTTACAAATCCATCTGTTGGTAATACATGATGTAAGTCTGTTCGCATTGGATAGGCATCATTGAAAAATGTACTAGGCCATGTATGCTCATGATTGAAGCAATCTCCTTCTTGCGAATAGGTGCCACATTGATTTACTCCATATGCTAATGTGTAGGGAGGTATTCCACCAGGCACATCAGAATAGATGTCGTATACTATATTGGTCGACTTAGTATCAGTGCTAGGGAAATAGGACCACAATGGCCAAGTTTGTGAGTTATGATTTTTAATAATATTATGTAAGGATGTTTTTAAGGCCGAACCATTAAGACCAAAGGCAAGGGAGTAATAGCTTTGAGCTGTTAGTCCCATACTTACGATACTTGCAATAACCAATAAGGTTAATTTTTTAAAAAAAATCATGTTGTAATTTTTGAGATTATTCTACACTATGTTTCATTCCTTTGCCAGTCAATTCTTTGAAAATTCCAACAAATGAAATGTAATTTAATGGAAATTCAACCATGACATGCATAAAACTTAATAAGAACAACCATTTAAAACCTAGACTATAATCAATTGCATAAAGTACGATAGAAATTGCCCACAATACAACAATAAAAATAGATCTAGATTTAGGTATTTCATGCCATTTGATCACTTTGGTTTTTGAAAACCAATTTAGATAATGATAGGTATAAGCAAAAGCAATAAATCGCATGATGGCAATTCCAATACTCGAATGATAAATTTGTTGTGCTATATCTCCATCACCTGCATGACTCGTATTTAATAAATTTAATATCACATTGTTTAAACCTTGAAATTCTTTGTATGCTGTTTTGCCATAATCTGTAACTGCAACAAATGGTTGATTTGGAAATGCATAAAATAGAATAAATGGAATCAACATGTGTAATACAACGGACACATATCCTGGCTTCGATCTATTTTTCAAGGCACCGTAAAACATGAAAAGCCAAGTAAATAAAAATACATGTATCAACGTTGGTAAGAATACAGAAAATACTAAAATAAGTCTATCTGAGATAGCTGATAGTAATATGGTAATAATAACTCCTGCAATTTTTATTAAGTTATTTTTGATAAAAGCAAAAAAGAGGGAACTGGCAAAGGCTATAAAAATAATTCTATTTACATATTTGTATTCTACATTTAAATCATTCAAGCCTAGATAGTTTTTCATTGTTACAATCGTTAGAATCAAAGAAATAATCACGAGTAGAACAACGTCTCGTTTATCCGTAGAATAATAATTTTTGTCGTGTAACCACGATATCTCAGTAAGATAATGCAACGGCCCAAGAACACCATAAGCAAACAGAAATAGTTCAAAAGGCATAATAAATGCCATAATACACGAAACAATCAATAAGCCAATATTGACATAATCAATCCGGTTTACATTAAGAGAAGCTTGCATAGCTAGTACAATTTAGAATAGCTCAAATGTACTACGAAAACAAGAGAGCGAAAAATTAAATTACCTGATTAATGTCACATTTCCAGTAAAGGATTTCTTCATGTTATTTTTGAATACTACATCAATAGTATAAACATATACTCCCATTGGTTGAAGTATGCCATTGTATTTTCCGTCCCAGCCTCTACCATCTATAGCAGTAGTAGTGAATATATTTTCTCCCCATCGATTGTAGATGTTCATTTTGAAAAAACTAATCCCACTCGATAGTATTTCTCTTGGGAGAAAATAATCATTTAATCCATCTCCATCTGGTGAAAAAACATTCGGAATATTGACATAGCAATCTCTATTTACCCATACACTATCAGTCGATGTACATTCGGGATTGTCAGATGATGCAATGGTAGCCCAATATAATGAAGGTTGTGTAACTGTAATACTTGGTCCTACTTCACCGGTACTCCAATTGATGCTTGCATTAGGATTGGATGAGTTGGATAGAATAATTGAACCAATGATGCCCGGGCAAATAGATGTATCAGGCCCTAAATTAAGAGGAAGATAATCACCTACAACGACAGGCATTGAAACACTATCTTCAGGGCAAACAGCATACGATCCTTTTAGCCATACTGTATATGGATTCAACGGATTGTCGTAGGTATGATAGGTATTTAAAATGTCTTTTTGAATACTTCCATCTCCAAATGACCAAGTATTTGAAAGCGTATTTGCCGATACTACTGCATTGAAATATACCGGTTCGCCTACACATACTTTATCATCTACAATGGTGAATGCAATTGAAGTTGAATCTTCAACATAAATAGGTAATGAAGAAGTATCAGTACAACCCAATGTGTCGGTTACAGTGAGTGTAAGTGTATAGTTTCCAGGACTCGGATAAGTATATGATGTAGTCGGTAATAGGCCTAAATTTTGAATTGTACCATCTCCCCAATTCCAACTATGATTTACATTGTTAAGTGGTACGGATACACTGTAAGCTATTATCGGCGAACCAAGACAAACAGAGTCTTTTTTAATGGTATTTAAACTAAATACAGAACCTATAGGATGATTCAAATTGACTACCTTTTGAATAGTATCATAACAAGGAGGATTGCTCGCAATTAACGTAATAGTATAAATGCCTTGTGGAGAATATACATGAATAGGAGAATACTGAGAATTAGAAGTACCATCACCCATACTCCATACAAATTGCGTAGAAGCTGCTGAAGAATTATTAGTAATTATAACGGTATCGTTGGTACATCCTAAACGGATATCAACATCAAACGCAGCTATTACTGATGTATCCCAATTAACTATAATAGTATCACTAGCAGTGCATCCTTGGGGTGTGGTGACTGTAACATAAAAAGTTCCTGGTCCAGTTACATTTCTTATTTGACCATTAGAATTATCATCCCAAAGATAACTTGCATAATTTGCTCCTGCATCTAAGGTGATCGAAGATCCTGAGCATATCAATTGATCAGGACCTAGATTTACGGTAGGTAATACAGGAGGAGGAGCTGGTACAAAATTATAATTTGTAACACCTGGATTTCCATCTCCTGCATTATATTGAGTATTGTAACATGTGCTTAAAGGGTTAAGGACAAATCCACCTAAACCACCTTGAGTAGCAACTGTAACACCAGCTGGTGTAGTCGCTCCTGAAAGCCATACTAATCCACCACCACCACCACCTCCTGGTCCATGGCAATTTTGTGGGAATAAAACATTGTTATTTGAGCCTCCGTTACCACCTATAGCACTGATTGTTAGTGGCGTAGTAAACGTTGGGCAATTTAAATATATGCTGCCTCCAGCACCTCCACCTGAAGCGCCTTCATCATTAATAAGAGGTGTAGTTTGACCATTGGATTGTATTGCATTCCCATTACCAACTATTTCATTGGCAGTGATGTATATGATCCCACCACCGTTGCCACCATTGAATACAGCTTGAGCATTATCAGATTGTGGACCACCACCACCGCCACCCATGATCAGGGCAGTGTTTACTTGATTAATCGGTTGCCCTCCATAGGCAAAACTTCCAATTACAAAACATCCATTGAATTCGAAACCACCATCGCCCCCTTTGCCTACATTAGCACCGCCAGCAGCACCGCCATTTCCACCAAAGGCACCTCCGCCACCGTTCGCTAGTTTTCCTCTGCCACATTCTTGGCCTACAATATATTCTGCTACACCTTCTCCTTTTTTGCCCTCAGGGCCAAAAAAACCAGCAGGTGAAAAGAAATTAGTCGTTCCACATGAAAAGGTATTACCCCATACATCACCACCTCTATAGCCTAAGTTACTTATGTTGATGTCGGCATTTAAGGTTAATGTATTGGGAGTTTCAAATATTAAAATACCTCCTGTAGCACCATCCCATCCTTGACAACTAAGGTTAGCAGTTACTACAGGATTTGGAAAAATTGGTACTGTAACGACTTGTAAATATTGGGTGTTGCTAAAAATATTACAAAATGGACTTAACGTTAAGGTAGTAGGCGTAAGTGCTATTACATTAGAAAATGTATACTTGCCTGCTTCACCAAGTGACGTTGTATCGCCATATTGTTGTGTATTGGCTTGATTGATTGTAGCTCCTTTCATTTTAATGATAAGTACTTTATCACCTACATTAAATCCTGTTGTGCTATTGACAGTGAGTACATTCAAATTAATTGCACTGACTGTTGCATATGAATTAATTACACCCGATATGTTTTGAGCATTTGATTGAAAAATACCGGCTATTAGGACTATTATTAGTAATATTCGTTTCATAATTTATTTCTACAGAGTAAATTTAGTTGATTTAGGTCTTTGTATGTACTTAAAAGACTACTTTTTTTTCAATTAGGTTGAATTTGTTAGCTTAAAGTTTCAGTTTTTACAGTTGCAATACACTTGTCAATTAAATAAATGTATTTATCTATTTCTTTTTGAAGGGCTTTTTTCTCCGAAGGCAAGGATTTGCTCATTTGAGTAATTTTAAGTTGACTTTTAATAGTTTCAATTTCGTTTTTTTGTTTTTCTAATTTTTCGAGGTATTCAAATACTGACTTTCTAAGTTCAGTGTTTTCTTTTTCAAGTCGATCTACTCTCGTCAATAATCGTTTAGATTTTCGTTCTATTTCTGATATGATTTCATTTATTTCCATTGTCAACTTATAATATTTAGTAAAAATAATAAAACTCGATTGATGTAAACTACAATTTATTTACTTTCACACATTAAATCTACTAATTATGTCATTTGATCAAGAAATACAACAAGCTTATACTTTCAAAGGTGAGAATATATTAATGGGATCGGCTGTATTGGATGGTAAGCCAGTGGCTAGTGTACGCGTAAATTTACCATTGAAAACCATGAATCGCCACGGTTTAATAGCTGGTGCAACTGGTACAGGAAAAACAAAAACTTTACAACTCATAGCAGAAGGATTGAGTGACTCATGTGTACCTGTAATGATGATGGATATCAAAGGCGACTTGAGTGGTATAGGTGCACAAGGTGTGTTAAATGATCGAATAGCCGAACGATGTACTCACATTGGAGTTGAATACAGTCCTTCGGGTTTTCCAATTGAATTTTTAACATTGAGTAACGAGCCTGGTACTCGATTAAGAGCTACTGTAACTGAGTTTGGACCAGTTTTATTTTCTAAAATACTAGGCTTGAATGATACACAAGAAGGTATCATGTCTATGATATATAAATATTGTGATGATCATCAATTGCCTTTACTTGATCTCAAAGATTTAGTAAAAGCGTTGCAATACATGAACAATGAAGGAAAGGAAGAGGTAAAAGCTGAATATGGTAATATTTCTTCTCAATCTACTGGTACCATTTTACGAAAAATCATAGAATTGCAACAACAAAAAGCAGATGTTTTTTTTGGTGAAAAATCGTTTGAAGTAGATGATTTAATGCGAATCAATGATGATGGACGCGGTATAATTTCTATTGTTCGTGTTACAGATATACAAGACAAACCAAAGTTGTTTTCTACATTTATGTTACAATTATTGGCTGAATTGTATGCATCTTTACCGGAGGCAGGTGATTTAGATAAGCCTAAACTAGTATTGTTTTTAGATGAAGCGCATTTAATTTTTCAAGATGCAACATCAGCATTGTTACAACAATTAGAGACAGTAATAAAACTGATTCGCTCAAAAGGTGTTGGAATTTTCTTTATAACTCAAAACCCTAATGATATTCCTCAATCAATATTAGGACAGCTTGGTCTTAAGGTACAGCATGCATTACGCGCTTTTACTGCAAAAGATAGACAAGATATTAAAAAAGTTGCTGAGAATTACCCAGAAACTACGTATTATAAAACGGAGGACTTAATCACTCAATTAGGAATTGGAGAGGCTATTATTACATTACTAAATGAAAAGGGGATACCAACGCCATTGGTTCATACCATGCTTTGCCCTCCAAGATCTAGAATGGATGTTTTAAATGAAACAGAAATCAATCAAATTGTAAATACATCTAAAATAGCTAAAAAATACAATCAAGTCATAGATACAGTAAGTGCTTATGAATTGCTGAATGAAAAAATTACTGAAGCGGCTACTGATAAAGAAACTGATGAGGATGAAGAGGAAAAACCAAAAGCAAGTTCTAAGAAAGAAGAGAAAGGCACTTTGGAAACAATTTTAAGTAATCCTGTAACTAAACAAGTCGGCCGAACAGCTGCAGGAATATTGACTCGTACACTACTTGGCGTATTGGGATTAGGTGGAACCACAACTCGTAGACGTAAAACAAAAAGTTGGTTTTAGTAGACTGAATTAAAAGTTGCATCAAAGAATCTATTAAATTAATTCTACTTTTTCGGTAAAGTTTTTACCTTTACCCCTATGAAAAAAGTAGTATTCCTTCTTGCAGTCGTATTTTCTACACTCGTTTCAGTAGCTCAACAAACTGAAGCCTATGGTCCTTTTTATGGTTTAAATGTATATGGATATAAATCCAATTTATTTAATTCAGACGACTTTAGAGCTGATAGTTTTCAAACCTATTCTATGACGATGTCCTTTGCTGGAAGTTTTGAGTATGGCTATTTATATGACAATGGATTTGCTGTAAGCGGAGGTCTTCAATGGGGTACATGTAACCAAAATTATAAAGGTGCTGATCAGGCGTACTTATATAAGTTAACAGCCAATACAAAAACATCTTATTTGAAAATACCTCTTACATTTAGCCATCAAACACGTAATGGTAAAAAATTCAAATTCATCTATTCAGTAGGATTCTTTTACTCATTGAATACAGGCTATTCAGATAAAATTGTACTGGATTATAACGACCCAAATGTTGCAGATTATGAAACAACAATTTCTAAAAAAACTATTTCAACTAAGAATACAAAGGATACTTTTAAAACATCATATGCCTTGGATTATAAACAATACAAAACACATGGATTAGGCGCTTTAGCAGGTTTAGGGTTTTCGTATCGACTTAAAGAGCGTATGGAATTTATCACTCAATTAAAAGGTGAATTTCAATTCACAGATGCTGAAAACAGCGATGAAATTTTATATACTCCTACTGGAAGTACACCTGGAAATCCATTATTGCGTCGCACGTATGGTAATTATGCAAAATATATGAGTAACAATCAAGCCTATAAACGTGCCGCTACTCATCCATTTAATTTAGGTTTATCACTCGGACTTCGGTTTTATGTATTTTCATTTTAAATGATTGAAATCATCGTTTCCGCATCATCATAAGTGTGTGTAATGCCACACTAAATGCAATAAGTGAAATGCCTATATAAAATCCCCATCCTAAATCTTTGTTTTCGTGATAAATGAGTATTGCCAAAATGATACCATATACAGGTTCTAGATTGACCATCAATACCGTTGTAAAAGAAGACAGTTTTTTAAGTGCACTTAAGGCTAACGATTGACCCCATACAGTACAGCATAAACTTAATACAAAAAGCCACCACCAATCCATTGGGCTAGGAGTAAATACAGTTGAAGGTAAATAATACAAATAGAGTGGTAATAGTAAAGTAAGAAAAAGAAAACCAGACCCAATTTCGTAAAATGCAACCATTCGGGAAGGGTAGTCGCCTATGATTTTTTTGTTCATAATAGTGAAAATCGAACTGAGCAGTGAAGCTACTATACCTAGTATAATACCAGTAGCATAGCCAATTTCAAACTTATAAATACAATACATTCCAATAATGGCTATGAATCCTACCATTAATTCCTTGTAATTAAATTTGACTTTCAAAACGATTGGTTCAAGCAAGGCAGTAAAAATACCTGCCGTAGATAAACATGTAAGTGCAATGGAGGCATTGGCATATTTAATAGAACCATAAAATGCAACCCAATGAATGGCAATAATTGATCCAATGCGCATAAAACGAAAAAGTTCAGTTCGGCTTATTTTTTTGAATTCTTTCCGAAAAATGAGTATTGCCAAAAAAATAATAGAGGTAATTAGCGTTCGATACCATACCAAGGGATACTCGGAAAGTTCAATTGCTCGACCTAAAACACCCGTAAATCCCCATAAAAATACCGCTAAGTGCATTTTTAATAGTGCATTTTTCATAATTTTGCACAAAATAGAAGAAATTACTTCCATATTTTAGTAATTTTCAATAATAAATAATTACCTTTGCACTCCTTAAAAAACAGACGTCATGCCAAAAATGAAAACCCACTCTCGCGCTAAGAAAACCTTCAAAATAACTGGAGGAGGAAAAGTAGTGAGATTTAAAGCAAATAAAAGTCACTTATTAAACAAAAAGGCTACAAAGCGTAAACGTCATTTGCGTGGTAGTGTTTTAGTGAGTAAAACAAATCAAAAAATGGTTAACCGTTTACTTTGTATGGGGTAATCAAACTTGATCATAAATTTCAATCATTCAAAAATTAAAAAAACTTAACATATGCCACGTTCAAAAAACGCTGTAGCAAGCAGAGCAAGAAAAAAGAAGATATTAAAACAGGCTAAAGGTTATTACGGTAAGCGTAAAAATGTTTTTACCGTTGCTAAAAACGTTGTAGAAAAAGGTATGACTTACAAATTTGTAGGTCGTAAATTGAAAAAACGTGATTACCGTACGTTATGGATTGCTCGTATCAATGCGGCTATTCGTGCAGAAGGTATGAACTATTCTACATTCATCAACAAATTATCAAAAGCAAACGTTACATTGAATCGTAAAGTGTTGGCTGATATGGCTATGAATGAGCCTGCTACATTCAAAGCAATTGTTGCTCACGTAAAATAGATTTTTCTAACTAATTATACCAAAAAGGTTGCTTCTAAACGGAGCGACCTTTTTTAGTTTTTACTATTTATTTAAAATTATTTGACAAACAAAAAAAAGCCATTTTTTAAAGAATGGCTATTAGAATCTTAAGTGTAAATTATTTTTTAGGGGGAGTTTGAGTATATACTGTGTCAAAAACAAAAACATCTTCATTAGGTGCTTTCATGAAATATTTTTCACGTGCATATTTCTCTACTGTTACTGTGTCAGTTTTCAAGGCTACTTTCTCAGCATGTAATCGGTCAACTTCTTTTTCAAGATATTCGATTTTGCTTTTCATTTCATTTAGTTCACTTCGTTGTTGACGTTGTGAAATAATGTCGTATTGAGCAAAAAATATTACCCAAACCAAAAAAATAACTGTTACCAGAAAGAATTTGTTTTTGAGAATATTGACAAAAAACATAATGCGCTTATTGAATTAAAGGGAAAATCCTAAGATTTAGTTTCTGTATTCAATTTTTTACGAAGTGCCATGGTCATTTCCATCGAAATTGAACTTTTTTCCATTTTTACTATCGTATTACGATCTATTTCTACAGAAATAGTGCCGTCATCATTGTTTTTGATAAGTTTGCCATGTATGCCAGCAATGGTCACTATTGTTTCGCCTACATTGGTTGTATTTGAAAATTCTTTTTGTTCTTTAGCTTTTTTCATTTGAGGGCGTATCATAAAAAAATACATAACACCTATCATGCCAAGCATAAAAACCACATTCATCATCGGATTAGGTTTACCACCTTCTCCCATCATCAAAAGCAAATCAATTGTATTCATGAAATATTTAATATTTAGTGTTCAAAAGTACTTTATAATTCGAATATTCAGTTAAAAAAAATCGAGAGATATTAGTTGACCTCTGCAAGAATGGTCAAGTTTAGAATTGATGGATTTCCATTCGTAATTACCATCACTGTTTTTTCGTTGTAGCCTTTTTTTCCTTGACTATTAAATGTTACTTTAATGGAGTTTTGTTCTCCAGGTTTTATAGGCTCTTTAGGATAATCCGGTACTGTACATCCACATGATCCTTTAGCTTCATTAATCAATAAATCTCTCTTTCCTTTATTCGTAAAACTGAATTCATACACAACAATTTCGCCTTCTTTCATTCGACCAAAATCATGCAATGTATCAGTAAATGACATTGAACCAATATCATTTAAATGTTGAATAGTTGAGCTATCCATACTACGTGGATTGGTTACCAATGATGTAGATAGTTTATCTTTTAATTCTTCATCTTGCTTGGGAGTATCCTTACAACCTACCTGTATAAGGCCAATAAGTATAAGAATTGAGAAACAAAGTGTTGCCTTCATTTTAGACTAGTATATATAAAGTAAATGTATTAATAAAATCGAACCTAATTGGCATTATACGCTTATTTTCCTTTGTGTTCGTTTTTGAATATTTTATTATCGGCCATTAGCTCTTTACGGACATTATCTAATAATCCATTTACAAATTGTCCACTTTGTAACGTGCTAAATGATTTTGCTAAATCGATATACTCATTGATTGTAACCTTTACAGGAATACTAGGGAAATAGAGTAATTCACATATCCCAAGATGTAGTATAATCAAGTCCAAGAGGGCCACACGCTCAGCATCCCAGTTGACAAGCTTGGGTTCAATTAATGCAAAAATTGTATCTTTTTTGGTGTAATAACAATCGATGAGCTCGTGTGAAAATTCTAATTTTTCATTTGAAAGAATTCGTTCAAAGGAGAAATTGCTTGCGGTAATCAATATCTTATCCATCCAAGATTCCACCATTTCAAAATCACTATCCCAGTTAATGAAATGTTCTTCTAAAAAGGAAGTGGTATGCTCATTTTTAAAAATAAAATTGTGAATGATGGTTTCAAGTATTTTTTTCTCCTCGATAGAGTTTCGCTCAGGGTTTGATAAATAGGCTTTGTATTCAGGTGATTCTAATAGAGAAATAAATATTTTTTTAATAAACTCATCGTCAAACAGATTGGCAAGTTTATTCTTTTTGATAATCAAAGAAAATGATTCATTCTTTTTTAATTTTTGAATGATTATATTGCCTGCTAATTTTGTATTGACATTCAAATCATCTGCTGTAGGGATGTGTTTAGATGCTTTTTGGTTGGCATGTATCAATACATATTCGGTTAAAACATAGAGAAGATGTGTAACTGCTGCTAATAAGGAAGTAGTGTCTTCTAACTTGGAATCAAAATATTTTTTTGCAATGGTAGCATTTGGTTGTTCATTTTGCTGTCCTAGTTCGTAAATTGTATGCAATACTTTGATTCTTAAATTTCTTCTACTAATCATAATTGAAAGAGCTTAATTGAATTTTTTTTGGGGTGGCAAATGTACAATTTATTTTCTACATTTATAATGTAAATTCAATAGTTGGTGATGTTGGCCATTTTACTTAAAGTCTACATTATGATACATTAACAAATAAATTATTAATTAATAAGAAGTATATATAACATTTATATAATTGAAAATCATATGTTTATAAGTTGTAAATAAAAATATTTTTAAATCGTTGTTTTTTGTATTTAAAAATATTCCATATAATTTGTTTATATATATTTTTTCAGTTAGTTTCACATCGTTAACCTACTACTAACGTTATAAAATTCACTACTTTGTTTATAAATAATAATCTCAGAATTAAGATTGACAATGAATTTAAAATCCTTTGGGTTGGAATTGATTTGCAAGATAAACTCTGCTATTCAATGAATTTTCTAGATAATTTGACTCATGTAAAAGAGTTAATTGTCTATTTTATTAAGAAAGAAAATATAAAGTATGTGGTTGCATACTCATTGAATAAGGGAGTTTGGAATCTTGGTGGTGATTTGGAATATTTTGTTACTTGTATTAAAAGTAAGAATAAAAATTCACTCAAAGACTATGCTTATAAATGCATTGATTTGGTATACAACTATAATAGTAATTACGACATGGATGTATTTTCAACTTGTGTAGTACAAGGGAATGCATTCGGAGGAGGGTTTGAAAGCGCATTGTCAGGTAACTTTATCATAGCTGAAGAATCAGCAAAGTTTAGTTTTCCAGAGGTTATTTTTGGTACATTTCCTGGTATGGGCGCTTATAGTTTTTTGACCAAAAAAGTAGGCTTCAATAAAGCAACAGAAATTATTAATTCTAATAAAACCTATTCAGCCAGAGATATTTTCGACCTTGGAATTATTAACGAAGTGTGTGAAGACGGCTTTGGTATAGAAAAAATGTCAACCCTTATAAAAAGTGGAGAACTCGAAAAATATGTTTCAAATCCATTTATGAATATATGTAATAGAGTCTCTAAACAAGAGCTTATAGATGTAGTGAATGTATGGATAGAGAAAGCGTTTACATTGACAGACGATAACTTAAATAGAATGTTGAAATTAGCTAGTTTTCAAAAAAGAAAAGTAGAACAAACCAAAAATATTGAACCTTTGGTAGAAGAGGAAATGAAGATTGCC
Source organism: Chitinophagaceae bacterium (assembly GCA_044233655.1). GTDB lineage: Bacteria > Bacteroidota > Bacteroidia > Chitinophagales > Chitinophagaceae > OLB11. Next base: position 7,952 of record JBIIJQ010000007.1, on the reverse strand, counting down.
GAAATTAATACATTAATTAATGGGTCATTCCCAACGACATAACCTTTTCATTCGTCTTATTTATGTAAAAGAGTTCTTCATTAACATATGTTAATGTTTTGACCTTTTCAACTATTATTTTTAATTTTAAACTCTAAAACAATTTATTCCATGAGAAAACTTCTTTCGCTTACTCTAGTTGCTGCAATGGTTATTGGTTTTGCATCTTGCAAAAAAACAAATTCTCCTGATACAGGTAGCAACCCATTTTATACGGCACCTACTGTAACTGCTCCTTCCGCACCTACATTACCTGTAGGATCAGTTCCTTCTAAATTTACAAAAAAAGTAGTAATTGAAGAATTTACAGGGGAGTGGTGTGGTGCTTGTCCAGGTGGTGCAGCTAATTTGAAAGCAATCGTAGATGCACATCCCGATTTAGCTTATCCAGTTGCAATTCATAATGCCAATTCAGGTTCCGATCCTTATGAACCGTCATTTTTTAATCAAATCAATACAATGTTGGGCTCTCACTCTTCATATCCTGGAGGTAATGTAGATCGTGGTGCAGTAATGGGCGCTTCTAGTTGGGCTGGTGAAGTTGATACTCGTTTACAAGTTAAAACTGATATTGGTGTAGCATTAGTATCTAAAACAACTGGAGATAATGTGAACCTAGATATTTATTTCGGTGTAACAAAACCTTTGACAAAAGACTTATATTATACTGTTTATTTGTTAGAGAATGATCTTCCAACTTCAGCTCAAGGTCAAACATCTGGTGGACCTGGTTATAAGCATGAACATGTATTGATTGATTATTTAACTTCAGATTTAAGTGGAGATCAAATTGAGTGGGTTGGTAGTGAGAAGTATTTTAAAGTGCAATTAAAAAACAAAAACATTGGTGGAAAATATAAAAACATCAATAATTGTAATTTACTTGTAATAGTACATACTAAAGGAAATGTAGGAAGTGCAGGAGTAGAAATTATTACAGCACAAGAATGTTCAATGAACGAAATTAAAAAATGGGATTAATTACCATTATAGTTATTTAATAAAATGCACTCCTCGGAGTGCATTTTTCATTTTATAACAATTTTCACTCGTAAAAAAGTAGTATTTGACCTTATTTGGGGATAATTATGTAGATTAATGTTGTAACATTTAAATAAATAACATTATATTTGGGTATTAAAATTAACTTAAAATGAAAAAACTTCTTTCACTTACACTAGTAGCTGCAATGGTTATTGGTTTTGCATCTTGCAAAAAATCTCCTTCTGGTGATACTGGATTGAGCCCTTTTAACACTACTTCTAATAACACAACAGCTCCAGTTGTTGATCCATTAGCTCAAGTAGGCGCTGTTCCTACAGGTTTTACACACAAAGTATTGATTGAAGAATTCACTGGAGAATGGTGTGGATTTTGTCCTGATGGTGGATTAATTCTTGATGGTATTGTATCAGGTAGTGGAGGTAAAATATATGGTGCAGCAATACACGATAAAGATTGGTTAGTGATTGATCCATTTTATACACAAATTCAGGTTTTAATGCCTAATACATATGGTTTCCCTGGTGGAACTGCAAATCGTCGTCCATACAATAGTGAGAATATTTTCTCAAGAGGTGATTGGGGGACAGCTGCCAACAACATCTTAGCAGAACCTGCTGAATGTGGACTTGCAATGGTTACTAAAGAAAAAAATGACATGCTTGATGTTCAAGTATTCATGGGGTATAACGCTAAAGTAAATAAAAGCACAAAAATTACATTGTACTTAATTGAAGATGCAATTACGCCTGTGAATCAAAACAATGCACCTGCAGGTTATTTACACGAGCACGTTGTAAGAGCTTGTTTCACATCTACAGTTGGTGATGATGTAACTTTGACAGATGCTAAAAAATACACGATTAAAGATTTTAAAGGTTTAGATATTGCAGGTCTTTACAAAGACAAAGCTAACTTACATGTACTTGCTTTTGTAAATGTAAATGGTGCTACTGAAATGAACCATGAAATATTAAACGTTCAACAAGCAGGATTGAACGAAGTTAAAAAGTGGGACTAGTTTTAATAAATGATAATAAAGAAAAACGCTCAGGAATGAGCGTTTTTTTTTACCTTTAATTCTTAGAATATTTTAATGAAAAAATATATACTGTTTGGCTGTTTGTTTCTTTTCTTTTTTTCTTGCAAAAAAGATAAAAATACCAATTCAGGAAATACCACACCTGCACCAATTCCAGTAGGAGAAGTGCCTACATCATTTACAAGAAAGGTGCTCATTGAAAATTTCAAAGGCGAATGGAATCCTAACTGCCCAGTGGGAGACGATTCGTTGAAGGCAATGCTTGCTTTGGATACGTTTAAAATTATTGCAGCATCTATTCATCAAGGAGATTGGCTTGCTATTACACCTTTTTTTAATGCAATCAGTGCTCATTTAGGTGGAGTGAATGGATTTCCTAGAGCATCAATAAATCGTGTGCCAGCTACTTTAGGTACTCAAATAGATTCTACTGTTATAAGTATTTTCAATTGGCGTCAAAATCTTAATGCATTAATTTCTCAATCTGCAACCTGTGGTTTAGCATTAGTAAGTAAATTAGAGAATGATCAATTAAACGTAAAAGTATATGTAGGATACAACGATTCAATATTGGAAAATACAAGACTAACATTGTATTTAATTCAAGATAGTATTGTGGCACAAAACCAACTAAACGCACCACAGGGTTATATCCATCACCACGTAGTACGTGATGTAATAACCTCGTATACAGGCGATTCTATTTCTATGAAATCGGGTAACTTAGTAGTAAAAGAATATACACGTTCGATTACAGGAAAATACACCATAAAGAATCAATTGAAATTAGTAGCTCTAATACATGTTGTTGGTGTAGATTTTAAAGCCAATGAAGTTCTTAATTGTCAAATTTCAACATTAGGTGAAACCAAGAAATGGGATTAGATTATGCAATTAAGTTATACAGAAGAAAATTATTTAAAGTCTATTTATCATTTGTGTTTAACCAATCAGCATTGTGAAACTGCCACCAATAGTATTGCAGATGCACTCGATATAAAGCCTGCTACAGTGACGTCGATGTTAAAGAAATTGCGTGACAAGCAAATTATTTCTTATGAGCGTTATGGTAAAGTTTCTTTGACCGCATTAGGAAATGAATTGGCAATACAAATAGTAAGAAAACATCGATTATGGGAGGTTTTTTTAGTACAGAAATTAAATTTTACTTGGGACGAAGTGCATGAAATTGCTGAACAATTAGAGCATATTCAATCTCCAAAATTGATTGCAGAATTGGAAGCTTTTTTGAATTATCCTGAGTTTGATCCACATGGTGATCCAATTCCAAATGTAAAAGGTGAAATTAAATTTATATCTACAATGAAATTGGCAGAAGCCACAATTGGTAAAGATTATAAAGTTGTAGCTGTTGATGATTCTTCTTCTGAATTTTTACAATATCTGATGCAAATAAAAATCACATTAGATACTTCTATAAAAGTACTAAATCGATTCGAATTTGATCAGTCAATGCTGATTTTGATTAACCATGATAAAGAAATTACAGTGTCGGAAAAATTTTCAAAAAATTTAATCATTCAATAATTTAATGAATGAGTCAAGAAGAAAATATTTACAATTCCTAAATCCGTTGGAGCTTTTGCAGACTAAGAAAGTATTAAAGAACAATCCAACCATTATTTCCGAAAAGGTAAATACAACGGAATCAATCATTTCACTTTATCAGTATGATACGGAACACCTTGATTGTAAGCAATCATTGAAAACACAAGAAGTAACTTCATTATTATTTAAAAATGAACATTTTTATTGGTTGAATCTTGATATTCTAAATAAACTAAGTGTTGAAACTATAGGTGATAATCTCAACATACATCCATTGATTATTGAAGATATATTAAGTATTCATCAACGACCGAAGGTCGATGAATTTGATGAATATTTTACGTGTGTTTTACAAATGTTGTATTATAAAGAAGATCAGCATACGATTGAAAACGAACAAGTTAGTTTTGTACTAGGTAAAAATTATGTAATCAGTTTTCAAGATGATTCTCATCGCGACTTGTTCGATCCTATTCGTGAGCGAATCAAGATACCCTATTCTAAAATACGTACACAAGGATCTGACTATCTTCTATATGCTATGTTGGATAGTATAGTGGATCATTATTTTATAGTCTTAGAAAAAGTAGGAGAACAAATTGAAAAACTTGAAGAAGAAATAACAAAGAATCAAGAGGATTCGTATACAATGAATCGCATCAATAATTTACGTAAAGAATTGATTTTTTTCAAACGAAATACATCGCCAGTAAGAGAATTAATTGGTAATATTTTACGATCCGAATTTGGAACATTCAATGAAAGAAATCGAAAATATTTTAAAGACATCTATGATCACATGGTTCAGATTATAGAGTTGACTGAAAACTATCGCGATGTATTATCCAATATAAGAGATTTGTATTTGAGTCAAACGAATTTGAAGTTGAACGAAATAATGAAATTTCTTGCAATTGTAACAACCTTGCTTGCGCCAGCAACTGTTATAGGAGGTATTTTCGGAATGAACTTTGATCGTATACCTTATTTACATCATCAAAATGGATTTTGGATTGCCACTTTTTTTATGATTGCTGTACCCGTTTTAATGTTGTTTTATTTTAATAGAAAAAAATGGTTTTAGCCATCTTGATTTTTTTATTCTAAAACTAAGAGTCTTTTATCTAAATACTTTTTACTTTATACTATTTGCCTTACATTTGCATCGGCAAGTCTTATACGACCAGCTCCTGCTAATCCTCCAGGGTGGGAACGCAGCAAAGGTACGTGGTTGTAGCGGTGCGATATAAGTAACTTGCCATTTTTTCCCCCCTTTCATTTTTATACACATTTTCATTTAGTCATTTCTACTTTGACTATCGTTAATTACTTTTGCATTTAAACAAAAATAATAAACGATTCATATGAAATTTTTTATCGACACAGCCAACTTAGATCAAATTCGCGAAGCCAACGATCTTGGTATTTTAGATGGTGTTACTACTAATCCATCATTGATGGCTAAAGAAGGAATCAAAGGACAAGATGCAATCTTGAATCATTACAACGATATTTGCGATATAGTAGGTGACAAGCCCGTAAGTGCTGAAGTGATATCAACTGATTTTGCAGGTATGCTGGAAGAAGGTAAAAAATTGGCAGCTATTAATCCAAATATAGTCGTAAAAGTACCTATGATTAAAGAAGGTATCAAAGCTATCAAATGGTTTACAGATAATGGCATCAAAACCAATTGTACTTTAGTATTTTCTGCTGGACAAGCTATATTAGCTGCTAAAGCTGGCGCAACGTATGTATCTCCATTTATTGGTCGAATCGATGATGGTAATTGGGATGGGGTTGATTTGATTGGACAAATAGCTCAAATCTACAGCATTCAAGGTTTTGAAACTGAAATTTTAGCGGCTTCAATCCGTACTTCATTGCATATAGTTCGTTGTGCCGAAGTAGGGGCCGATGTATGTACTTGTCCATTAACTTCAATTTTGGGTTTATTAAAGCATCCATTAACAGATCTTGGATTAGCTCAGTTTTTGGCCGATGCAAAAAGTTTTCAATAATAGTTTTTAATAAAGAAAGTTGCATGGATTTTCTTTTCATGCAACTTTCTTTTTTTAATGAACATTCGTTTTAGTGTTCAACTTTTCAGTATAAAAATTCTTTCAGTAATATTTTTTTTCTAAAGTGTAAAATATAATCTACACTGACTTCATTATATCATACAAAGTATAAACGTCTACAAAACTATTATACATAGGTACAGGAGCGATACGTATTACGTTGGGTTCACGCCAGTCAGCGATCACACCTTTGCTTTGCAACTTATCAAATACCTCCTTGCCTTTTGCTTTCAAAAGGAGCGAAAGTTGACAGCCACGTTCTAAGGGATTTGACGGTGTGATGATTTCAAATTTTAGATTAGTTAATTGCCTTAATAAAAATTCTGTATACGCTGTTAAGTGTAAACTTTTTTCAGCCAATTTATCCATGCCTACTTTATCAAACAAATCCAATGATGCACGATGTGCGGCCATATTCATGACTTGTGCATTGCTCATTTGCCAGCTTTCGGCAGTTTTCATTGGTTTAAATCCTTTCTTCATTTTGAAGCGTGTCTTTTCATCATGTCCCCACCATCCGGCAAGTTTAAACGTTTTTGGATCTTTGGCATGTTTCTCATGAACGAAAATACCACCTACTGCACCGGGTCCCGAATTTAAATATTTATACGAACACCAACATGCAAAATCAACATTCCATTCGTGTAAATGCAATACCTTATTGCCAGTAGCATGTGCTAAATCGAACCCAGCCAAAGCGCCAGCCTTATGAGCTAACTCAGTGATTTTTTTTATATCAAAAAATTGTCCGGTATAATAATTCACGCCACCAAAAACAACAAGGGCAAGATTTTTTTTATGTTTTTCAATAGCCGCTTCAATATCTTCAATACGTATGGTGTGTTCACCTTTTCGAGGGGCTACTTCTATGACTGCTTTTTCTGGATCAAAACCATGCATAATTGCTTGTGTTTCCATGGCATACATATCTGAAGGGAATGCTCCTGCTTCCATGATGATTTTATAACGTTGCTTAGTAGGTCTATAAAAAGACAACATTAATAAATGTAAGTTAACTGTCAGCGTATTCATTGCGACCACTTCTTTTACATTTGCACCTACTAATTTGGCCAAGGATTCTGTAAAAAAAGTATGATAGGCAAACCATGGACGCTTAGCTTGAAAATGACCTTCCACGCCAAATTCTGCCCAATCGTTCAGTTCTTGTTCTATTATTTCTCTTGCTGCTTTTGGTTGTAATCCCAATGAATTCCCACATAGATAGATGGCATCTCGTTTATTGTGTTGTGGGAAATAAAATTGATTTCGAAATGTAGAAAGTTGATCGGCATCATCCATCTCTTGTGCAAATTGTCTAGAAGCTTTGTAAGCAGAGGAATTATTTATCATTGTTGAATCAAGAATTAATTGAATTGCAAAAATAGTCTTTTGTATATGTGTTTTATAAGAAAGTGAAGATAATAATTCTTCTATTGCTAACTACATTTTTAGTATAATTGTATCATTAAATTATCAAATCGAATGAAAAAAGTAATCATAATTTTAATTGCATGTTGTTCATTTTTGTATAGTAACGCACAAACAGATTCTCCCAAAGAAGTTACACCTGAGTTATTGAAAAAAATAAAATCGGATGTTGAGGTGGAGTCAAGTGCATTGAAAGCGACGCTTGATACCAATACCTATTCCCTCAGTTTTATTGAATTTATAACCGATACATTTAAGGTGCAACAAGTAGCCACTAAAATGATGGAGATAGATTATAGCACCTATGGTATTAACAATGCATTGGATGAAATGGTCAAAGGGTATGATGTTTTATTAAATAAATATTACAATAAATTACTTTCGAAATTGAAAGGTGAGGATAAGAATATATTGATTGAGTCGCAACGTAAATGGATTACATTTCGTGATGCTGAGTTGCATTTATTGGGTGTACTATCAAAGGAAGAATACTCAGGAGGTGGAACCATTCAATCGAATATTTTAGGGGCATCATATTCTGATCGAATTATCAATCGAGTCATCGAATTGTTTTATATGTTTGATAATATGCTTAAATGATTTAAAAAACTAAACTCACATGAATATACTGCAATTCAAACCTACTACTGAGCAGTTATTAAAAGCCTCGTTATTTGCCAATGCATATGATCATCATGGTTTTGGGAAAAACGTATTAGGTGTTTCATACGATGAATATATTTCATTTATCCGAATTGGAAAACTATGTGAAATTATATTAGCTGATTTTC
>JBIIJQ010000033.1:0-29490 GCA_044233655.1 Chitinophagaceae bacterium | reverse complement strand
TCATTTTATTTTATTTGTATTGAATTTACGAATTTATGGGTTTTCTGTATCGGGTTCTGTTATTGAATCATTATTGTCTTCGGCAGTATCATCTTTAGAGTCGTTGTTAGAGTCTGCAACAGGCGCATCACTTGCAGTTGCATCAGGCGATGTTTCACCTTCTTCTCCTTCAGTTTGCTCTGCTTCATCTTCTTCCTGATCGGCAATACGCGCGATAGCTGCTATTTCATCTCCTTCATCGAGGTTAATAAGTTTCACTCCTTGTGTGGCCCTACCTGCTTCACGAATACTTTTTATGCTTGTACGTATAGTTACACCTGACACGCAAGTGATAAACAAATCGTCTGTTTCTTCTACAGCAAGGAAGCCTACTAATCGGCCTGTTTTTTCTGTTACATTCAAGGTTTTCACACCTTTACCACCTCGATTGGTTACACGGTATACATCTTCCCATTCCTTGGTTTCTTCGTTGAATTCTGCAAGCGGTGTTCGCTTACCAATTCCTTTTTCGCTCACAACCAATATGGTTTTACCTCTATCTTCTTTGTTTACACAAAGCATACCAACTACTTCATCTGTTGCATCATCTACTTCGATACCGTATACACCTATTGCACCACGACCTGTAGGACGAACTTTTTCTTCTGGAAAACGAATGGCTCTACCTGATCGCACAGCCATCATGATATAACTATTTCCATCGGTCAATGAGGCATCTAACAACACATCGCCTTCATTGATTGTAATTGCGTTTACACCATTTTGACGTGGTCGTGAAAATTCTTTTAATCGTGTTTTTTTGATGACACCTTGTTTAGTACATAGAACGATATAATGAGAATCTACATACTCTTCATTGTTTAAATTTTTGACATTGATGATAGTCTTAATTTTTTCATCACCAGGCAATTGGAGTAAATTTTGAATAGCACGTCCTTTACTGTTTTTCTCACCTTCTGGAATTTCATATACTTTCAACCAATGGCAACGACCTTTGTCTGTAAAGAACAACAACGTAGCATGTGTAGAGGCTATAAAGAGTTGATCGATATAATCTTCTTCTCTTGTTTTACCTCCCATTGCTCCTCTGCCACCACGTTTCTGTGAACGATATTCGGTAGCGGATGTACGTTTGATGTAACCCAAATGTGATACAGTAATTACCACATCTTCATCTTCGATTAAATCTTCAATACTAATGTCAGTCGCTAAATATTCAATTTGTGTTTTACGTTCATCACCAAATTTTTTCTTAATATCAAGCATCTCTTCTTTGATCAAATCATAGCGCATTCCTTCGTTTGCCAACAACTCTCTCAAATGATTAATGATTTTCATAATTGCATCGTACTCCTCTCTAATTTTATCAATTTCGAGTCCTGTAAGTGTTCGCAAACGTAATTCTAATATAGCTTTTGCCTGAATTTCTGACAAGTCAAATCCTTGCATCAAACCATCTTTTGCCAACTCAGGTGTTTCGCTTTCGCGAATGATTTTGATCGCACGATCTAAGTCATCTTGAGTGCCAATCACCTTCATATAACCTTCTAAAATATGAGCTCGCTCTTCGGCTTTTCTAAGCTCAAACTGTGTACGGCGAACCACTACTTCATGACGAAATTTTACAAATTCAACAATCAAATCCTTCATATTTAAAATACGAGGACGACCATTGACCAAGGCCACATTATTGATACCAAATGAGGTTTGTAATTCAGTGAATTTGTATAGTTGATTGATGATCACTTGAGCAATTGCATCTTTTTTCAAATCGACGACTAATCGCATACCATCTCTATCACTTTCATCACGTACATCACTTACTCCTTCTATTACTTTTTCATTCACCAAGTAAGCTATTTTCTGATGTAAAACAGCTTTATTTACCTGATAAGGCAATTCGTAAATGATGATACTTTCTCTATTATTTTTTCCTGTTTCTACATTGACTTTACCACGCACTACTACTCTACCACGACCCGTTTCAAAGCCTTGCTTTACGCCTTCCATTCCATAAATAATACCTCCGGTTGGGAAATCAGGCGCTTTAATATACTTCATAATCTCTTCGATCGTCAAATCGCGATTGTCGATATAAGCACATATAGCATCAATAGTTTCACTCAAATTATGAGGAACCATATTGGTAGCCATACCAACTGCAATACCCGACGCTCCATTCACAATCAATTGTGGAATACGAGTAGGCATTACGGTAGGCTCCTTCAATGTATCATCGAAGTTGTTTTGAAAATCAACCGTTTCTTTATCAAGATCTTCAAGCATAGCTTCTGCAATACGTTGCAAACGAACCTCAGTATAACGCATAGCAGCCGGACTATCGCCATCGACCGATCCGAAGTTACCTTGTCCATCGATGAGCATATAACGCAAGCTCCAAGGCTGCGCCATACGCACCATGGTGTCGTAAACACTACTATCACCATGCGGATGATATTTACCCAACACTTCTCCTACGATACGTGCTGATTTTTTATAAGGCTTGTTAAACGTATTTCCTAATTCGATCATACCAAATAACACACGTCGGTGTACTGGTTTCAAACCATCTCGTACATCGGGCAACGCTCTACCTACAATTACCGACATAGAATAGTCGATATAGCAGGATTTCATTTGCTCTTCAATGTTTACTTGAATGATTTTGTCTGACTGATTTTCGGGATTTAAGTCGTTGTCTAATGTTTCGTTGTCCATGGATAAAAATGAGGGTCAAATGTACGCAATTTTTCTGTTTAAATAGAACTAAAATAAGCCTTTGAGACAAAATAGTTATTCACATTTTAGGGACAAAAAGTGATCAGAAAAGTTGGAATTTTTGAATTAAAATGAATCCTATTTTGAGGAATTCAACAATGAATAAACCTCTGTATCACTAAATTTTTCATTGTAGAAATAATTTTCTTTAAAATAGCCTTCTTTTACAAATGAATTTTTAAGCAAAATGCCTCTAGAGGCTTCATTCGAAGGATTAATACAGGCTTCGATTGAATGCAATTTCATTTCATCAAAGCCATAATGAATTACCCGTTGAATAGCCTCATTCATGATTCCCTTTCGCCAATAAGCGAAATCCAACATGTATCCTATTTCGGAACGATGATTTTCGGGTTGACTCCGGTAAAAACCAATAGTCCCTAGCAAACGATCTTCTCCTTTGAGGGTAATAGCCCAATTGATATCCTTATTTGTATCAATGATAGCATCGATTTTTTGTATAAAAAGCTCCGTTTCTTCAATATCCTTTTGCCTAGGCCGATCGATGTATTGCATCACATTTTCATTGTTGCGCAATGCATACAACACAGGCGCATCAGATAATACTAACCTTCGCAAAAGCAATCGTTCGGTTTCCAATACTGGAAATGGATTAAAATTAAATTCAAGCATAACTTAAAGTTTATTCAACGGTATTACTCAATGGACTTTCATTGTGGAGTCGATCAAGCGCTGTTACCACATAGGTATATTTTTTGCCATCGGCAATTTTATCCACAAAGCTATTTCCACGTATAATGCCAACAAGACTCACCGATGATAATATGTTGGGCTCGTAAGCTGCAAAACGATAAACAGCAAATTGCAAAGGCTCATCTTGTGGATTATCAACCATCCATTGTAAAAGCTTGTAACCATCTCTTCCAATTGATAGTTTAACTCTAGGAGCTGATGGCGCAATAGAATCTATCCATTTCATTTGTGGTAAAAGGGCTGGATGATTATACAACTCTTTACTCATGTAATAATTTATCCCGCACTTATTTTTTATAAATGAATTGGCACTGTAAAATGCACTTCCATCCACATGGGTCGTGATACGAGTTAAATCCACCTGCGACTGTATCTCGTCAAAACTTCTCCAACAGGCTTTGGCCGAAACTCCCACTTGATATAAGCCATGACCAATAAATAAATTCCGACCATAGGCATGTTGACTCCACCATTTGATTAATGTAGTATAATCGGCTGCACGGTGACCTCGTTCCCAATACAATTGAGGCAGTATATAATCAATCCAACCTTTTTTCATCCACAACAATACATCTGCAAATAAATCATCGTAATTGGTTTGGCCACCATTGGTCATACTCCCTTCTGGGTCTTTAGAGTAATTACGCCATACACCAAACGGACTGATGCCAAATTTCACCCATGCCTTTTCCTTTTTTATTTTTTTGCTCAGTGACTCTATCAATCGATTCACATTATCTCTGCGCCAATCATCTTTATTAGGAAAATTAGTCCCGTATTTGGCATAGGATTTATAATCAGGAAATTCGACATGAGCAATACGATAGGGGTAAAAATAATCGTCGAAATGAATGGCATCTACATCATAACGTTTCACTACATCTACCACAATTTTGGTAAAATAATCTTGCACTTCGGGCAAGCCCGGATCGAAATAGAGTTTATCGCCATATTTCAAAAACCATTCGGGATGGCGATAGGTTACATGATCGGGTGTATGCAAATTTTTAGTCGCATCGACCAATGCACGATAGGGATTAAACCATGCATGAAACTCCATACATCGCTTGTGGCATTCATCTACCATAAATGTCAATGGATCGTAATAAGGCGAAGGTGGCTGACCTTGCTTACCACTTAAATACCGACTCCAGTTTTCGTAAGGTGAATCAAACAAAGCATCTGCAGCAGGTCGTATTTGTACTATCACAGCATTTAATCCATTCGATTGCATTTGATTGAGCAAATCAATGAATTCTTGTTGTTGAATATCAGAACTAAGTCCCTTCTGACTGGGCCAGTCTATATTGCCTACTGTAGCCACCCAAGCTGCCCTAAATTCCCTTTTGGGAATGCTATATTGAGCAAAACCTTGAATTGTAACACTTAATAAGAACCATAACGTGAACAATAATCTCATGCGTGTAAAGATATTTACAGATTTTAAAAAAAGTCATTAGTTCGAGTTAAATTTACAGCATGCGGTGGCTTTTGATATGTTTACTTTTTTTATCGTTTCAGCTGAAGGCTGAAAAAGACAGTACCAAAAGCATTTCATTTGGGGTGAATTATTTGGGAGGCAAAGTCATCGTACATACGCCCAAAATACATATTGACCCTCCACCCTATACCCAAGCCGTATTATTTTCCTATTGCAAACAACATACAGGAACGAAGGATTGGCAACAACGATTTGGATTTCCAGAATCTGCCTTGAATCTATCCTTTACGCATTATGGAAAAAAAGAATTGGGCAATGCTATTGGAATCTATCCTTCTATTCAGTTTAGGATTATTTCTCAAAAAAATGGTTATTGGTACTTCAAGGTAGGTGGCGGCATTGGCTTCGTGAGCAAATCATGGAAGCGAATTCCGACCGAAGATTCTACCAACAATATAGTAGGCAGCACATTGAATAACTTTACCATGATTCAATCTGGCGTGCGATTTAAAGTTGCAAAAAATTGGACACTTCAATCGGGCATCCATTTTTTTCATATTTCAAATGCCGCATCTCGACAACCCAATTATGGTATCAATACCATTGGTGCGTTTATAGGGCTCAACTATCATCCTCGTGGTGTAGTGATGCAATTTGCGAAAAAAGAAATAACAAAAAACAAGAACCCATATAATATTGGATTGAAAGCCACATTTGCGTTTGCCGAAGCTAAAGCAGTCGATGGGCCGTTGTATCCTTACTATCATATTAGTTTATTTAGCTCAAAAATGTATCGGAACAAAAACAGGGCTATGCTCGGGCTCGATGCAACATATAGTGCAGAATTATATACTGCTTTTAAAAACAATTATAAATTCCCTGGAACTGAAAAACAACATGCGATTCGCTATACTGTATTCGGAGCGCATGAATTTGTATTTGGAAAAATTGGGCTACCATTACAATACGGCTTTTATTTGAATCGACCTACAGGTGGGCGTAAGACCTATCAAAAACTGGGTATCAATTATCACTTTTATCACAATGAACATTCTATAGTGAAAGATGTATTTCTTATGACTCAATTAATAACGGAGCTAGTGAATGCACAATATGCTGAGATAGGATTTGGTGTGATGCTATAGAAAAACTAATCATCAGTACTCATAAAATCATCTAAATCCCTTCGTTGTTGCTTAGTAGGACGACCAACTTTACTGAGTCGCTTACCAGTGTAAAAGCTAGAGGCTAGGGCTTGATTCGTTTGCTTATCTTCCTCTGGTGTGATATCGATATAATGCTTAATGGCTTCTTCGTATGATACTCGATTACTAATAATACCCGTAACACGTATCACCCATTTGCGTGCTTCTGTTTTAATATCATATTCTTCATTCAGCAAAACTGCTTTGGCAGGTTTGATTGATTCGCCTTTCCATTTCACCTTACCACTTTCACAAGCAGCCGATGCCAACGACCGTGTTTTAAATACACGTATGGACCAGAGATATTTATCTATTCTTACTTTGTCGCTCATTGGATTTGTCCTTTACGATTATCTATAAATTTAACCGCCTTTCTACTTCCCATTGGAAATATCATTTCCATCATTTCAGTATGAGAATGGTAGGCTATTAATGGCATCACTCTCAATCGAGATTGAAGAAATGGTTTTAGTTTTTGTTCGCATTCATCTACCGACAAGGGTGTATTGATATGCAATACCAACTCATCCATCCCCATAGCATCAGAAGCAACTTCTACTACATATTCTTTAATTTCTCTTACTTGATTCAATAGTTCAAATACAGCAGGTGGATACAAGGTAGTTCCCTTGTATTTAATCATTTGTTGTTTGCGCCCAGCTACTGGACTCAATCGTATCGTATGCCGACCGCAAGCACATGGCTCATCATAAAAACAACATATATCACCCGTTCGGTATCGAACAAGTGGCATAGCTTCTACACCCAATGTCGTAATGGTAACCTCACCATATTCGCCTGCCTTCAATTGCTTTCCAACGTCGTCGAGTATTTCGAGTATAATTAATTCGGGATGATGATGACCACCCTGCCCATATGCACATTCTGTAAACCCAGTTTGCATTTCGGTGGATGCATAGGTAGAATAAAGCTGCACATTCCAATTTGAGTTGATATATTGTCCAAGGGAATTCAACTGAAAATCATCTTGTCGAATATTTTCTCCAATACATAAAATCTTTGTAACAGGAAGTGCATTGATATCAATATGATAAGTAACACAATATTCTATTAACTTTATAAGAAAAGATGGAACAGCAACTAAAGTGGTAGTATGTAATCGTTGGATAGTTTCTATTTGCAACGAAGGCAACCCAGGCCCTGTGCGAATACTCGTAGCCCCTATTTCTTTCAGTCCTAAGTAATAGGCTACACCTGCCATAAATTGCCGATCGAGGGTCAACATGAGTTGTACAATATCCTTATTGCTTAATCCCATCAAGCCAAATGACAATGACTCATTGTAGGCTAGTCGTTGAATATCCTTTTCGGTCATGGCTATGGTAACCGGACTTCCCAAGGTACCAGAAGTCGCTGTATATTCTGCAATACGAGATTGGTCTACACAAATAAAATCAAGATTATTTAACTGCAAATCTTCCTTGGAGGTCGTAGGCAATTTTTGCAAATCAGCAATAGAATGAATTCGAGAAATATCAACCTGATGTTGTGCAAACAATTTTTTATAAAAAGGCGAATATTGATTTACATAATGTAACACATCATTCAATTTTTGAAGTTGAAATAGATGTTGTTCATCCAATGTTTTTAATTCAATAGCTGGAGTATGCGTCATAGATTATAAACTATTTTCAATAATAACATAGGCAATAGCATGTGTATCGGTATGTGAAATACTGACATGGATAGCCCCCAAGGTTCGTTCATTAAATTCTGCTAATGCTTTGCCAATTAATTTTACACTTGGTTTTCCGTCTTCGTCATTCACAGTTTCGATTTCATGCAATCGATGGTTTCCAATAAATTTCAATCCGAATGCTTTCAAGTAAGCTTCTTTTACAGCCCAGCGAGCTGCATAACTTATAAATGGCTTATGTTGTTTTTCGCAATAGGCTATTTCGACTGGAGAAAATACATGCACTTTGAAGTATTCACTTCGTATTAGTTTATCTTCTATTCGTTTGATTTCAACTATATCGGTACCGATGCCTGCTATCATGATATTAAGAGTTCAAAGATGCAATTTTAATTTTGAAGTCAATGTAATTTTTCAATTTTTTCATTGAGTTGCGCTCGTTCATTTTCAGTAGCTATTTCTAATGTCAACGCTTTTTGATACATCAACTTGGCACTATCGGTTTTGCCAAGTTTTACATACACATCGCCTGCAATACGATAGGCATCATAATAACGAGGATTCACTCCTACTATTTGCGAAGGCGAAATGTCGATATGATTCATATGTTGCTGTTCCAAGAATAGATATGATGTCAATTGATGAAAAGCCGCTGTATTTATAAATGTATCAGCTTCAATTGTTAATTGTGATTGATACAATGGATTTCTCGATGTTGAATTTAAAAAAACTTGATTTAAATCGTAACAAATATAGGCACCTTCTTGCCATGGCGAAGTACTAACCCAAACTAATCTCTTTTTAGGTTCGAAAATAATAGAATGATGGGCAATGAATTGGTTCATAGCCTTTTCGTTGGTCAAACCAATATCTGAATTCCCTATACCTTTGTAATCTCTCAATATGGTGGCAGCTTTTTGAGGCGTCATTGGCTTATGCTGATTCATTAACTCAATCAATCGTTGATAACGATACACAGAAGCACTTTTATTCATTTGCTCTTGATTGAGTTTTTGCAAAGCCAATGATTCACCCTGATAATGATTGGTGCAAAGTATTTGTTGCTGATTTGGATCATATATATCCAACTCATTGGGTGTTTTTTCGATCACGACCGCTTTGTTATCCCTTGCTGAACTTATTAAAAAACTTTCGCTCACAAACATTGTTCGTTTACGCGCAATGGCAACAGCTTCATCGATGGTAGAAGCATACTGAAGTATTTCGCGAGCAACCAATGATACAGGTGTCGCTGCACCAAATGGAATGGATGATTTATTGGCATTGATTGTAACAGTAAGGCCATTGAGATTCATACCACTTACTACACCTGTAAATCCTCCCCAAATGACTGACATAAAAGGAATGCCCTTGTCGGGTTTATAAAAAGCAATGATTTTCTTTTTGGCAAATTCATCCCCTACATAAAAATCAAAGTTGCGACCAACGATTAATTCACTATCAACCGAATTGCCATTCCATGTGGCAAAGGAAGTACATCCTACCAACATCATATTGGCCAAGGCATGTCCAATATCATGCGCTGCATGATAATTCAGTTGACGTGAATAATTGGTTCCTATCCAATTGAATTCAGGTGAAGCAGACGTTGAAATCCCATAGATTTCTTGTTGATATTCATCAATTACATAATCGCTTAAATCACGATTCATAAATCCAACGATGTAACGCAGAAACTTAAGATATGACTCCGAAGGAATCATTCGTTTAATTTCATTGGTAAAAGCTTTCTCTTGTGCAAATAATAATTCATTGGCCAATTTACCATAGATTACACCACGTTCGTAGGGTTCCCCTTCGATATACATTTCGTACAACCCATATTTATTTTGTTGCAACCAATTGTTTCCTAACGAATATGAATTACTATCCGATTCTATCCTAGAAACATTGTCAATCGACCTATCTATTATTTTGGGCGGTTCGATATCCCTTACTGAATAAACATATATTCCAAAGCAGGCAATCAACACTACCATTACCAACAAGAAAACGAGGAGTCGTTTGAGTATTTTTTTTATTCTTACCACAAGTGCACAAAGATAAACTTAAAGTGGTATTATTTGTATTTCAAGAATCAAACAGCATTCAATTAGAATTTAAAAAGACAAATTAAAAGGCTATACTAAATTTTTAATGAGAACTCATTGTTTACTTTTGTTAGACCTCACCCTCAGTCCCTCTCCTTCAGGAGAGGGAAGCTGAAATGCTTACCAGTATTCATGTTAGAAAAATACTTTCTTGTAATGTTAAAAAAAAATCTGTTGAATTTACGAATATTCCAACCATTACATTTTTAGTATAGCCAACTTAAAATAGATTTAAATAACCCTTATTCAAAATCAGGATATAAAAGATACTTTTTTCTAATTTTCTTGAATTTAATCAAGCCTGTAGCCCAGCTTTTTCGGATATCAACATCCGATTTATTTTGCATCAATTGTGATTTCAAGGTTGCAGTTCCTGCCAATTTTTCAAAAAACGAATTAAAAAACGTTGACTTGTCTTTACACAACAAATAAGCATTTCGAATAAATGATAAATTCATTTTCCCTTCAGTGATTTTCAAAATATCTTTTGGAGACAACCGCAAATCGGCCCCATAACATGTTTTATTTTCAAACGGAGGATTCTTAGCACCTTCTTTACTAACGGGCGTAAATGAAAAACCGTTGTTTTTAAAATCAGGATGTCCCCACACTTCAAAGGGTGTTTCTGTGCCACGGCCTACACTTACAATCGTACCTTCAAATAGGCATAAGGAAGGATATAATAATACAGCTGAAGGTGATTTTAAATTAGGAGAAGGCGGGATAGGCAGGTTATATAACATAGAATGATTGTATTGTTTACATGCAATCACACTAAGCTTACATTTTTTCTTATTGGCAAGCCATCCTTCACCATTGAGCATTTGAGCATACTCTCCTACTGTCATGCCATGTACAACAGGAATGGATTGCATGCCTACAAACGACTTGTATTTAGGCTCCAACACAGGACCATCCACATAGAAACCATTCGGATTAGGACGATCAAGCACAAGTAGTGGCACATTGGCTTCAGCACAGGCCTCCATCATATATTGTAATGAAGAAATATAGGTATAAAAACGAGCCCCCACATCTTGAATATCAAAAATTACATACTCAATTTCTTGCATACTTTCCATGCTTGGTTTTTTATTGGCGCCATACATTGAGGTAATCCTAATTCCTGTTTTTACATCCACGCCATTCTTCACTTTTTCTCCGGCATCAGCTGTACCTCTGAAACCATGTTCAGGCGCAAATATTTTAACGATATCTATTCCACTTGCAATCAAGGTATCAACAAGATGGGTTTTCTTTATCACAGATGTTTGGTTTACCAACAATGCAACTTTCTTCCCTTTTAGCAATGGCAAATAAGAATCTAACTGTTCAGCACCAATGATGATTTTATTAGAATATTGTTGGGCTTGTAATAATTGAATAAAACAAGTCAAAAAAAGCAATATGAATATTTTTTGCATGTGGCAAAAATAAGAAGGAATCATTAAAGCAGAATTTTATACTTAATATATAATTATAACCAAACCAACGCAGCTGCTCCTAATATTGCTGCATCCGTTTCTTTCAATTCAGAAGGTAATAATTTCACCTTCCCTTTGTAAATTTTCAATAAATTTTCTTCCATATATTGATGCGTTGGATCAAAAATAAATTTTCCTGCTTGAGCTAAACCTCCAAACAAAATAATTGCTTCGGGACTTGTAATGGCTATTGCATCTGCTAAAACTTGACCTAAAATTTTTCCAGTGAAATCAAAAATTTCCATTGCGATTATATCACCTTTTACTGCAGCTTCATAAATATCTTTTGATGTAATTGTATCAATTACCCTCAACAAACTATTTGATTTATTTGTTTCTAAAAATTCATTGGCTGTTCGAACAATGCCTGTAGCAGAAGAATAAGTTTCCAAGCAACCTTTGCGACCGCAACCACACATTCGACCATCTCTCACTGCAATCACATGACCTAATTCACCTGCAAAACCATCATGACCATATATCATATTCCTATTTGCTACAAATCCGCTTCCTACGCCAGTTCCCAATGTAACCATGATGAAATCATTCATACCTTTAGCAGCACCATACATCATCTCACCAATTGCTGCCGCATTTGCATCATTGGTCACTACAGATTCTAACTTGAATTTATCTCTAAATAAATTTGCCAATGGGATAATTCCTTTCCATATTAAATTGGGCGCAAATTCAATAGAGCCATTGTAGTAATTACCATTTGGCGCTCCTAACCCAATCCCTTTAAAATTTTCAATGCCTAATGAATCAAGTTGGGGAATCAACAATTGATAACAAGCTTCCACAAAATATTCAACTTGAGGATAATCTTGAGTTTTAAGTTTTGTTTCAAATTGAATCTTACCCAATTTGTCTACAATACCCATAACAGAATTTGTACCACCTATATCTATACCAATACTATATTGCATAATTAAATCTATAAATGATTAATGAGCTTGAGATGTATTGGCATCATAATCAATACCTTGTTTTTGCAAAATACGTTTTACTTGATAACCATACCACGCTAAAAACAAAAAGCAAACAACAGCAACCCAATAAGATTGTTGAATCCCAATAACATCTGAAAGTTTTCCTTGCAATGGTGGAATAATAGCACCTCCAACAATCATCATGATCAACAATGACGAACCTTGGGTGGTATACTTACCAAGGCCTGCGATGGCTAAATTAAAAATACAAGGCCACATCACACTGCAAAATAATCCAGCACTCATAAATGAATAGAGCGCAATATCTCCAGAAGTAAACAATCCCACAAGCATCATAACTGTTGCTGACAATCCAAATAATATCATTGTTCTAGCAGGTTTTTCTTGCGCTAAAAAATTTGCCACAATAAATAAAACAATCCAAATACTATAAATATATAAATCACTTACGTTCCCTTCTCTTATAAAATTAAAAAACAATACCACTGCAAAGGCAATAAAAGGAACAATAATATTTAATAACTTTTTAGTTTGCACGCTAAAATTAAAAACACTCATTGAACCAGTCCATCTTCCAATCATCAAACTACCCCAATAAAGTGAAATATATTTTGCTATTTGGGTATGATCAATTCCTTTGATTGAAGAATTTTCTAACAAAGCCCCCAAATTACTTCCTACAGAAACTTCAACACCTACATATATAAATATAGCAATCATACCTAATACTAATTGTGGATATTGCAAAGCCCCCAAACTTTTTTCTTGATCTTCTTCATTTTTGGGAGATGGCAATTTCGAATAGGCTAAGAAAGCTGCTAACGCTAATAAAACTGCACTTAAAATGATAAATGGCATTTTCAATGCGTCGATACCTATATCAACAACTGCCTCTGACCTTGCAGAACCAAACATTGCAAAACCAAAAATAACTGGACCTAATGATGTGCCTAACGAATTTATACTACCTGCTAAATTTAATCGAAATGAGCCTTTGGCCGGATCACCTAAATTAATCACAAATGGATTTGCTACTATTTGTAATAAGGAAAATCCAAAAGCGATTACAAACAATCCTACTAGAAAAAACATATATTGATTAAAAGAAACTGCGGGTACAAATAACAATGCTCCAATAGCGGAAATAATTAAGCCTAAAACAAGTCCCTTTTTCATGCCAAATTTATTGAAAGGATCTCCAAAAGTTCTGCTTATAAGAAAGTAAATAATAGAACCAACTCCATATGCCAAAAAGAAAGCCGTATCGACCAATTGAGATTCAAATTGAGAAAGTGTAAAATGTTTTTTTAACATTGGAATCAATACCCCATTGCTTGCGGCCACGAATCCCCAAAAAAAGAACACTGAAATGATTGTGGCCAAGGCCGAATTATTTGATACCGATTTTTGTTGTTCCATATATTTGTTTAAACGATAAATATAATATTAAATTTTTATCGAGTTAGATAACTTTAAAAAAAATCAGGATGAGGAGATTATTAATTATCTGTTTATTGAGAAACGTACAATCGATTTATTTGGGCAAATGTGCCATTACAATTCTCAAAATGAGTTGAATAAAATAATAAAAAACAAGAACAAGATTTAGACGAATTACCTGGTTGGTCGTATTCACATTTATTATTGTTATATTTAAAATTACTCAAAAAGATTTTGCGGTTATTCCCATATGTAATTTTAAAATTGTATAATTCTGGATAAACGTAATATAGGTATTTATTAAAGTATAAAACTGGTAAATGAACTGAGTCGGCATTCCCATTTGAAAGTGTATCAAAAGAAAAATATTTAGTCCGAACCAATGAATCAAATCCGTACTGAAATTTATATTCTTCTACTATAATTGAATCAGACTCTGTAGTATCAGGATTTGTCAATACCACGTTAGGATAATGATATAAGAAACAATCTTTTGTGTATTTTCTACAACCTAGCGATACTATAAGCCAACATGTAAGAATTAAAAAACAAATGGTTTCATGTTATCAATTATTAAAAAAAATGTAAAATGTAACATCAATTCATCTACCATCCACTTGCCAATACCTCAGCTATATGCATGGTTTTAAGATTCAAACCTGCATGCTTAATGTACCCTTCTATATGCATGAGACATGATATATCAGTCGAAATCATATAATCTGCTTTTTGCTCCAATGCACTATTTACTTTTGTCATGGCCATACCGATAGAAATAGGTTCATACTTCACAGCAAACGTGCCACCAAAGCCACAACACGTTTCGCATTCTTTCATTTCACGTAGTTCCAAGCCTTTTACATTGGCTAGCAATTGACGTGGTGTAGATTTGATACCACATTCACGTAAAGCCCCACATGCATCATGATAGGTAGCAATACCTTTTAATTCAGCCCCTACATTATCTACTTTCAATACATTGACCAAAAACTCAGTCAATTCAAATGAACGAGAAGTCACCTTTTTGGCATCGTTGTGATACGATGAATTATCAAATATTTCTTCGAAACATCCCCTCACATACCCAATGCATGAACCACTAGGTGAAACAATAATTTCCTCACCAGAAAAATCTTCAATAAATTTTTCACTTACGGCTCGGGCTTCATTCATAAAACCAGCATTGTAAGCAGGCTGTCCACAACAGGTTTGTTTTGGATTATAGGAAACAGTACATCCCACTTTTTCCAACACTTTCACCATATTCATACCTACATCTGGAAACAATTGATCTACAAAACACGGTATAAAAAGTTGTACTTTCATGTGAGTCTATTTTATTTGATATTCGAAAATTGTTTTTGGATTGAAATCATCTTTAAGGCAGCCATAGCAGCTTCCTCACCTTTATGACCATGTTTGCCACCTATACGATCCAGTGCCTGCTCTTCATTATTTACAGTTAACACCCCAAATATCACAGGGCTATTCAATTGAATATTCAATTCACTAATGCCATGTGTAACTGATTGACATACATAATCGAAATGAGGTGTCTCTCCACGTATTACACATCCAAATGCGATGTAAGCATCAGCACCTTTGAGTAAGGCATGCTGACGAATTGCAAACGGAATTTCAACACATCCTGGTACTTTATAAACTGAAACTGTAACTTCAGGATATTGCGACAAAATACGTTGAGCACCTTCTACTAATTCGTGAATAATTTTATCATTCCATTCGGTACAAATAAGAACAACCTGCGAAGTATAAACTTGCAGGTTGTCAGTAGTGTATAATAAATGAGTATCTTGCTGAGTAGCCATATTGACTAAGGATTAAAATCACCTAAACGTGCAAGATTTTTATCAATAGTTCTTGCTTGTTGACTCATAGGAAAACGATCCTTGATTTTGCGATACATTTTAATAGCTTCAGCTGGATTATTTTTGATTTCATAAGCCATACCAGCTCTTTCAAGATAGATAGGCGCAAGAAACAAGTTATCTTCGTTCGATGCTGCATCTAAATATGATTTAATAGCATCATCTGTTTTATTTTGTTCCATCAACGCATCACCCAATGAGCCTTTTGCTACATCAGCTACCATAGTTCCTTTGCCATCAAAATCTTTCAAATATTTTTCTGCTTTGGCAAAATCGCCCATTTTTAAATAACAAATACCTGCATAGTATTTAGACAAATTAGCAGCTGGTGTTCCACTGTATTTATCAATGATTTTTACAAATCCTAATTTATCACCATCTCCATTCAACGCCCAGTTAAGTGAGTCCATTCCGAAATAAGTTTGAGCACGAAAGATAGCGTCATTTGACTTTTCAATACGCGGTGCTTTGTAAAATTTATCGTATGCAAAGTAACCCAATACAACCGCCAATACACCAATAACAACGTTATTAATCATTTTATGATTGTCTTGATACCAATGCTCAACCCCTTTGAGTTTCTCTTCTGCTGATGGGATATCGTCTACCTCGGTAGCACCTACTACTTTTCTAGAAGCTGTATATTGATCGTGTTTTGCCATTTTTATATTAAAATTTTTATAATAGGTTTTCTTTAAACAAGTGCAAAAGTAATGAAAAAGTTTAATATTAAGAAAAAGTGTGAATAGTTAATTTTTAGCCTACTAAACAAGACCAAACAATAAAGAGGAATAAGATTCACTTTCCAGCTTGTTGTTGATAAAAAACAGATTCTTCATTTGAAATCTATCAACGAATGAGTCCTTTGATTCTTTTGTTTGGTTGACTCTAATTAATGCACCTTAAAATTTTAATCAGTTTCTACAATTAAATCCTCAGCTTCGACTAGAGTACCCTCTTTGAGTACTATTTTTTGTATTGTCAAATCTTTAATCGCTGTAATCGTTGTTTCCATTTTCATAGCTTCAATTGTAAACAATGGGGTTCCCTTTTTTACTTCTTGATTTTCAAGTACGAAAATTTTGGACAATAACCCTTGAAGTGGTGTTCCTATATGCTTTTCAGAAGTCGCTTTTGTATTTGATATTTTCAGGATCGTCGCATTTTTATCTTTCACATCTATAGAACGAGTTTGTCCATTGAGTCTAAAAAATACAGTTCGATGTCCATTTTCATCAATGTCACTTATGTAAAGTAATCGAATCATTATGGTTTTACCTTGTCCAATATTAACCAATATTTCTTCATTGTATTTCATGCCATAAAAAAACGTCAAACTCGGCAATGTAGATAAATCTCCATATTGTTCGTGATGTTGATAATATTCATCAAAAACTTTGGGATAGAAACTCCATGATAAAAAATCAAGTACTGGATCAGCATGCGGATACTTTAATTTAAATTTAGCTGTTTCTTCTTCCATATGAATTGGCTTGATATGAGCATTTGGCAAATCGGTATACGGAACAATATCTTTTAATATTAGCTTTTGCAACTCCTTGGGAAATCCACCATAGGGTTGTCCCAAATCACCTTTAAAAAAACTTATCACAGATTCTGGAAAAGAAATTTGATCCCCTTTGCTAAGTATATCTTCTTTTGTGAAATTATTTGAAACCATATACAATGCTAAATCTCCTACCACTTTTGAGGAAGGTGTCACTTTAACGATATCACCAAATAATTCATTGACATCCTGATAAGCTTTTTTAATTTCTGTCATTCGCTCTCCTAATCCCAAGGATATTGCTTGTGGCTTTAAATTTGAATATTGCCCACCTGGTATTTCATGCTTGTATACCTCAGCAGTGCCTGCTTGCAATCCTGACTCAAATGGATAATAATATTCACGGACAGTTTCCCAATAAGTTGAAAACTCATTGAGTGAGTCAATATTGTAATCTTGATATCGCTCATGCCCTTTCAATGATTCTATTAATACATTGAAATTGGGTTGAGATGTTAGTCCTGACATAGAAGCCAAAGCAACATCTACTACATCTACGCCTGCTTCAATTGCTTTCATATAAGTTGCATTTTGATTGGAGGCCGTATCGTGGGTATGTAAATGAATAGGAATACTAATATGTTTTTTTAATTCCAAAATAAGTTTTTCTGCTGCATAAGGCTTTAACAATCCAGCCATATCTTTAATTCCTAATATATGCGCACCCGCTTCTTCAAGCTCTTTTGCCAACTGGATGTAGTAATTTAAATCATATTTTTTCTTATCGGGATCACTTATATCACCCGTATAACAAATGCATGCTTCTGCAAGGCCACCTGTCAAATTCCTCACTGCATTAATTGATACTTTCATATTTGCAACCCAATTGAGCGAATCAAATATTCTGAATATATCTACTCCTTGCTTCCAAGATTTTACAATAAATTCTTCAACCAAATTATCCGCATATGCAGTATATCCTATTGCATTACTTCCTCTTATAAGCATTTGCAACAATATATTGGGGACTGCTTCTCGAATCAATTTCAAACGAGTCCATGGACATTCATGCAAAAATCGAAGTGCAACATCAAACGTAGCACCACCCCATACTTCCATTGAAAATGTTTGTGGATGTTGTTGAGCAAAAGCTGAGGCCACTTTTATCATATCCGTCGTACGTACCCTAGTCGCTAATAAGGACTGATGTGCATCCCTTAAGGTACAATCCGTAAATTGAATTGACTTTTCATTTTTGAGCCACTGTGCAAATTTTACAGGTCCTAATTCAGTCAATTTTTGTTTAGTGCCATCTGGAATAGGTTTGAGCGAATCAAACTTAGGAATGGTTGGCGTATAAAATAGCTTACTATGATCTATTTTTTTTACATCTGGATTGCCATTTACTTGTACCTCTGCAATGTATCTTAATAATTTAGTTCCTCGATCTTGTACTTTTTTTATTTTAAATAATTCAGGATGTGATTCAATAAATTTCACAGTGGCTTTACCTTTTTTAAAATCTGGGTGATTGATGACATTTTCCAAAAATGAAATATTGGTTTTAACTCCTCTAATTCTAAATTCAGTCAATGTTCTATACATTTTTTGACAAGCTCGATCTAAGCTTTTTCCAGATGCAGTTACTTTAACTAACATTGAATCAAAAAAAGGCGAAATTTTAACTCCTTGGTATGAACTCCCCTCATCTATTCGAATACCATATCCTCCTGCATTTCGATAAGCTATGATAGTACCATAATCAGGCTTGAAATCATTCAAGGGGTCTTCTGTTGTAATCCTACATTGCAATGCATATCCATTGCAAGCAATATCTGCTTGATTTGCTATGTCTATTTCGGCCGAAGAAAGCAAATGCCCCTCTGCAATTAAAATTTGACTTCTTACAATATCAATGCCTGTGACTTCTTCTGTTACTGTATGTTCTACTTGTATTCTAGGATTGACTTCGATAAAGAAAATATTTTCGTCCTCATCAACTAAAAATTCAGCAGTGCCTGCATTTGAATAACTAACAGCTCGTGCAATTGCGAGGGCATACCCATATAGTTTCTGCTTGGTTGTTTCTTTCAAATTGGGAGCTGGTGCAATTTCAACTACCTTTTGAAATCTTCGTTGAACCGAACAATCACGTTCAAACAAATGAACTATGTTGCCATGTTGATCTCCTAGCAATTGCACTTCTATATGTTTTGGGTTTTCAACGAATTTTTCCATAAAAATGGTATCGTTTCCAAATGCATTGCCTGCCTCACGCCTAGCTTCATTGAACGACACTTCCAGTTCTTGCTTGTCTTTAATGACTCTCATACCTCTACCACCTCCACCAGCACTGGCTTTCAGAATAATTGGAAACCCAATTCGAATAGCTTCACTCAATGCAACTTTTGAGTCAGAAAGAGGAATTTGATTATCTTCAATTACTGGGACATTGCAAGTAACCGCTACTTTTTTGGAACAAATCTTATCGCCTAATTGTTCCATTGCCTCTGGTGTAGGACCTATAAAAATGATATTTTCCTCTCTGCATCTTTTTGCAAAAAAAACATTTTCCGCTAAAAATCCATAGCCTGGATGGATGGCATCTATGTTGTACTTTTGGGCAATTCGTATGATTTCCTCAATATCCAAATAGGGCTTCAGTGGTTCATGATCATTTCCAATTTGATAAGCTTCATCTGCTTTGTATCGATGAAGTGAATAACGATCTTCAAACGTATAAATGGTAACGGTACGTATGCCCAACTCAGCTGCGGCGCGCAAAGCTCTTATAGCTATTTCCCCTCTGTTGGCTACTAATAACTTCTTTATTTTTTTCATAATGAATACAATCTATTAATCTTTAACTGTTTTATATATTTTTTCGAAATATAATATTTATTACTAATCTTACTACTAAAATTCAATTATATTATCTTTATTTAATGTTGAAAATTATAATTTGATACTGAAATGATGCTGAGAATGATCGTTTCGATAAATTTTATAGCCATATTTTAGGTTCATTGTCCTATAATTTAAAAAACAACCCAGAACTGAAAAGTTGAATTTTTAATATGTATCACTTAAAACTCATAAGACACTCATTTTTCCACTTGCTTGTGAATAACAAATTAGCTCGGAATTGAGTCTATATAGATACATTTGTTCGTATAGATAGAAAAAATGTAAAAATGGCAATGAACAAGGCTTTGACAGATTATGATGAAAGTTCGATACGATCGCTCGATTGGCGTGAACATATCCGTCTACGACCAGGGATGTATATTGGCAAACTCGGTGATGGAAGTAGTTTAGATGATGGTATTTATGTATTGCTCAAAGAGGTAATAGACAACTGTATCGATGAGCATACCATGGGATATGGCAAGCAAGTAGATATCACAATTAAAAATGGTGAGGTCGTAATTCGGGATTATGGCCGTGGAATTCCATTGGGCAAAGTGGTCGATGTGGTAAGTAAAATCAATACTGGCGCAAAATACGATAGCAATGTGTTTCAAAAATCGGTGGGATTGAATGGTGTTGGTACCAAAGCTGTGAATGCATTGAGCAATATTTTCAAGGTTCGAAGTTTTCGTGAAGGCAAAATGAAATTGGCCGAATTTGAACGTGGAAACTTAATCAAAGAACATAAAGAAGTAGCTACCACTGAAAGCAATGGGACCGAAATATTTTTCATTCCGGATGATACCGTATTCAAACATTATAAATTTATCGATGAGTATATTGAAAATCAAATTTGGAATTATTGTTACCTCAATGCTGGATTAATTATCAATTACAATGGCAAAAAATATGTATCTAAAAATGGGTTATTGGATTTGCTTGAACGTAAAACAAACCCTGATGAAATTAGATACCCAATCATACAATTAAAAGGCAATGATGTTGATATCGCATTTACCCATAGTGGTGATTATGGTGAAGAAATCTATTCCTTTGTGAATGGGCAACATACTACCCAAGGAGGAACGCATCAACAAGCCTTTAGAGAGGCTTTTGTAAAAACCATTCGAGATTATTTCAAGAAAGATTACGAAGCGAGTGATATACGACAAAGTATCGTTGCAGCGGTAAGTGTACGAGTAGTAGAACCTGTTTTCGAAAGTCAAACTAAGACAAAATTAGGTAGCATCAATATGGATGTAAAGGGGCCTACGGTAAAAAGTTTTATGATGGATTTTTTAACCAAAGAACTCGACAACTTTCTTCATCGTAATACACAAGTAGCTGAAGCACTTAAAAAAAGAATTGAACAAAGTGAGCATGAGCGAAAAGAGTTAAGCGGCATTAAAAAAATCGCCAACGAACGTGCTAAAAAAGCCAATGTTCATAACAAAAAACTACGCGATTGTAAGTTTCATCTTGACGATACATTTGAAGGCAAAAACAAATCTGAGAATGAAATAAAAAAATTGGAATCCACCATTTTCATTACCGAAGGTGATAGTGCAAGTGGATCCATCACCAAATCGCGCAATGTAGAAACGCAAGCCGTTTTCAGTCTGAAAGGGAAACCACTCAACTGCTATGGCATGAGTAAAAAAATAGTGTATGAAAACGAAGAAATGAATCTACTTCAACATGCACTTAATATAGAGCAAAGTATAGAAGGACTACGTTACAACAATATTGTGATAGCGACTGATGCCGATGTGGATGGTATGCATATTCGATTATTAATCATGACGTTTTTCCTTCAGTTTTTTCCCGATTTGATTCGCAATGCGCATGTATATATTTTAGAAACGCCCCTCTTTCGTGTAAGAGACAAAAAAGAAACTATCTATTGCTACAGTGAAAGGGAAAAACAAGACGCTGTTAAAAAACTTACAGGCAAACCTGAAATAACACGATTCAAAGGATTAGGTGAGATTTCTCCAAGTGAATTTGCTGGATTCATTGGTGAAGATATACGCAAAGTGCCTGTATTGCTTTCGGGTGATGCACATATTCAAAAATTATTAGAATACTATATGGGTAAAAACACCCCACAAAGACAAGAATTCATTATCGATAATTTACGATTGGAAATAGATACAGTCGATGAAATACTAAATTAGAATTTACAAACTATGATACATTTAATAGCAGGAGAAGAAGGTGCAAAAAATTTAGAAGCAGCCTTTGAATTGGATGAAAACCTCAAAGGTGAAATAATCATTTTACAAGACAATCTTTCTACAGGTCCAATCGTGCTTGAGGACGAACAGAATTTTAATACAACTCGTACCAACTACTGGCGAAAATTATATCGCAATGATGAATTGGAAATGATCGACGAAAATACAATCAAACTATTAATTGTGCGAGCAGTAAGAGAGGAAGAACCCATTTGCTTTTGGATGGCTCCCAACTCAACAGATGTTACTGCTTACTTTTGGATATTGCCATATTTCAAACCTCAACCTGCTTTGTTGCATACTATTAATATTATCGGACTTCCATTTTTAAATGAAAAAGGGCAATTGTTCTACCCTACTCATTTTTCACAAATACCCGCCAAAGAATTTTTGAAAACAAAACGATTACTAAAAGAAGTAACACCTGCTGAGTATGAAACCGAAGGAGATGAATGGCAACGATTACTACAAGAAAACACTTGGGTACGCATCTATGAAGGAGGTAAAAAAATAACATCAAAAGACAGTTCGTTTTTTGACAACCTCATTAAATCTGTTACCACTACAGAATTTCAAAAAGCTAGTAAAATTGTACATGAAGCTGTAAAAAAAAATACACACTTCCCTCCTCCATCTTTTATCGAATGGCGTATACGTGAAATGGTCCTAAACAATGAAATAGGTAGTCAGGGTGATATGACCAAAGCAAGCAAAGACTTTGAAGTAAAGAAAGTAGGCGATGCGGTTGTGAATGAAGAAGCTGAAGTAGAAGCTTAATCTAATACACTATTTTATTATCACTTTTTGAACTGTAGACAGTTTACCCACTTTTAACTGAATTGTATAAAGCCCCGAAGTCAATTCACCTAAATCAATATTTCGTTGATCATTGGTCATGAATTGAATTGACTTCACTATTCGACCAGTTAAGTCGCTCATAATAATCGTTGCAGGCTGATTCGCTATCTGTTGGATAAACTCGAAGTACAACAAATCATTGGTAGGATTTGGATAAAATACAACATTCAATTTTTCACTTGCAATATCATTTGTATTGATTGCAACATTAAGGACTTGTTTAAAATAATTCAGACCACCCAATTTATTCCCAACCACCATATCAAAATATCCATCCCCATCCAAATCGGCAATAGCGGGCACACTTCTATTAGCTGTTTGAATGAAAGAATAATTTGAATCCACCTTCGTAAAATTACCCCAGTTATTTACAAAATTGGTATATCGTTCAAGTGTACCATCGATGTTTCCAATGACTAAAAACTCTTTGTTGGTATTATCCATTTTTGCAATGGTAGGTGCCGAATAGCCAAACAACTGACCTGTACTTCCAGCTTTTACATTACCCAACGAAACCGTTTTCAATGCTAATTTTTTCTGAGCTGTCGAACTTGTATCTTCGTAATAAGCTAGCTTGCCAAGTTGATTACCAACTAATAAATCAGTTTTACCATCTTGGTTTACATCATAGACCAATGGTGTACTATATTTTGTTACGGTAACACCTGGGATAGAATCGGTGTAAAAAATAAAACTAGGTGCAATCGTATTGGACACTGCAAAATTTTTGTAGACAGCTAAACTACCATGTACATTTCCTAAAACTAAGTCATCCACCCCATCGCCTGTTACATCACCAAAAGTTGGGAATAATCCGTTGTAATTTTGCGAACTTATGAGTAAAAAATCTTTTGAAATCAACTCAAACGAGATGTTTCCCAATGTACTTGTGTTTCGATAATAAGCCAATTTACTATTCAACAAGCCCGTGCCATTATCCAAATAACCTTCTGTACCAAGAAACAAATCTTTCTTTCCATCTTTATCGTAATCAAAAAAGGTAGGATAACTATAGCTGCCTACATCAATCATATCAGGGGTTAGCAAGGTATCATGTTGGAATACAAAATTAGGCAAGGCATCGGTACCTGTATTTTGATAATATGCAATCGAATTGTAATTGGCTGCACTGAGATTATCGGCATGTGAGGTAAATACCATATCCTTATCGCCATCATTGTCGATATCGATATGAAAAGGGGCAGGCCAAATAGGCATTTGTAATTGATGACCTAATTTATTGTATTGTGTATCCTGAACAGTAATTACATCATTGCCATTATTAAAAAGCAATTGCACATCTGAAAATGAAATATTACCATCAAACAAATCATAATCACCATCGCCATCAACATCGACATGCGCAGCACAATTCCCCGTATGACGTGATTTTTTGCCTTGAGCAGCACCGCCCTTACATGTTATACCTGTAATTACTTCGCGATGCACTCCTTGAAAAAATTTGCCCCAGCACAAATCAAATTCCGACATTTTGATACTATCACATGGCAAACTTTGCTCTACTCTTAAATTTTTATAATAAGTCATTTTGGCTCCCAATACATCAAAGGATAGTATATCCAAATCTCCATCTTTGTCATAATCAATCACACTCGGGATATCTCCTGGTTGCACATATACATTTACAGGCCCATTGAAACCCTGAAAAAATAACTCTTTGTAATAGGTAAACTTCAATTCATTGTTTTGATAATAACCTTTGTATATTCCCACTCCATATAAACCTTTGTGAAACAAATCTGGGATGGCATCACAATTGTAATCCTTCAAAATGAGATAATCATACACTTCAGGAAAATTTAATTCGTATTTAGGTGAATATAGATATTTAGTTTGCCCAGCAATTCCTGTATTTAAAAATGTTTTAATTAAATTATTATTATGATCAAATAATACAAGATCTTTTTTTCCATCTTGGTTTAAATCAATATGATTGATTTGAACTGAATTAATCCCACCACACCATGGTGAACCTATGTTATTGCCTGAAACTGTAACGAGAGGATCTTGAAACGATTTATATACAGCCCCTTGGGATTGCGACAATAAATCGTTTGATATTAAAATCAACACACAGCAAGTCACTAATAAACGAATTGTATTCATGAAGTAAAGTTAAGTTAAAATCAGCATTTATATCGTAGACGCTATTCACTTCATAAAAGTTAGTCAATTTTACCCCTATTTTACGACTAACTGAATGGTTTGTCGTGTTTTTTGAGTCAGAAGGACTGTTCTATTTTTAAGCTCTTCTTTTAAAACATGTTGTGTATAATGTCTTACAGTAAATAAAAACAAATTTTCATTTCGTTTCACATCGTATTCCTTGTTTAAGGCCTGCAATAACGACTCTAATTTTTCTGGCTGATTATCCACACAGGCTACAAAACTGATTGCTGCATTTTGTATCAAATTTATTTTCACTTTACAATCATGAAATAACGTATAGATTCGACTCAGGTTATCTTCTGTAATAAACGAATAATCTTTTGTAGTCACCTGCAATAGTACTTGATTTGTTTTCAAAACCATAATGGGTGGATACGCAATTGACTTCTCGCTATTATGGATGAGCGTACCTTGTAGGTTTTTATCTAAAAAGCATTTTACATACAAAGGAATGTCTTTATTCTGTAATGGTTTAATCGTTTTTGGATGGATGACCTGTGCTCCATAATAAGCCATTTCTATCACCTCCCTAAATGTAATTTCTTCGATGGGAACTGTATTAGGGAATATTTTAGGATCAGCATTTAAAAGACTCGGTACATCTTTCCAAATAGTTACACTTTCTGCATTGAGCATATTAGCCATGACAGCTGCTGTATAATCACTCCCTTCTCGACCGAGGGTAACTGAATTATTTTCATCGGTACTTCCTATAAACCCTTGTGATAATATTATATTGCATTTATTCCATTTTGGCAAAAAAGTATCACTTGCTAATTTCTGTGTCAAATCCCATTCAATTGTTGCATCACGATAAGTATTATCAGTTTTCATTACATCACGAATATCAACCCATTCTGTTGGTAGTCCTTGCTGATTCATATAGGCTGCAATAATCGATGTAGAAAGCAACTCTCCTACGCTAACTATTTGATCGTAATAATAATCATATCCTCTACCTTCAGGCTCTTCAAGTACCCAATGAATTTCAGTAAATAATTCTTGCAATTTAGACACCAATGAAGGTTCGGAAGTTCCTAACAATTCTGATGCATAATTGAAATGATCATCTTCAATATCCTTTAATAATTTAAGTGCAAGTTCATGTTCTTTGCGAAAAAATGCTTCAACCACTTTTTCCAAGGCATTGGTAGTTTTACCTTTTGCAGATATCACAATCAATAATTTTTCAGTCGCAAAATCATTGACAATAGATACTACATTTCTAGCTCGTTCGGTCGTTTCGATTGATGCCCCACCAAATTTAAATACTTTCATTAATACGAATTTTCGTGCTGTCTCCTTTTGTAGAAAAAGCGAAAGACAAAACTACATGTTGCAATTAAATATTTATAGCTTTTTTTGTTTCAGAGTCTAGCTTTAATTCATTCATATATCTAATAACCTTGTTCATAATTATGCAATTTGGTTATTTCATTAAATATTGATAATGTTGCATTTAAACAAAACTTACATACAATGACACTACTACAACTTACTCAAAACATTACTAGCCAAGCAGGCGATGTAGCTTCACAAACATTTTCTTATATCGATAAAATCAAAGATTTTGCGATTGGATACGCCCCTAAAATAGCAGGCGCAGTTATCTTTTATCTCGTTGGTTCATGGATAATAGGCAAACTAGTATCTGTGATGCGTAAGATATTACTTAAAAGAGATTATGACGCTTCTCTTCAATCATTTTTAATCTCATTGGTAAAAGTAGCATTGACAATTCTACTATTGGTATCCATCGCAGGCATTTTAGGTGTTGATACGACAGCCTTTAGTGCACTTATAGTAGGTGCTGGCGTTGCAATTGGATCTGCATTGAATGGCACCTTGGGCAATTTGGCTGGTGGCGTCATGATGCTAGTATTCAAGCCATTTAAAGTTGGTGACATGATTGAAGCACAAGGCATTACAGGTGTGGTGACTGAGCAAGGTGTATTTAGCACTACCGTATTGACAGCCGACAACAAGACGGTGTTTGTCCCTAATGGTCCTTTGTCTACTGGTGTAATCACCAATTATACTACCCATGGCAATTTACGTGTTGACATTTCTATGGCTATTTCACCTGCACAAGACATTGAAAAAGCTAAAGCATCTGCAATCAACTCATTATTAAAACATCCTAAAGTATTTAAAGATCCATCACCAAATGTAAGTGTAGCAAAAGTAGCTGATGGCATGATTACATTGTCTATTCAACCTTATTGTGTACAACAAGATTATTGGGATGTATTTTTCGGCTGTACCGAATTAGTGAAAAAAGGATGGGATCAAGATGGCATCGAAGGGCCAACACCTACACGTGTAATTATCAACAAAAATTAATCCTAAATTTAAATCATTTAAGTAAAACCTCGATTCCTTCGAGGTTTTTTTTATACTTTTATCTTCTCAAAAAAAGTATATGTTCAAACTATTGATAAGCCTTCTTGTTTTTATAAACATAACATCCATTGCTCAATCTAAAAAAGAAATTACGCTCGAAGACATCTGGAAAAACAATACATTTCGTCAGGATGTAGTAGCAGGTTTCAGATCAATGCAAGATGGTGAACACTATACCGAAATCAATAAAGACGGTGAACTTGTCAAAGTCAAATTTGAAGATGGAACTATAGCTGCAACTTTAGTCAACCTTCGTACTATACAATACAACAATCAAGATTTAAAAATCGATGATTACGAATTCAATCAAGATGAAAGCAAATTATTATTGTATACTGAAAGTGAAAATATCTATCGTCGTTCGGTGTTACACAAGGTTTATATCTATGACCTTGCAAGCAAGGAGGTGACACTTGTCAATGATAAAAAAATACTCCATCCTGCATTCTCTCCACAGAGTGATAAAGTTGCTTATGTGCTAGATAACAATATTTATTATTTAGACTTAAATACAAAAGAAACCATTACAATCACAGACGATGGCGATTACAACCATATCAATGGCAATTGCGATTGGGTATATGAAGAAGAATTTGAATTTACAAAAGCTTACGAATGGAGCGCCGAAGGCGATTTCCTAGCATATTATTCATTTGACCAAACATTAGTACCAGAATACAACTTTGCAATCTATGATAAGCTCTACCCTACTGATTATAAATACAAATATCCTAAAGCGGGTGAGAAAAATTCTATCATTGGCATTCATATCTATCATTTAAAAAATGGCAAAACAATTGAATGCAACTTAGGAGAGAATACCGATATTTATATCCCACGTATCAAAATAAATCCCAATAACAATACCCTTGTGATATATCGTTTAAACCGCTTACAAAATCAGTTGGAACTTTTAGAAGCTGACAGTAAAAACGGACAAACAAAAACAATTTATAACGAGACGAATAAATATTTTGTCGAAATCAACGATAATATTTCGTTCTTAAAAAACAAAAATGCTTTTGTATATACCTCCGAAAAAGATGGACATAATCATATCTATATTCATGACATTGATCAAAACAAATCCACACAACTCACTCAAGGTAATTGGGAAGTGACAGACATCAAGGGCGTAGACGAAACTGCACAAACACTCCACTACATCAGCACAGAAAAATCCCCATTGGAGCGACAACTTTATAGCCTAAACATGTCAAATTTGCTAAGCTCATGCACCACACCCGAATCCGGCTGGCACGACATTACATTCAGTCAAAACTACAAGTATTTTCTGGATAAATATTCCAAAATCAATCAAGCCCCTACTTATACACTCGTTAGTAGTAGCAACAACAAACGCATGCTCAAAAACAATGCAGCCCTCATGACCAAAATGAGCGAATACGACCTTTCCAAACTCGAATTGATTACTGTACCCAACGAAGCTGGTGAACAGCTCAATGCTTGGATCATCAAACCGAGCTCGTTTACTACTGCCAAAAAATATCCTTTACTCATGTTTCAATACAGTGGACCGGGCTCACAACAAGTCATGAATCAATTCAGCGGTCGCGATTTTTGGTGGTACCAAATGTTGGCACAAAAAGGCTATATCATAGTTTGTGTAGATGGAACAGGGACCGGATTTAGAGGTGAAGAATTTAAAAAGAAAACCTACCTCCAACTCGGCAAATATGAAAGCGATGACCA
>JBIIJQ010000032.1:0-29610 GCA_044233655.1 Chitinophagaceae bacterium | reverse complement strand
ATAGAACTATTGTGAAACGTTTTTACAAATGTTCCTCTGTTGTCTTCGGCTCTGAATTGATGAATTAGTTTCACCGACGGAATAGCTGTATCTTCAAATGTAAAATTCATAAATTTATATTATCATTTATCATCTGCATTGTCAATACTTCCTTTGAAGTATTCATTGATTTGAGTTTGGCATTTAATATCAGCATGCGCAGTATCAAGATACCAAGTTATTGTTTTCGCTACTGCTTCACTTGAATTATATACAGGACCCCATCCGAGTTCACGTTTAATTTTTTGAATATCAAGACTCAATGAAGCTGCTTCATGTAATTTAGCAGGATTATCTATAACTGTATAAGAACCTTTTCCTGCCAATTGAATAGCCATTTTAGTTAAATCTTCTACAGTTAATACATCGCCATCTTCTGGACCAATATTGTATGATGTATCAAAGCTATATGGAGATGTTGCAAGTTGCGCACCTAGCATTAAATAAACACCCAAGGGTTCCAACACATGTTGCCAAGGTCTTGTAGCGGTTGGGTTACGTAGTTCGATCACTTCATCACGTTGTATTGCACGAATAATATCTGGTATGATTCTATTATCAGCAAAATCGCCCCCTCCTATTACATTCCCTGCTCTTACCGAAGCAACGGGTTTTATAAATGAGTTTTTTTTCTCTGAATTAAAAAAAGATGAACGATAGGAAGATATAATAATTTCGCAGGCTGCTTTACTAGCTGAATATGGATCGTATCCACCTAGTTTATCGTTTTCATTGAATGCTGTACCATTATCTTTATTCTCATATACTTTATCGGTCGTAATTAAAACGTTCACACAATTCTTCTCAAGCATTCGAATTGCCTCGAGTAGATTTGCTGTGCCTTGTGTATTCACTTCAAAAGTATAAAGGGGTTGTTCGTAACCTTTCAACACCAGGGGTTGAGCAGCAAAATGAAAAATATAATCGGGCTCAAAATACAAAATCTCTTTACGCAATCGTTCAGCATCTCGAATATCATTGATAACACTTGAATGACACAAACTATCGCCATCAATCAAATTATATAAATCATAGCTATGCTCGGGCGCTAATGAATAGCCTTTTACTATAGCACCTAATCTTGCCAGAATTTGTAACATCCAAGTACCTTTGAATCCAGTATGGCCTGTCAAAAAAACACGCTTACCAGCATAGGCTTTTTTAAGTTCAGCTAAGGTTACCATTTTTTCCAAAGAGGATTTGTGAGCCATAATTTTTCGAGTTCTTCTTTATCTCGCATGGTATCCATACATTTCCAAAATCCACGATGTCGGTATCCCACAATTTGTTTTTCCTGAGCAAGATCATACATTGGTTGCCGTTCCCACATTACTTGATCAATCATTGGGTCGGTAAGATAATTTTTTATTGTAGGTTCTATCACAAAAAAGCCACCATTGATCCAGGTACCACTATCCTCAGGTTTTTCTTCAAATTGTAGTACCGTTCCATCTTCATCCATATTCACAACCCCAAATCGACTACTAGGCTGTATGACAGTCATCGTACATACTTTTTGATGTTGCTTATGAAAATCAATCGTTGCATTGATATCTACATCAGCAACCCCATCGCCATATGTCAACAGAAAAGGTTCATTGTTGGTATATTGTAAAACACGCTTTAATCGACCAGCCGTCATGGTATCGACACCCGTATCAATCATAGTTACCTTAAATGGCTCTGCATTCGAATTGTGAATTTCAATTTTATTATCTGTAAGATTCACAGTCACATCGGCATTGTATTGAAAATAATTGGAAAAATACTCTTTAATCACCCATCCTTTATAACCACAACAAATGATAAATTCATTGTGGCCTTGCGCAGCATATATATTCATAATATGCCACAGCATTGGTTTACCACCAATCTCAATCATTGGTTTGGGTTTTAGATGACTTTCTTCTGAAATTCTTGTACCCAATCCTCCTGCAAACAAAACAACTTTCATAAATTATTTAAATATTAAATGTATAACATATTGAATTCTTGAACAAAGCAAATAATCTAATTCCCTTTGTTAACAATATGTACGTGCAAGATATAAAATTCGAAGTAAATGGCTATAAAATTTGTAGTTAAATGTTCTTTTTTTATTCATTAAAAATATATATTTACCTTATGAGAGTAATCATAGTGGATGATGAAGTAACAAGCTCACAAGTATTAGAAAATTTAATTGAGAACAACTTGCCTGATATTGAAATCATGGCAGTATGTAATTCAGCGTATGATGCTATTGAAAAATTAAAT
This sequence comes from Chitinophagaceae bacterium, assembly GCA_044233655.1. Classification (GTDB taxonomy): domain Bacteria; phylum Bacteroidota; class Bacteroidia; order Chitinophagales; family Chitinophagaceae; genus OLB11. The sequence continues at coordinate 27,315 of JBIIJQ010000032.1, read as the reverse complement.
TCTCTTAATCCCGATTTAGTTTTTATGGATATCGAATTGCCAGGCATGACTGGTTTTGATATATTAGAAAAAATCACTTCCATCCAATTTGATATCATTTTTACTACAGCGCATAGTCAATTTGGGATTAAAGCAATCCAATTTTCTGCTATTGATTATTTATTAAAACCAATCAATTCAGAAGAACTTATTGATGCAGTTAACAGGGTGAAACTTCATAAGAAACATACCAACCCATTGGAGCAAATTAAAATATTATTGGAAAACATTCATTTGTATAGCAACAATAATCCTTTCAATCGTATTGCATTTCCTTCTTCTGATGGACTAAAGTTTGTCAATACATCCGAAATAGTACATTGTACTTCATCTAGTAATTATACCACTATTTTTTTATCAAACAACACAAAACTACTCGTAAGCAAAACACTCAAGGAAATTGAAAACGTGTTGACTCCTACTATTTTTTGCCGAATACATAATTCCAACTTAGTCAATATCAATTTTATAAAAAAATTTATAAAAGGTGATATCCCATCAATCGAGTTAAATGACGGAACAGAATTAGAGGTAAGTCGCCGAAAAAAAGATGAATTAATCAAAATGCTTAACCTCTAGATAACCCAATTAGTCTTAAATTTGTATACTTAAATAATACAATACTAAATGAAAAAATCAATATACTTACTTTCCCTAACTATGGCAATGTTGTTTTCAATTACATCATATGCTCAAAAGATTTTTTCAGAAGGACTTATAAAATATGATGTATATGTCAATAATGAAACGAAGGCATCTGGTATTTATTTAATCTCAATTAAAAGTGGCAATATTCGACGCGAACTAGCCATGAACAATGGCTATAGCAATGTTACAATTTTCAATTTCAAAAGTGGGAACACCTACTCCTTGAACCTTGATAAAGAAAATAAATATGCACTTGAATTGAAACCGGAAGAATTGAAGGAAAAAAACAGTCAATTTGCAAATGCACAATTTAAACCATTGAATAAATCAAAGAAATTGTCAGGTTATAATTGTGAAGCTAATGACGTTACTTACAAAGATGGCGAAACAGTAACGATTTATTTCACCAAAGAATTGGTACCGCAACATGAATCGTTCAATTCGATGTTCCCTGGATTAAATGGTATTCCACTTGAATATGAAATGAAAACTGGCAATAGTATGAATATGAAATTTATTGCGACTATGATCGAAGTGAAAGTGATAGATTCACAATTATTCACAATTCCTACGGATTACAAAATAGTATCAAAAGCCGAATTGGATAAAATGAAATAATCAGTCGATCTATCTGAATTTCTTTTCAAGATTTGATTAGATTTGTCCCATTATTTTTACAAGAATAGATTACATGAAGTATTTAATCGCTGGGTTAGGCAATATTGGTTTTGAATACGTTGAAACACGACACAATATAGGATTTGATATAGTGGATGTATTTGCCAACAAATACAATGCATCCTTTAGAAGCGACCGACTGGCCGATGTATGCGAAATAAAATACAAAGGAAGAACCATAGTATTAATCAAGCCTACTACTTACATGAATCTGAGCGGACGAGCTGTGAAATACTGGCTTGATAAAGAAAAAATCCCTATCGAAAACTTATTGGTGATCGTAGATGATTTAGCATTTCCATTGGATGTACTCAAACTAAAAAAAGGTGGCAGTGATGCCGGACACAATGGACTAAAAAGCATTCATGAATCATTGGGTACGACCGACTATCCACGGCTACGATTTGGCATCGGCAATCATTTTGCGCAAGGAAAGCAAGTCGATTTTGTACTCGGCAAATGGAAAGATAGTGAAATACCAATGGTCAACTTGAAAGTAAGTAAATGTGCCGATATCATTGAAAGCTTTGTATCGATAGGACTTGATAGAACTATGAATTTATTCAACAATATAAAATTTACATTATGAAAATATTTTGTGTAGGTAGAAACTATAGTGAGCATGCCGCCGAATTGAAAAATGAAATTCCGGATGCGCCTGTTATTTTCATGAAACCTCATACCTCATTGCTGACCGACAACAAACCATTTTACTATCCAAACTTTACAAACGACCTTCATTACGAATGCGAAATCGTATTGAGAATATGTAAAAATGGCAAAGCTGTTTTACCCAAATTTGCTTCATCGTATTATGATGCCGTTACTGTCGGGATTGACTTTACGGCTCGTGACTTACAAGACAAACAAAAGCAAAAAGGCTTGCCTTGGGAAATAGCTAAAGCTTTTGACAACTCAGCAGTATTGGGTAAATGGAAATCAATAGATAGTTTAGATATAAAATCTCCCTTGCAGTTTTCGTTGAAGAAAAATGAACAAAAAGTGCAAGAAGGTAATACGTCCGATTTATTATTTTCGTTCGATCACATTATCAGTTATGTATCTCAATTTTTCTCCTTGAACATGGGTGATTTGATTTATACAGGTACACCCAAAGGCGTAGGACCTGTTGCTATTGGCGATCGATTACTGGCATCTTTATTCGATGAAGAATTGTTGAATTTTGAAATAAAATAATACTTACTTATCGCGTTTCAATAGCATATCCGCTACAGCATGCAGATGGACTTTATTGCGAGAAACCACTGGTACTTTTTCAAGAAGTTCATAAGCCTGTAATGTATATTTTTCTATTTCCTGTTGAAGCAATGACTGAATATTTAATTTTTGAAAGAAGGCCAAGGTGTCTTTTAATTTCCCCTCATCTGTTCGGTTGAGCAAATCATTTAATTCGATCCGTTCTTGATCATTGGCAACCTCATAAGCCTTTGCCGATAGATAGGTTTTCTTATTGGATAGTATATCACCTCCAAGTTGCTTACCAGTATCAGCACTTATACCAAAAGCATCGAGATAATCATCTTTCAATTGGAAGGCAATGCCGAGGGTTTTGCCAAAATTATAAAGCACCTCACAACATCCACTCGTAGCACCGCCCAATACAGCACCTAAGCGCAATGAGGTTGCCAATAGTACAGAGGTTTTCAAGGTAATCATTTCCATATATTCATCCATTGATACAAATGGACGTTTCTCAAAGTCCATATCCAACTGTTGTCCTTCGCATATTTGAATAGCAGTCGCATTGAACAATTCAATCACAGTGTGTATATACGTTGTATTGATTTTATTTAAATGCTCGTAGGCAAAGATACTCATTACATCACCCGATAAGATTGCAGTAGAATGGCCATATTTTTCATGAATGGTTTGAAATCCACGTCGCAAGGGTGCATCATCCATCAAATCGTCGTGCATCAAAGTAAAATTGTGAAATAGCTCAATAGCCGTGGCTGTATTCCAGGCATTTTCATTCAAATCCGCAAATAATTCATGACTCATTAGGCACAATACTGGTCGCACACGCTTACCGCCCATATTGAGCAAATAACTACATGGCTCATAAAGTGTTTTAGGGTTTTCAGGAAACGAATGGCGTCCAAAGAATTTTTCAAATTCTGTTAATAATTCGGAGAATGAATGCATTTTGTAAAAGTAATATGAATTTTAATTTGAGAGAAGTAAATAAGTTCAAAATACTACAAAATTAAAAACAAACAAAAATGTTCATCACAATAGCAAGTGGAATTTAAAATTGGGAGTAAATTGTAAATACAATTAAAGCCAAACAGTTTTACTTCCATCATCTACTTTGAGCCTATGTTGCAATCTGCTCCTGCAAAGCCATTACTTAAAACTGTAATTAAAACTTACAATTAACTCTATACACAACGTTTATTCTTTAATACCTAATTTGATACAATAACCCAATTATAAAACTGTACCATATTATTCAAAATCAGGATAATTAATTAATTTAAAATCTCCTTTTAAGAAATTAATTATATCGTAAGGATTAAAAACCAAACCAATGAATGAGTTACGATTAACACCTTTTAGTCTCCCTACATCAGTAAATCGTTCATCATTTATTCTCCATGTATACCAATTATGTGATATTTTTATTGGTTCTTGGTCTTCTCGCCTTGCATAATCGACAGTTCCTCTAAAAATGATATGGCTTAAATTCCCTATAACATCTATTCTACCTATCTTTTCCCATAAATTCAGTTTGATACCAAATTTTGTTACACAATGAGCATAAAATTCTACATCATCATTTACTATTTCAGATATATCAGGAGTTTCATTAATGGTATATACTTTCTTAAATCCTCTGATTACATCACTATTTAATTGTGTTAAATCAAAAGCTATTAGTTGAAAATATTTTTTAGTATTCCCATCTATTTTAGCTGAAAATACATCGCCTATTTTAGTTGATATTCGTGTTGCCATATTTTACTTCCGTCCTCCACTAGCGCAGGAATAGGTTGTTGCCATTGTGGTCGGGCTTCCTGTTCCATTCTTGTTTCTAAATTTATATTTTGAGCTCATCAAAGTGCAAGTTAATTATATTTTTCAACATGGGCACAAGTAGCCAACGCTCTTTCCTACGCCTCATTCCTGCGCCAGTGTTCGTGCTTATTCTTGCGTTAGTGGAGAATTAATATCAAGTAGTTAAGAAAATTCAATTAACCCTTACTTTTTCAATGAAATATGCTAACCTCTGGTATAAAATATACGTCTTGCTTAAAGAAACACAATCAATTTACAGATGAAATTACAACTACTTTTCTTTCTTCTTTTATTTCCAACAGTCATGTTTGCACAAACACCCTGTAGCTTAGACAATACATTTGATAACGATGGAAAAATAATAAGCGACGGTTCTAAATTAATTGAAAACATTGTTGCGTTACCAAACGGAAAATCAATTGTCGCATATAATCCCTTTGGAAACGGACATGCCTATTTACGTAGACTAAACAATGACGGTTCGGTCGATAATACATTTGGTGTTGCAGGAAAAGCTACATTACAAATAGCAAGTTTAAGTACGATTATAAAAGACATGCTTGTATATAACAATCAACTATATTGTTGTGGTTCTACAAGTACGGGCACAAATACATATTCATTTTTTGCCCGTTTTACAATTGATGGGGTTCTTGACAATACATTTGGAAATGGTGGTTACAATACGAATCCTCAACAATATACCTATAACTCATTAATCATTGAGCCTAACTCAGGTAAAATATTAATTGGCGGAATGAAAGATTTTGATGAAATAATCGTTACGAGAGTTCATACAAGTGGGTTTATTGATGGTAGTTTTGGTAATTTGGGCGAAACTACATTTAAAACCGCTGCATCAGGTGAGTACTATGAAACCCGACATATCAATTTAGATAAAAACAACAAAATCATATTGACAGGTAAGTACTATACCACACAAGCTGCTACAAATTTTTCAAAAACATTTATTGTAAGATTAAATGCAGACGGGCAAAAAGACAATTCGTTTGATGCTGATGCAATAGCATTTTACAACAGTGCCGTTGGAAATTTTGATGAAGGAAGACGAATATTTGCCAATATATCAAATGATTATTATGTAATAGGTTCAACTTGGAAATCAAATCAAGATTATGACTACGCTCTCATGAAGGTAAAAAACAATTCCATGCTAGATAATTCATTTGATATGGATGGTTGGAAATTATACAATATAGGCGGTAGTAGCCCCGAAGAATATTTACTGAATGGGGAAATGATGCAAAATGAAAATTTATTACTTACAGGAAATCAAGGCTCAGGCGATACTGTATATTTTTGTATGCTGATGGTAAAACCCGATGGAACACCAGATAATAACTTTGCTACGAATGGTGTATACAAACATATTTTTGGTGTAAATAACAACAACAGTTCGGCAGCACTTGCATTAAGCAATGATGGTAAACTATATTTAGGAGGCTATACTAGAACATGCACTGGCGGAACATGTGGTCCACTGTCTTCAGGTATTGCAAGATACAATGGTGGTCAAATTTCTACTTCGTTGATAAACCAAAATAAAAAAGAAGAAAATTTAATTCCTATTTATCCCACTATCATTTCTCAGTATCAATGGATCACTATTGAAAGCAATGAAATTACAGAAAAATCCATACAGGTACTTAATCTACAAGGACAATCAATTCCTTTTGTATATTATAAAAACCAACTTAAATTACTAAATACTACAAATGGTATTTATTTAATAAAGATAAACAACAAGACGATTAATCAAGTAACGAAAATTATACAATACTAAATTTTTAATTCCTAAAATTTATTCTGGCGTGAGACATTCCCCTTGCTAGTAAGGTTCTCACACCTCGATGTTCAATATCATTAAGCAAAATAATTAATGGTTTTTATTGGGGATTGTATTCAGTTATGCAATGCCCTAATTAATTTTATAAATTTAATGTCAAGTTCTAACATTTTTTTTAATTCAGTAACACAAATTGGAGCTTAACCAAACTCAAAAACATGAAGGATAATTATTGAAAAATCTATTTTGAGCTGAATCAAATATTTTCAAAAAATGAAATTTTTCTTTAACCTCTTTTGTTGACAAAATGAAATTGCATTTCTTCCACTGGCGCAGGAATGAGGCGTTGCCATTGCGGGTGGGCTTCCTGTGCCCATCTTGTTTCATGATACATAAACATTTAATCTTTTAATTGGCACTTTACCTTCAATGTCATAATAATAATCTCTCGCACTCGAATAAACATACTCTTCTGCCTTTTCAACGAAACCTGACACAACTGGATTATTGTGTATATAATCTAATCGTTGCCATGCTATTTCAATTTTATCTAATACTATTGGATGACTATCTTGAATCCAAAATTGAAAATTGGCGTTGTTATTATTCGCTTTTCCTGTGTCCTCCATCATTCCCAACATCCACTCTCGTCTGCTTTCTTGTTTATTATTTTGAATGGCATACTTCATCTGCTCAGAAGTATGCTTTTTCATATCTCTCACTATATCTTCAAGTTTATTTTTATTACTTCCTATTATCATATGTACATGACTTGTCATTATGCACCAGCCATAAATTTCTAATCATATATTGTCAATGCAATGTTTCCAACTGTTTATTAATATTTCCTTGTATTCATTTCTGATAAATACATCAATCCATTTAATAACTGTAAAAGTTACACGGTAGATTTCATTCTGATCTCTAAATTTATATTTTGTGCTCATCAAAGTGCAAGTTAATTATATTCAACATGGGCACAGGAAGCCAACGCTCTTTCCTACGCCTCATTCCTGCGCCAGTGTTCGTGCTTATTCTTGCGCTAGTGGAGTCTCCAAAAGGTCAAAAAACTTCTCGATCAAGAATATATAAAGTGCCTTGCAGTAGACTCTACTGAGACAGAATAACTCAACCTACTAAGATACTATTTTTAAAATTAAAAAAAGCAACATCGGTTTATTTTGAATTGTAAAAACTGTATGATATTTATCAATTCCTGTATGCAAAAAACCTATTCTAACTTTGCAAAATAATTCATTCAATTATAAAAATAAAACACATGAAAAACATACAGTTATTGTTGGTATTTTTACTCAACTATTTCATTTCATTCTCCCAAGTAGAAGAGAACATTTCATTCTCAAAGACAACCATAGAAAAGGGGCAAAGAGGAACTGAAAAAAACTTCCAAACAGGTGACCCTATCTATGCTACAGCATTGTTACCAAAACCATTGAAAGAATATTTCAAGAGTCAACCCACTGCCAAAAAGTATGAACTCACTATATTTATTTATGAAATAAAGGCCCCCTTGTATTCCTATCAAGAACCTTCTGAGGAACAATTGACATTTGCCACTATGTGGATATCTGGTGAAGCGATGCTTAAAAATTATGTAACCTTTGAATTAGCCCCTCACGCCGATAAATGTGTTGACTATTCAAATCCTGATTACTTTTTTCAGGAATTTGGAAAAAAAAACGATGGTCCTGTGAATTATACTGAAAATCTCGGAAAATTATCGAGTGGAAAACATGATTTACTAATTAAGATTCGAATCTTAGACGAGGAAATCTCTAGTGGTCGATTCTCTATTACTGGAAGTGACTTTGCTTATTATGCTAATCAATCTGCATTATTAAATCAAGTAGCAAAAAGTGCTGGCGCAAAAAATGCTGTAATGCCGAAAGCAATGAAAACAGATAAAGCCCTAGAATCGCAAATTATAGTAGCTTTAAGGAGCTCCAATGACTGAAAATCAGCAAGAATCAATTCACCTGAATTACTCAAACTACATATCATTGATTCTGATTGGTATATTAGAAGAAATGAATCGACTGGTATCATTTTGCATAGATATATCAGAGCAGCTGTAGCCGTAAAAACTAAATCTGGTGAATGCGGGTATTATCCAATTGTGAGTTTTCAGGAAGAATATGTTAGTGGGAAATTTCAGCCTTTACACTATGATGGTATTGGTGATTTTGTAATGATGGATTGTGCAAACCTAAATGCTTCCTCTGAAAAATAAAATGCACCCATTTTAAATAAATTAGGCCTCAAAGTAATTGGTTGTTTTTGAATTATATACATTCTCAACTTTTAATAATAGATTCAAATAATGTATATCTATCAAACACAAATCTACTAATGCTTGTATTTATTTAAAAAAGAAATTATCTTTAGACTCTAATTTCACTTTTTAAAGAATAAGAACAATTACCCATGAGAACTTTAAAATCCAACTTGTACAGTATCATTCTATTTTTAGTATTGCTAACAAGTACTAATAGCCTTCAAGCTCAAATTCCCAATCCAACATTAATAGGCTACTTTCACAATTGGCAGGATGCCAATGCACCATATATCCAGTTAGATCAAGTAGACAATCGATACAAAGTAATTGACGTTTCTTTTGCCGTTCCACAGGCAGGAACAGATTATAAAATGCAATTTGTACCCGACCAGGTTTCACAAGCAACCTTTATTTCACAGATACAAACCTTGCAAAATCAAGGTCGAAAAGTATTGATAAGCATTGGCGGTGCTACAGCACCAATCACTCTCAATTCAATTTTAGAGCGTGATACCTTTATAACAACGATGACAGGCATTCTAAACACATTTGGTTTTGATGGTATAGATATTGATTTAGAAGGCAGTTCACTTTCAGTAAGTGGAGGCACTATTAGCAATCCTACCGATCAGCCTATTATTAATATGATTTATGCAATCAAGCAAATCATGGCAAACTATCAAGCAACAAATAATCAAAAAATGATATTAACCATGGCTCCCGAAACAGCGTTTGTGCAAGGTGGTCAATCGGCTTATGCAGGGATTTGGGGCGCGTATCTTCCTGTAATACATGGCCTGAGAGATTCATTAGATATTCTTCATGTGCAATTGTATAATAGTGGCTCTATGTATGGAATTGATAATAATATCTATGTTCAAGGCACAGCTGATTTCATAGTAGCTATGTGTGAGGCTGTTATACAAGGATTCAGTACAGCAGGCGGTTCTTTCGTTGGTTTACCTGCAAGTAAAATAGCCGCAGGCTTACCTGCATGTAGTTCGGCCGCAGGAGGTGGATATGTACATCCTGATACAGTAAAGGCTGCCATCAATTATTTAAGAGGTGCCGGACTTGCACCAGGTTCATATGTAATGGCAAATCCTGCTGGTTATCCTTCATTCAGAGGATTAATGACTTGGAGTATAAACTGGGATGCTGTATCTACTTGCAGTAGTAGTTATGCCTTTGCAAATACTTATTCATCTATATATGGATCTCCTACAGCTGTTTCTGACCAACCAATGAATGTGATCAAAGTGTATCCTAACCCTACAGAATCTGTATTGTATATAGATTTTGCAAACAATGATTTTCAAAATGAAACTTTAAGAGTCTATAACTTAGTTGGTCACGTAGTAAAATCTATTAAAATAGATGCAAGTCGGATTGCATTCGATGTATCTGAATTACCGACGGGGATTTACATTCTAAACGTAAAAAATGAACGAATTAGATTTATCAAGTAAAGATGATAGTTCTATTGTAAAATAATTATTATAGAATAAAATACTTTCTTTCAAATGATTAATGAACAACCACAAATTAATCATTTTAAATAATTGGATAAAAATAATTGATTCATTTAAATGAATAGTAACTGACAGAAAATGCACTATTTGCATTGCTTTGATTGATTCGTTTGATGGGGCCACAACAAAAAGAAAAAATAACCATATTTATTCTAATTTTATATTTCCCCAAATCAAATCTCGATTCATTTTTTGTTTTTGCTTTGCAATTTCAGGTATACTTTGCATACCATGTAGTTTTTTATATTCATGTTCATAAATCAAAACAAATCCAGCTTTAAGTTCATTTATTCTTGATTTTTTAATTGAATCTGAAACCCATAGTTTTGCAACAAACGTCATAGACTCACTAGATTTAATGACTTTTAATTCAGGTATACTTTTATTCGAATTTTTATCAAAAAACTGAAAGTGTTCATTATAACCAAAATTATCATACCAGCTATCCGACATTATCCAAAATTTCAAATTAGTATCTGTATCATTGATAATTTCAGTGCTAATTAAATATCCAATTGCCTTTTTATTATTATTCCCTTCTATTATTTCATTTTTCTTCAGTATTTTAAAATTTAAATATGTACGATTTGTTTTGTTTTGACAAGATGAAATCAATAGGGATATTGAAAATAAGAAAATCCACTTCATATTATTTATAAATTTTGTTAAGTATTCTAACTCTTAGTATCCTACCAAACAAATGTACTTATTTAATAATTGAGATAAAACATAATTGATTCGTTTGGCAAGACGTATCTAACCAATTGGAAAGATTAGAACAGATTATAAACATCGTACAAAGAATATTGAGTTCATTTCCCACTTCCAAAGACAGAAATCAGTCCATAAATCTCTGTGTGAATCGCACGAATCTGTAGAATGAGTGTTCATGTATTTTAGGCATAGAGGGTTTAATCGCTTAATATGAGTAATCCTTATTTATTATTGTATTTGGTATTGCTATTATTTATGCTTTTATTGGCAAATAAATGCTGTAAGTATCAACTTGAAAGAATAAATTTGCAAGCATTAAATAATGAATATGAGTCAATATCCTTATGTGCCCTATGGGACTACCGTTCACGGACAAGAAGAAATCGATGCCGTAGTGCATGTTTTAAAAACGACTACTCAAATGAGTAAGCATGTACGCGAATTGGAAGAAAAAGTGGCGGGTTTGTATAATAAAAAATATGGCATAGGAGTCAATTCTGGTTCGAGTGCATTATACCTTGCTGCCGATTTGTTGAATTATGAAGAAGGGACTGAAATCATCACACCTGCCCTTACCTTTTCGACTACTGTAGCCCCTATCGTAAAGCGCAACTGGATTCCATCATTTGTAGATGTAGAAGAAGGAACCTATAACGTAGATGCCAATAAAGTAGAAGAAATGATTACGCCTAAAACAAAGGCTATGATTATTCCTAATCTCATCGGCAATTTACCCAATTGGAAACAATTGCGTGAAATTGCAGACAAGCATAATTTATTTGTACTGGAAGATAGTGCCGATACCATTGGCGCTGAAATAGAAGGTGCAAGTAGCGGTCGATATACCGATATGAGTACAACAAGTTTTTATGGCTCACATATTATGAATTGTGGTGGTAATGGTGGTATGCTTTGTGTGAATTCTGAAGCTTATTATAACCGAGGCAAATTACTTCGCAGTTGGGGTCGTTCATCTTCTCTTTTTGTAGAAAGTGAAAAAATCGAAAACCGTTTTAATGTAGAAATTGATGGAATTCCTTATGATGCAAAATTTGTATTTGAAGAGCCGGGTTACAATATAGAACCATCTGAAATGGGTGCTGCTTTTGGACTCGTACAATTTAGCAAATTGCCTAATAACATCGACTTACGTACAGCACATTATACACGAATTCGAAAATTTTTCGAACAATATGAAGAATATTTTATCCTTCCAAATCAATTGCCAAATTCACGCACTGGCTGGTTAGCATTTGCTGTCACCATACGAGAGACAGCACCATTTATTCGCAGAGACTTGCAAATATTTTTAGAAAAAAGAAATATACAAACACGCACGGTATTTACTGGAAATATTCTTCGTCAACCAGGGTTTAAAAACTGCGCTCACAAAGCAAGTAAAGATGGATATACTGAATCCGATAAAGTAATGCGTGGCGGTATGTTGATGGCTTGCCATCATGGACTCAACGATATTCAAATCAATCACATGATGGATAGCATAACTGAGTTTATGAAAGAAATTTAAAGTTTGAAAAAATATATTTAATGAATGCTAATATTATTATTAGCATTTTTTATTTGAAAATTATTTACATTTTTTTTTTAAATTAAATAATCAAATAAGAGCGTATCCCAATCATTCTTGTAACCTTTGGATGTTGGAATATTATAAAAAATGAAAAATGGAAAAATCGAACAAAATAACCGTATTTACAAGTATCAATTCAACGATTGATGATGTATGGAAAAAATGGACTACACCTGCAGATATTGTTAAATGGAATCATGCTTCAGATGATTGGCATACAACCAAAGCTGAAAACAATTTAGTTGTTTTTGGCAATTTCAGTTTTCGAATGGAAGCCAAAGATGGTAGTTTCGGATTTGATTTAAATGGAAACTATACCAATGTGATTCCATTCATATTAATCGAATCGACATTGGAAGATAATCGAAAAGTGAAAGTATCGTTTGATACAGTAGATGGCAAAGTATATCTCATTCAATCATTTGAACCAGAAAGTATCAATTCACATGAACTTCAACGTATGGGATGGCAAGCTATTTTAGATAATTTTAAAAAATATGTAGAATCTAAATAGTCTAACATTTAAAAAAACGTGATTTAAATCATTGTTTGTTTTTGTATCTAATTTGTACTTTTATATCACACAATTTCAGTGATATGGAAAAAATACAATACAATCGATTTTTGTTAGTCAAAGAAAATTTTTATTTAAATCCTTCTATCGTATTAGACGTAGCACTGAATATTATGAACCCGAACATGTCACAGGCTTTAGAAGCAAACTTGTCTATCATGAAAAAGGGGTAAAACAAAAACTCGAAAAAATATTAGGCATTAAAATTACTCGTTGGGACACCGATCCCTTGGAAGAGAATGGTGTTTTTTATCAAGGATTTTCGAAAGGAAAACGAAAAGAAGTGCCTGGTGTCCATTCCGACGAACCGTACAATGATATAACCGTATTAATTTATCTCACACCTGGTTTACCTTACGATTACGGTACATCTCTATGGCAACATAAGCAAACTGGGCTTATCAATCCAGCAACAGCAAAATATGCACGCAGACTAAAAATGAAATTAACTGATGTACGCAACCTACTAGAAACAGATTCGAAAGACAGAACAAAATGGATAGAAATAGACAGGGTTGGCAATATTTTCAATCGTATGGTGGCCTACCCTTCGGGTGCATTGCATTCAGCTACCAATCACTTTGGGGGAGATTTAAAAAATGGTCGCATTTATCAAACCTTTAGAATTGGTGTAGATTGGAGTTCACATCAAATGAATCAAAGTTCACTTGGTTAAAAACTTGATTAATAATTCATTGTATTGATATGGACATATAGGCTTCGTTTTTATTAATTTTTTAATCAATTGGATATCGAGTGTAGGTTTCTTTTTTAAAACCTTTACTAAAAATGCAATATCTTCCAATACCATTGTTTCACTTTTGGTAAAATGGAATTTCGAATTGAAATGTGATAATAATTCATGTTTAGTTTGCTCTATTGCCTCCTGTCGATTACCATTGTACTTACTGGCTATCAACTTCGTTATAGTTGATTTAATATCACCTAAATCGGTTGGAATTGCATTCTCATATTGCAACGCAATATTGGATTGAGTAAATTGCAATAATATTTTTTCATTGCTTCTATACCCTACGTTGTTTTTGATTTTTTCATGTTCAAGTTCAGCCAACTGAAACAAACTTGAATTTACGGGTCTAAAACCATATCGATAATAAAACCAAAAAGCACCTGTTCGAATACCATCAGGATTATCAAGACCATACTGATAAGGCTCTACATCAATATAGGTCAACTTAAAAACTTGTTTGTACACTCGTAATAATTGACACATCATATAACCAGATTCACCGCCTCGAAATGCTTCAAAAATATTTAACCCGAACATGGCTCGTTGACCAAAAATCCAACTTCCTCCATAAGCTGCCGGAAAGCCATTTTTAAACAACGTATAACCAATATACGATTGCAATGGCAATTGTCGATACTCATTCATACCATATAGTGCAATTGAAATTCCTCGTTCCAGTTCATATAAACGGAGTGTAGACAAATCCATGTAAGTAGATGGATCTGTTTCACGTAATGTCAATGTTAGTGAATGATGAACGACTTTAGCTATCTCTTTTTTTTGCACAAGTGAAAGCTGAACTGGTTTTGGTAATGGCAATTCAATCAATTGATGAGAATCAAATTTTTTCAGCAATTGATTCTGAAAAAAAACATCTTGAACAGCCATTCGATTATAGCTTCTTGAAAACAACTGATTGCTAGGTGCTACTTCAACAAATAGTTTCATGGATTCCCATAAATAATCTTTGATGGCTGGCTGAGAATTCAAGGTCGAAAATTCATTCAATAGAAAATTTAACTGTTGGTTAGGAGGGATTCCCAATGCATTCAACAATTCATTATTCGCAAGTCCGGCTGTTGTTTCATCTTTTTCCAAAGCATGCAAGGTCATTTTCAAGAGCGTATTTAAATCGACTCCATCTTCCTCATACGAATCAATGGTTAATTGAATCGATTGATCTTGTTGAAGTTGATCAAATAAATCATGCGAAAATCGTGTTAGTAAATTAGTATAAGGTAACCCTGTGTCGTTGTATTTTTGTCGATCCTTTTTCGAACAATTTTTCAAATAAAGAGTGATTCGTTTAAATTCTTTTTCAACTAAATGGAGTACTTGTTTATTTTCAGGATGAGAAGCTAAAAACAACAACATTTCATGATACTCGACCAACTGAGTAGGTGCTTTCCATTGTGTGATGGCAATAGATTTAAGTAATTGAATTTTTAATGGAATCTGTGTCCCATCCATCAAATAAATGATGTCTTTCAATTGCTTCAATAATTGCTGAAAAGATAATTTCATATATACAAATCTACAAAATGTGGAATGAGTTTGTATGCATAAGCTAAACAAAAAAAGCCACCAATGAAGGTGGCTTTATATTTATTATTTTTTAAATAAATTAGATAATCAACATGGCATCACCATAAGAGAAAAATCTGTACTTATTTTTAATAGCTACTTTGTATGCTTCCATTGTTAAATCATAACCCATAAATGCAGTTACCATAATCAACAAACTTGTTTTAGGTAAATGAAAATTGGTAATCAATGAATTCGTCAATGCGAAATCGTATGGAGGAGATATAAATACATTGGTCCAACCTTCGGATGGTTTCAACATACCTTGAGTTGTAATTGAGGACTCAACTGCACGTATAGATGTAGTACCGATGGCACATATCTTACGACCTTCTTCTTTGGCTTTATTGACAGTTTTACAAGCATACTCGTCTACTGCGTAAAACTCAGCATCCATTTTATGTTTTGAAATATCTTCTACTTCTATTGGTCGGAAAGTACCTAAACCAGTGTGAAGTGTAACTTCTGCAAATCGGATTCCTTTGATCTCAAGACGCTTGATTAATTCGCGACTAAAGTGAAAACCAGCTGTAGGCGCTGCAACAGCACCTTCATGTTTTGCATACACTGTTTGGTAACGCTCCTTGTCCAAATCCTCAGGCTTACGCTTGATATATCTTGGCAACGGTGTTTCACCCATATTGTCTAAGATAGTTTTCAATTCATCGTTTGACCCTTCAAACAAAAAACGAATCGTACGGCCTCTCGAAGTTGTATTGTCTACCACTTCAGCTACCAATGAATTGTCAGCTCCAAAATAAAGTTTATTACCAACACGTATTTTACGAGCCGGCTCTACGACTACATCCCAAAGTCTGTTTTGTTTATTTAACTCTCTTAATAGAAAAACCTCGATTTTAGCTCCGGTTTTTTCTTTTCTTCCATATAAGCGTGCATTGAATACCTTTGTATTGTTGGCTATCATCACGTCTTTGTCATCAAAATAGTCTTGAACGTCTTTGAACATTTTATGTTCGATTTTTCCGGTGTCTTTATGAACAACCATCAATTTACTTTCATCTCTATTTTTAGCGGGATATTGAGCTATCAGATTTAAAGGTAAATCATAAACGAATTGTGATAACTTCATGTATTGAATTTAAGGGCGCAAAAGTAGGTAAAATTCGTCGAAAAACTAGATTTATTTTGAAAAGTTGAGCTTTGGCCTCGATTTATAGGCTATAAGGCAAAAATACACTATGCTACATATTGTTTTTCTATCATTGCGGTATGGAACCTATTAGTATTTTTTGGTTTAGAAGAGACCTCAGATTGCATGACAATGCAGGTCTTTTTCATGCTTTGAAAGAAAATGAGCTAGTACAGCCTATTTTCATTTTTGACAAATCCATCCTAGAAGAACTACCTGAAAATGATGCTAGAGTTGACTTTATATATCAGTCACTCGAAAAAATACAATCTGAATTAAAGGAAATTGGATGTAGTTTATTGGTATTGCATGATTATCCATTGGATGCTTTTCATAAATTAACAGAACGCTTTACAATCAAAAATGTTATTACAAATCATGATTATGAACCTTATGCACTAAAAAGAGACAAGGAAATAGAAGCATATCTTCAATCAAAACACATTCAATTCAAAACATACAAAGATCAAGTGATTTTTGAAAAAAATGAAATCATCAAAGATGATCAAACGCCCTATACAGTATATACACCCTATAGCAAACGATGGAAGGCCGCATTAAAGGATGAAAACCTTTCGTCCTATCATAGTGAATCCTATTTCGAACATTTTGAAAAATCAACTTATAGTATGCCCACTTTGGGTGATATAGGATTTAAAAAAAGTCTACAGACATTTCCACTATCAGATGCTGTAAGTTCAATCATTGATCATTATCATGAAACACGCGATATTCCCTCATTGGAAGGTACATCACGTCTTGGTATTCACCTTCGCTTTGGCACTATTAGTATTCGTAAATTAACTCGATTTGCATTGAAGCACAATGAAAAATATTTAAACGAACTTATCTGGCGGGAGTTTTATCAAAGCATTTTATGGCACTTTCCACATATCATTCAATCATCGTTCAAACCCCAATACGATGAAATAAAATGGCGAAATAATGAACTTGAATTTAAAGCCTGGTGTGAAGGTAGAACAGGCTACCCGATAGTGGATGCAGGAATGCGTGAATTGAACCAAACAGGTTGGATGCATAATCGTGTAAGAATGATTACAGCTTCATTTCTTACAAAACATTTATTAATCGACTGGCGATGGGGAGAAGCATATTTTGCTAAAAAATTAATAGATTTTGATTTAGCCTCCAATAATGGAGGATGGCAATGGGCTGCAGGGTGTGGCGTAGATGCAGCGCCCTATTTCAGAATATTCAATCCCTATTTACAAACTGAAAAATTTGATGCCCAAAAAACCTATATACGAAAGTGGGTTCCAGAATTCGAATCTAACTCCTACCCTAGCCCAATAGTGGATCATGCTATGGCTCGCGAACGTTGTTTAGAAGTTTACAAACATGCCTTGAAAAAGGAAGTTTAATTTCTTATTTTTGAGGTCTTGAAAAACAAGCGACATATTAGATACTTAATTGTATACCTGCTAGGTTTTTTTGTTATTTTCCATGCAAAAAAAATCCATTCTCAAACATTGACTTTATATGCAATTCCTACTCCTCATCCTTTAAATTGGCACACACCTCATCAATTAATTATTACACTAGCAAGAAACTTTGTGAGCAAAAAACACAACGGATATGCATTGAGACCACTAGGACATGTAGTGGTTGAACTTCAAAATAATCATGATACTATTTTAACAGGAATGGTATCCAATGAACGCCGCGATTTGTTTTCATCTGTTTTTATTGAAAAATATGGAATGGGTGTATTATTCAAACTCATACAAGGCCGACTAGAACGTACTGAAAATTTAATACCTGAGATTAAAAGCAGAATACAAACAGGGGAAATTGCCTTTATAACCTATCAACTCAATGATTCATCTTACATGTATTTAAAACAATACATAGATTCATTTCAAATGTTGGGTTATGATAAGTTATACAATGGCATGAACGATCCTCGACACGGAACAGGTAGTGGATGTTCAGCATTTGGTATGAGTTTTTTAGAATTAATCAATGCATTAGAACCAACCTATAAAAATGAATGGACATCAGAAATAGCAATTCAAAATAAATTAATTGGTGGTGATATGAGCCATTCTACTGTAAGTATATTAAAAGTATTTTTTACATTCAGATGGGCAAAAGATAAAACACCCCATACTCATTTAAAATTATATGATCCTTCGTTGATTTACAAATGGATTCTAAAAACATATGAAGAAGAGAAGCAACTGAATAAAGGCAAGTTCAACTTGGTATCAAAGCAAAAATCCAAAGGATTAGAAATAGATTGTATTCATACTTGCAAACCACAATATCCTATATTCATCAATACGCCTTCTATTAATCACTAAGATGAGCATCTAATATTTTCCATCGGATTGAGTCACCTACCAATTGATAGGAAAGCAACATCTCACCACCAATATGACCATCTTCAAATCGGGCCATAGCCCAATTATTACCTACTATGGTAATTCTGGTAAAAGCCATACGCCCTCCCAATGTTGGATCAAACGGAATTAAGTCTGGTTTATTTGACAAATGATCACTTACAAATATTGTTGGGTCTGATACCCCTCGTTGTTTTAAAGCTATATAATTATCCCCTGATAATTTCCAATAATCCATCTCACCGCCACCATCTAGATTTGTTTTAGAAATAGAATCTACTTGTATATGCAATCGTTCGATGGAATCAATGAGTGTTGAAGTAGTGATTGAAGATGGATTTTCATTTTTACAAGATGAATAAAACACAATGATTATAATAAATGAGATATAAATTAGATTCTGTTTCATATAGTAAAATTAAGATGAATCAATGAGATTGTAAATAGTAAACTTTACATCTTTCATTTTGAAATTTAAGTTGATAATGATTTACTAATTGGAGAATACAAGATGAATGTGAATACTGCTTTTCAAGATATATCCAAGTTGGTCGACTTGATAGAAAAGCAGAAACAAACGCTTGAGTTAACTTGTTTTCACAATGCTGCAAAATGGGATAAGTATAAAAAAACCTATTAGGAGAATTCATTTGCAATTGCCAATAAATGGATGAATGATTTCCTACTACAAGCAAGGTTTCCTGCTCCTTTTTGTGTTTTAATATATACTCAGAACAGCTATCAAACGGAGCAAATTTCTTTTGTTGATTTATCGAATCCATTATCATTGGTTTAATAAAATACAAACATGAAATAAGCAACACATACTCAAAAAATGGCTTTACATCTTGCACCAACCAAACAACCATCCAAACAAAGATTGGAGCCAAAGGAATCAAATAATGTCTAGATTCATTACCTCTTCCAGGCATGGCTACCAATATGAGAATTGAGAAAAAAACAGTTGATAATAAAACAAACCCTTCAGTTTTATTCTTTATTGAAAACAATAATTTGAGTGGGATTATAAATAGACAAATCCAAAGAAAATAATTCTTTTGCATAAAGAAAACCTCATAAATACTTTGCCACCAATTAAGTGAATTACTTTTGATATAAGCAAAATTAAACGTCCATATGGCTTCAAATGCATAAGCAAGTGCATTATTCAAATAAAAATAGATTATGATGGGTAGCAATACAATCATGCTTCCAATCGAAAAGTTCAAGATAGCACCCAAGTGTTTTTTATTCTTATAAGAGTCTATTAGTATCCATAAAAGCATCGGTAAAACAATGATGCCAAAATTTAATTTAATCATTATCAACAACGTTGAAGTAATACCAAGACAAATGACATTCCTTCGAATATTAGTCTGTTCGAATAAAATCTGAAAAGAAAAATAAATTGAAAGTGATATAAATGCAACCGAATATAGTTCAGGGATATTATCGCCTATTGTCATAAATCGATAAATCCAAGAAATAAAAATAAGCCCTGAAGAAAAAGCAACATAAGGGCTTAATTTTTTTGTCCAATAAAAAAATAAAGGGGCGAAAGAACCTACTAATAATATATACTGCACAATCCAAACACCATACGTAGTTTTGTTGGGAGATATCAATAATCCAACCATTTCAATTAAATGCATAATAGGACCTTTATGATCAAATAGCTCTTTATAAAGGATTTTACCATTTAACAATTGTAATCCCGAATATAAATAAACTTGAGAATCAATATGAAAAGCCCCGTTGAATCCATTCAATAATGGACTATGAAAAAAAAGCAATGCGAATACTCCTGCAATAAGAATAAAAAACGCGAACCCATTCTGAATGTATTTCAACATATTGCACAATTTAAGAAGATGAATTTATATTTCAATACGAATGCAAAGACTCTTTCATGGTTTCTTCTAAAACTTAATTTACTTTTGGGGATTAATTAAATAATGATTCCTCACGAACATTTCATGAAACGATGCCTTGAGCTAGCAGAACTTGGCAAAGGAAATACAAGTCCTAATCCCATGGTTGGTGCAGTTTTAGTATTTGAAAATCGTGTCATTGGAGAAGGTTATCATAAACAATATGGCGAAGCGCATGCAGAAGTGAATTGCTTACAGTCTGTTTTGCAACAAGATCAAGATTTGATACCTCTTTCTACACTTTATGTATCATTAGAACCTTGTTCTCATTTTGGCAAAACACCTCCATGTGTAGATTTAATTTTAAAACAAAAAATACAACATGTTGTAATTGCATGTAGAGATCGATCTGAAAAAGTAAATGGCAAAGGAATTCAAAAATTAAAAGAGGGTGGTATTCAAGTAACTGAAGGAATCCTTGAAAACGAAGCTATAACATTAAATCAACGATTCTTTACTGCACAGATAAAATCAAGACCATATATTATTCTAAAATGGGCTGAGTCGGCCGATAAATACATAGCGACATCATCAGGAAAAACTAAAATATCGAATCAATTTTCTGACAAATTGGTACATAAATGGCGAAGTGAAGAGGACGCTATTTGGGTTGGCTATAATACAGCTACTGTAGACAATCCAACCTTAGATAGTAGACATTGGAATGGAAAAAATCCACTTCGAATTGTATATGATCGAGACCTTAGTTTAACCCCAACTTTAGCTTTATTGAATGGCGAACAAAAAACCTACATATTCAATAACAATGAAAGTAAAATTGAAAACAACAACACATTTATTCAAGTTTCGAAAGAGAATTTCTTACAACATATTCTTAATTATTTAAATGAAAATAACATTACATCTATATTGGTAGAGGGTGGCGCTCAACTTCACCAATTGCTGTTAACATCTAATCTTTGGGATGAAATTCGAATAATTCAATCCTCAGCGTTTTTATATGAAGGAATACATTCTGCTTGTTTACCATCAACTATCCAACTAACTAAGATTGAACAAATCGAAACTGATGCAATCTATTATTACAAAAACACGCTTATTTAAACATGATATTTTTATTCCTTTCCATTCTTTTTAATTCCTACCTAGGTGTAATTTTCGCCTACTTTAATCGATATAAAATTGATTCATTTCAAGCGATTGTATTCAATTATTGGGCGTGTGTCATTACAGGTACTATTGTACTAGGGCATTTCCCTATAAATGCTGAAAGCCTTCAATATCCATGGTTTAAGTGGTCGATTTTAATGGGTTTTTTGTTCATTTCTGTATTTAATTTAATTTCAATTTCTTCAGTTAAGGTTGGTATTACTATTACACAAACTTCTAATAAATTATCACTTGTAATACCTGTTGTTTTTTCATATTTAGTCTATCATGAGAATATCAGTTGGTTAAAATTGATTGGTATAATTGTTGCATTGATTGCAGTTGTTCTCACTTCAAAAAACAACAATGCCATTGAAAAATCTAAAAAAATAAGTTGGCAATATATGTTACCTGTGATATTATTTATTTCATCAGGTATTATAGATACGCTAACAAAATATGTAGAAAGAACCTATCTTACAACGAACGACATTTCAAATGCTTATTTGATTTCAGGTTTTTTTATTGCTGCAATTTTAGGGAGCATTGTTTTGAGTTATCAATATATCACGTCCAAACGAGTTTTTAATTTTAAAAATCTATTAGCAGGTATTGTGTTAGGAGTGCCCAATTATTTTTCAATTTATTATTTAATCAAAGCATTGCAAAGCAATTCGTTAAGCAGTTCTGCTACAATTCCAATAAATAATATTGGTGTTTTGTTTGTTGTAAGCATGTTTGGTATTTTCATTTTTAAAGAAAAATTAAACAAAGCCAATTACATTGGTTTACTTTTTACATTATTGGCTATACTGCTTATTTTCTTTGGTGATAAATTTTAAATTATACTTACGCAATGTATACGTTCAAAACAATTTCTTCATTATCACTATCTGAATTTAAAGATCGTGGTAGTCGTTTTTTAGGATTTTGTATACCAGTCAATACATTAGATCATGTTAAAATAGAGCTTAAAAAATTAAAAGAATTACATCCCAAAGCTGTACATCATTGTTATGCTTATAGACTCGGATTTGATCAAAATCTTTATCGTGCAAATGATGATGGTGAACCGAGTGGCAGTGCAGGTAAACCCATATTGGGGCAAATTGATAGTTTTGGACTAACGAATATTCTCATAGTTATCGTACGATATTTTGGAGGCTCATTGCTTGGAGTTCCAGGGCTTATTAATGCCTACAGAACAGCTGCTCAAGAGGCTATTCATACGAATATAATCATTGAAAAAGACATCGAATTGAATATTACGCTTGATTTTGATTATACCATGATGAACGAAGTGATGCGAATACTCAAACAATTCGACTGTACTATCTTACAGCAGGAGATGACATTATTTTGTAAGCTCTATATAGGGATTCCATTGATTAAGAAGGATGATGTGATTCAACGACTTCAAGATTTAAGATCAATAGAAATCAATTAATCAGAAACTATTCTTCAGTATCCAATTCGGTAGACTTATCGGCAACACCCATCACAATATTGTAAATTTGTTGTGGTTGTCGATAAATACTTTTATTAAATTTATTCCCTAAAACGATTATAGTGAAGTTATCTTGAATAAATCTATAGAAACATGTGTTATTGCCATGCCACCAACCATTATGGTAAATAATTTTCACCCCATCTGGATAATTAAGCATTCGCCAACCTAAGCCATAATTCTTTACGCCAGGTTTTTCAAAACTATAAGGTTTAAAGGCCTCTTCTAAGGTAGATTGTTTAATGAGCTTTCCTGAGTACAATGCTTGATCCCATTTATACAAATCCCTTACAGAACTATAGATACCCTTATCTCCCATCACTCCGTCAAAATGCATATTAGGTTCAAGTGCCCAATTGTTATTATAACAAAATGATGTAGTACATTCCATATCTTTTTCCGGATTAAAAACAAACGTACAATCCATTCCTAAGGGTGTAAAAACAAATCGTCGCATAAAATAATCGAATTTCATTCCACTGATGCTTTCGACTACACTCGCAAGCATTGCAAAATTTGAATTACTATATGTAAATTTTGTATTAGGTGTAAAATTTAGTTTGGGCTTTTTAGTCGCAAAGATCGCTAAGATATCATCATTAGAATAAAACATTTTACCAATAGGTTTGCCTACAAACTTGATATAATCTGGCAAACCACTCCTATGATTTAACAACATCCGAATGGTAATATCAGGATAAGGAAAATTCGCTAAATATTTCATCACAGGATCATCTAAATCCAACAATCCTTTGTCTTTTAAAAGAAGAATAGCTCCAGATGTCAATGTTTTGGAAGTAGATGCTAATTGACTTTGTGTTTGAGGCGACCATTGAGCTCCACTCTCCTTTTGACTTAACCCAAAATACCGTTCGTACAAAACCTTCCCTTTATAACCAATCAAAACACTTCCGTTAAACCCAGCACTGATTTGTCGTTTGTAAAAGGTGTCTAATCGATATATTAGTTGTTTAGTGGCAGGTAGAGTTGTATCTGTATATTGTATATTAACTTTCCCAAATCTTGGTTCTCCATCTGGAGATGCAGGCTTTGGATCTTTTCCATTTAAAGAACAAGAAGTGCTTGCTATTAGGAAAGAGGATATAAATAAAGTCTTAATTAATCGTTGAAACATATCTACAAAAGTAAAAATCTTGGCTTGTATAATAATGTTAAAATATTAAGGTATATGTGAATAACATTATTAAGATAAATAATCCCAAAAAGCCCAATAATTCATTATTTATCCTCAATAATCAAATTCATTTCGATCAAATTTCACACAACAAAAATTGTTTATTATGTTTGCGTTGTATTAAAACATTTCTATATGAATTTTCAATTATCAGAAGAGCAATTAATGATTCAACAAGCAGCCCGAGATTTCGCTCAAAATGAACTATTGCCTGGTGTCATAGAGCGTGATGAACTTCAGAAGTTTCCTTCTGAGCAAATTAAAAAATTAGGCGAATTAGGTATGATGGGAATCATGGTTGATCCGAAATATGGCGGAGCAGGAATGGATACAGTTTCATATGCATTAGCAATGGAAGAAATTTCGAAAGTTGACGCATCTGCTTCAGTATGTATGAGCGTGAACAATTCACTTGTATGCTGGGGCCTTGAAACATATGGTTCAGAAGAACAAAAACAAAAATACCTAGTTCCGTTGGCATCAGGTCAAGTAATTGGTGCTTTTTTATTAAGTGAACCCGAAGCAGGGAGTGATGCAACTTCACAACGAACTACTGCTGAAGATAAAGGAGATTATTACTTATTAAATGGAACTAAAAACTGGATTACCAATGGTAATTCTGCAACACACTATTTAGTTATTGCACAAACGCATATTGAGAAAAAACATAAAGGAATAAATGCTTTCATCGTTGAAAAAGCATGGGATGGTGTTACAGTTGGTGGTAAAGAAAATAAAATGGGAATTCGTGGTAGCGATACGCATTCAATCATGTTCCAAGATGTAAAAGTACCAAAGGAGAATAGAATTGGAGAAGATGGGTTTGGGTTCACATTCGCCATGAAAGTATTGAGTGGCGGTCGTATTGGCATTGCTGCTCAAGCATTAGGTATAGCAAGTGGAGCTTACGAATTAGCATTGAAATATGCAAAAGAGCGAAAAGCTTTTGGAACCGAAATCATGAACCATCAAGCAATACAATTCAAATTAGCTGACATGGCTACTGAAATTGAAGCTGCTCGATTATTAGTTTTAAAAGCAGCTTGGTTAAAAGACCAACATGAAAATTACGATATGGCATCTGCAATGGCAAAATTGTTTGCATCCGAAGTAGCACAAAAAGCAACTACTGAAGCTGTTCAAATACACGGTGGCTATGGCTATGTAAAAGAGTTTCATGTAGAGCGTTTAATGCGTGATGCAAAAATCACTCAAATCTACGAAGGAACAAGCGAAGTTCAACGTATTGTTATTAGTAGAGGCGTATTAAAATAATTCAACAACTTATTACTTATTAATTAAAAACCCTATTCAAGTTGAATAGGGTTTTTAATTTGTAACAAAATAAACAAACATTAATTATTTATATTTATAAACAAAAAGTATATTTACGCAAACTAAAAAACTAAACAAATATGAAAAAAATTATTTTAGGCGCAATGATATTGTCATTAGCTGCCTGTGGAGAGAAATCGACCACTACAGAAACAAAGACTGAAAACAAAACAGAGGCAAATTCTTCAGAATCAGCTATCAAGAATGGCATTACTATCACTGAAAATGGTTTGAAGGTTTCAAAAGCGATGCTTTTACATGAAGATGGCACTGAGATTAGTAATGACAATACCGTTGGAATTGGAGAAGTTATTCTTTGCCGCATTTTTGTAAGTGGTTGGAAGGACGAAAACGGTCAGGTTAAAATTGGAGCTGGTCAAACAGTAGAAACAAATGATGGCACAGTAGTGCTAGATCAAGAAGATTTATTCTCTACGCTTGAATCAGCAAGCCTAGAAGATGCTGGTGTAATTACACTGAAAGCTACTATCACAGAATTAAACAAATCCATTCATGATTTTACAGTTCATTTCAAAGTATGGGATAAAACAACGAATGCTGATGTTACAGGTTCTTATAATTTCAAATTAAAATAAAAAAAAATAATTGTTTAAAAGCTGCATCCTTTCGATGCAGCTTTTTTTATTGTTCTATAGATTTATTTACAAATTTCTTTTCATAATAAGATTTAATCCATTGATTGGCCTTATATGTGATCAAGGCTGACCCAGCGCCAACTATTGCACCTGCAAAAACATCCGAGGGATAATGAACGCCCATATGCATCCGCGAATAGCCAACTGCAGTAGCCCAAGCATACGTGGGAAGTATTACATACCATTTTTTAAAATTCAAACTCAATGATGTTGCCGTTACGAAAGCATTGGAAGTATGCCCAGAGGGAAAAGAATGAAATCGCTCATTTTCCATTGCAATAATATCAGGATAAGTTTGGGCAGGTCTATCCCTATTTACAATTCGTTTCAGAATATACGTTGAGCCTGTATTTAATACTACTGCAAAAGACATGTTTACACCCTTTTGTAAGAGTTTGAAATCTTTTTTAGCAAGTGCTGTTGCACAAACTGTAATAGGTGTAAGCGTACCTATTACATACTCTGTTTTAGAAATGAATTTCATAGTGCCATCTAAATTTTCATTTCTATTTATATTGATTGATCGCAAGATATTTATATCTGCATTCTGTGCATAACCATCAAAACTGATTAAAACGAACAAAAGAGTAATAAATCTCATTTTACTAAATTAGGATTTCGAAGATACAAAGTATATTTACACCCCATGCGAAAATATTTCGTCTATTCGATATTCATTATTTCACTATTAATCATTCTCTTCAATTGTAACACTGAAGAAATTAGTCCTTATTTAAATATTCAAGACAAAAATGCTCATTATGTAGGTATGGATGAATGCAAAACATGCCACTTGCAAGTATATGAAACATTTA
>JBIIJQ010000097.1:0-8652 GCA_044233655.1 Chitinophagaceae bacterium | reverse complement strand
AAATCTGTTAAAATGGATGCAGGAAAAAATTCAATTCAATTTAAAACATCTGGATTAGCTGCTGGAACTTATCATGTGATATTATTTGATTCAAAGAATAATTCATCTGTTCACCAAGTGTTGGTTCAACATTAATAGTTTAATCTTAATCATTCTAAAGCCATTTCTTTTGAAATGGCTTTTTTTTAATTTTTAATTGTACTATAGAGTAACCAAATGCAAACATGAAAAAGAGAATATTTCAATTCATTCTTATTCTTCCTTTAATTCTAGGAGTATTTTCATGTAAAAAAAAGGCCCCTGTTTCAATCATCCCTAATGAATTTGATACAATTTCTGCAACATTAACTATCCCTCAAATTCCCTATAATTACTCATCACCATTACTACCTTCTTTTTTTAATAATCAATTCATTCAATTTCAGAATAATACCCCATCTGATAATCCTGTTACAGATTGGGGTGCTACTTTAGGACGAGTACTTTTTTATGATAAAGACTTATCAATTAATTCAACAATAGCGTGTGCTTCATGTCATCATCAAGAAATTGGCTTTACAGACACTTCACAATTTAGCAAAGGATTTAATGGTGGTTTTACAACAAGACATTCCATGTCACTTGCAAATGCTGCCTATTATAGCAATGGTAGATTCTTTTGGGATGAACGTGCTCAAACCTTAGAAGAACAAGTACTAAAACCAATAAAAGATAGCATAGAAATGGGAATGGATTTAAATACGCTTATCAATAGATTAGTTACCAAATCGTATTATCCAATTTTATTTAAATATGCTTTTGGTGATAATTCTATAACTACCGAAAGAATATCAAAAGCAATTGCTCAATTTATCCGATCGATGGTTTCTTATCGTTCTAAGTACGATATTGGACTTTCTGAAACAAATAATCGATTAGTAGATTTTCCAAATTATTCAAGTGAAGAAAATAATGGTAAGTCAATTTTCATGTCTCATCCAGTTATCAACTGTTTTGGATGTCATAATACGGATGTATTCATTGCTGACAATCCTCGTAACAATGGCATTCAATTTGAAAATACTGATCCTGGAATTTTTATACATACTCAAAATTCTTTTGACTTGGGCAAATTCAAAGTTCCATCATTAAAAAATGTTGCCTTACGAAAACACTTCATGCACAATGGCAGTCTATCTAGTATTGATCAAGTAATCGAACATTATAATTCATCTATTTTGCCTAATCCAAATCTTGACGAAGACTTAAAAGACATAGCTAATCATGCACCTAAGCAAATGAATCTTACACCAACTGAAATGAATGATTTAAAAGCCTTTCTTGAAACTTTAACTGATCATGAATTTATAACTGATGTGAAATTTAGTTCGCCCTTTAAATAATTAACTCAGGGTAATTTCATTTAATTCAACACCCTCATTGCTAACTTTCAATTGATAATTGACACCACATTTCAATGCCATGTTGCGGGCTTGATGCCCAACAGGAAAATTAAAACAAACTGGATAATCAAATTCCATAATTTTTTCCCATACAATTTCATATTCAGTCATTCCAAAAGGAACTTCATTGTCCATGGTATCTGTAAAACCTCCTATTAATAATCCCTTGAGATGACTCAGTTTATCGGCTCGTAACAATTGCCACAACATTCGATCTAGGTTGTATTTGTATTCAGCAATATCTTCTATAAAAAGAATTTTACCATCAGTTTCTATATCACTTGGTGTTCCTATCAAATCGGATAATAAAGCTAGATTTCCTCCTATGAGCAAACCAGAAGCTTCACCAGATCGATTCATTTCGTGAGGCTCAATTTTATAACGAATAGGATTCCCCAATAGTACATCATAAATACTTTGTGTTGAAGGAAAATTATAATCTAAGGCTCTATAACCTCCACACATATGACCATGTATAGTAGCAATATGAAACAAGGAATGAATATGAGAATGAAAACATGTAATATCACTATAACCCAATAACCATTTTGGCTTTTCGATAAACCGTGTAAAATCGATTTGATCCATAATTCGAATTGAACCATAACCACCACGTCCAAATAATATAGCATGAATTGAATCATCATCCAACATCTTTTGTACATCTTCTAATCGATCAGCATCAGTTCCTGAAAATTTATAATAGGAAGTCCCAATCGTTTTACCAATGATGACGCGAAATCCCCAATCGGCCAATTGCTTAATCATATCTTCAATATCTGGCATAGAGACCGAACCTGCAGGACAGGTAATTCCAATAGTATCGCCTGGTTTTAAATATGAGGGGATACTGCACATTATTGGTTGCATTGATTAACTTTGCCCAAATATATAAAATCACATTCAGATGGAAGAAAAATCGTCAAAATATGCTTGGAGTTCTAAAATGGGATTAGCCACTGGTGCTTTATTACTCATACTTGGGTTATTTATTTTTTTTACACGACCAGCCAATGCCACCAGCAGAGCTTTACCAGTATTTATGATTATTTATGGTATGTTTAGATTAGGATTTTCGGCTTATCAACTTTTTGGAAAGAAAAAAAATGAGATTGAACACTAATTACTAAAGGAAAAAAGAAGATTATGGAGTTTAAAAGACATTTAGTTACAGCAGCACTTCCCTATGCCAACGGCCCTGTTCATATTGGTCATTTGGCTGGTAATTTTTTACCTGCTGATATTTATACTCGTTACTTAAGAGCTCGCAAAGAAGATGTAAAATTTATATGTGGTACCGACGAACATGGCGTACCTATAACCATACGAGCCATGAAAGAAGGCGTAACACCGCAAGAAATAGTCGATAAATATTACAATATCATCAATGATAGCCTCAAAACGATGGGTATTTCATTTGATATTTTTTCTCGTACATCACGTGTAATTCATAAAGAAACCTCACAAGCTTTTTTTAAGAATTTATATGATCAAGGTATTTTTGAGGAAAGTGAATCTGAGCAGTTTTACGACGATGAAAAAAAGATGTTCCTAGCCGATCGTTATATCACAGGTACTTGCCCTAAATGTGGTAATGAAAGTGCCTATGGCGATCAATGCGAAAAATGTGGTTCTACACTATCGCCCGAAGAACTCATTAACCCTAAAAGTGCATTGAGTCATTCTGTACCCATTAAAAAAACAACTAAACATTGGTTTTTACCATTGCAAAATTATGAACCATGGCTTAAGCAATGGATATTAGAAGATCATAAAGAATGGAAAAACAATGTATATGGTCAATGCAAAAGTTGGCTCGATAGTGGTTTGAATCCTCGAGCAATGACACGCGATAGCAATTGGGGTGTTCCAGTTCCTTTGCCCGATGCCGAAGGCAAAGTTCTTTATGTATGGTTTGATGCACCAATTGGTTATATTTCAGCTACGAAGGAATTAACTGCACAATGGAGCGATTATTGGTGTAAAGAAGACACCAAATTGGTTCATTTTTTAGGCAAGGACAATATTGTATTTCATTGTATCATTTTCCCTGCGATGCTTAAAGCCCATGGTGGATTTGTATTGCCCGATAATGTACCCGCCAATGAATTTTTAAATATTGAAGGTGAGAAAGTTAGTACAAGTAGAAACTGGGCCGTTTGGGTAGATGAGTATGTGAAAGATTTCCCTGATATGCAAGATTCTTTGCGATATGTATTATGTGCAAATGCACCAGAAAATAAAGACAATGATTTCACTTGGAAAGATTTTCAGGAGAGGAATAATAGTGAACTTGTTGCAATTTTTGGCAACTATGTTAATCGTGCATTTGTATTAATGCATAAGTTATGTGGAGGTAAAGTTCCAGCGTTTCATATGGAATTGAAAGATGCCGCTGATGATGCACTTTTTGAAAAAGTTGTACAAACCAAAAAGACTATTGAACATTGCATTGAGCATTACAAATTCAGAGAAGGCTTGTTTGCTGTTATTGATTTAGCAAGGGAAGGCAATAAATATTTGCAAGATAAAGAACCATGGAAAAAAGCTGGACAACAAGAATTGATTGATAATAGTTTACACATGTGTCTTCAATTGTGTGCCAACTTAGCTATTTATTGCAATCCATTTTTACCATTCACTGCACTTAAACTTTGCAACATGATGAAAGTAGTTGATCGTATGCTAGATTGGGAAAATGGGGGTAGTTTGAAATTATTAAAAACTGGGTATGCTTTGCGAGAACCACAATTGCTATTCCGTAAAGTAGAAGATAGTGAAATTGAAACTCAAGTAGAAAAACTCAAAGCAGGAAGCGCAAAAGCAATAAGTAATATTCAAACTCCAACAGAAGAATCAACTGAGACAAAAATACCTGCAATAAAACCTGTCATTGCATTTGAAGATTTTGATATAATTGATTTACGAGTAGGTAAGATTATAGCAGCAGAAAAAGTAGAAAAGGCAGATAAATTATTAAAGCTGACGGTTGATCTAGGATTTGAACAACGAACAGTTGTAAGTGGTATTGCATTACATTTTAAGCCCGAAGATATCATTGGCAAGCAGGTTACATTAGTAGCAAATCTTGCTCCAAGAAAAATGAGAGGTATTGAAAGTAATGGTATGATACTGATGGGGGAAAATGCTGAAGGAAAATTAGTATTTATAAATCCAGATTCAGAAGCTACTAATGGTGGCTTAGTGAAGTAATACAATATCATTGATTTTGAAACGTTTTCATCTTATGAAGTTTGAATTTAAAATTTTAGTATTACTGTTTGTCTTTTTTGGGATAGAAAAAAATAGCTTTTCTCAAGTGACGCATGGTGTAAGTTTTCAAGTTGGAGTTACTGGTACCTTCTATAAATCAAGTGTAAGAGATTCAAAATCTTATAGCACCTTGTTTATGCCAATTATGGCATTTGATTATAGCAAATTCAACGATAATATATTTTGGGGCGGTGTTGGATATGGTTTATCACCTCGTATGATGCCTTTGTATAAATATCAAGATGGAACAAAAATAGGCATTGAGTATCCTGAATTTTGGTTTAGAGTTCGGACAGGATTAAAGATTCAAAATGAATTTTTATCACATTTACCACATATTGGTTTAGGAATTGCAATCAATTCTGAAGTCTCTAATTATACCAACAATGGATTTCAAAACGGTATATCTTATTATGATTTAGGTGATAGTCTTTATAATGTTGCTAAGTATCGACCTTATATTGAATTAGCTAATACTATGATTAATTCTACATTTAGGGAAGCTAAACGAAATATGTTTATATCATTCGGAATACGCTACTATCCGTTGCCTGTATTCACGAAAAAAGTGGATGTGACATATGACTATAATAGCTTCAAGCAAGTGCAATACAATATAATGGAAGTATTTATCAGTGCAGGAATTCAAAAAAATTTTCAACGATAACACTACCTAAGTAAGGTGATATCGCCCTGTAATTGTTTTTTTTCACTTTGGGTTGCACAATCATAGGTAAGGATATAAAAATAAGTTCCTACTTCACATTTTACACCCTTAAACATTCCATCCCATTTATTATTTTTTGAAATTGACTCAAAAAGTTGTTGCCCCCAACGATTGAAAACTACTAATTTAAAATCTCTTAAATTTTCGATTTCGATTACACCAAATTGATCATTCACTTGATCCCCATTGGGAGTAAAACTATTTGGAATTTCTACTCTTGTACAACATTCACTTACGTTGACAGTCGTAGTTGCTTGACTAGTACATCCATTTAAGCCAGTTACGGTAAGGGTATACGTAGTAGTAACTGAAGGTGATGCAATAGGCTGAGCAATAGTAGCATTGTTTAAACTTGCAGCAGGTTCCCAACGATAAATCAGATCGGGTAAAGCTGGAGAACCAATTTGATAAGATTTTGTGTTACAATCAATAGAGCCAGATAAGCCAGCATAAATTATCGGAGGTATTTGATCTACTGTTACATTCATCGAGTACTTACAAAAATCATTGATGGTTAATGTATACGTTGTATTAGAAGTTACATTTACTATTGGCTGTGCAATATTCGAAGCACTTAATCCCGTGGGAGGATCCCATTGATAGGTATTACCATTTTCTGGCAAGGGGCCAATTTGAGTTTCCTTTGTTATACAATCAAGTGTAACATTATCTAATTCTAATGATAAACAAAATATAAAACCGAAATCTTGACTATGATCATTTTGACCATTCATACCCGTTTTAACTTTTAGCGAAGGGATTGAACTTAACAATATAGCATCATTGTCTCTTACATTTGGCTGACCAGCTCCACCTACATCGAGTAAAGTAAGTTTATATCCCAACAATTCATTGGTACCAAGACCAGCATTCCAATCTGAGTTTGCAATTCGAACAATATAGGTTCTATTTGCAATTGGTCCAGCTTGTAGCCCTGGTGTTACCGGATCACCATCAATGACATTCAAAGGATCAAAAGAATAGTTTCCATTATTACTTGTAGTAGAAATTCCCAAAGCAGCACCATCTGGTATATCATCATTATTAAAATCGGCAAATAATTCTACACTCACATTATTTAAACCTAATTCATTGGCGTCTTGTATTCCATCTGCATCAATATCCAACCATATTCGATTTCCTATTTGAATCAAGGGAGCGTCACCTGCCAATTCAACATCTCCCATCGAATTTCCTTTACCATATTCAACCGTTGATGCTAATTTCAAACCAGATAGTTCTACTCCTGTATTGCTGTGATATAACCCTGTTCCATTGCATAAAATACCAATTGGATTCATAACAGCAGCAATAAATGAATCAGATTTGGGTATCATAGCTACAGATCCTACACTTCCTTCTTGTTCTCCCATATCATGAAAAAATTCACCACCTCCTATTCCTTGATTGTTACCTATTCCCCACCCATTATACGTTACACCATTTGAGATGTAACTTCCATTATTCTCTATAGTAAATTGACCTGTATTACAGTTTACACCTGCAATTAATAGATCGCCCCCTATTACATATGAAACATTGGCGGCTCCGGTTAAATTCCGACGACCACCATAGCTATATTGATGGCCAGAACGATCCATTAAATCAATGACCATATCGCCTCGTTGATTAAAACCAATATCAGACAAAATTGGAGTAGGACGAGACATTTCACCACCTCCTGATAGATTGCTCGTATTTTTACTCCACGGGTACCATTGATTTGAACCCATTGGCCCTGCGCTTCCTTTAGTATAATTTAATGGTAATGTAAAAATCGGTGTTGGATTTATAACTGGAGTCCCCATCGGATCGGTCATTTCAAATACATAAGCGAATAAATCACTTGGTCCATTGACAATATTTTGACCACCATTTTCGCCAGTACTTACTGCTCCTATATACATTTTTCCAAAATGATTGCACAACGCAAAACCTCTTAATAATCCATTGTTCACAGCAATTGGAGGCAAACTATATGAAGTGACTGAAACTACACTTTGAGGATTCATTACATTATCTAATTCCAATCGATAGATTTTACGATCGTATAAATTTGATAAAAATAGAAAACGACCATCATCTGTAATATCTAAATCTCCAATACCTACCTTACAAGCCTGTTCCATGGCGGCAGGATCATTAGAAGGACCATTAACTGCACTCGTTAATTCTCTACCTCCAATCCCATTTACGCCTACTACTCCTAAGCCTTCTGGATCGCCCGTTAGTGGATCTATTGGCCCTAAGTAGGTAGCTTCTGTTCCACCAGCATTAATCGTAAATGAAGAGCCCAACCCGAATGGAACAGCAGCTGCAGAAGCTCGAGTCCGATTACCATTGGCATCCATATCATAAAAATTTGTAACAATAAAAGATGCTCCAGATGGTTCCAGCAAATAGATACCTCCAGTTCCTAATGGACCTAATCCTGCAAATCGTTTTAGAAATGCAGACGTAAATATTTTTTTAGCATGTTTGCTATAGGCAACTCCCCAAATGGCTCCTACATTCGATGTAGGTAATTGCATGGGTGATACAAAATTAGTACCATTACTTTTATAATTGTGTCCAAACATAGCAATTGAATTTGCAGCAGCTCCTGCAACCAATGGGTCCCCTCTATTAAATTTTGTAACAAAGGCGTCAGGATTATTGTTGATTAAATATTCAGATGGATTTTGAATCGAATAATTAACATTGGAAGTAGATGCATATATAAAACGGATATTTTCACCATCAGGAGCCATTGAAGAAAAATCTACAAGATTTGTAAAGCATGTGTAATTGGGCTGTAATTCAAATTCAATACGAACTGTATCTATAAAAGGTAAAGTATATGAGCCATTAGGGGCAGTGATTGTTGTATTTACAATGGTATTCGTTTTATCATATGCATTTACAATTACGCCTTCGATTCCTGGCTCAAGATTCGGAGCAATAGATTGCTGAATGCCATCTCCATTATAATCTCTAAATACCGTTCCGCTTATTTGAGCTTTTAGTTGAATATTAAAAAATAATATAAAACTGAAAATATAAATGATTCTCATATCAAAACGATTTAATTAATATATTAAACTATTGGACGTTGAAAATACGAAATAAGTTGGAGTAATGGACAAAATATAGGCTTTTTATTTAGACAATTTGTTCAAGTGGACAAAATGTAGGCTGTTTATTTTTAGTTGATTGTTCGATTTTTGTTTT
>JBIIJQ010000096.1:0-8786 GCA_044233655.1 Chitinophagaceae bacterium | reverse complement strand
GTACTCTTCTTTTCTGTCATGTTGAGCGGAGTCGAAATTTACTATGTACTCTTCTTTTCTGTCATGTTGAGCGGAGTCGAAATTTACTATGTACTCTTCTTTTCTGTCATGTTGAGCGGAGTCGAAATTTACTATGTACTCTTCTTTTCTGTCATGTTGAGCGGAGTCGAAATTTACTATGTACTCTTCTTTTCTGTCATGTTGAGCGGAGTCGAAATTTACTATGTACTCTTCTTTTCTGTCATGTTGAGCGGAGTCGAAACATAGACAGAAAAATAACGAAATCAACTTTCATGACTGCACTCTTCGACACCGCTCAGACTGACAGAGGGTGTTTTCGTAGATCAAATCTACATATCATTAAATTTAAACCAATATGAATTAGGATATATTAGATTTCATTGTTTTGGATAAATTGAAACTAACTAGTATTTTTGAATCTATGCATGATTATTATGTATATTTAGTTGAATGTATAGATGGCTCTTATTACATTGGTGTCACAAATGATATAGAACATAGAATAATAGAACATAATACTGGAATAAACAAAAAGGCTTATACATATTCTAGAAGGCCGGTTGTTTTGAAATACACAGAACATTTCCAATACATAAATGATGCAATTTTGTGGGAAAAACAAATCAAAGGCTGGAATAGAGTTAAAAAACAAGCACTAATAAATGGCACATGGAAAGATTTAAAACTCCTAGCTCAATGTAAGAATAACACTTCACATCTAAATAATTCTAAGTGAAAATACATATTTTGATTTTTCACTTTGAACTTTTTTAATCAAGCAATTTTTCTGTCATGTTGAGCGGAGTCGAAACATAGAAAGAAAAATAACGAAATCAACTTTCACAACTGCACTCTTCGACTACGATCAGAATGACAGTGAGTGATTGCGTTTATGATGCTACTAATTTTATATCCATTCTATTTATCTGTCAAGTTGAGCGGAGTCGAAACATAGACTAAAAAATAACGAAATTAATATTCATTGCTATACTCTTATACCCTTCTTAGACCACACTATTCTTTTTAATCTCATTTAACATCAAGTATTCAGAAGAAGAAATAAAATATGATATTAATTTTGAATAGTTGTTAGCAATATAAAATTGCTGTATACTTTAACCATAAAACAAATTTAGTAGTTTATAATTATGCATTCGTTTGTATTATTGATATCAACGTAATAAGAACACGAAATTTGTTTAATTCATACAATTCACTCGAATGTACAATAAAACTGAGGCTTCCATTGTGCAACTCAATGCGAATAACACAATTAAATTAATGTTGTATCACTACTTTTTCGGTTTTGACCTGATGGTTTTGATAAATTTTCAATTGATAAATACCATTCCTCAATTCATTTGTAGGTATTTCAATTTTACTAGAAGTAGTTTGAATTTGGATTACAGTTTGCCCTTGCATTGTAATAAGTTCAACTACCGACAACCCATTTAGGCCATGAATACGAATAGATGTATTCGAAGGGTTAGGGAATATTTGTATAGCAGTTTCATTACTATAGTTGATTTCTACGATTTCACTGTAGCTAAAGGTTTGATCAATGTCAATCATTTTCAATCGATAATAAAGCTTTCCTTTTGCATTTAAATCCTTAAAATAATAATTGTTCTTTATTTCGTTTTTAGCAGGAAGAGTAGCTATTCGTCTGAAATAAATACCGTCTGTTGAAGATTCTACATCGTAACATTTCATATTAAGTTCGGACGCACTTTCCCATGTAAGGCAAACATTCGTTTTCTCACATTTATTTGCATTAAATGAACGTAAATGAACAGGTAAAGGAAAGCATCCTACTCCTGCTATATAAGTTGGTGTGTTTTTATTCGTATTTGAACCATCACCTAACTGGAAATTCAAATTACCTCCCCAAGCCCAAAGGGTACCATCTGTTTTTGTCGCTATGGAATGTTCAGATCCTGCAGATATACTTTGCCAATTGGTATTTAATCCTATTTGAATAAAGGAATTTTTATTGATATTTGTTCCATCTCCTAACTGACCTGAGAAATTATTACCACAAGCCCACAATGTGCCATTTGTTTTGATCGCTAATGTAGAAGAACCTCCAGATTTTACGCTTTGCCATGTATTACCACCTACTTGATATGGTGAGTTTTGGCTTGAATTCGAACCAGACCCTAATTGTCCCCAAAAATTATAGCCCCAAGTAAAAAGGTTACCATTGGCATTGATTGCAGATGAGTTTGCATTTGAGGCTGATATACTTTGCCAATTGTTAGCTAGACCTATTTGTGTAAATACATTTTTATCTACTGTCGTTCCATCTCCTAACTGACCAGCGTAATTGCGTCCAAAAGCCCACATTGTACCATCTGTTTTTAGAGCGATTGTATGATGATATCCAGTAGCAATACTTTGCCAAGTACTGCCGATGCCAATTTGGATAGGTGTATTTTTATCTACATTGGTTCCGTCTCCTAATTGCCCATATAGATTGGATCCCCATGCCCACAACGTACTATCCGTTTTGATTGCTATACTATGAAGTTCTCCAGCAATAACAGTTTGCCAATTTGTATCTAGACCAATTTGTGTTGGGATACTTTTGTTAATGTATGTTCCATCACCTAACTCCCCAGTTAAATTATCTCCCCAAGCCCAAAGTGTGCCATCAGATTTAATAGCTAGACTATGATATAAGCCAGGTGCTATACTTTGCCAATTATTGGCTAATCCAATTTGTGTTGGAATTAATAAATAGTTATTTGTTCCATTTCCTAGTTGTCCATAAGTATTCACACCCCAAGCCCATAATGTACCATTGGTTTTGATAGCTAAGTTTACCAACCACCAGCTTGTATGTTTTGCCAACATTGAGCTATAGAAACATTAGAACCAAGAAATAAAAGAATCGTTGTGAGGTAAGAACGTAAAATTTGAAATTTCAATTTTGGGAGATGTTTTTTCATAGTTATTAATTTAGATTATTTCTTTTTCTTCTTGTACATAGAGAGAATGATTATTACAGGGGGCATAACCACTACCGCTAATATAATATAGTATTCTATAAAACAATTTTTTTTGTATTTTTTTAATATGAAAGATGTATTATATATTATTTTACCGAGTTAATTTTAGCCCTTGTTAATCTTCTTGTCCAAGAATCACTTAGTTCGATAAGCAAATATAATAATTATCTCACTTGGTTTTAATATAAACGATTGCATTCACATTTTCATGCCAAAAAAGCAATGAAAATGATAAAATAAAGGCTTGTATTTACACAAAACATGGCATAAAAATATCGAAATTAATATTCACAACTGCACTCTTCGACTCCGCTCAGACAGACAGAGAGTGAATACGTTTATGAAACTTATAATTGCATACCAATTGTATTTTTCTGTCATGTTGAGCGGAGTGGAAATATTGACTGAAAAATAACTAAATTAATATTCTTAACTGCACTCTTCGACTTTTTTCAAATAATCACAATACAATTGCTTACTGCCTATCTACCGCACTCTTTCCTCCACTCCCAAACCAAACAATGCATAATCGTATTTAACAGGATCGTTTGCGTCGAATTGCCGCAAGGATTCGGTCAATGCTTCTGCAGTTTGCCAATCAGCTTTATTCTCTTGTATCAATCCTAATCGATGTGCCACCCTACCTACATGTACGTCCAAGGGACAAATCAATTCGGAAGGTTTGATGCAAGTCCATATACCAAAATCTACGCCTTGTTCATCTTGTCGCACCATCCATCGCAGAAACATATCCAGTCGCTTACAAGCTGATTTTTTAAGTGGTGTCGATACATGTTTTTGTGTTCGAGCAGGATGTTCCAAAGCAAAAAATATTTGATTAAAATAAATCAATCGCTCTTTCATATCTATTTTTCCTTTCATACCCGAAGGACAAAAGGCCGATTCCAAACTCGCATGTTGCTTATAATATTGCGAAAGAAAATGAATAAAATACAATAAGTCAGTGGCGTTAAACGTACGATGTTTGATATCTAAAAAATGTTTCAAATCAACCTCTTTATGATTGATTAAAAAATCATGTGGCGCATGATCCATA
Source organism: Chitinophagaceae bacterium (assembly GCA_044233655.1). Classification (GTDB taxonomy): domain Bacteria; phylum Bacteroidota; class Bacteroidia; order Chitinophagales; family Chitinophagaceae; genus OLB11. The sequence goes on along the minus strand of JBIIJQ010000096.1, from coordinate 4,697 downwards.
GCATCTAAAATGCGTTTGCAACTATTGATAATCGAGGTTCTATTTCCCCAGGCCAATGTAGCTGCAAAAAAACCAGCTATTTCAATATCTTGTTTTTTAGAAAATGAATGTGGAATACAAATCGGATCTTTATCAATAAATTGAGTCGTATTATACTCAATTACTTTTCGATCTAGAAATTGTTTCAATGCAGCTTTAGTCATTCTATGGCTATATTCTCGAGGTGAAAGTACAACAAGTAGAATAATTACAATTTTCAATTTTAGAAAAACAGTGAGTCATCATGCCATGCTTATCATAAGAATCAATTATAAACCACATAACTAAATTCAATAGTTTCATTTAAACATAATTCAGTTATTTTGAACTATGAAAATTCTTATTCCTTACATGAGCATAGTTTTAATGCTGCTTGTTTTCAATATCAATAATCTATCTGCTCAACGTTACTGGACATTCGAGTTGCATGGTGGCTGGGCTGGAAACCTACCACTTCCATTGCGCATCAAACAACAAGGCTATCCAGGTATTTATATTAAACGTGCAAAATTTTACAGCGAACCTTTTATATCTCCCTATTATTGGGATTGGCGTTTTTGCAAACATGTCGATAAACACAGTATTGAATTTGAAGCCATTCATCATAAACTGTATTTAGATAATAAACCACCCGAGGTACAGCGATTTGGCATTTCGCATGGTTTCAATATCCTGACTCTCAACTATGGATACAAATTCAAATACTTCCTTTTTCGCAATGGCATAGGTAGTGTATTGATGCATCCAGAAAGCACCATACGTAACAAGGTCTATCCCGAAGGTCCAGGATTTGATATCAAAGGATATGTATTACGTGGCTTGGTATATAACACAGCTGTTGCAAAGCAGTTTTATTTTCTTCGAAAAAGGCTTTACCTCAATACTGAATTGAAAGCCACCTTCGCTAGAGCAAATGCGCCAATTGTTGATGGAACTGCAACTGTAAATAACATTGCACTTCAAGCCATCGTTGGACTTGGGGTACGTTTTGCAGGTAATAAAAAAAAGGCTGCATTATCTACACAAGAGTAAACAATGCAGCCTTTCAAAAAAGATATTATCCGATTGCTTGGTTCAAATCTTCGATTAAGTCATCTACGTCTTCGATACCGACACTCAGACGAATCAACGAATCAACCAAACCATTTTTGATACGCTCTTCCCGCGGTATAGAACCATGTGTCATACTTGCAGGATGCCCAATCAAACTTTCTACACCACCCAATGATTCGGCTAAAGCAAATAATTTTGTACTACTCAATACTTTGATTGCTTCATCTAAATTATCGCCCTTTAATGTAAACGAAATCATACCACCAAAACCACGCATTTGCTTTTTGGCTATGTCATGATTCGGATGATCTTCAAAACCTACCCAATACACTTTGTCAACCTTTGGATGGTTGCGCAGGTAATGGGCTATTTTCTTCCCATTTTCGCAATGACGATCCATACGTACATGCAAAGTTTTAATACCTCGCAAAACTAACCAACAATCATGCGGACCAGGTACGGCTCCACACGAATTTTGGATAAATGCCAATTGCTCATGCAAAGCATCCGAATTGACTATGAGCGCACCATGCACAACATCAGAATGTCCACCCAAATATTTTGTAGCTGAATGCAATACGATATCAGCACCCAAGGTCAATGGATTTTGTAAATAAGGCGAAGCAAATGTATTATCTACAACTAAAATCAAATTATGTTTTTTGGCTATCGCAGCACATGCTTCGATATCAATGATATTTAAGAGTGGATTTGTAGGCGTTTCTACCCATATCATTTTGGTATTGGCATTAATGTATTGTTCGATGGTAGATGCATCAGACATACCAGTAAAATGAAATTTTAGGCCATAACGCTCGTACACTTTTGTAAAAATACGATACGTTCCACCATACAAGTCGTTGGTTGAAATAACCTCATCACCAGGATTTAATAATTTCATTACAGCATCCGAAGCTGCTAAACCTGAACCGAAACTCAACCCATATTTACCAAGTTCAATAGCAGCCAATGCATTTTGCAAAGCGGTACGAGTCGGGTTTTGTGTACGAGCATATTCGTATCCTTTGTGTTTGCCAGGTGCTTCTTGCACATATGTTGACGTTTGATAGATTGGCGTCATGATAGCTCCTGTGGTTGGATCAGGTTCTACACCAGCATGTATTAGCTTTGTTGCTAATTTGTAATTCTTGTTATCCATGGTAATAAATTGAGGTCGCAAAGATATTCGATTCTTGCCAAGAAAATAGCTTTCAATGTGATAGATTTATTCAATAATAAAAGAAGATCGTCTTACATGATGGCTTTCATTCTTTAATTCTAGCATATACATACCTGCTTGAAGCTTACCTTGCAAGGGTATTGTCATTTTTGACAAGGTGTTGTTTAATCTTGTTTTAAAAACGGTATCGCCATTTAGATTATAAATAGTTGCATCATACCATCCAAGTTGTGATAGTTGAATATTTAATTCGGTATGCACAGGATTAGGAAATACAACGATATCCATGTTATCAAATAATGTTTCAATAACAGCATTCGGACTATTGGTAATAAAAAATGTATCTGTAATGCAACTATATGAATCTTCAACTAGTATCATGGTATCAGTCGTAGCAATGTATTGTATCACTCGCATAGAATCACCTATTGACCATTTATAACTTTCATTACTTTTCCAACTGGCTTTCAAATTCAAGGTATCAGGATAAGATGTATGAATGGTGGTAGATTTTCCTACATTTTTATATATGGTGAATTTATCTTTAACCACTTGATTTGTATCTGTACTAATCCATTCTGCCAATAACTTATTGCCTTCGATCGTAAGCAAAAGAGATCCATTGTCAGCATAATTTGAATATTGCATGGCATTGTGAGGCCAAGCCGCATTAGGCATCTGTGGGATTGCTCCACCTGAGCCTACGACCATATAGATCACACCCGAATCTTTTCTCAACCCAGTCTGTTGATTTTTTACAAAGGCACATGAATTGTCTGACCCATCATATGTTCCACTCGTTTGCTGTTGGATGTGTTGATTCGAATCAAATGAAGCTTCTAATCCAAAATGCCCTTTGATATACTGACTTCGTTGATAAGAATGACAATGCCCATTCAAAACTAAATCCACATTATAACGTTCTAATATTGGATTGAGTTGTGTACGTATTGCAATCAAATCGCCTTCGGCATCTGAATTGTGCGTACCCATACAATAAGGTGGATGATGAAAACTAACAATCACCCAAGGCAATTGATTTGCTTGCAAATCATTTTTGAGCCATTGGATTTGAGGCGAAAGCAACGTATCGGACAATCCATAAAAATTGCCTCCAACATTCTCTAACCCATAGGAATCGAGATTAATAAAATGTACATTTCCATAATTGAATGAGTAATAGCGTTCAGTTCCTGATGCTACACCACCTGCTTCTGCATTTTGAGGCAAAGTAAATAAATCAATATATGGAATTTGATGTGTAGTGCGTAATGTATAATTATTGGCATAATCATGATTTCCCAATGCTGGCCATAATACAATATTTTTCAAAACAGATTGCTGATAATAATTGAAAAAACCGTTTTGGTATTCGATATCTAATCCACTATTGTATGCATTATCACCAAGTAAAATCCAACCATCGATTTGAGTATTGCCCACATACTTTCGAAATGATTCTCTTACATTGATTTGCTGTTGTGTTTGCTTTCCTATATCACCTACAGCCCAAAATCGTATGGGCTTTTCAAATAAAGGCGAAGTAAATGGCAAGGTGACAAAATGTTGATTGGTATCAGATTGCAAAACAGTTGTCGTAGTCCCGATGGAATAATAGTATTTGGTATAAGGCAATAAATTGGTTAGCTGTATAATATGATTTGTGGTATACGATAAATTGGAAAAGGAATTATTGAGTAAAGCAGGATTCGTACCAAACTGTACCTTACCTGTAGCTGGAATATCTGTAGTCCAATGAATTACAATGGTATTGTTGGTAGCCATAGTCATATAAGGCCCACGGATTATCAGCTGGGCATTGGTACTGCATATTGAAAAAATAAGCAGTAAGACTAATTGTATAATTTTATTATTTATCACTTGATACAAACATACATAGAATCATTCAAAAACGAATACTTCATAACCATTTATACCTACAGATTCGCATACAATACCACTTATTGAGTAGATATAACTGAATTCAAACTGTTACCAAAAACAAACGGATAATACATCAGGGAAGCCTTTGATGCTGGCACTATAAATTCACCTTTAAACACTGGCATTAACTGAATTGAGAGATGCTTCATTCCCATAGGCAATTTAGAAAAATAATAAACTACTTTGTGTTTATAATATTCTACATAATCATCTTGGCCAATAGTTGGCTTTTTAGAAATCACTTTCATACCAGAAGGAATTGGAATTTCGACCATAACATGCTCACCCGATTTATAAGACTGTATATCAATTTCATACAATGTTGAAACACCCGACTTCAATATAGATGATGCCTTACCGTTTTGTTTGAACGAAGTAGAAATAGCAAAAACCGAATCATGAATAGAAGGATTCTCATCGAAATGCTCCTCAGATGTATTTAAAAAAACATCACCACCTTTATGCATAATTTTATATGTAG